>NZ_BAUC01000001.1 GCF_000474215.1 Edwardsiella hoshinae NBRC 105699 = ATCC 33379 | reverse complement strand
CCATACCCCATACCCCATACCCCATACCCCATACCCCATACCCCATACTCCGGCCCGTGGCGGGGTGCTCCTTGCCGCGTAAGCGCTAACGCCCGTGCATTTCCCCGGCGGTGAAGGCGAGGAAATACGTTCAGAGGGAGTGGACAAAAGATGATGGGAGTGTGAGCGCCATCATGTGGCGGGCTGGCGCTTTACGGACGAAAGGGTAGAGTAGGACAGGATATCCTTACGAAGGAGTTTCTCATGAAGCTGTTCAGGCAAATCCTGCGTAGCTGCCATGTCAGTTATCTGCTGAGTCTTCTGGCGTTGGTTGCCTTTGGCCCCAACGAAGCGGCGTCACCGATTACGCCGGAGAAGCCGTAAGCGCTTGGGCGTAAATGCGACCCGGCGCGGGTGACGACGTCAAGGCGCGCCAATCCCCGGCGCGATAATATATGCTAACGATGGGCGGTGTGATGACGCACCGCCCATGGCTTTGTGTCGCGCTAGGGCTGTGGCGGTTTTTCCTGCTCGTCTTCGTTGCGATAGACTTCACCGCAGAAGAGAACCGCGTTGGGACGACGTTGGTGCAGTTTGTCGATCATCTGTTGGCACTCGCGGTGCGTAGGGTATATATCTTCTGTGACAGGGAGAGCATCACAGGCATCATGGCCACATGGGCTGACCAGCAGAACAAATCCGACTAAAACATCGACCATCTATCTATCCCATTCCTCATGCTACCCGCGTAATTGCTTGGCGCGTTATCGAGTCTATTCCCAGAACAGGGATGGCTAGCATAACGGCATCGCTCGATCTGCTGTTATGTATATGGTGCTTATTATGTAGAAATTCAATCCATTATTGCTGGTAAGGGGCAAATATGTGGCCTGGCTAGCAGCATCGCCATAGTAAAACCCTCGATTACAGCGTGCGGGCGATGATCAGTGCGCTTTTTAAGGTATGGTCGGGAGAAGGCTAGGCGTTCCGACCATGATTCGTTGGTCTATCCGGTTAAAACGTTTGCGTGGTAGAAAAATGTTAACCGGCTCGATAAAACAATGATGTGCTGCCCTTTTTGCTGCGTGGAGTGCTAACATCGATCACAGGCGAATCTAACAGGAGGTTAATGATGTATAAGACGATTTTGGTTCCTGTCGATCTGGATGAGATGGTATTGACCGAGGCTGCGCTGGCCGAGGTGAAGGCCTTAGCGGCACAGGACGTCGTGCAGATCAGTTTGCTCTATGTCATGCAGGTGCCGGACTGCTCCTTGAGTCGTTTAAATAAAGAGACGCAGCGTTTCGAAGATATTTTGGCGGATGAGTGCCTGGCGAAGATGCAGACGCTCGCCGAGTCGATTCCGTTGACGGAGCCAAGCCGTATCAGTTGCCAGATCCGCAAGGGATCTATCTACGATGAGGTGCTGAAAGAGGCGCAGAAGATCGGCGCCGATCTGATCGTCATCGGTTCACGGCGGCCGAGTATGTCTACCTATTTGCTCGGCTCTAACGCGACCAAGATCGTGCGTCATGCGACGACCAGCGTCTTGGTGGTGCGCTAAGTCGCCATGCGCCGAACAGCGCGCGCACGCCGTTAGCGCGGCTCGCGCCGTTTGCGTTCGGGGAGCGCAGGCACCGGGCGCCGATCATCGTGCAGATGGCGGAGGGTCAGGATAGGGTGACGCCATAGCATGCGCGGCCCGGCCCAACGCATGATCGCCTTCATCTCTTCCCGTTTCGCCGGCTGGTAGCAATGGATGGGGCATTGTTTACAGGCGGGCTTTTGCTCGCCAAAAGGGCACCGATCCAGACGCGCGCAAGCATATTGATAGAGCTGCTGATAGTGTGACGGTTCGGCCAGCGCCGCCGGGGCGGACGATTGATACAGCGCGATCATGCGTTGGATTGTGAGTTTCTCACGTTGTAGCCGTTTTCCCATTATTCACCCCTTCTGGACGCGTGTGGCACCCGCTGCCGATAACTTGCTGCCCCTTGGCGTACGGGCGCTGCGTGCCGCTTAGTGAGACATATCTATAATAACGGTTGTAGCGCGATCTTGTTAAGCGGATTACGCCTAGATTGGCTTGCGACAGTAAACGATCATCCCTAGTATCTATTTTCCCGTATACGCACGGCGTGGTGAAAGAATAGCGTAGCGATTTCATTTTTCCTAATCGGCGGAGGAGAGTCGCTTGCTCGTGTGCCGCCTATCCGGCGCTGATGTGTGTCGGGGATATTCGGTTTTATGGTATTGTCGTTTCCCATGATAAAGAAAAATCCTACTTTTTACTTGTGTACTTTTTTTAAACTTAATGGTTTCATCCTCGGGCGGATGGCCTAGTGGCAGGGAGAATAGCCCTGGTTTCATAGAGATAAAATGGGGATTGATTGAGCCTGTTGCATGAATTTCACAATGTATCATCCGCTTAAATACGTGATCGCGGCTATGTTGGGCTGTTGTCTCGGTTTTGAGCTCTTTTGTGCGCCGGCGCATGCAGTGAGCGGCGTGCAATGGGATGACAACCTACAGCAGCAACGAGAGCGGGATGTGGCCCGCATCGTGACCGGGATGATCAGCTTTACGCGCTGGCGTACCGCGTCGCCGCCGATCCGTTTATGCATCATTCCACCGACACGCTTTGCCCGTCAGTTATTGTCTATGCCGGCGACACCACAGCTTAGCGTGCGCGAGGTGGACTTTACGCCGCAGGCTATTTTGCAGCAGTGCGATGCCGTTTATTACGGTGATGTCACCCCTGATCAGCAACAGTCTGTGGTTGGTTTGCTACAGGGAAAAAGTTTGTTAACCATCGCGGAAAATAACCGTGAATGCAGTAAAGGCAGTGCGTTTTGCCTGCAATTGGGGAAGCAGAGCATCAACTTTAAGTTGAATTTGGATACGCTGGCGCGCAGCAACATACAGGTAAACCCCAATGTGCTGCTCTTGGCAGAGAAAAAAGGGTAACAGGGTGAAACGCTTATTTTCCAAGAGAGTCAGCTCGCATCGGACTCGCCCGACATTACGGCGTATGTTTCAGCGTATTCATTTGATGATTATCGCCGTTACGTTATTATTGGCCGGGATTCCACTATCGTTATTATCACTATTCACACTGCGTAGTTATGCAGAACATAATCTGCATTTGGTGGCGATGACCATCAGTTATACCAGCGAGGCGGCGGTGGTATTTAATGATAAGAGTGCTGCACTGGATGCGCTAAACATGATCGCCAAGCATGAACAGATCGCCGAGGCGACGATTAGTAATGCGCAACATCAAGTCTGGGTACGCTGGCAGTCGCCGGCGCCGTCCAATGAGCGGGTGAATCGTCTGCTGCGTGGTTGGCTGTTGCCGAGTGCGGTCACGGGGCCCATCGAACACAAAGGCCAACTGATCGGTTATGTTTCCCTGAAGGCCGACGGCGCGATGCTGGTGCATTTCTTGGGGTATGTTCTCTTGGGTATGCTGTGTTGTCTGATTTTGATTGCCTTGCTCTCGCTCTGTCTGGTGCAGCGCATGCATACCGGTATCGTGGATGAGTTATATGCCATCGCCAAGGTAGCGCGCCAGGTTCGCGAGCGGCGGACCTATTCGCTGCGTGTTCCCCATTCGCAGATAGCTGAGATTGAAGAGTTAAGCCGAGGATTTAACAGCCTACTGATGGAGGTGGAGTCACAGCATGACTCGCTAGTGAATGAAAATGGGGTATTGAGCTATAAGGCACTGCATGACCCATTGACCGGTTTGCCGAATCGAACCTGTTTCATGAATATGCTGGAGAGCTTTGACCTACAGCAGGAGCAGGTCTGTGTGATGTTTTTGGATGGCGATGGGTTTAAGAGTATCAACGACAGTTGGGGGCATGCCGCGGGCGATCGGGTCTTAATCGAGGTGGCTCATCGTCTAAGCCAACAGATTCGGAAAACGGATATGGTGGCGCGTTTGGGTGGCGATGAGTTTGCCATTCTATTGCGTAATATCGAACATAGCCGTGAGGCGGAGCGGGTCGCCAACGGGATACTCCGGGCGGTCCCGCAGCCGATCACCCTGGCCAATGGAGTGCAGGTTAGTATGACTTTTAGCATCGGTTTTACCTTCTCTTCGCCCGCGAGTCAGCTCAATGAACTGCTGGAGCGGGCGGATAGTGCCATGTACCAGAGCAAACAGCGGGGTGGTGGCTGGAGTATCGGTTAGTCACGAAAAATAATAAGGAATAGATATGGTAACAACAAAGCGTGTGGTGTGGGTTGTCGGCTTGCTGCTCGCCGGCTTGATGCTGAGTGGTTGTCAACGTAAGGAAACTTTTTCAGCGCAGCAGGTGGCGGTTTTACAGCAACAAGGCTTTATCCAAGGGGCGGACGGGTGGAGTTTCGGCATATCAGAAAAGGTGTTGTTCGGCAATAACCAGTTTGTTTTGCGACCAGAGAGTCAGGCGCATGTAGCGGAGATTGGCCGGGCGTTATCCCAGGTTGCTATCTTGCATGCCCGCCTAGACGGCTACACCGATAACTACGGGACGGATGCCTACAATCAACAGTTGTCGCTGAAGCGAGCCAATAAGGTGGCGGATGCCCTAGCTAGCGGCGGCATGCCGCGGGCGAATCTCATCACGCGCGGCAGAGGAAAAAGTGACCCGATTGCCGATAATGCGACTCGTCAGGGCCGCGCGGAAAACCGGCGGGTCGCCATCGTCATCCAGGCACCTTGAGCGCGGCCAACTGAGGTAGGAATGGGCGATTTACGGTCTTATTCTTCCGCTTTACAGCGAACGGCAAATCCTCCGGCAACTTTACATTACTCATACATATGTTGAAGCCGACGGGTATAGGCTTTATCTGAAATATGTTGCTGAGGAGGCGCGGATGAATAGCAGAAGAGTACAGGTAGCCCGCTGTGTAGCGAAATATGCCTTGGCTAGCCATAGTGCCAGCCGCTGGAATATCGCGATGAAGATGCTTAAGGCCTCCCTCATCGGTCTCCAGACAGGGCCACGACGTTGAAAGGGCGTACACGAAGAGAACGCATCGCTCATTTGCTAGCCGATTGAGTAAAAAGATGATTTTAGGGCTGGACAAGGAACTCAGAGCCGATTAATATCCTCAGCCATTGGAAGGATGGCCGAGTGGTTTAAGGCAACGGTCTTGAAAACCGTCGAGTGTAACAGCTCCCAGAGTTCGAATCTCTGTCCTTCCGCCAAATTCAAAGGCCACGCTGGTAACAGCGTGGCCTTTTTGCTATGCCGTTTCCAGCTGACTTAGCCGCGATGTCCGCTACCATAGCGGCCTGTGCGCTCATTTTATTACCTGTGGGGGGAGCGGCCTGGCGCACGCATCAGCCCTTTTGTCTAGGCCCGCGAGAGTGGCAATCAGTGCAGTCGATCGCGATTGTAAAGATATATCGCTTGCCATCTCTTTTATGATTTAATAGCTAAACCGATTTAGTTTTGTTTAGCATGAGGCCGATGATGAATAATAAAGTGTGGGTGTTGGGCGATGCCGTGGTGGATCTCCTACCGGATGCGGCGGAGGGCCGTTTGATTCAGTGTCCGGGCGGCGCTCCGGCGAATGTCGCTGTCGGTGTGGCCCGTTTAGGCGGAAACAGTGCGTTTATTGGCCGAGTCGGGGACGATCCTTTTGGTCGCTTCCTGCGCACTACCTTGGCGGCGGAGCATGTCGACGTACAACATATGCAGAGTGACCCTGAACGACGCACCTCCACGGTGGTGGTCTCCTTGGATGATGAGGGGGAGAGAACCTTTACCTTTATGGTGCAGCCTAGCGCCGATCTATTTTTGCAACCCTGTGATCTGCCTAACTTCCAGGCCGATGAGTGGCTGCATGTTTGCTCGATTGCACTGAGCGCCGAACCCAGTCGCAGTACCACCTTCCTGGCGATGGAGCGTATTCGCCAGGCGGGGGGGCGCGTCAGTTTTGACCCGAATATTCGCCACGATCTCTGGCAGAGTGAGGCGATGTTACGCACCTGCTTACAGCGGGCATTGTGTTTGTCTAACGTCGTCAAGCTCTCGGAGGAGGAGTTGATCTTTATCAGCGGCACCCCAGAGTTAGCACTGGGAATGGCGCAACTGGCCGAGATGTATCCGTTCGATCTCCTGCTCGTGACCCAGGGTAAGGCGGGAGTCCAGGTCTATTTTCACGGTGAAATCATCCACTTTACGACGCGCCCGGTTATCAGTATTGATACCACTGGTGCCGGTGATGCGTTTGTCGCCGGCATCCTCTCTGGACTCGCGTTACAGGGTATCCCTCAAACGCTCCAGCAACTGACACCGATCATCGACCGTGCCCAAACCTGTGGCGCGATGGCGACGACGGCGAAGGGCGCGATGACGGCGTTGCCCTATCTGACAGATATTCTGGCACAGGCGTAGGTATGTAGGCGTTTTATGCACATCGGTTAAATTTGCTGCACTGATCACAATACCTAAACCGGTTTAGCAAAATAAATTGCACGCTACTAAATATCATTTAATATCGCTGTTAAACCGGTTTAGCAGATAATAAAGTGCAACGATAATGATGGGGTGTGATAATAATGCATAAAAAGTATACGATTGGTGTGATGGTCGGTTTGCTTTCCGCAACTGGTGCGCTACCCGTAAAGGCGCAAACCAATTTTAGTAGCATCGAGGCGCGCTTAGCGCAGCTAGAGCAGCGTCTGCAAGTGGCTGAGACGCGTGCGCAAGTGGCCGAGAAGCGGGCTAATGTCGCCGAACAACAGGTTCACCAACTGGCAGCGAAACAGCAATTGACTCAGGTGACGACACAGCGTGTTGAACGCAGGACGTCACAATTGGAGAAAAAGGCCGATGAGACAAATGGTTTTGAGTTTCACGGTTACGCCCGCTCTGGGCTGTTGATGAATGACGCCGGCTCCAGCAGTAAGAGCGGTCCTTATCTGACTCCCGCCGGTGAAACCGGTGGGGCGGTGGGGCGGTTGGGCAACGAAGGTGATACCTATGTCGAAGCCAGTCTGGAACATAAGCAGCGCTTGGCCAATGGCGCGCGTACCCGTTTTAAAGTCATGCTCGCCGACGGACAGAAAAACTATAATGATTGGACGGCGGATTCGAGTGATCTGAATGTGCGCCAGGCCTTTGCCGAGTTGAAAGATTTACCGGATCTCAGCGGCCCATTTAAACATAGTGTCATCTGGGCGGGGAAACGGTTTGACCGCGATAATTATGATATTCACTGGTTGGACAGCGATGTCGTTTTTCTGGCGGGAACCGGCGGCGGTATTTACGATGTCCATCTGACGCAGTCTATGCGTAGTAACTTTTCCATCTATGGGCGTAATTTTGGCGAAGTCGAGGATGTGAATAATAACGCCCAAGATTATATTCTGACGATGAATCACTTCATCGGGCCGTTCCAGTTTATGTTGAGTGGGTTGCGGGCGAAAGACAATAATGGACGCAAAGATGCCAATGGCGATTTAATCCAGCCTGGAGCGGCTAACCATGGGGTGCATATGCTACTCGGTCTGCATCAAGACAGTTTTTATGGTTTCCGGGAAGGTTTAGCAAAAAGTGCATTGTTGTATGGACATGGCTTAGGGGCCGAGGTGAAAGGGATCGGCTCGGATGGTGCCTTGCTATCCGAGGCCAATACCTGGCGTTTGGCGACTTATGGCGTGACGGCCTTGGGCCATGGTTGGCATATCGCCCCGGCGATCATTGCGCAAAACAGTAAAAATCGCTATGTCAAAGGCGATAACTATACTTGGGCTACCATAAATGCGCGTTTGATTAAAGAAGTGAGCCAGAATTTTGCGTTAGCCTTTGAAGGCACCTATCAATACATGGATCTTAAGCCACAAGGGTATAAGGCACGAGAGGCGGTCAATGGCAGTTTCTATAAACTGACGTTTGCGCCGACATTGAAGGCGGGAAGTGTCGGCGACTTCTTTAGCCGACCCGAATTACGCGTGTTTGCCACCTGGATGGACTGGAACCACAAGCTAGATCGTTATGCGTCTGATGATGCCTTCGGCAGCAATGGTTTTAGCGCCGGAGGAGAATGGAATTTCGGTGTGCAAATGGAAACTTGGTTTTAATTTGTAATAATCCGCCGTGTTCGAATCAGAACATGCATAAAAAATTGTGAGGGTGTTATGAATTTTGATAATGTCGCCAGGGAATTAATTCCCTTGTTGGGCGGGAAAGAAAATATAGCCAGTGCCGCACACTGCGCTACTCGGCTAAGACTGGTGTTGGTCGATGACAGTTTAGCGAAGCAAAAAGAGATTACCCATGTCGAGGGGGTGAAAGGGTGCTTTCACAATGCGGGGCAGATACAAATTATATTTGGCACGGGTGTCGTTAATAAAGTTTATGCTGCTTTTATTCAGGCGGCGGGGATCAGTGAGGCGAGCAAGTCGGAAGCTGCGACGATTGCCGCGCAAAAACTCAATCTATTCCAGCGAATTGCCCGCTTATTATCGAATATTTTCGTTCCGATCATCCCGGCGATTGTTGCCTCGGGGCTGCTGATGGGGGTATTAGGGCTGGTTAAAACCTATCATCTGGTCAACCCGAACAATGCGACCTATATTATTCTGGATATGTGCAGTTCGGCAGCTTTTATCATTTTGCCGATCTTGATCGGTTTTACCGCCGCTCGCGAGTTTGGCAGCAATCCCTATCTGGGGGCGACCTTGGGGGGAATTTTGACTCACCCCGCGCTCACCAATGCTTGGGGGATCGCCGCCGGCTACCATACCATGAATTTTTTTGGCTTAGAGATCGCCATGATCGGTTATCAAGGAACCGTGTTCCCGGTATTGCTGGCCGTTTGGTTCATGAGTGTGGTAGAGAAAAGGCTGCATAAAATGGTTCCCGATGCCTTGGATCTGATCATTACTCCATTCCTTACGGTGGTGATTTCTGGATTTATGGCATTATTGCTCATCGGGCCTGTCGGTCGTATGTTGGGCGATGGCATCTCCTTCGCACTGACGACCTTGATAAGCCATGCCGGCTGGCTTGCTGGATTATTATTCGGTGGACTTTACTCGGTCATCGTCATTACCGGTATTCATCACAGTTTTCATGCTATCGAGGCGGGATTGTTAGGCAATCCGGCCATTGGGGTTAACTTTTTACTGCCGATTTGGTCCATGGCAAACGTTGCCCAGGCGGGGGCATGTATGGCGGTTTGGTTTAAAACGAAAGATGCTAAAGTCAGAGCGATCGTGGTGCCTTCGGCGTTTTCTGCCATGTTAGGGATTACGGAGGCGGCTATCTTTGGTATTAACCTGCGGTTTGTTAAGCCCTTTATTGCAGCGTTGATCGGCGGGGCACTCGGTGGGGCGTGGGTCGTTTCGCTACATGTTTATATGACCGCCGTTGGCCTAACGGGGATCCCCGGGATTGCGATTGTTCAGGCCAGCTCAGTGTTGAACTATCTGATCGGAATGGTGCTTGCCTTTAGTGCCGCTTTCATTATTTCACTGCTGCTTAAATACAAAACGGAGAGCGAATAATGTCACGCTATTCACCTCTTCCAGCGATACTACAGGCGGTGATGCGACGACAATCGTCGGCTCTGCACGATCGCTATTATCCGCGCTGGCATCTTGCTCCGGTGTGTGGACTGATGAATGATCCCAATGGCTTTATCTGGTTTGCCGGGCGCTATCATCTTTTTTATCAATGGAATCCATTAGATTGTAACCACAAATATAAATGCTGGGGACACTGGTCATCGTTGGACTTGGTCGAATGGCAACATGAACCTATCGCACTATTGCCCGACGAGACCTATGACCGTAACGGATGTTACTCGGGCAGTGCGCTGGATAATCACGGAACCTTGACGCTGTGCTATACCGGTAATGTGAAGTTTCCAGACGGCGGTCGAACCGCTTGGCAATGTCTGGCGGTCGCGGAAGCGACGGGCGAGTTTAAGAAATTGGGCCCGGTGTTAGCTCAGCCAGAAGGGTATACCGGCCATGTCCGTGACCCTAAAGTGTGGCGGCATGGCGCGTCTTGGTACATGGTACTGGGCGCCCAAGACGTGGCGTTACGCGGTAAGGTCTTACTTTTTACCTCGCCTGACCTGCAACACTGGCAATTGCTGGGTGAGATTGCCGGGAATGGGATTAACGGTTTACCGGACTCAAGTTATATGTGGGAGTGTCCCGATCTGTTCGCCTTGGATGGGCAGCATGTTTTGTTGGGCTGCCCTCAAGGGATAAAACCGGAGGCGACACGCTATCTGAATCCCCATGCCTGCGTTTGGCTGGCCGGTGACTTAGATTATGCGACGGGGCGTTATACCAGCGGCGCATATCATGAGGTCGATGCCGGATTTGAGTTTTATGCTCCGCAGACTACGCTGAGTCCAGATGGTCGACGTTTACTGGTGGGCTGGATGGGGGTGCCGGATGGTGAAGAGCAGCAACAGCCGACGGTTCAGCAGGGATGGCTGCATCAGATGACCTGTCCGCGCGAACTCCGCCTGCGTAATGGGCATCTCTACCAACAACCTGCCCGAGAATTGCAACGCTTACGTCAGGAGGCGCAGCAATGGCACGGGTGTGCACAACAAGCGCCGCAGCTGGCGGCGCAGCGTATCGAATTGATGCTGAGCACAACCGGGCCTATCGGCATCGATTTCGCCGGAGTGATGTGGTTGGAGCTGGAGGACAACGTGATTCGGTTGATCCGCCGTAGTCTGGCCGATAATACTGAGCAGATCCGCTATTGGCATGGCGCGGTTCATGCTTTGCATATCCTTTGTGACCATTCGAGCGTAGAGATCTTCATCAATGATGGTGAGGGCGTGATGAGTAGTCGTTATTTTCCCCCCAGCTCGGCCAGGTTAACGATAACCGGTAGCGCTGACATCGCATTACGTTACTGGTCTCTGCGATCCTGCATGGTAAAATAGCCGCTTGGGTCAGGGATATCAGGAACAGTATTGTGGGAAGAACGAAACGCGTTACGATTAAAGACATCGCGGAGCTGGCTGGCGTATCAAAAGCGACGGCGAGTTTGGTTCTCAATGGCCGAGGGAAAGAGCTGCGCGTTGCCGCGGAAACCCGAGAGCGCGTGCTGCGCATCGCGCAGCAGGAGCACTACCAGCCGAGCATCCATGCCCGCTCGCTACGGGATAATCGTAGTCACACCATTGGGCTGGTGGTGCCGGATATTACCAACTATGGTTTCGCCGTATTCTCTCACGAACTGGAAATGTTGTGTCGTGAGGCTGGGGTGCAATTGTTGATATCGTGCACTGATGAGAATCCGGCGCAGGAGACGATGGTGGTCAATAACTTGATCGCGCGTCAGGTCGATGGGCTGATCGTCGCCTCCAGTATGTTGAACGATACCGATTATCAGCGGATCACGAATCAGTTACCTGTGGTACTCTTTGATCGCCATATTAACGGCAGCCAACTTCCCCTGGTGATCACGGATTCGATCACTTCCACGGCCGCCTTGGTGGCCGATATCGCCGCGCAACATAGCGACGAATTCTATTTTCTTGGCGGTCAATCGCGCTTATCACCGACCTGCGATCGCCTCGCGGGATTCCGCCAAGGGCTACAGCAGGCGGGCGTAGAGCTACGTCCCGAGTGGATTATTCACGGCAGCTACCATCCGAGCTCCGGCTATGAGATGTTTGCCGCCTTATGTGCCCGTCTGGGACGTCCTCCGAAGGCCTTATTTACCGCTGCGTGCGGTCTGCTGGGGGGAGTGCTGCGTTACATGAGCCAGTATAATTTGTTGGACAGTAACATCCATCTGGCCAGTTTCGACGATCACTACCTCTACGATTCACTGTCAGTTCGCATTGACACTATCCAGCAGGATAACCGCCAATTGGCTTACCACTGTTTCGACTTGATCAGCCAGTTAATCGATGGGGTTGCTCCCCCGTCATTGCAACGCTATCTCCCAGGGACAATACAGAAGCGTCATCAATAACCGCTACTGGCGCGCCGCGTAACAGGGTCACGGCGCGAGGAGGAGGCCGCGCCATGCCAGGCGAGGCGGCAGGTGCAACATAGCGATGGCGCTCGCCTCGGTAACCTCTATCGCTAGCCTAGGGAGCCGGCTGACGGTCACGATGCCCGAATACGCGGCATTCCAGCGTATGAACCAGCCATTTCCTTTCCGTTTCTGCGCGGTTAAGTAAAGCCGGGGAGTGTTCGCCTTTTATGATCGTCAAAAGAACGTTATTGCCTGCGTTGGCCGGGATGGGGGCCATGCTGATCGCCAACTATCTTCTGTTCTGAATTGCGCACGTTCCTGACGGATAATCGTGAAATACGCCAATCGGGAGCCAGAATAGCGGCCACGGGGGACGCATTGACTGAAGCGCGGTACATGAGGTTAGTCATCGCCTTGAGGCGCGTTGTCCGTCGTGTCCTAGTCGGTGGCGGTGTAATACCCCAGGGAAATGGGGCCATCCCTGGGGAAAAATGCGGTGTCTCACCACCCTAAATGACCGCTAAGTCATGTCACCGAGCGGTGGTTGCCAGTAAGCACAAGATAGCGCGATATGGGCTAGTGTCGCCGGTAAAACTTATGCTTTATACTGATGCCGCGGGCTCGACTTGTTTGAAAAATTGAATATCAGGATCCTTCTCCACGATCCCCTGTATCTCATTGAGTAGTGAGATAAAATAAGGCATTTTGCAATGATGGTCGAACGCGTCCTGATCGATAAATTGCTCTTGGAATACCAATATATGGGATTGCTTGGCATCTTCATATAAACAGTAGCGTACGCAGCCAGCTTCTTGTCTACTGACTTTGACCATCTTCAATAAGATATCACGCAGAATAGCCTGTTTGCCTTGCTTGGCCGTGAAGGTCGCCGTTAAATTAATCATCTTTACTCCTTTGTTAAATTGCCGTTAGGACGGGCTTACGATTAGTGATATCTACCGCCTGTTTCGATAAATTCGATTTGGTAGCCATCGGGGTCACTGATAAAGAAAAACTTTGCCAAGATTTCTCCTTGGTGATGAAATACCTTAATCTCTCCCGGCATTAATCCCATAGCCAATAATGCAGCATGGCTAGCGTTGATATCCTCAACGCTGACGGCGAGATGCCCATAGCCTGAACCATGAGAATAAGGCGTTGACCGCGCTGTGTTATAGGTTAGCTCCAGTTCAAAGTTATTCTCGGCATTGGCGAGATAGACAAGAGAAAAATCGTCAAAATCACACTGTTGTTGCACCGAGAGTTGTAGTGCTTGACCATAGAATTTAATTGACTGGGACAAGTCAAAAACTCGAATCATTGTATGTATCATTTTCGCCATGATGCGTGCTCCAGCTGTTCGTTATGTCTATAAGATAAAGGCACGCCGTTGACTAAGGGTAGTAGCTATTTACTACCCGCGTTTTTTTGTGAATGACGAGGACGGGAAGAAACGACAACGGCGTGTGTATTCCCCCCGTCGTTAAACGGTGGCAGGATCTTAGTGCAGATGATGATGTCGTGGATGGGGCGTGAGGTTGCCGCTTGAGCGTTGCCAGCCTTATGCCGCGCTAACTTGACCGAGGGTATTTTCGAGATGTATAAGGCATGAACAGCGGAGCAGTGAGGAAAAGTTTTTCATATCAATCTGGTGATCTAAGGCCTCCATATAGAGCTTGGAGATAAACTGCCCTAACGTTTTCTCCTGCGTGCTAGCGAGATTTTCCAATATTTCCCAGAACTTATTTTCTAGACGTATACTGGTGACATGGCCACAGATCCGTAGCGAACGGGCACTACTGGTATAATTAAAAGGATTCTGTCCAGAAAAAACCGTACACATAAAATAGCCTCTAAGGTTAACTCTGCTAACTATAGCATAGCCGTCGCTTATCCCGTAGTACTCCAGTACTACGCAGATCAGGCCACCGCACTAGCTCAGATGTTTCCGATTTGTCTGACGCGTAACGACGCAGAGGGCAGGTCAGTGAGTTATTCACTGATAAAATGAATTTAGACAGGTAACCTCTGTGCAATGGGAGCGTAAACGATGAGTAAAGTGAGCATGGCGATGGCACTGGTGGTATTGCTAGGCAGTGGGGTCAGTTTGCCACTGTCGGTCAGCGCCGGACAGGGTAGCGACAAGAGTCATGGCAATGGTCATGGACATGGTCGCGGCAATATCGAGCGGTATGATACATGGCGCGATCTTGGCGGGGGGCGGCAACCAGGTAACTCAGAGAAAGGTTCTGCCCGAAATCAGGCTGGCAGCGTCGATTGGCATGACTTTCGCCGTCAGAGTCGGTTATTGGGGAGCGCGAGCTATAAGCCTTTACCTCCAGGGATCGCCAAGCAACTGGCCAAGGGAAAACCTCTCCCTCCGGGGATCGCCAAGCAGGTGCTACCTGCACGCCTTGCTCGTCTGTTACCGCACTATCCGGGGCGCGAGTGGATCATCGTCGGCAAGGACTTGGTCTCGGTGATCAGCGGGAGCGCCATCATCGCCGAGATTATTCGCCATGCGTTCGATTGAGTCCCGATGCGCCGCTCATCGTCAGAGATGCGGCCAGCAGCGCAATCGCCTAGACAGTTGTGCAGGTCACGGGGTGCGTTCGTACACGTTGAGCGGGCTAATGCTCGACAATATTGGTCCATAGACTCTCTTGATCATCGGTCCATAGCGTAAGCAGTAATGCAAAGAACTGCTCTGCTGCCGGCGAGAGTACTGACGCTTTGCGGCGAATAATGCCCAGGGTACGGCGGATAACTGGCTCGACGAGTGGAATGCCGATGAGCGTGGCATGCGGTGTCTGTGGCATCGCCAGCCCGGGCAGCGCTGAGATCCCCAGACCGGCCTCGACGAGGCCAAGGGAGGTCGATAAATGGCGAACCTCGTAAAACCACTCCAGTTTCCAGGGTTTATCAGCCAGCTTTTGTTCTATCAATAGCCGATTACCGCTGGAGGCGCGCACCCCGATCAACTTATAGTCCATCAGTGCCTGCCATTCAACTAACTGCTTTTGGGCCAATGGATGATCTCGCCGGCAGGCGAGCACAAAGGGTTCATTGACGAGTGGGGTAAAATCAATGGATGAATTTGTGACATTGTTCATGTTTATTCCAAAGTCGACTTCGTTGCATAGGACCGATTCCATGCAATCATGTGTTCCTTGCTCCAGAATTCGTACTTTAATATTAGGATACAACTCATTAAATTTACCGATCGCCAAAGGTAAAAAATAGAAGACAGCGGTTGGTACGCAGGATAAGGTCACCGTACCACGGTGATAGGCGTTCATGTTACTAATGTTAAATAACGTTTCATCAAATTTTTTTATTATCTCTTTGGCCTCCGGCAGTAGCATTTTCCCCACAGTGGTTAAGGTGACATGACGCGTGGTTCTCTCGAACAGTTGGACATGTAAATCGTCCTCCATCTTCTGTATGCGTCGCGTTAATGCGGGTTGGGTAATGTTAAGTGCTTTGGCTGTATTGTTAAACGATGCAGACTCGGCCAGCATCACAAATGCCTTCATGCTCGATAAATCATGCTTCATTATCACTCCTGGAAACGACCCCGTTGTTTTTGCCGCACCTGATACACGAGGCTGAAAATAGTTTAATGCTTTTTATTGAGAGTAAATTAATAAAATAAAGACATCAATCTTTCAATTAAAGTCATTAGTGTGTTGTTACTCTTAATGTAACCATAACGGGAGATATCCTAAGTAGAGGGCGTAGTGATGAAAAGCATACCTTGCGTTATGATGCGGGGAGGAACTTCACGTGGGGCATTTCTGTTAGCGGAGCATTTGCCTACAGATCAAAAACAGCGTGATGACATGTTGATAACAATTATGGGCTCGGGTAATGAATTGGAGATAGATGGTATCGGTGGCGGAAATCCACTTACTAGCAAAGTCGCCATTATTAGTCATTCCGCCGATCCTAGTGCTGATGTTGATTATCTATTTGCTCAGGTATTAGTCCGCGAGCGGCGTGTTGATACCACACCGAATTGCGGCAATATGTTATCTGCGGTGGGCGCGTTTGCTATTGAACAGGGGCTAGTGACACCCACGATACCGACTACCCGGGTACGTATTCGCAATGTTAATACTGCCACCTATATCGAAGCCGATGTGCAGACGCCACAGGGTGTTGTCCAGTATGAGGGGAATGTGAGCATCGATGGTGTGCCGGGAAGTGCAGCTCCGGTGGCGTTAACTTTTATGAATGCTGCCGGGTCCAAAACCGGGAAAATGTTCCCTAGCGGTAATTCAATCGATTATTTCGATAATATTCCAGTGACCTGTATCGATATGGCGATGCCGTTGGTGATTATTCCTTCGGCGTATCTGGGTAAAACTGGATATGAATTGCCTGCCGATTTGGATGAGGATAAAGATTTATTAGCGCGAATCGAATCTATCCGCCTACAGGCGGGGAGGGCGATGGGGCTGGGGGATGTCAGTAATAAAGTAATTCCCAAACCCGTATTGATTTCATCAGCGCTAAGAGGTGGTACGATCAATGCGCGTTATTTTATGCCGCACAACTGTCACCGGGCCTTGGCGATTACTGGGGCGATTGGGCTTGCCACGAGTTGTCTTGTGCCTGACTGTGTCACTCGGCAAGTTACCTCAACGATCGGCTATGGCGCAATCAGTATTGAGCATCCAACCGGAGCCCTGGATGTCTATCTGACTAATGATGGGCAGGATCTCACCACACTTCGTGCCTCAGTGATCCGTACTGCCAGAAAAATCTTTGCCGGTGAGGTTTATCTTCCTTGATGAGCGCTTGGCTGGTGCTGTGAGTAGGAGAGCAGAACAAGGACGGTTAAATCTATATTGATATCTAAGGATTCACCGTGAATAAAAAACATTTATGGCAGCTAATGGTAATGTTAGCGGTTCCATGTGTTATTGGGATGATGCCAGTCCCGGCAGGGTTAACTATGCTGGCTTGGCTATTGTTTGGTATTTATTTGGCGGCAATCGTTGGCTTAGTGCTTAAGCCCTTTCCTGAGCCTGTAGTATTATTACTCGCCTTGGCCGCCTCAATGCTGGTTGTGGGGCATCTATCTGCTGGAGAGTTTAAAACTACCGCGGTATTGAGTGGTTATACATCTGGGACAACTTGGCTGGTATTCTCAGCATTTACCTTAAGTGCTGCGTTTGTTACCACCGGTTTAGGTAAACGCATTGCCTATCATTTGATTGGTAAAATCGGCCATACCACCTTGGGTTTGGGCTACGTCACGGTATTTCTCGACTTGGTGCTGGCACCGGCGACCCCCTCCAATACTGCCCGAGCAGGCGGCATCGTGCTACCGATCATCAACAGTGTGGCGCTGGCCCTGGGATCCGAACCGGAAAAAAGTCCACGCCGTATCGGCCATTATCTGATGATGTCGGTGTATATGGTCACCAAAACAACCAGTTATATGTTTTTTACCGCAATGGCGGGGAATATTCTGGCGCTGAAAATGATCAGCGACATTCTCCATCTACAAATTAGCTGGGGAGGGTGGGCACTAGCAGCCTGTGTACCAGGGCTAGTGATGTTGCTGCTGGTGCCATTGATTATTTATATCCTGTATCCTCCCGAAATTAAAAAAGTAGATAATAAGACAATCGCTAAAGCCGGTCTGACAGAACTTGGCGCGATGAAAAACAGTGAAAAAATGCTACTCGGTGTATTCATCCTGGCATTGTTAGGTTGGATTTTTAGTAAGCCGTTGGGGATCGCTCCTGCCACCGTCGCCTTGCTCGCTATGGCAATTATGCTGTTGTTAGGGATAGTCACTTGGGACGATGTAGTAAAAAACAAAGGAGGCTGGAATACATTGATTTGGTATGGCGGCATTATCGGCCTAAGTTCGATGTTAACAAAGGTACACTTCTTTGATTGGTTGGCAGATCTCTTTAGAAATCATCTGGCTTTCTCCGGACATGGCCATATTGCATTTTTCGCTATTGTCTTCATGAGTCTTGCCTCCCGTTATTTCTTTGCTTCTGGTAGTGCATATATTGTTGCGATGCTACCGGTTTTTGCCATGCTAGCGAATGTTTCTGGCGCCCCTGTGATGTTAACTGCTTTGGCATTACTCTTCTCCAGCTCCTATGGTGGAATGGTTACTCACTATGGTGGTGCGGCGGGGCCAGTCATTTTCGGTGTGGGTTATAACGACATTAGATCATGGTGGACTGTCGGAGCCCTACTGACATTATTAACCTTTTTGGTGCATATGACTCTCGGAGTTTGGTGGTGGAGTCAGTTGATTAGCTGGAACCTGCTGTAATTATTTGCGAGTAATTAACTTATTATTTATGTCTGTGTAAGGCGTGCTGCGCTACGGATATTTGGAGCCACTGATGATCAAGTTATATGAAAAGGGTGCTTTTCTCACGAATGCGGGAGAGCTCCTTGCGGAAGAGTGCTACGTTACGGAAAATGAAAAAGAATTAGCAAAAAAAAGAACGATTACCTGGTCCATCTTGGCCGCACATAATACTGGCGGTAATATGGACAAACTTAATATTAAGTTCGATGCCTTAGCCTCACATGATATTACCTATGTCGGTATTATTCAGACGGCCAAAGCTTCTGGCATGACGCGTTTCCCGTTGCCATATGTCTTGACCAATTGCCATAATTCACTTTGTGCTGTCGGTGGGACGATTAACGGCGATGATCACCAATTTGGGTTATCGGCGGCGCAGCGCTATGGTGGGATTTTCGTTCCGCCCCATCTTGCCGTGATCCATCAATATATGCGAGAAATGATGGCTGCCGGTGGGAAAATGATCCTCGGCTCAGACAGCCACACTCGCTATGGTGCCTTGGGAACTCTGGCTGTCGGTGAGGGTGGCGGTGAATTGGTAAAACAGTTATTGAATGATACTTGGAATATCGATTATCCAGATGTGGTGGCCGTGTATCTGACGGGCAGGCCTGCGCCGGGGATTGGGCCGCAGGATGTGGCACTGGCGATTATTGGCGCGGTATTCAAAAATGGTTATGTTAAAAATAAAGTCATGGAATTTATCGGCCCTGGGATTAGTGCGCTATCGATGGATTTCCGTAACAGCATCGATGTGATGACGACCGAAACCACCTGTTTAAGCTCGGTCTGGCAAACAGATGAAACGGTTGAGCGCTGGTTGGCATTACATGGCCGTCAGCAGGATTATCGTCCGCTGTATCCACAGCCACAGGCCTATTACGATGGCGCGATCCACGTCGATCTAAACACCATCAAGTCGATGATCGCCTTGCCATTTCATCCCAGTAATGTCTACGAAATTGACACCTTGAAGCACAATTTATGCGATATTCTACGCGAAATTGAAATCGACGCCGAGCGTGTTGCGCAAGGTAAAGCGAAACTCTCACTGGTGGATAAGGTGGAAAATGGCCGTTTAAAAGTACAGCAGGGGATTATTGCCGGTTGTGCCGGTGGCAGCTACGAAAACCTTATCGCTGCCGCCAGTGCATTACGTGGGCACCCTTGCACGAATGAGGCATTTGCGCTCTCTGTTTATCCTTCCTCACAACCGGTGCTGCTCGCGTTAGCGAAGCACGGGGTGATAACAGATTTGATGCAAGCCGGTGCGATCGTCCGTACGGCATTTTGCGGCCCATGTTTCGGCGCAGGTGATACGCCATGCAACAATGCGTTGAGTATTCGCCATACGACGCGAAATTTTCCCAATCGTGAAGGTTCAAAACCCGCTAATGGACAGATGTCGGCGGTAGCGCTGATGGACGCGCGCTCCATTGCTGCCACCGCTGCGAATGGTGGTTACCTAACCGCCGCGAGTGAATTAGACTGTTGGGAGCAGCAGCCAGCGTATTCCTTTGATCAAGCTCCGTATAAGAATCGTGTGTATCAGGGGTTTGTGAAAGGGGCTACACAGCAAGCGCTGATTTATGGCCCAAACATTAAAGATTGGCCGGAATTAGGGGAACTAACTGAACAGATTGTGTTGCAGGTGTGTGCAAAAATTCTTGACGAGGTGACCACGACGGATGAATTAATACCATCCGGAGAGACCGCTTCTTATCGCTCTAATCCGCTGGGGCTGGCCGAGTTTACTCTTTCCCGACGCGACGCGGGATATGTGGCGCGCAGTAAAGCCACCGCCGCGCTGGAGGCCCAGCGACGGGAGGGTAACTTCCGCGAGCTAGGCGCATTATTTGAGCGTATTCACCAGATTGCTGGGCAGGAGCAGGTCGATGCGCAGCATACCGAGATTGGCAGCATGATCTATGCGATTAAGCCGGGGGATGGCTCCGCGCGCGAACAGGCGGCAAGCTGTCAGCGTGTGATTGGGGGGTTAGCCAATATCGCCCAGGAATATGCAACCAAGCGCTACCGCTCCAATGTGATCAACTGGGGGATGCTGCCACTGCTTATGGTGGAGACGGCGACCTTTGAGGTCGGAGATTATATCTATATTCCGGGTATTAAAGCGGCGCTGGATAATCCCAGCGAGCCCATGATCGGTTATGTTTTGCATCAAGCGGGAGCGATCACGGAAATCACCCTTACGATGGGGAACTTGACCGAGGAGGAGCGGGCAATCATCAAGGCCGGTAGTCTGATTAATTTCAATCGACATCGTCAGATATAACCTCCGTCTCAGCCAGAGTTGCGGAGCCGAGAGATGGGCCGTTTGCGCTTGCCGTGCTAGGGTACACGCTCCATGATGAGCCGGATGGCGCCAGTAAGCGTGTCCCCCCACCTGGCTGTTGAAGGCGATGAGCGGCTTGCGGCGTCATAGGCGCGGCAAGCCTGCACTGAGGCTAACGGCAGACACCAATGCTTGCTGGTTATGATAACAAACGGCTTCCCCTGATGTTCTCCTCTGCGCCCATCATCGGCAACGATGGCATAATAGGTTGGGGAAACGGTGGCGATACTTTTTAGCCCTCGTTTCAAGGGAGGGGATTAGGGCAGGCAAAGTTTAACCGGGCAAAGTGCCCCCTCGGCGTCAAAAGTCTCCTCCCATGTGAGGCTTACCTGAGCTTTATTGAGGCGCAGAGAGGGGGGCAAGCGCTGAAAGCGGAAACTGCCTGAAATCCAACCATGCCATATACTTCTCTTGATACCTGATTACGCGTAACGCAGGTGGTGTGTCCGGCACAATCCTGGCACAGAAAATTGAAAGTGTCATGAAGACCGTGGTTTACTTTCATCAACCAGCGCTTGCTATGTTTATACACGGCTGCGGCAACGACTATGCTAAACATATCAGTGGCGAAATTAAAATCATGCCAACTGCGAACTTCTTCAAGCCTTTTCCTTAGCCGAGCACGTGGCATAAGGCTAATAGCCTAGGTCAGCCCTGGAGTGTTAAATGATTTTGATGGTGATGGTAGAGTAAGCTAATAGCCCATTACCATCAATCTGCTACGGCTACTTGTGCGTATCCTCCCGCTATCTTGCCTGATAATCACAATCCGATTTAGCCGCGTAGGCATATAAGCCTTAGGCAATGTACTTCCATCATTAAGGGGGAATGAGGGCCGCGCTTTTGTCATCCATAAGCGGTTCATCTAAGTTTGCGCTAAGCCAGGGCGCAGAAATATTGCTGGGATGCGACATGGTTGCGTCATCCGGTATGAGGCCATGGCCTCGCCTGGTAACCACGCTGCATTGAGCGTTGTCTGACCTGGGCTCTTTCCTTGGATACGTAAAAATGTTGTCGCCCTCTCTTGCCCAGACAGAACGCGTTGCCTGCTGCTGGTAACTTCGCAACATGGCACATCCCTATTTATTTTAATCTGGTCAATCTGGCCGCTAGTGCAAATGACGCAAGAAATAGCAAAACATGCAGCCTTTTCTCGTGTTGTGACAGTGTCTACTGTTCTATTCACGGAGTGGGGAAAGTAACGGAAAAATTATTTATATTTAATTCGTCTGATGCGGCTGTTAAATCCATAAAACGCATTGGCTTAACTTTACTCGTTTTGCTTAATCCTAAGCGCAGGAACGTTAACGCTATGCCCGCATAGGCGTAACCAGGCGCGTTATTAAAAATAAAACAGCATCCCCCTTTATTTTATTTTCACTGGGGAGGCTATGTTTTTACAACTTATTTGCGATAAGAGGTTGCTATGATGAACACTCCGGCGAGGATTGGCATTGGCGTGCTACCGCTTCCGGTTGCCGTGAAGCGGCATTGTGCGCGTAGTACATTGGCTGTCGCCGTCACGCTCGCGTTGGGGAGTTGGCCGCTAGGGCGTGTCAACGCCATGCTTTATCTGATATCTGCACCGGATATTAGCTGTAGCAGCGCGCAAGCGTGTGTGACCAACGACAACGCCGTCAATTACACCACGGCAGATAGTAGCCGGATAATGGGGATACAAAAAGATATCGTTAGCGGCAATTATGTGTCTTATCGCCATATCTTGACCGGGCTGGGGCTAGAAAACGCCGCCAGCGGAGAGAGCTTTTACCTGTGGAATAAGGCGGATGGTGAGATTTCGCTAACGACTGATGGGGGGGCCTCATCGCCACGTATCCGGGCCTATGGCATGTATGTGGATACGGGAATGGGGGCCAGTAATAACGTCGTCATGCAAAATGACGGCGTGATCCAGGTGTACGATAGCGCGGCGAGACAAGTGGCCTTGGGGGAACATGATGCAGGAATGTCCCTGATAACCAGTGATGGCGGTGGGCATCAGATCTGGATGAATAACACCGGGCAGATCGACGTCCGTATCGACAATACGCGCGCTAAAGAGATTGCCGCCATCGGCATGCAGATCCAAGCGACCAGCGTGGGGAACGCCGCCGGGAACGATAGCAGCACCCTGTATAACGCCGGTACGCTGGTGGTGGATCACGCCGGTGGCGGTGTTGCCTGGGGGATACGCCAGTTCAGTCTGGGGGAGCCGCTCGATGGCCGCGTGATCAATACGGGAACGATGGTGGTACGTGCGTCGGCTGCCGGGGGAAGCGCACTTACCTTTCCCTGGGGAAGTAACGCGGCCATCGGCATACGGAGCGACACGGCAACCTCTGCGCTGAGCCACTTACGCAGTTATAACTATGGTTCTATTTTTGTCGCGGCGACGGCGGACGGCGGGATCGCCCATGGGATGCATAGCAGCGTCGACCCGACACAAGGCAGTGTGGTGCAGTTTGAGCTACAAAACCACGGTTTGCTCGACGTCCGTAGCCTCGGCAACCAGGGGTATGCTGCGGGGATGACGGTTGGAACGGTATACGGCGGTGATTTACCGGTCGAGGCTCAGGTGCAAAATGGCGCGTCTGGGCATATGACGGTGAATGCCGGGAGTAACGGCACCGCCTACGGTATCTACGCCTTGCTAGACACCACGCGCAACGGGGTAGCCAGCACCCTGAATGTCAGTAACCTGGGGATCATCGATGTCAGCGGCAGTGTCGCGCATCAACTGTATCTGGCTCGACAAGGCGTGGGGAGCTTGGGGACCGCCTATGTGACGGCGTGGAACCTGGCACTGAACGCCGCCGCCAGCCAAGAGCAGCGAGTGTTTGCGGTTACGACAGGGACTACGTTGAATTTGGGGGAGGCAGCGGGGAAAGGCGCTCACTTTATCTTACGCGCGGCGGATAACGGCGACACAGAGCATAGTGAGTTGGCTGTCAGTGAGCTGATTGCGGTGCAGGGGGGCCATGTCAGCGGCAGCGTCGGGCGCGTGACCTCGGGCGGTAATTATACGGGGCAGTATGCAGCAAACTATCAGGCGACGCTGGAAGGCTATGCCAGCTATGCCAATCAGCATCTGTATCTCGATCGCGCCTGGCAATATAACCCACTGGGTGAGAGCAAAGAGGCCGTGCGCTGCGCGACCATCCGTTGTGCGCTGTACAGCAGTACGCAAGGCGTCTCGTTGCTTAACCAAGGCACACTAGATCTCGTGGGCGAGGATAGCGCACTGGCGGCATTATATGCCAACTTGCGAGTACAGAATGGGGTAGATAACCAGGCGGTAACGCTGCGTAATACGGGGCAGATCGCTTTGCATAACCGCGCCGATAGCGGCGCCGCCTACGGCCTGTATGTTCGTTTGCAGGATGCCGCCCAGCAGGCGGTGATCCACAATAGTGGCGTCATCGATGTCTCGGGCGCGACGGCGCATGCGCTCTATGTGAGCGGTGAGCAGGGGCGCGGAGGTCGCGTGAGTGATGCGAGTGGTGGCACGGCACATCTCGCGACCTGGGATATCACCTTGCAAGATCGCGTATCCGGTCGGCACAGCCTGTTTGCCGTTGCGGATGGGGCGACGCTAAACTTTGGTGACGGGGAGGGGCAGGGCAGCCTGCTGATCCTTCGGCCGGGCGACAGCGCCTTAGGGTATGCGGACAACAAGCGTTTTCGCGTGAGCGATATGGTGTATAACTACGGCAATGGCGCCCAAGTGACTGGCCGGATAGGTCGTGTCACGACACCGTTACCGATGCTGGTGGCGAACACCGGCTACCTCGATCCGGCGGGCAGCACCCTATGGGATAATCAGTGGGTGTCGCTGGATGTCGAGGCCGAGCGCGGCGATGGCCCGACCCTGAGCGCCGGTAGCGTTGACAGCATGCAAAACCAGGTAGAGCGCATTGGTCAACTCATTGTGGATGGTTCTTCCCCGTTAGGGCAAGGTCACGATGAAGTGCAAATGAAGATCTATTATGGCCACCTGCAACGTAGAGGCGTGGGAGCCGCCGATACCGATAGTGTCGGAACGGTAGCCTATACTGACTATGCACTCTCCCCTCGCGCCACCCTGGGCTGGCATGGCGGTATCGAATCGGCCTGGCTAAAGGCGAAGAGTCATACCCTGAAAACCCAATCCGTATCGGCTATCTTCGGCAGCCAGGGACGTTATCAGCTTAGTGATGGCGCCTATCTACGCGGCCAGGTGAGTGCCATCGTCTCTCGTGACCATCATCGTTTTTCGGCGTTTGACGGCAGCCGAGCGGCGGCCTCGCTGACCACTAGCGGCATGTATGGCGCGTTCTATATGGGTTATGACTACCCCTTGGATCGCGCGAATATCATCACGCCAGAGGTCGGGGTAAGCACCTTGTGGTCGCATATGCCAGCGCTTAGCGTGCACTATGATCGTAGCCCAGAGCTGGACCATCGTTATCAATCGCAACATTACCAAGCGTGGTATGCGAGCGCCAGCGTGCGCTGGCGTGGGCAGGCCGAACTCAAGGGGATCACCTACCATCCCACCTTGCTGGCGGGGGTGAAACAGGCCTTGGGGGATGTAGATATCAACACGGTAATGACCTTCAATGAGCAGCGTTTTGCGGCGAAAGTCACCCGCGATCCGCTCCGTGCTGTCATTGATAGTGGTATCAGTAGCGCGGTGAATGCGCATTTCGCTCTCGGGATCAACTATCGAGGTGAATATGGCGCACACACCACCGATCATATTGGCTATCTAAACGGTACCCTGCGCTTTTAACTGTGCTCTCCCTGCCCACGGTGGGCAGGGAGAGAGTAAGGTTTTCCCTGGCTGACCCGCCAGGGGATTGAGGGGGGGTTAGAAACTCCAGGAGGCACCGCCACCAATGGCGACATTGCTGTCGGTGGCGAAAGACGCCGAGGCTTTGATGGCGAGACCGTTATCGAACCCCTTACCAAAACCAATGGCCCCCGCGCTTTGGCTATCGTAGTAGCCGACGCCGACGCCGATGGTAAAGGCGCCGTCAGCATAGGGAATGGGGATGTTGGTCATCGCCGCCACGCCAGCGATACCGGCAGCGGCTTTCTTACGGTTATCATCAATGCGGCGGCTCAGGGAATGGCTACTCGCTTGAATGGCCGCGCTTAATTCATGCTTGCTGTCATTGAGAGCGGAAGCAA
The DNA here is from genome assembly GCF_000474215.1 of Edwardsiella hoshinae NBRC 105699 = ATCC 33379. Lineage (GTDB taxonomy): Bacteria > Pseudomonadota > Gammaproteobacteria > Enterobacterales > Enterobacteriaceae > Edwardsiella > Edwardsiella hoshinae. Next base: position 82,819 of record NZ_BAUC01000001.1, on the reverse strand, counting down.
AGGCGCTACTGCTTGCCTCACTGCTACGCTTGACCTCCTGTACCCCATCCAGTGCGCCCAGCGCCATCAGGTTTGCCGCTAGGGTACCCTGGCGATTTTCGTCGATGGCGGCGGTTAGGGCTTTGGCGTTGAGGTCTTTAACTTTTTTATCTGCATCTAATTCGGTAATTAATTTATCCATCTTAGTATTATAGTCGCTGGCTTTCTGCACTTCAGTTAAAAGTGCTGTAGCGCTAGCTTTATTTTGCTTTACCTTTTCAGTTAACGTTTTTTTGGCCTCAGTGGCCGCTTTATCCGCTAACGCTAAGGTTGGCTGGAAGGCGGCGATCGCATCGGCCCCCGCGATTGCTTGCGCGTTATTGGTTAAATAGGTATTAATTTGTTGTTGGAGTGTAGTGCTTTTAGTATAAGCGTCATTAAATTTCCAATACCATAAATAGGATTCCATGAAATTTCTCCCGGCAGCATTGGTATCGGTGCCGGGATTGGCGACAACAGCCAATGTGGACGCGGCGGCAATATCCGCGATAGCTTTAAGTTGGGGGATAGTGGTCGTCAAATAGCTAGTATCAAAATCTTTAACTTGGCGTATTTGTCGAGAATAGTCCACGGATTGAGTGATAGCCGGGGCGGCAATTGCTTGTTTTATACTATCTATTTGCGTTATTTTAGCTTCGTCCTGTTCGATCTCCGTCTTTAAGTGATCGACGATAGCCAATGAGCTAACCAGTGCCTGTTCGGCCTTTGTTTTTTGGGCGCTGGCTAATTTTTGTATTTCTTTAACCCATTCAGCCTGTTGTGCGAGTTTGGCAGCGCTAAGGGTGGGGGCCTTGGGGGTGGTGCTAGCGCTATCGTCATCAGCAGCCATAGCTGTTTGGACATTACTAATGCTTGCAATTAACAGTGCTGATGCTATAGCGGTTAGTTTTTTACGTTCCATCTCTTATGCCTCTGTGTGTGTAATGTCATCCGTTGGTGTTATTTAATCTAAAGCCACGTTGTTTCTCGTGTTGAAAATAACAAAAACTATTTTTATTTAAAAATTTAATATTAATACATCTGCTTGTTGATGTATTTTGTTTGTCTATTTGATTAATATTTATAATGCTTATTCGCTAAAAGACACGGCATGATAAATATCATAATAGATGCTATGGCGGCTATTTAATATTTTATATGAATCAATGCCTGTTTCTGCAAGCGTGAAATTGGTGTCTTTACCTCGGATTAATTATATTTAGAATTATGATACCTCATATCTTTATCAATACTGAGGTTATTAGCTGAGCGACTCCCATTGAGGGGACTGGCAGGAAGGGGGAGGGAGAGATCGCAGGCCACCGGGCGTACGCGTAGTGTCGGCCTACAGGGCTCGACCTTACCGATCGAGCGGCCGCTAGGGGCGCCGGATGGGGCGTCGTATTCCTCACTGGCGGCTGCCACGCGATAGTTGGGCCTGGCGTGATACGCCTGGCTATTAAGTGGGGGAAGCGCGGCGCGTTTTCCTAGCGGTGGGCTGCTGGCGATATTGAGTGCGGTTCGCCTGGCGGCAGATAGAAAAACGGTAGCGAATGCCCGGTTTGAGACAGCCTTGGCGGGAATGGTGAACTCTGCTAAGTCTATGTCGTCACTAACGTCAGCGATTGGCGGCGTGAATGGCCACCTCGGTAATATTGATGGCGTACAGATCCGTTCGTCATCACGACGTTTTACTGCACCATACCTCATGCCATACGCTTGTGATGCTAAGCGTAAAAAGAGATATAAAAGCACTCATGGTCGCGATAGCGCTCGCCTGAGCAGCCCAGTTAAGGTCGCCGCTCTATCTGCAACGCATGTTACTCATTGTGCGCTTTGCTTCTGGTTTTGCATGATGTCGCGAAGCTGTTCGACAGATAACGGCTTATCTACATTACCGCGGTGAACCATCGCATGGCAGTTAGGACACAGCGGAACCAGGTCATTGATGGGATCGATTTGGTATCCATCACCCAGTGTACTCAGTGGCCAAATATGGTGCACATGGATAAACCCTTTTCCATGTGTGCCATAGTGTTGCTCAAAATCAAAACCACAGCACTGACATACGGTACCGTGGTGGTTGATACAAGCTCGGCGAGCTTCAGGCTCTCGCTCATAGGCGTTAACTGTGATGTTCTTTTTCGCCCCTTCAACATAGCTTTCGGATACTGGAAGCTCGTCTGGGAATGCGTTTGCCGCGAAATCGGCGTACCACACCGTTCCCTCTTTTCTCAGGAAACGGTGTTCAAGCCGCCGTTCGAAGTCTTTAATAACCGCGATCTCTGGGTTATCAGGGTGTGGCGCATAGATCATGTTAAAGGTGAACAGATCATACCCTTGAAGAATATACTTGATATGCTCGATGGCCTGAGTGTAGCCGGGTTGTTTTTTATTGTCGCTGTTGTACTCCCATTCTTCGCGCAAGATCACTGAGCGCTCTTTTTCGCGTTCAGAATCCCAGCTGCCGAAAATCACCATCCGCTGTTCATGGTTGATGAATGACCAACTCCACGTCCAGTTGCGGCAAGTGGCTCCGTGACTCTGAATGAACTGTTTTCGATTCAAAATATGCCTCGATATCGCTTTGCTAGGAGAGTAACTAATCGCGCATGGGACGCCAGTGCCTGCTTGAGCGTCTGTGATTAAGAAAACCTCTCTGGTAGGTTACTACCGTCTGTCAGGTTTTGGGTACCCATTGGGTACTCCGCATACAATGGCTGATGATATCAGAACGAGAGTAGATAATGTCCGTCCTGATGCAGATTTTCCGGTGGTATACGCTCCCGCTTGGTGCGATGAAAGAATGCGCTTGTTGATGATGAGCGTTTTGCAACGAATTGAGATCTATGCTTACCCTAGACCTTATTGAATAAATTGAATTTTTAGATGATTGGTGCCTCTGTGCGCTACAACCGTTTCAGCATCGGCAACCCATGTCCAAGCAAAAGGTTAAAATTATCAATGGATCAGCATACTGTAATGTCTTTTCGGTTGCGGGGTTCGTGGATAGTCGGGTTTGATGAGTCTGTCATTGCAGCGTTGCTGAGTTTAACCACATGGAGAGGAGGTCGCTGCTGGCCGCCTCTGCGCCGAGATGAAACGCCAGCGCATCGACAAGCTAGTGGCCGCCTCAGCGCCGAGGAGAAACGCCAGCGCATCGACAAGCTACTGGCGCGCCGCAACCACATTGTCCAGCAGGCGGTGAAGCGGATGAATCGGTGGTTTGAGTAGGTCTGATTTCACTAACAGCCTATCCCATTAAGCTATTTTATTTGCCATGTTGGCCCTGGGTAGTGCTCACCCGCCTCACGTACGGTGTGTACGCTCCGGTTGTGCTGCGCTGTCCGTGTTCCAACCAGTTGCAACAATACACGCCTACTGGGATAGGCTCTAAGGCTATCTGTTTGATTGTTTGTTGAACCCATTCGCTATCGTGTTGTTTCAGCCTTCTAACTCAGGCTGACGGATGGCGCCCTCTGCCAGCAATAAATCACCCTAGACCACGCCCCTGTCACAACCGACAACAGTGGGGTAATGCTCGACAACACACGACAACACACGACAACACACGACAACACACGACAACACACGACAACGCGTTGGAGTAGCCCAGATCGAGTAGAGAGGTAGTTTCATCGGGTGACAAATAAACCGCTACTCAGGAGGGAGAAAGGAGGGCTACGCCGCGTCTTCTTCTGCTCATCATGCTCAAGAGGGCGTTAGCGGGCGGTGTTGCTGAGGGGCGATACCTGGCCAAATCAACGATGACCACTTAAGGGGATTTTTTCGGAATATTCTTCTGTGATCAAGATGTTAGCGAAGTCAGGGCTGGTGTAGGATAAGGTGCCAACGAGGAGGGTTCAGGCGGATGAGTCATATTTAATCTATTGATTTTTAATGGATAAAAAAAGACCTGACACCATTCCTGTATCAGGTCTAGGGGAATGGCTCTTGTGGAGAGCCGTGCGCTAAAAGTTGGCATTATGCAGGCGTGGATCGCCTTGCCTATTAATCGTAGTGCATGTGTGGCGTTTTGCCAGTGGCGTGGCGGCGAGCATGCGCAGCGGGTGTACCGATCCCCGTGGGTGGGATGGGGGCTATCGGTCGGCGTGATTGCCATGTGCAGGGATGAGTCATCGTGCAATGAATGAGATGGTTTGTACAGAAAGAGCGCTAAGGTGACCTGAGCAGGGCGATTAATGTGTGTTTGCTATAATCGTCTAGGGTAACGCGGTGCGGAATGTTCGCCACGGTTTCATCATACACAGGCAATGAGTGGATCAGGTCGAGGGCGATATGAGTCAGGAAGGGATAAAGAAGATTATCACTAAAAAATTACTCGTTGCGTTTGCCTCCGGCGTCAGTGTATTGGTTATCTTAACCCTTTGCTTGCTTATTTTTTCGATTAAATCCTTATATAAGGATACGACTCTTAAGGTTAATTTTGCCCGGCAACATATCGATGGCATTCTCGACCATGCGAAGAACGCTGCGCAATCCACTAGCCATTTACTGGGGCATGCATGTTCTGAGCGGGCAATCAATGCCTTGATCCATCAAGTGACTTTGACGCCGAATGTTCGCTCTATCGAGTTATTTTCGAAGAATGGTGGGTATTGCACCTCATTATATAAAGAGGTATCGGGGATCGATCGTGAAAAAATAGAGAAAGTGAGTGGTTTGTATCTCTTGGCAGGGGATGAGGCGACCCCCTCGCTCCCCGTGTTATTTTATAACGATAAGCTCGCGCAAGGGGCTGTGTTGGTCGGGGTTGATGGATATTTTATCGCCAATACTCTGCGCGTTATTAATACCTTCCCGAGCGTTTACTTTGCGGTTGGCGGTGAGATTTTATCGGCAGATGGGCGTGTGACACCCAGATTTCAACGGATTCCGGAGGGATACCATGCGATCACCTCTGACTACGGTTATACGATCATTTATATTCTTACTAAGCACACCATTCTCGCCAATCTGACTGAAAACTATATGCTGGGGATCTATTTAAGTCTGTTGCTGGCGGTAGTGGCGATGCTGGGGGTCTTTTTGCGTTTGAATCGACCGTTATCGATTACCGAGTTGATCCGCAATGGCCTCAGGAATAACGAGTTTGTTCCCTATATTCAGCCGATCATCGACCTGCAAACCAATAGTGTCACCGGTGGCGAGATTTTAATTCGTTGGAACCGACCAGGGATCGGTATTATTCCGCCGAATCAATTTATCCCGTCAGCGGAGGACTCCGGCCTGATCGTACCGATGACCCGACAATTGATCCTGGATACCCGGGAGGCATTACGTGGCAGATTGTCACAGCCGGTGCATATCGGTTTTAATATTAGCCAAAAGTATCTTCAACATCGGAGTATCGTGGCAGACTGTGAACAGTTCTTAGAGGCCTTCGCTGGACACCAGCTAGAATTAACGCTGGAGTTGGTTGAGCGTGATGAGATTGCCGCGAAGCGCGAGGTGAAAGCGAACTTTGAGCGATTGAAAGGACTGGGGGTAACGTTCGCCCTCGATGATTTTGGTACCGGCTATTCGACCTATTCCTATCTGCAAAAGTTTCACGTCGATTATATTAAGATCGATAAGAGTTTTATTCAGATGATCGGCCTGGATGAAATCTCCAGCCATATTGTGAACAACGTTATCGAGCTGGCGGGGAGCCTACACCTGAAGATCATCGCCGAAGGGGTCGAGACGGCGCAGCAAGAAGCCTATCTGAAGGCGCATGATGTGTTGTATTTGCAGGGTTATCGTTATAGTCGCCCCATCCCCTTAGAAACCTTTATCCAACGCTATCTTTAAACGTGCGCCGGCGTGCGCATGTTACCCCTATAAGCGGAGTCATGATGATGAAGATTAAGGTGAATGATATTGCCTTTCCGCTGAGACGCATGTTATTGCTCGGCGTTAGCTGGAGCCTAGCGGCGCTGACGCAGGCCCAGGGGGACGCTAACGCGGCGTTACGCTCGCCGCAAGCGGGGGTCCTGTGCGATCGTTACTTCTGCGCCGATGCCAAGGGCGTTTCGCGCTCCTTGACGGTGCGTTATTTGGGGTTGCGTGCGGCACAGCGGGTATTCTCACCGGGGGCGTTCGATCATACGGCGTTCACCTTTGCGAACGGTATTTTTTGCGATACGCGCGCGCGTCTGTGCTGGGAGGATCGCTATTACGGCAGCGATGGCAAGCATAGCGCCGCGATATCGGCGCGCTATACGGCGCTGTTGTTCCCACCTACGCCGTCGCGGGCCAAGGTGGCCACGGGCGAAGTGAGTCCAGAGAAATCAGGCCACTGACGCCGAGATCGGTTTGCGTCCGGCATTACGAGGAAGCCGCCGCCGATGAGGCAGCGGCGGTAGGCGGCGGGCCGCCATGCACCCATTTAGTCGCCGGTGATGGCGGCGCTGGGGATCTCATAGCGCTCCTGACCGCAACGGATGAGTAACAGATCGTCTTGTTGCTGCCAGGTAAAGCGCATATCACCATCGGCCTGACTGAGGTCGGCGCTCAATGGCTTGCCGTGAGAGAAAAACAGCGTGCGCTGACGTTGATCCGGCAAGGTGAGGGTGAGGGTCGCATCACCGTTAGCCTGACGCATGACGCGAAACGGGCATTGTCCCATCGGTTGGCCGCTATGTTGGGCGCAGGGCAGGGTACCGCTGGCGCTGTGAGGCGGTGTGGCATCGCGGGCCGCGTCGCCCTTAATGCTGATCACCAAGGTGAAGGGATGGGCTGTGGTGGTGTCTTTAGCGGCCCCCATCTGATAGAGGCGCACCGTATATTGCCCCTTGGCCGGCAAGGCCCCTTGGAAGCGATCACCCGCGATAGCGCCATTAAACAAGGCCTCGGCGTGGCTACCTGGGGCTAACAGATTGAAATAGGTGGCGTTTCCCCCCTTGAGAGTGACATCCATCTGTTGTCCCTGCGCGGCGATCAAGGTGTAGTCGATGACCTCATTCCCCTTGATACTACCGTGAACGCTGGTCGCCGATTGTCCCTTGGCGAATTGCAGTGCGTGACGTGTGATGCTGTTGTCTGCCGTGGCATAGACGGGGCTAAGGGAGGCGCAGCTCAGGAGTGCCAGTGCGATAAATGAGTAGCGTTGCATAGTGAACCTCGGATGGCGAAAGAGCGGCGTCAGGCCGCACTGATTTAAGGATAGCGTATGGCCTTCGCCGCGTCGTTGCCTAGTAACGGAGAAGTAGTGTTACCAGGTGTGCATAAGGCGCCGAGGAATTGGCGGCACGTATCGGGCCGCCTGAGCGCGGGGCCCGCGCGTCAGGGGGAGCTTACCCTTGGCGACAGCGGATAATGTGCGGTACACCACCTTGACGCGGTGATAAGCGCGTCGCCGCCGTGGTGACTTGTGCGGTGCCACCACACCCACAGCTGTGCGCGGTGTGGTGCGGTTTGCGCGGTGGCCGCGCCTGGCTCGCGTCGCTGAGCCGGGCCAGATCGCATTCCTCCTGGCAATACGCCGCCTGCCATTCACCGCCGTGCGCCAGACGGATTTCTATCCCCAGCGCGAGCAGGCGTTGGGCCATGTGCTGGCCGACATTACGCACTACTAGGCGGCGGATTTGCCCTTGGCGCAGCAGCGCCAACAGCTGTTTCTTGCCTGAGCATTGTTCGCTGGCGGCGGGATTCGCGTAGCGAGCGACCTCCTCGCCATTGGTGTTGAAAAATGCCAATTGTGGCGCACGGGCCAGGTGACCGGCGATGCGCGCGCCGTGCATCGGTATTGCGGTTAACATGGTGAACCTTCCTTATGACTCATCAATCATCAGTGCCTTGCCATTGCTGAGGCAGTCCAACAATTTAAATCGTGCCCGTTTGAGAATGTTGGCCAGCGTCTGGCGCGACACGCCCATTTCGGCGGCGGCCTGCTGCTGTTGCAATCCCTCACGATCGACCAGGCGCAGGGCCTCAAATTCGTCGCGCGCCAGCAGTACCTGTTCGAGCTGCGGCAAGGGGATGCCGTTGGGCTTGAAGCAACGGTGTTGCGGATGACTACAGATGCGACGTGGGATCTTGGGTCTGGGCATGTGGGCTCCTAAATGGCATATGCAATATATACACCCTGTAAATGGCATATGCAACATTGATTGTCGATTTACTCTACGTGCGGTTCATCCTCGTCCCGCGCTGTCTGCGTCGCATCGCATTGACTGAGGAAGGCGAGCAGAGAGGCGCTTTCCAGCTTGCGGCTGATGTTGGCGCGGTGCACCTCCACCGTGCGCAGCGAAATATGTAGCCGTTCGGCGACGGCCTGATTCTTGAGTCCTTGGCAGAGCAGATCAAAGGTCTGCCGTTCGCGCGCTGTCAGTCGGGCTAAACGTTGACGATGGCGGCGCTCGCGTAGGCGTTGGCGCGACACCTGCCAGGCGGCTTCGATGGCGGCCAGTAAGCTGCCACTGTCTATCGGTTTCTCCAGGAAATGGCAGGCGCCACGCTGCAACGCTTCGACAGCCTGGGGAACATCGCCGTGTCCGCTAAGAAAGATGACGCCGAGCACACTCTCGCGGGCTAACAGGGCTTGCTGCACCTGCATCCCAGAGAGACCCGGCATACGCAGATCCAAAATGACGCAGCCGGGTTGGCTGGTATCCACTGCGGCCAGGAAGCGCTCGCCGTCGGCGAAGGCGTTGACCGCCATGCCATATCCTTCCAGGATAAAACCGAGCGAGTCGCGCACCGAGGCATCGTCATCGACGATATAGATCAGCGGTGGAATAGTCATGTCACCTCCTGATTGGGATAGGGTAGCGTCAGCGTCACCAGGCAACCGCCCTCGGGGCGGTTCGCGAGCGTCAAGGTGCCGGCGAGTGCCTCGGTGACCTGTTGGCAGATGGAGAGGCCAAGCCCGAGACCATCGGGTTTGGTGGTAAAGAAAGCCTGCTGCACGCTCTGGCCGTCTTGAGGCAGGCCGGGGCCATTGTCGGCGATGGTGACTTGGTAGGCCTGTGCCAGGTAGCGCTGAACCAGCGTGATATGGCGTGGTTCGGGTTGGCTCGCTACTGCCTCGATGGCATTTTTCAATAAGTTAAGCAGCAACTGTTGCAGACCGATGGCGTCGTAGCGGTCGCTGCGTGCGACGCCCTCTACGTGACAGGTTAAGACGATGGCGTGACGGCGTAACTCATGCGCCAGCAGCGTCAGCGTATCGTCCATCACGCTGTGCGGCGCCAGTACGACGTTAGGCTGCGGGGCGCGGCGGATCAGGCGGCGCAGGCGCTTGACGATGGCGTCGGCGCGGGTGACCTGCTGGCTGATTTGTCCCAGCGCAGGGATCAGCGTGCTGATCTCCGCTTGGCGATGGGCGCGATGCAGGCAGCCGTCGGCATAGTTTTTGATTGCCTCCAGCGGCTGGTTGAGCTCATGCGCCAGGCTGGTGCCCAGCTCACCGACAATGGCGACGCGCTGGGCATGCTCCAGCGCTAGGCGTTTGCGGTTCAGATCGGCTTCGGCATCGAGCAGGCGGCGCTGGGTTCGCTGAAAGCGCCACTCCAGCCACAGATGATACAGCGTCAACAGCAACAGCAGGCTTAAGGCCCCCCATAGCCAGGCTTGGTTCGCTTGCAGCCAGCGTAAGGCGTGTAGCGTGAGGCTGGCCGGGAGGGTCTCCTCCAACTGGCGGTAAAACTGCTCGATACTGTAGCTACTCTCCGGCGCACTCCAGCCCAGCGAGTTGGCGGCGCGCGCCGCCGGGTGATGCTCCGGCAGCGCCAGTAGGGCGGCGGCCACTTGCTTGGCCAGCGTCGCGCTGGCGCGCTCGGTGCGAGCGAAGGACCAGTTAGGGTAGAGCAGGGTCGTGCTCTGACACTGGAAATCGGCTGGGGCGATATTGTCGATCACCCGAAAGTCCTTGGCATCGATCAAGCCCTCGCTGGCCATGGTTTCCAACTGGCAGACCGGGACGATGATTGCATCGGTTTCTGCGTCGCGCAGACGGTAGATCAAGGCATCCAGCGGGAAGCCGGCAAAGCGGATCTGGCCAAAGAAGTGGCGGTAGTCGTAGCCGTCGCGCGCCAGACGATACAGTAGGGTCTGATACCCGCCAAAAGCCTGGGGGGAGACGGCGCTGATGCGCTTGCCGTGCAGATCAGCCAGGTGACGCAGGCGGCTATCACGCCGCACGATTAATGCGGAGCCGATGACGTTGTTGTTTCCGGCGCGCAGCGGGCTCCTGAGCGTCGCGAGCCAAGAGAGCGGCGCATGACGCCCCAGAGTAACCGCCTGACCGGGATTGGTGATGACGAAGTCGAGGCGTCGTTGGCGCACGGCGCTATCCAACGCGCTGATATCGTAGGGTTGAAGCTGGAAGTGATAGGCAGGCAAGCGCTGATTGAGCCAGGCGATTAGCGGTTGCCATTGGCTGTTGGCCATCTGGGTGCCACGCGTCGCCAGTACGCCGATCGTGACCGGTTGCGGCGATGTCGCCTGAGCGGGCGGCAGACAAACCAAGAACAATAATAGCCAGTAGAGGCGTAACAGCACAGTCATCGGAGGCCGGAGTCGTCTTTTTGCCAGAGGGTTAATTTTGATATAAGTCAGCAATCGCACGCTATTGTGGTTTTCCACAATAGGAAGGGCTTTTCTCTCCTGCACATAATAAATCACGCCAATCAATAAGCGAATCAAGAAAGGCGGATCTGTGAGGTTACAGACAACGTCATCGACGCGGGAGGAGAGTGATGTGTGAGCAGGATAACGAACAGCAGCAACGGCGCCGACTGTTGCTGGGGATCGGCAGCCTGACTGCCGGTCTAGCGCTATTGCCCTGGCAGGCGCAGAGTGCGACATCGAACCAGGAGAGCACGGCGCCGCACGGTACACGGGGTAAACGCTGGGCGATGCTGATCGACTTACGTAAGTGTGTCGGCTGCCAGGCCTGTACCGTGGCCTGTTGCATGGAGAATCTGCCGCCCATCGGCCAGTTTCGTACCACGGTCAAGCAGTATGAGGTGAGCGGCGTCGCCGCCCATGGGGTAAGCCAGATGTTTACCCTGCCGCGCCTGTGCAATCACTGCGAGGAGCCGCCTTGTGTGCCGGTCTGTCCGGTACAGGCCACCTATCAACGCGCAGACGGCATCGTGATGGTCGATAACACGCGTTGTGTCGGTTGCGCCTATTGCGTGCAAGCGTGTCCCTACGATGCCCGATTTATCAATCAGGAAACCTTAACTGCGGATAAGTGCACCTTCTGTGCCCATCGTCTGGAGGCCGGGTTGCTGCCAGCCTGCGTCGACTCTTGCGTCGGTGGGGCGCGTATTATCGGCGATCTGCACGATCCGCAGAGTACCCTCAGCCGTCTGCTGGCCGCGCATGCGGGAGAGATTTACCAATTGAAGCCGGAGCAACACACCGAACCGCGCGTGTTCTATCTGGGACTGGATCAGGCGTTCGTCAGCCAGGTCAGCGGCCAGCCTGCGCTGTATGGCGATGAGGAGATACACCCATGATTAACGAGATCTTGGTTGCGCCCCAGGCGGTTGCCTGGTTGCCCTGGGCCGTGCAGTACTTCTTCTACATCGGCAGCGCCTATGGCGCGGCGTTGTTGCTCTGGCTCGCCCTGCGCGCTGGCGATCGTTACAGTGTCACGCTTGTGCGCGCTTTGGCGCTGGTTCTGTTGATCTCGGCCATCGTCGGGCCGCTGGCGCTCACCGCCGACCTACATCAACCGGGGCGTGCCTGGCACTTCTTCGCTCACCTGACTCCCGGCTCTTGGATGTCGCGCGGGGCGTTGCTGCTGCCGCTCTTTTCAGTATTGGCAGTGCTGACCGCCTGGCTCTGCCTGCGTCCGGCGTTGTTGACCACCTCGGCGCGCGGCGCGGCCTTCTGGCGGCGCTTGGCCTTGGGGAGTTGGCAGAGTTCAGCGGCCCAATTGCGCTTCTGCACTCTGCTGACGCTGCTCTCGGGTGCCAGCATCGCCCTGTATACCGGCAGCGAGGTATGGGTCGTGAGTGCGCGTCCCCTGTGGCATCAGTGGATGCTGCCATGGCTGTGGGTGGCGAGCGCCCCGTTGGCTAGCGTAGGGCTCGGCCTGCTGATCGTCGGGTTGCTGGGGCAACGCTTAGCGGCGGAGGATGGACGGTTGCTGCGTCTGACGCTGTGGCTAAGCGCCGCAAGCAGTCTGCTGCTGTTAGTTCTTTGGCTGTACTGGCCGCAGGGGCCGTTGCCTCAGGTCGGTCTTCACTTCATGCGCCTACAGGCCTGGCCCGCCTTAGCCTTGTTGCTCCTGACCTTGCTGACCGCGATCTGGCTGTTACGTTGGCGTTGGTTGCTGGTCATCTTGTCTTTGGCCGCGGCCGCCGCCGTGCGTTGGTTGACGCTGATCGATGTGCAGCGAGTAGCGCGTTATGACGCCGGCATTTACCCCTACACCTTAGTGGCGGGCAGTGAAGGCTGGCTCGGCATTGCGGCGATGGCGGGACTGTGGATCTGCTTGGCAGCGATATTGACTGAATTGATAGAGACGCGCGACGACGCGGCGGAGCGATAACATGGACAAACGTAGACGACAGCTATTGAAACTCGGCTTGGCCGCTGGTGGCGGCGCGGTATTCGCGGCGGGCTACGCCCCGACGGTGCGCCATATGGTACGTGGGATCAGTCAGGGGACGGCGGGTGAAGCGACCCGGAGCGCCCAGTTTGGCAATGCCTTGCAGCCGGAGATGCGTATCGATGCCGATGGGCGCTTGCAGGTCAATCCTCGACAGCGTCTTGCCAACGGGATGTGTTTCGGCTGCTGGACCCTGTGCGGCATACGCATGCGTATCGATAATCACAGTGAACGGATCTTGCGTATCGCCGGTAATCCGTATCATCCGTTGTCTCAACAGCAACAATTGCCCTATGCGACGCCCTTGGCGGAGGCCTGGCGTTCGTTGGCTGGCGAGGCGGGGCTGGCCGGACGCTCAACCGCCTGCGCGCGCGGCAACGCCCTGCTGGAGATCCGAGAAAGTCCCTATCGCATCACACAACCGATGAAGCGGGTCGGCAAGCGGGGTGAGGGGCGGTGGCAGACCATTAGCTATGAACAATTGCTGCACGAGATCTGTGAGGGTGGCGATCTGTTCGGCGAAGGGCCGGTCGAGGGGCTGCGTGCGCTGCGCGATCTGCAAACGCCGCTGGATCCGGCGCATCCAGAGTTTGGCCCGCGCGCCAATCAACTGTTGGTGACCAATGCCGGCGACGAGGGGCGCGATCACATCACCAAGCGTTTCGCGCTGAACAGCTTCGGTTCGCGCAACTTCGGTCACCATGGTTCGTATTGCGGCTACGCGTTCCGTGCCGGTTCCGGTGCGTTGATGCAGGATCTGGACAAAAACGCCCACATGAAACCGGATCTGGAGGCGGTCGAGTTCGTGCTGTATATCGGTACCTCGCCGGCGCAATCCGGTAATCCGTTCAAACGTCAGGCGCGCCAGCTCGCGGCGGCCCGCAGCCAACCCGGCTTCAGTTATGTGGTGGTCGCTCCGTCGCAGCCATTGAGCACCAGCCTGGCGGCGGGGGCCAACAACCGCTGGATACCTATCCGTCCGGGCACCGATGCGGCGCTGGCACTGGCGATGATCCGCTGGATCATCGAACATCAACGTTACAACGCCGATTATCTCAGCCAACCGAGCGAGGCGGCGATGCAGCAGGCCGGCCAGGCACACTGGTGCAACGCCACGCATCTGGTGATCTGTCAGCCGGATCATCCGCGTGTCGGGCAGTTTCTCACGCGGGCGGATCTGGCCGGCGCGTCGCCCGATGCGTTAGCCACTGGGGCGTTGGTGTTGGCTGCCGCCGATGGGGCGTTGGCCGATGCCGACACCGCCGCCCCAGCGCGTCTGTGGGTCGACTGCGAGCTGGCGGGGGCGCAAGGGCCGCTGCGGGTCAAGAGTGCCTTGACCTGCCTGCGCGATGAGGCGCAGAAACTGACGCTGGCGCAATACAGCGCGATTTGTGGTATCCCCGAGGCGGAGATCGTCGCGTTGGCACGACAACTGACCTCCCACGGCACCCGGGCGGCAGTCGACACGCATGGCGGCACCATGCATGCCAACGGTTTCTACACCGCTTACGCCATCTTGATGTTGAATGTGATGATCGGGAATATCAACCTGAAAGGCGGGATGATGGCGAAACCGCCCGCCTATCCCGCCTTCGGCAAGGGGCCATGCTATAACTTCGATGCCTTCCCCGGTAAGGTCAAACCGCGTGGCCTGATGTTATCGCGCAGCAAGGCGCATTATGAACAAAGCAGCGAGTACCGAGAGAAGAAAGCGGCGGGGCAGTCGCCCTATCCGGCGCGTGCACCTTGGTATCCGCTCTCCTCGCCGTTGTTGACCGAGCAGTTGAGTGCGGCGCTGGATGGCTATCCCTACCGTCTGAAGGCGTGGATCAATCATCTGGCGAACCCGCTGTATGGGGTACCAGGATTGCGCGCCCTGCTAGAGCCGCGGTTGCGTGATCCGGCGCAGTTGCCGCTGATCGTGGCGGTGGATGCCTTCCTTAACGAGACGACCGCCTTGGCCGACTACCTGGTGCCGGATACGGTGACCTATGAGAGCTGGGGGATCGCCGGGATCTGGCATGGGGTGCCGACGCGCGCCGCCACGGCGCGCTGGCCGGCGGTGACGCCGCTGACCGCCAAGACGGCGGATGGCCGCCCGCTGTGTCTGGAGAATTTCCTGATCGATCTGGCTAAGCGGTTATCGTTGCCGGGTTTCGGGCCGCGCGCGCAACAGAATGCTCAAGGCGAGTGGCTGGCGATCGACAGCGGTGAGCAGTATTACCTGCGCGCTGTCGCCAACCTGGCCTTTGTGGACACCCCCGTGGCACCGGCGACGGCGCAGGACATGGCGCTGAGTGGCGTCGATCGTCTCTTACCGACGTTGCAGGCGACGCTGCCGGCGCAGGAGATCGGGCCGGTCGCCAGCGTCCTGGCGCGCGGAGGCCGCTTTGAAGACGCCGATCGCCGCTATCAGGGCGCGTGGATGGCCCATCGCTATCGTCGGCCATTCGCAGTGTGGAATGCGCAGTTGGCGGCGGCACGGAACAGCATGACGGGTGAGCGCTATTGCGGTTGCCCGACCTGGATGGCTCCGCGCCTGGCCGACGGTACGCCGCTGCGCGAGCGGTGGCCGCAGGATCAGTGGCCGTTTGAGCTGACCAGCTATAAGTCCAACATTCACAGCGCACTATCAGCGTTGTCGCCGCGTCTGTGTAGCGTGAAACGCGATAACCCGCTTTACTTGCATCCGCAGGATGGCGCGCGCTGGGGGATCGCTAACGGCGATTGGGTCGAGGTGACCACGCCTGGCGGTCAGTTGCGCGCGCGTGCCATGCTGTTGGAGAGCGCGATGCCGGGCGTGATCGCCATCGAACATGGCTATGGCCATTGGGAGTTGGGCGCCCGGGCGCACATTATCGACGGGGTATCGCAGCCGGAGCCAGCCATCTCGCTGGCTGGGGTTAGCCTGAACCAGCTGGGCTTAGTCGATCCGACGCGCCAGAGTCCGGGGGTGTTACTCGACTGGGTGGTCGGTGCTGCCGCGCGCCAGGGATTACCCGCCCGTATTCGCCGGTTACCGGCCTAAGCGCGCCCCGCCGATTCGGCGGGGCGACGCCATCAGCGGAGCGGGATGGCGGTTCCCCAATTTTGCCACCCGCTCGGTGGGGTATCGTGGAGCAAGAAGTGCGTTCCCGCCGCCGCCGAGGGCGCCAACGGCGTGCTCGGCGGGGTGGCGAAGGCGATGCCGCCGCGGATAAATTGCTGGAAGGTGCCGCTTTTCACCACGCCGCCCGTCAGGCCAAAGGCCAGGCTGTAGCCGGACGCTTGCCAGAAGACGCTATTGCTGCGCACTAGGCGTTGGTATTCACGCCCGATGCGCAGCGCCACCTGTACCCGATCCCCCAGATTGCCGAGTGTTAGTGCGGTGACGGTGCCCACCTCGATTCCGCGGTACAAGACCGGTGTGCCGATCTGCAACGTGCCGGCATCCGGTGTATCCACCACCATGTTGATCCCGTCGAGATAGCGTGCGTCGCTCAGGGTGGCGTCTTGCAGCGCGAAGTGACGCGACGCCTTGCCGCCGCCCGGCTCTAGGTTGATATAGGGTTGGAGCAGCGCTTCCAGATTATTGACCCCAGCCGCCGAGATGCGGGGGGTGACCAACGAGAAGCGGGTGCCGCTGCGAGCGAAGGCGTCGACATATTCGGGGTAGAGTACCGCCTGCGCCAAGACCTGACGCCGATCGCGGCTCAAGCCGAGGGAGGCCAGTTGGCCGATGTCGAGGCCGAGGTAGCGGATCGGCATGCCGGGTGCCAGACGGGCGCCGTCGTAAGTGGAGAGGGTGATGTGTCCGCCAACGGCGCGGGCGGCGCTTTCGTTCGGGTAGAGCGGCCGCGGTGCCCCGCGCGGCACCTGTACGCCGCTAAGGTTATCGAGACTGACGGCGCCCTTGAGGGCGCGAGCCAAGGGCGCAGCTTGAACTGTCAGCCCCGCGCCGTTGAGCTGTACCTTGGCCCCGCCCTCGGCCCAGAAGACGCTCTCGGCTCCCAGCAGATGGCGATAGGCGGGCTGGATATACAGAGCCACATCAAAACCGTCGCGCCGTGGTTCGATCGCGCTGATCTCGCCGATGCGGAACTTGCGGTATAGCAACGGCGAACCGGGCTGAATGTCGGGCAGGGTGGCGGCGCGCAGGGTGAGGGTGGTCGGCGGCTTCTCGCCGAGGATACCGTCTTCGGCCGCCTCGGCGTCGCGGTACAGCGGGTAGTGGCTACGCGCGTCACCTTGACGGCCGGGCAATAGGGTCACTCCCCCGTCCAGCCATTCTTGGGGCGCGGCGCCTGTCAGGGCGACCCCATCGAGACCGACGCGCACGGCGAGACGGCTGTTGACCACGAAGCGGCTATCGCCGTGGATGGTGTGACGGTAGGGCGCGGCGATGATCGCCGTGAAGCGTACGCCGTCGCCGTGCAATTCGCGTGCGCTGATCTGACCGATGCGGATACCTTTCAGGCGCACCGGTTGGCCGACGTCGATGCCATAGCTTTGCTCGGCGTCGAGGGTCAGGTGCAGGGCTCCCGCCTCCTGACTCAAAGCCTGAGCGGCGGGCAACACACGGAAGTCGCGGCGTGCGGCTCCCGCGCCCGGGTGCAGTTCCAGTACACTGCCGCTCACCAATTGGCTCAGATTGAGCTGGCTGAGGTTGAGACGTGTCGCGCTGAGGCTGATGCGACTCTGCTCGCGTAGCAGATCGACGATGCTGGGATCGACGGCCAGCGTCCCGTCCACCTGGCCATCCGCCGTCAGGTTGAGCGCCGTAAGTAGCCCGACCTGGATCCCCTGGTAGAGCAATGGTGTGCGATTGGCTTGCAGGCCGTCGCCGCTCGGCAACGTCAGGTGAACCGTGACGCCGCGCTGGCTACTGGCAAGATCGGGATAAAGGGTAAAACGGCTGCCGGCACGCGCCGTGGGCGTCTGGGGGGGCGAGTCGAAGGCGATGGCGCCGTTGACCAGGGCCGTTAGCCCATCGACCTGGAGCGAAATACCCGACAGGCTGACATCGCCGCGGATACCGGAGACATTCCAGAAGCGACTGTTCTCCTTAACCAGAGCGGCGAAGCGCGGTTCAATAAGCACATCGAGGCGTACTCCCTGTTGCGTCTCGGCGATGGCATAGTTGTAAACCCGGCCCACCGGGATCTTGCGGTAATAGAGCGGAGAACCGATGCTCAGGGAGCCGAGATCCGCGGCGTACAGTTGCAGTAACAATTCGTCGCCGTTCGGTCGTAGCGTCGGGGGCTCCGTCAAGGCGGTGAAGCGTGTCTGCGGCGGCCCCTCACCCGGCAGCATGGCGATGTAGTTGCCGCCGACTAATGCATCCAGCCCGGAGGTGCCAGCTAGCGAGAGCTGCGGGGTGACCAGCCAGAACTGGCTGCCCTGGCGTAGGGTCTGTCGCATGCTACGCTGGATGTTGAGTGTGACCTCGATGTGGCGTAGATCGGGGGTCACGGCGACGTTGCTTACCGTACCGATCTCGACACCTTGCAAGCGCACCGGTGTGCGTCCGGCGACCAAACCGGGCGCGGAATGGAAGCGGACAACCACCGTCTCGCCGCGCGTTTGGAGGGCGTGATAGCCCATCCAGCCGGCGATCAGCAGCGCGACAAAAGGCAGCAGCCAGAAAGGCGAGAGGCGGCGCTTATGGCGGATCAGGGCATTATTCTGCGTATTCGCGCGCGTTGGCGTCGTTGGTTGCATAGGTGTCCCATATTAGTCGACTGTCCAGCCACTCCACGGCCAGAATGGTGAGCAAGACCGCGGCGCCAAAGTAGAGCGCCGCCGGTCCCATGGTAAACGAGAGTAGCTGATCGCGATCGATCAGCGACATCATCAGCGCGATGACAAACAGATCCAGCATCGACCAGCGGCCGATCCAGGTGACCAGCCGCAGTAGGCGCATGCGAACCACCAGGTTGTGAACCTGACGAAACTGAATCCCTAATAATAGGAATAGCAATACCGCCACCTTGACCAAGGGAACGACGATGCTGGCGATAAACACGATGGCGGCGATCGGCAGGTTACCGCCCTGGGCCAGGCTGGCGATGCCGGAGAGGATGGTGTCCTCGATGCGTGTGCCATTGACGTAGAGGATAGAGATCGGCAACAGGTTGGCGGGCAGTAGCATCACCATGGCGGCCAGCAGAGCGGCCCAACTTTTTTGCAGGCTATGGGGCTGGCGCGCGTGCAGCGGGTGGCGGCAACGCTGGCAACGGCCTTGGGCATCTGGCGGTGCGCTGTGCAGGCAGATCTCGCACAGTTGTAGGGCCTCATCGGGCGCGTGGCTGAGCGGTTGGGGGTAACAGCGTCGCCACAGTTGCTCCATGTTGAGGTGGATCAGCATCAGTAACAGCAGCAAAGTGGCGGCGATGTAGGCCAGTAGTGCCGGGCCGGCGTCGATAGTGGCGTATTCGCGTACTTTAATGCAGGCGACGGCCAGCCCCACCAGATAGATGTCCAGCATGATCCACGCGCGCACCCGGCTGAGCATGCGCAGTAGGGGGCGCAGGTTGCAGCGCCAGCGCTGGCCGAGGTACAGAGCCAGCACTGTCACGGGGAGCAGCAGCGGGGTGACGACGACGCACCAGGCCACCATGGCGGCCGTCAACCAATCGCCCTGGCGGACCATCTGCACGATGCCTTGCCATAGGCTAGTCGAGATACTGACACCGAACAGGCGGATCTGTAGCAGCGGTTCGAACAGCGCTAAAGGCAGTAAGAGCAACAGGGTGAGTGCCAGGACGCTGAGGCGGATCAATGACCAGTCCCGCCCCTCATACAGTCGCGCTTGACAGCGTGGGCAGTAAGCCGTCTGGTCGGCGGCGATGGGCGGCAGATGGCACAACGCATCGCATTGCGGGCAGCGTAGCCGCCGCGGCGTCGCCGGAGCGGGGCGTGGCTTGAGGGCACTCATTGCCCGGATACCGACGCGAGATGGAGGTGGCGGAGAAACGAGCTGCGCATCTATCGTCCCTTGGTTGACTGCGAAGCGGGTATATAACGGTGACGCGAACCGTGAATCAATATACATTGTGTTACCGCTTAACACGAAGCCATTCGGCTTTTCACTTGTGTGTTGTCGCATTTAATGCTTACTTTATGCAAGGTTCGCTGCGTCATTTAATCATCCCCCGTTGTGATAGAGAGGATCATGAGTAAACACACGTTTTATGCCGAGCTGACCCGCGATCTCAGCGCGCTGTGCAGCGGCGAATTTAATACTATCGCGACCTTGGCCAATGTCAGTGCATTGTTGTTCGAGCGTCTGCCGGCGGTGAATTGGGCCGGTTTCTATTTTGTGGATGGAAACACCTTGGTATTGGGGCCGTTTCAAGGCAAGCTGGCCTGTGTCCGCATCCCTCTCGGGCGTGGAGTCTGTGGCAGCGCCTGTGCCAGCGGTCAAGTGCTGCGCGTCGATGATGTGCATGCTTTCGACGGGCATATCGCCTGCGACGCGGCGAGCAACGCGGAGATCGTGTTGCCGTTAGTGGTCGCGGGGCGCACGATTGGGGTGCTCGATCTCGACAGTACACAGTTTGCGCGTTTCGATGACGAGGATGAAATGGGACTGAAAGCCGTGGTGGCGGCGCTCTGCCAGCACTTGGCGCATTGCGACTGGGCAAAATTTGTGACTTTTGCGTAAGGTTGTAGTGCGGATGGCATGGCATTTGGCGGTAGCCTCATTATAATGACGCCTGTTCATGCCATCGCTGGTTGGCAAACCCGTTGTAATCAGGAAATTTCATGGAAAATCAACCAAAGTTGAACAGTAGTAAAGAAGTCATCGCCTTTTTGGCTCAACGTTTCCCTCAGTGCTTTAGTGCCGAGGGTGAAGCCCGCCCGCTGAAGATCGGCATCTTTCAGGATCTGGTCGCGCGTATGCAGGGGGAAGAAAACGGCCTGAGCAAGACTCAGCTACGTTCAGCACTCCGTCTTTACACATCCAGCTGGCGCTATCTGCACGGGGTAAAACTGGGTGCAGAGCGTGTCGATCTGGATGGCAACGCCTGTGGCGTGCTGGACGAACAGCATGTCGAACATGCGCGTCAGCAACTGGAAGAAGCGAAAGCGCGCGTCCAGGCGCAGCGTGAAGCGCGTAAGCGCGAGGCCGCTGAGCAGGGCGAAAAGCGCGAAGCGCGTCGTCCCCGTCCGGCCGGTAAGAAGCCAGCCGCGCGTCGCGATGCCGAGCAGGGCAACAACACGCCGCGTAAGCCGCGTAACGCCAAGAGTGCGCAAGAGCGCAAGCCGCGCGTGGCGCATGAGGCCGTGGAACAGCGTGCCACGCCCGTGACCTCGCTGGAGCAGCTGCATCTGGGGCAAACCGTGAAGGTAAGCGCTGGGAAAAATGCCATGGAGGCATCCGTACTCGAAATCACCAAAGACGGTGTCCGCGTCCAGCTGTCCAACGGTCTGGCAATGATTGTACGCACAGAACACTTGCAGTTCTGATACGGAGGCCAACCCTGGCATGAACAATTTTTTCCGGGTATCGGCAATTGCACTAACCCTGGTTGCGGGTACCGTTTTTGCAGCGGACGAGGCGGTCAACGACGCCGTCCAGCTGCCTCAGTTGCATCAAGAGCCTCAGCATGCAACGGTCAGCGAGCGGGTTACCGCTCGCTTTACTCGCTCTCATTACCGCCAGTTTGATCTCAACGCAGACTTCTCGAAGAAGATCTTTAATCGCTACCTCAACATGTTGGATTACAATCACAACGTGTTTTTAGCCTCGGATATCGCACGTTTTCGCGATGAGGAAGGCAAGCTGGGCGATCAACTGCGCAGCGGTCAACTGGATACGGCCTATGCCTTGTTTAACTTGTCGCAGCAGCGTCGCTTGGAGCGTTATGAATACGCTCTGAGTCTGTTGAAGAAGCCGATGAGTTTCGACGGTAACGACACCATCGATATCGATCGCAGTAAGGCCCCCTGGCCGACCAGTGTGGCCGAGCTGGATAAGCTCTGGTACGCCAAGGTGAAGTATGATGCGCTAAACCTGAAATTGGCGGGGAAAGATTGGCCGGAGATCCAAAAGATCCTGACCAAACGCTACCAATTCGCCATCAAGCGCCTGACGCAGAGCAACAGCGAAGATGTCTTCCAGCTGTTTATGAATGCCTTCGCTCGCGAGATCGATCCGCACACCAGCTATCTGTCGCCGCGCAATACCGAACAGTTCAACACCGACATGAGTCTGTCGCTGGAGGGTATCGGCGCGGTATTGCAGCAGACGGAAGACGACTATACCCAGATTAACTCCATGGTCGCCGGTGGGCCGGCGGCCAAGAGTAAGATCTTGAAGGTCGGCGATCGCATCGTGGCGGTCGGTCAACCCGGTAAACCGCTGGTCGACGTGATCGGCTGGCGTCTGGATGATGTGGTCGCCCTGATCAAAGGGCCGAAGGGCAGTAAGGTTCGTCTGGAGATCCTGCCGGCCGGTAAAGGTACCAAGACGCGCATCGTCACCCTGACGCGCGAGCGTATCCGCCTGGAAGATCGCGCGGTGAAGATGAGTGTGAAGACGGTCGACGGCCATAAGATCGGCGTGTTGGATATTCCCGGTTTCTACGTCGGTCTGACGGACGACGTGAAGGTACAGTTGCAGAAACTGGAGAAACAGCATGTTAGCGCCATCGTCATCGATCTGCGGGGTAACGGCGGTGGGGCGCTGACCGAGGCAGTCTCGCTCTCCGGGCTATTCATTCCGAGCGGGCCGGTGGTGCAAGTGCGCGATAACATCGGCAAGGTACGTGAAGATGCCGACAACGACGGGGTAGTGTATTACAAGGGACCGCTGGTGGTATTGGTTGACCGTTTCAGTGCTTCCGCCTCGGAGATCTTCGCCGCCGCGATGCAGGATTACGATCGCGCCTTGATCGTCGGCGAACCGACCTTCGGTAAGGGGACGGTGCAGCAGTATCGCTCGCTGAACCGCATCTACGATCAGATGCTGCGTCCAGAGTGGCCGGATCTGGGCTCGGTGCAGTACACCATCCAGAAATTCTACCGTATCAACGGCGGCAGCACCCAGCGTAAGGGGGTCACCCCGGATATAGTGATGCCGACTGGCGTCGACCCGGCGGATACTGGCGAGAGCTTCGAAGACAACGCCCTGCCGTGGGATAGCATTCGCGCGGCCGAGTATACCAAGGCTGGGGATGTGCAGCGTTTCGATCCGCAACTGTTGGTGTCGCACGATGCACGTATCGCCAAGGATCCCGAGTTCCAGTATATCGCGCAGGATATCGCGCACTACAAGGCACTGAAGGCACGGCGCAACATTGTCTCTCTCAACTACGCGCAGCGTGAGAAGGAGAACAAAGAAGACGATGCCATCCGCCTCCAGCGCATCAACGCGCGCCTGAAGTTGGCGGGTAAGAAGCCGATCAGTTCGCTGGATGATATTCCGAAGGATTATCAGGAGCCGGATCCTTACCTGAATGAGACGGTGAAAATCGCCGAAGACTTGGCCCAGTTGGAGCAGCAGCACGCGAAACCGGCCCAGAATTAAGCGACGGTATCAGTGACTACATAGAGCGCGGCATGAGCCGCGCTTTTTTGTTGCTTTCTTGCGCGTGATGCGCGCCTTGAGCGGCGTCAGCGTTGATCAAGGCACCCGCCGCCGCGCCTCCCTTACCCATTACCGCCCCGGCCGATAGCTTGGCGTGCGGCCAAGCGGAGCCGGAATGCCTGCCGCAAGCCTGGTGTGCAGTACAACGTCAGGCTACCTCATGGCGCTGAGGGGATTGAGTTACCCAACTGGTACGCCAGCGCCACCACCAGCGACTGCACCAGGCACAACGTGGCGGACTGGGAGCGAAACGCATCCACTTGTGCCTCTTTCACCACAAAGCAGAGATCGCTAAAGGTGGCGAGCGGGCTAACCTGGCTGTCCGTAATGACGATCTGCCGTGCGCCGACGTTCGCGGCGGTTTCGCTGATCAGCACGGTTTCCTCCGCGTAGGGGGAGAAGCTGATGGATACCACGATATCGCGCGTGCCGATGCGGTTTATCTGCTCGCATAGCATCCCACCCATGCCGTCAAGGAGAAGCGGGCGGCAGTCGAGATGGCTCAATGCGTAGGTTAGATAGGCGGCTACACTAAATGAACGACGCAACCCGGCGATGTAAATGGTGTCGGCCTCCGCCAACAGTTCTACCGCGCGTTGCAGCTTCTCCGGCTCGGCGCGGGCGGCTAATTGCTGTAGCGCTTGCGCATTGGAGCGGGCGAATTCTTGCAGGATATCCAGCGGGGTTTCCGGTATGGTTTGGCCTTCCATTTCGCGGAACATGCGTGCACGCTCGCTGTAGCTGGCGGTTTCCTCCATCAGGTTCATACGAAACAGCTGTTTCATTTCGTTAAAACCAGTGAAATCAAAGGCATTAGCAAAGCGGATCAGCGTTGATGGTGGCACCCCGGCGCGTTCAGCGATCACGGCCACCGTATCGAAGGCCACGCTGTTGGTATTATCCAGCACGTAGCGGGATACCTGTTGCAACCTTTTGCTTAGGCTATCGTAGCGGCTACGGATTTGTTGCTGTAACTCATTCAGGCTGGATGCTGTCGTCATAGTCCCCCCATAACATAGTTCTCTGATTCTAAACGCTACACCGCCTTTTTAAAACCTCGCTCATTCCGTACGCCTCAAAATGAAAGCGCGACTTCATACGTGATTCCGCGGCACTCGCGGCACTCGCGGCCTAGCGCAACTGGCTATGGCGATACGCGTTATTAACATAAAAACACACCTTCGATCACAATAATCGCCATTTATTTTATTTTGTCTTAAAGTGGAATATTTGTTTCATGTACAGTGTCCGGGTCACAGTCACAGACCAACAGCGAGAGGTGCAGGATGGAGACGGTAGCGAATTTTATTCACGGCGAATGTATCACCGGAGCAGGCCAGCGCATACAGACCATCGTTAACCCGGCCAGCGGCGAACCCATCCGCCAGGTGGTGATGAGTACGGCGCAGGAAACGGAGCAGGCCATTGCCGCCGCCGCTCGCGCATTTCCCGCCTGGGCCCAGCAGTCACCGCTAAAACGCGCGCGGGTGATGTTCCGTTTTTGCGCGCTGCTTGAACAGCACAGGCAGGCCCTGGCGCGGCTGATCAGTGAAGAGCATGGCAAGGTGTATTCTGATGCCCTGGGGGAGCTGACCCGAGGTTTAGAGGTGGTCGAATTCGCTTGTGGGATCGCACATCTGCAAAAGGGAGAACACTCTGCCAATGTGGGCAGCGGCGTTGACAGTTATTCGCTGATGCAGCCGTTGGGGGTGTGCGCGGGGATCACGCCGTTTAACTTTCCGGCAATGGTGCCGATGTGGATGTTCCCTGTCGCGTTGGCGACCGGTAACACCTTTGTGCTGAAGCCGTCAGAAAAAGATCCTTCGCTCGCGTTGGCGCTGGCGAAACTGCTGCAAGAGGCCGGGTTACCGGACGGCGTGTTTAATGTTGTGCAGGGCGATAAAGAAGCCGTGGACGTTCTACTGTCAGATCCACGCATTCAGGCGGTGAGCTTTGTCGGCTCGACGCCCGTGGCGCAATACGTTTATCAGACCGCTTCCGCGCACGGCAAACGCTGTCAGGCGCTTGGCGGGGCTAAAAACCACTGCATCCTGATGCCGGATGCGGATATGGATATGGCGGTCAACGCTATCATGGGGGCGGCGTACGGTGCGGCGGGCGAGCGTTGTATGGCGCTTTCCGTGGTGTTGGCGGTGGGGGAGTCGGTGGCCGATGCGCTATGCGCCCGACTGGAGAGCCGGATTGCCGCGCTGCGGGTCGGGCCGGGACTCGATCAGGTGCCGGAAAATGAGATGGGGCCGCTTATCTCCGCCGCTCATCGCAGTAAGGTGTTGGGCTATATCGACAGCGGTGAAGCGCAGGGGGCGATGTTACGTGTTGACGGTCGCCGTCTGCGTCTTAACGGACATGAGCAGGGGTATTTCGTCGGTCCTACGCTATTCGATAGGGTGACTGCCGACATGGATATTTACCAAGAAGAGATTTTTGGCCCGGTGCTTTCTGTGGTGCGTGTCGCCGATTATCACAGCGCAGTCGCGCTGATTAACCGCCATCAATATGGTAATGGTGCCGCCATCTTTACCCGCGACGGCGGTTACGCGCGCCGTTTCTGTGATGAGGTTCAGGCGGGAATGGTCGGTGTTAACGTCCCGATTCCGGTACCCATGGCCTTTCACAGTTTCGGCGGCTGGAAGCGTTCCATTTTTGGCCCGCTCAATGTGCATGGCCAGGATGGCGTACGCTTTTACACCCGGATGAAAACGGTCACCGCGCGTTGGCCGGAAAGACAACAGGCTAGCGACGCGGCCTTTGCCATGCCGACGCTGGGATGATGGGAGGGGGTATGAAAACCGAACGAATGACCATGGCTCAGGCGCTGGTCCGATTCCTGAATCAACAGTATGTCTGGGTCGACGGACAGGTGATGCCTTTTGTGGCGGGGATCGCGACGATTTTCGGCCACGGCAACGTGCTGGGTATCGGGCAGGCGTTGGCGCAGGATGCCGGTCATCTACAGATCATGCAGGGTTGCAACGAGCAGGGAATGGCGCACATGGCGACCGGTTTCGCCAAGCAGCATCGGCGCTTACGTATTTTTGCCGTCAGCACCTCGGTGGGACCGGGCGCCGCCAACCTGGTAACGGCGGCAGCCACCGCCACGGCAAACCGCATTCCGCTGCTGCTATTGCCGGGAGATATCTACGCCAGTCGCCAACCGGATCCGGTACTACAGCAAATCGAGCAGTACCACGACTTGAGTATTAGTACCAACGACTGCTTGCGTCCGGTCTCCCGTTACTGGGATCGGATTAACCGCCCGGAACAGCTGATGAGTGCGATGTTGAACGCGATGCGCACCCTTACCGATCCCGCGGCCACCGGGGCGGTAACGATTTGTCTGCCACAGGATGTGCAGGGGGAGGCTTGGGATTACCCGCAATGCTTTTTCGCTCAGCGGGTGCATATTATTGAGCGGCGTCCGCCGGATAGGCAGCGTCTGGCGCAGGCTCAGGCGCTGATTTCCCGTAAGCGTCGGCCGCTGGTGGTGTGCGGTGGCGGGGTGCGTTACTCGGGCGCGCACGATGCGTTTCGCGCGTTCGTCGAGACGCTACAACTGCCGTTCGCTGAAACACAGGCCGGAAAAGGGGCGCTGACCAGCGATCATCCGTTGAATCTCGGCGGTATTGGCGTGACTGGCGGATTGGCGGCAAACCAACTGGCGTCGCAGGCGGATCTGGTGATCGGCGTCGGCACGCGTCTAAGCGATTTCACCACCGCTTCGAAGACCCTGTTTTCCCATCCCGATGTGGATTTCCTGCTACTCAACGTCGCGGAGTTCGACGCGCTAAAGCTTGACGCCACGGCGCTGGTGGCCGATGCCCGTAGCGGGCTTACGGCGTTGACGACGGCGCTTGCCGATTACCGTAGTCAGTGGGGCGACGAGCTGTGTCGAGCGATGACGACCTGGCGCGATGAATGCCGCCGCCTGTGGGCGCGGACGTGGTCGCCCGCCGAGGCGCCGGAAATTGCCGGGCATCTCGACGGACAACTGCGGGAATATGCAGAGACGCTTAGCAGCCATCTGACTCAGACGCGGGTGTTAGGACTTATCAACCAGCATATTGAAGAGAATGCCATCGTGGTGGGGGCCGCAGGATCGCTGCCCGGGGATTTACAACGGCTGTGGCAGGTGAAGACGCCCGACAGCTACCATCTGGAATATGGCTACTCCTGCATGGGGTATGAGATTGCCGCCGCTGTTGGCGTGAAGCTTGCCATGCCGCAGCAGCCGGTCTATGCCATGGTGGGCGACGGATCGTACATGATGTTGCACTCCGAGCTGCAAACGGCGGTGCAAGAGGGGATCAACATCACCGTACTGCTGTTTGATAACGCCGGGTTTGGCTGCATCAATAACTTGCAGATGGGACACGGCATGGACAGCCTCGCCACCGAAAACCGTCAGCGCAATCCGCTTACCGGGCGACTGGACGGTCCACTGGTGACAGTAGATTTCGCGCAGAACGCCGAAAGCTACGGCTGTCGTGCGTGGCGGGTGCATGACGAGCAAAGTCTGCTGACTGCATTGATGGCGTCTCGGGGGTATCCCGGACCGACGCTGCTTGATATCAAGGTACTGCCGAAGACCATGTCGCACGACTACGCCGCCTGGTGGCGTACCGGTGATGCGCAGGTTGCGACATCGCCGGCGGTGCGTGACGCCGCGCAGCAGACGCGGGCTCAGTTGCAAAACGCGCGACAGTATTGAGTTTACCATTACCGCGAAATTCTTATTCCATTTTTCTCTTTTGTTTCACTCCCACGGCCAACAGTGCGTGGGAGCAAACAGCTATCGTTGGCGCCATTCTCCTCTTTACGTCCCACAATATGCACTAAATGTTGTGATGTTGATAACACATATCATCCTGATTTTTGCAAAAGTGTTATCTCTGGCGCAAAAATATAACTTTCACTTTTAATGAAAATGAAATTAATGTTCTATTTATGGGTGTTCGTTCACCGTAGTTACTCGTACCAGGAGCCGCTATGTTTAACATCGCTTTACTGGGCGCTGGCCGTATCGGTCAGCTACATGCCGCTAACATCGCTCGTCACCCAGAGACTAGACTCTGGTCCGTCGTCGATCCCCTCCATGAATGCGCCGCGCGCCTGGCCACGCAGTACCAGGCCCGCCAGCAGAGCCTCGACGAGGCGATGACCGACCCTAACGTGCACGCGGTACTGATCGCCTCCGCGACCGACACCCACGCCGATCTGATTGAGCAGGCCGCTCGTCATGGCAAAGCCATCTTCTGCGAAAAACCGATTCATCTGGATTTGGCGCGGGTGCGTGACTGCTTGAGGGTAGTCACGCAGTATGACGTGCCACTGTTTATCGGCTTTAACCGCCGTTTCGATCCACAGTTCCGTCAGGTTAAACATGCGCTGTTGGCCGGGCGCGTTGGTACGCCGGAATCGCTGATGATTATCTCCCGCGATCCCGCGCCGCCCTCGCTGGAGTATGTGCGGGTGTCCGGTGGCCTGTTTCGCGATATGACCATCCACGATTTCGATATGGCGCGCTTTATCATGGGGGAAGAGCCGGTATCGCTGTACGCCCAGGGCAGCAATCTGATTGACCCGGCCATTGGCGAGGCGGGCGATATCGATACCGCTTTTATCGTGCTTAAGTACGCCTCCGGCGCGCTGGCGACCATCGTCAACAGTCGCCGCTCAGCCTATGGCTACGATCAGCGTCTTGAGCTGCACGGCTCCGAAGGGCTGCTCTGCGTGGGCAATATTCTGGAAAACCAGGTGCAGCACTATGGTCCAAACGGCGCGACCCACGCGCTGCCTGAACACTTTTTCTTGCAGCGCTACGGTCTGGCCTACGCCGCGGAGTGGGCGCACTTTGTTGCCGTTCTGCGCGGCGAGGTGGCTCCTGAATGCAGCGGTGATGATGGTGAACGGGCGCTGTATCTGGCGGATAAAGCGCTGGAATCGCTACTCAGCCAGCGAACGGTCCTCCTCTAAGCCGTGTGATCCCCCCGACAGAGAGACATAACCATGAAAAAGCTGATCTTTGCCACCCTCATCGCCGTGACATCCGGAGCCGCCTGGGCCGAGAACGAGCAGATCGTTTTCAGCACGCCAAACCTGGCGATGCCGTTTGAAGTGCACATGCAACGCACGGCGCTAAAAGCGGCCAAAACGATGGGCATACAATTGCAAGTGCTGGATGGGCAGGGCAGTTCGCCAAAACAGGTGGCGGATCTTGAAAACGCCATCACCCGTGGCGCACAGGGGTTTATTGTTTCGCCTAATGATGTTAACGCCGTCGCCAGTGCCGTGGATGAGATCCAGCGAGCCACGTTGCCGGTAGTGACCCTCGATCGTTCTGTCAACAGCCAGCGTAAGGTACCGCACTTCGGTGCCAATAATTATAAGGGCGGCCAGGCCATCGGCGACTTTGTTAAGCGTCAATTCCCTGACGGTGCGCAGATTATTCTGTTAACTGGCCAGCCAGGCTCTTCTTCCAACATCGAGCGGAGTAAAGGTATCCGCGACAGCCTGAAGGCGGGGGGAGATAAGTACAAGATCGTCGCTGATCAAAGTGGTAACTGGATGCGTTCCGAAGGAATGCGCATTGTCGAGAGTGTCCTGCCCTCATTGCCCCAGCGTCCGCAGGTGATCCTGGCGGCCAACGATGATATGGCCTTAGGCGCGATCGAGGCGCTACAGAGTCAGGGATTCACCCCGGGAGAGGTGCTCGTAACCGGTTTTGACGCGGTGCCGGAGGCCTTGGCGCGGGTGCGCGACGGCTGGATGGCGGTGACGGCCGATCAGCGTCCGGGTTATGCGGTTCAGACGGCAATGAGCCAACTGGTTGCCAAGGTGCGTGAGTCGCGCGCGATCGTTGGCGCAGACTATCCGCCAACGCTGATCACCCAGGAAAACTTACAGCAGGCCGAACGTATTGATGAGGCCGGTCACTGATCTCCCCAGGGCCAGCGCGGCGGTGGCGGCCCACGATGAACAAAGAGGAGCGGTCGATGTCGCAACCTTTACTCAACGTCAGCCATTTGACGAAAAGCTTCTCCGGCGTCTGGGCATTGAGCAACGCGCAACTGAGCGTTGGCATGGGTGAGATCCATGCGTTGCTGGGAGAAAACGGAGCGGGGAAATCCACGCTGCTGAAGGCGTTGGCCGGTGCGCAGCCGCAGACGAGCGGCGAAATCTGGTTTAACGGCGCTCTACTATCGCAGGCGGATTCACCGGTCGAGCGGCAGAACAAGGGGATTATTACCATCTATCAGGAATTTAACCTGCTGCCCAATATGACCATCGCGGAAAATATGTTTCTTGGCCGCGAACCGCGTAAACGCCGTTTTATCGTCGATGAAAAGGCACTCAATCAGGCGGCGCAGGAGGTTCTCAATTACTTGCAACTGCACGTCGCGCCGACGACGCCAGTGGCGCGCCTAAGCGTGGCGCAGCAGCAAATGGTAGAGATCGCCCGCGCGCTGACGTTGAATGCCAAGCTGATCATTATGGACGAACCATCGGCGGCGCTGAGCGATAGCGAAGTGGAGAGCCTACACCGGGTGGTGCGGGAGCTCAAGGCGCGCAGCGTGAGCATTATTTATGTCACCCACCGTCTGCACGAGGTATTCCAGCTCTGCGACAAATTCACCGTGTTGCAAGATGGCCGCTTTAGCGGCAGCGGCGCGGTGGCGGACTCCAACGTCGAGCAACTGATCCGCATGATGGTCGGGCGCGACGTAGCCTTCAACCGGCGACCACCCAGCGAAACTCACCACGAAGATAAACCCGTTCGTCTGGCGGTGAAGGGGCTGTGCCGTGAAAAGCCGCCGTTAGATCCACACGGTATCGCGCTGCATGACATCAGTTTCCAGGTGCACGCCGGCGAGGTGCTGGGCATCGCTGGGCTGGTCGGCGCCGGGCGTACTGAGGTGGCTCGTTGCCTGTTTGGCGCCGATAGCTTCAGCGCGGGTCAGTTTGAGCTCGATGGCGTGCCCTATCAGCCGCGCAGCCCGCTGTATGCCCTCGCTCAGGGGGTGGCGTTGGTACCGGAAGACCGCAAAAAAGAGGGGGCGGTACTGGGACTGTCTATCCGCGCCAACCTGTCGCTCTCCTGTCTCTCCTCGCTGCTGCGCTGGGGGTATTTCGTGAATAGACGCAAAGAGGATGCGTTGATTGCCACTTACCGTCAGGCGTTGCAGATCAAAATGGTGAACAGCGATCAGGCGGTGCGCAAGCTTTCCGGCGGTAATCAGCAGAAAGTTATTCTCGCGCGCTGCATGGCGCTCAATCCTCGGCTGCTCATCGTGGATGAGCCGACGCGCGGTATTGATGTCGGCACCAAGTCAGAAGTGCACCAGGTGTTGTTTGATATGGCGAAACAAGGCGTAGCGGTGATCGTGATTTCGTCCGATCTCCCGGAGGTGATGGCGGTGTCCGATCGCATTATGACCCTTAGCGAAGGACGGGTGACGGGTGAAATTCACGGTGATGACGCCAGCGAAGAGCGCCTCATGATGATGATGGCCATCAATCACCACGCCTTGGACGCAGCAGAACGGAGTTTCCCATGACGCAGATGACCTCTAAAACACAGACGGCGGTAACGCGCTCGGGCCGTTTCGATCCCATCGCGTTCTTCGAGCGCTTCGGGGTGCTGATTTTTATGATCCTGTTGCTGATGTTCTTCCAGTCGCAGAACAGCAATTTTTTCTCTGAACGCAATATTTTCAACATCCTGACTGAGGTATCCATTTACGGAATCATGGCGGTGGGGATGACCGTTGTCATCCTGACTGCCGGGATAGATCTGTCCGTGGGCTCGATTCTGGCGGTTTGCGCGATGACCGCTGCGTATGTGATTAAAGGCGATAACTTCACCATGGTCGACCCAAACGCCTGGGGTGGCCTGAGTTGGCTGGTGGGGCTGGGGATCTGCCTGGGAATGGGAACGGCGATTGGTTTTCTGCATGGCCTCGGCGTGACCCGTCTACGTCTACCGCCGTTTATCGTCACCCTCGGCGGGATGACCATTTGGCGCGGCTTGACGCTGGTGATTAACGACGGTGCGCCGATCGCCGGTTTTGATCCTGGCTATCGCTGGTGGGGCCGTGGCGAGCTATTCGGTATCTCGATCCCTATCTGGGTCTTCGCGCTGGTGGCCCTTGGCGGTTATCTGGCGCTGCATAAAACGCGCTGGGGCCGTTTCGTATACGCCATCGGCGGTAACCCGGAGGCCGCGCGCCTGGCGGGGGTCAATGTCAAACGCGTATTGGTGAGCGTCTATGTGCTGATTGGCTGCCTGGCGGGCCTGGCCGGGTTTATCCTCAGTGCGCGTCTGGGGAGTGCCGAGGCGGTGGCCGGAATTGCGTTTGAGCTACGGGTGATTGCCTCGGTGGTGATCGGCGGAACATCGCTGATGGGTGGCTATGGCCGCATCGGCGGCACCATTATCGGCTCGATCATTATGGGCATCCTGATCAACGGTCTGGTGCTGATGAACGTGTCAGCCTACTACCAACAAATTATTACCGGGCTAATTATCATACTGGCGGTCGCCTTTGACACCTATGCCAAGAGCCGTCGTGGCGCATTGTGAGGGAGCGGATGATGAAAGAGGTTCGTATTGGCTTAATCGGTAGCGGCTACATCGGCAGGGCGCATGCCATTGCTTACGCACAGGCGCCAGTGGTGTTCAACCTGCGTGGCAAATTGGTGCGTGAAATGGTGGCGGAAATCACGCCGCAATTGGCGGCGGAGGCGGCGCGCGCTTTTGGCTTTAAGCGAGCCACCGGCGATTGGCGTGAACTGGTCGCCGATCCACTGGTCGATGTGGTGGATATCTGTGCGCCGAACTCGTTGCATAAGGCGATGGCGCTGGAGGCGATCCGACACGGCAAACACGTCTACTCGGAAAAACCGTTGGCGCTCAATGCCGTTGATGCCCGGGAAATGGTGGAGGCGGCGCAGCGAGCTGGCGTGAAAACGCTGGTCGGCTTCAACTATATGAAGAACCCGACAGCCAAATTGGCGCAGGAGATTATCTCTCGTGGCGAGATCGGCGAGGTGATCCATTTTTACGGCACTCACAACGAAGACTATCTGGCCGACCCGTTGCTTCCGATTCACTGGCATTGCCTGAAGGCGAGTGCGGGGCTCGGCGCGCTGGGCGACTTGGCCGCCCATATCGTCAACATGGCGCACTATCTGGTCGGCGACATTGAGCAGGTCTGCGGCGATCTGAAAACCGTTGTCGCGCAGCGTCCCGCGCATGCCGGCTCCTCGCTGCGAGTGGCGGTGGAAAACGAAGATCAGGCGCACGCGCTGGTGCGCTTCGCCAATGGCGCGCAGGGCGTGATCGAGGCCTCGCGCGTCGCCTGTGGGCGCAAGATGGGGCTGACGTATGTCATTACCGGTACCCAAGGCGCCCTCAGCTTTAGTCAAGAGCGTATGGCGGAGCTAAAGCTGTATCTGCATGCGGATCCGGCGAATCGCCAGGGATTCCGGACGCTGTTGCTCGGGCCCGCCCATCCGGAGTATGCCGCCTTCTGTCTCGGGCCGGGACACGGCATCGGCTTTAATGATCAAAAAACGGTGGAGGTTCGCGACCTGGTGGATGGCATCGCTGCCGATGCGCCCATGTGGCCGGATTTCGAACAGGGTTGGAAGGTGTCGCGGGTGCTTGACGCTATCGCCCTCTCTCATCGCGAGGGCCGCTGGCTGAAGGTGAGTGACATTGTTTAACGAGGGCTCAACGTGGAAAAGCGGTTTGATGTGATATGCATGGGGCGGATTGCCGTTGACCTCTACAGCCAGCAGATCGGCGCTCGGCTGGAGGATGTGACCAGTTTCGCCAAATACCTGGGGGGCTCGTCCGGCAACGTCGCCTACGGTACGGCGCGTCAGGGACTCCGCTCATCGATGCTGGCGCGGGTTGGCGATGAGCATATGGGACGCTTCCTGCGTCAGGAGCTTAACCAGGTCGGCTGCGACACCAGCCATCTGATTGTCGATAAAACGCGGCTGACGGCGCTGGTGCTGCTCGGGCTTAAGGATCGGGATACCTTCCCGTTGATTTTTTATCGCGACCAGTGCGCCGACATGGCGATTACCCCCGATGATGTGGATGAAGCCTACATTGCCTCGTCCCGCTGCTTGGCGATTACCGGTACGCACCTGTCGCATCCGCAAACCCGCGAGGCAGTACTGACGGCGCTGGGTTACGCCCGTCGTCACGGTGTGCGTACGGTGCTGGATATCGACTACCGACCGGTGCTCTGGGGATTGACCTCGCTGGGTGACGGCGAAACACGGTTTATCGCCGCCGAGCGGGTGAGCCGTGAGCTACAGGAGGTGCTGCACCTGTTCGACGTTATCGTCGGCACCGAGGAGGAGTTCCACATCGCGGGCGGCAGTCTTGACACGTTACAGGCGCTGACGCTGGTGAGGCGCGTCAGCCCGGCGACGCTGGTGTGCAAGCGCGGCGCACTGGGTTGCTCGGTGTATCGCGATGCGATTCCATCCCGGCTTGATGACGGCCTGACCGTTACCGGCGTACGGGTTGCGGTGCTCAACGTATTGGGCGCCGGAGATGCGTTTATGTCCGGTCTGCTGCGCGGCTACCTCAACGATGAAGGCTGGGAGCAGAGCTGCCGCTATGCCAATGCCTGCGGGGCACTGGTGGTTGCGCGTCACGGTTGCGCCCCCGCCATGCCGAGCAAAATCGAGCTTGATGATTACCTGGCTCGCGAACGGGACGTGCCGCGCCCGGATCTTGACCTGCGCCTTAGCCATTTGCACCGGGTGACTACCCGCCGCCGCGCGTGGCCTGAGCTGTGCGTGATGGCGTTTGACCACCGTAGCCAGTTTGAGGAGATGGCGCGGCAATGCGGCGCCAGCCTGATGCGCATAGCGCCGCTGAAAAACCTGATCTTACAGGCCGCCCGCGAAGCCGCTTCGTGTGCCGGGCTGGAGGGGAAGGCCGGGGTGCTGTGCGACGGCACCTTTGGCCTGGATACGCTGAATGCCATAACCGGTGCGGGCTGGTGGATTGGGCGACCTATCGAGTTGCCGGGATCGCGGCCGCTGGAGATGGAGCACGGTAACATTGGTACCCAGCTCATCAGTTGGCCGCAGGAGCAGGTGGTGAAGTGTTTGGTTCTCTATCATCCGGAAGATGCCCACGATCTGCGCCTCGCGCAGGAGCAGAAGGTGGCGGAGGTCTATCGCGCCTGTTGTCAATCAGGGCATGAGCTGTTGTTGGAGCTGATTTTACCCGCCGAGATGCCACACAATGACACACTCTATCTGCGGGCGATTTCCCGTTTTTACAATCTAGGCGTGTATCCCGACTGGTGGAAGCTCCCGCCGCTCTCATCCGCGGGATGGTCGGCACTGAGCGCCATCATTGAAAGACGTGATGCGCATTGTCGCGGTGTCCTTATCCTTGGCCTCGATGTTCCGGCGCAACAGTTGCGCGCCGGGTTTAACGCGGCCGCCGCTCACGCGTTGGTGAAAGGGTTTGCCGTGGGGCGCACGCTGTTCGGCGATGTCGCTCGTGCGTGGTTGAAGCAGGAGATTGACGATGCGCAGTTGGTGGCGCGCATTCGGGATAACTACTTGCAGCTTATCGCCTGGTGGCGTGAGCGCGGGCAAACATGATTCAGGAGGAGATGATGGCTGTGCAATTAGGTATTAACCCGTTGACATGGACTAACGACGATCTTCCGTCTCTCGGCGCGGAAACGCCGCTTGAAACCTGCTTGAGCGAGGGTAAAGCGGCCGGGTTCGCCGGTTTTGAGCTGGGGAATAAATTTCCGCGCGACGCGCAACGGCTCGGCCCGATCCTGCAACGTCACGATTTGCAGCTGGTGTCCGGTTGGTACTCCGGACGCCTGCTGGAGCGCAGC
The DNA here is from genome assembly GCF_000474215.1 of Edwardsiella hoshinae NBRC 105699 = ATCC 33379. Classification (GTDB taxonomy): domain Bacteria; phylum Pseudomonadota; class Gammaproteobacteria; order Enterobacterales; family Enterobacteriaceae; genus Edwardsiella; species Edwardsiella hoshinae. Next base: position 46,746 of record NZ_BAUC01000001.1, on the reverse strand, counting down.
GTGGAAGAGGAGATTGCCGCCGTACAGCCGCACCTGACGCTGCTGCGCGAGCTGGGGGCGACGGTGATGGTGTTTGCCGAGGTGACGCACTGTATCCACGGTGATCGGCGGACGCCGGTGCATCGGCGTCCACATTTCCCAGCGCCGCGCTGGACGGAGTATGGCGAGAAGCTGACCGCCTTTGCCCGTTATACCCAGCGGCAAGGGGTGCAGATTGCCTACCATCACCATATGGGGACGGTGATTGAGTCCGCCGAGGATGTGGATAACCTGATGCGCCATAGCGGCGATGAGGTAGGATTACTGCTGGATACCGGCCATTTGACCTTTGCGGGGGCCAATCCGTTGTCGGTTGCCCAGCGTTGGGCGACGCGCATTAATCACGTCCATTGCAAAGATGTGCGCGCCGATGTGCTGGCGCAGGTGAAAAACCGTAAAACCAGCTTCCTCGATGCCGTACTGAGCGGAGTGTTTACCGTGCCGGGCGATGGTTGTGTCGATTTCGCCTCGCTCATGACGCTACTGAAGGCGTGCCAATATCAAGGGTGGCTGGTGGTCGAGGCCGAGCAGGATCCGGCTGTCGCCCATCCGCTGACCTATGCCTGTCTAGGGTATAACAACCTGAGCCGTCTGGCGCGGGAGGCCGGGCTTATCTAAGGAGGGGATATGTCGCGTTTACTCTCGCGTCGGCGACCGCCGGACGCACAGGGGTGTATCCAGGCCATTACCCCGGCGCGCGCGGGCTGGCGTTATGTCGGCTTTGCCGCGTATGAATTAAACCCAGGGCAGACGTTAACACTGCCCGCGCTCAGCGAGGAGCGCTGTCTGGTACTGGTGGCCGGGCGTGCCAGCATCAATACGTCGAGTGCGTGCTTCGCCGAGATCGGCGAACGCATGAGCCCGTTTGAGCGGAAAAAACCGTGGGCGGTATACGTAACGCCAGGCGAAGCCATACAGATACAGGCTATGACTCGGCTAGAACTGGCGGTGTGCACCGCCCCAGGGCACGGTAATTGGCCAACCCGGCTTATCACGCCACAGGATATCGCGGCCGAAGCGCGTGGTAAGGGAAATAACCAGCGCTATGTGCACCATATTCTGCCGCAGGATAAGCCCGCCGACACTCTGTTGGTGGTGGAGGTGTGGACGCAAGAGGGCTGTAGCAGTTCGTATCCCAGCCATAAGCATGATAGCGATAACCCGCCGCAGGAAAGCTACCTGGAGGAGATCTACTACCATCGCCTCAATCCCACGCAGGGCTTCTGCATGCAGCGGGTGTATACCGACGATCGATCGCTTGATGAGTGCATGGCGGTGTACAACCGCGACGTGGTGATGGTTCCGCGAGGGTATCACCCGGTGGCGACGATGGCGGGTTACGATAGCTATTACCTTAACGTCATGGCCGGACCGGTGCGGCGCTGGAGGTTTAGCTGGGAGGCGGATCACGCCTGGATTAACCACGATTATCCAGGTAAGTGAGCACCGTCACCCAGATCGTCGCGCGCCGCCCACCGCCTACTTATGCGCGGCGACGCATGGCGCAGTAGCGCTGTCGGTTTTCCTCTTCGTGCCGAGTCGGCGCGCATGACCGTCTGATGGGGCCAGGGCGCTGACAACCAGTAAACGACGCCTCATTGGCGTTTCGTTTTCTCGCCGGGTGGCGAGTTCGACCTTGTGCTCGCCCATCCGTCGGGCGGCTGGCGGTAAAGTTGGGAGTGTCCGCTCTCCTCTCCACCCCCGTCGTCCTCCCCACACAGGGAGGAGCACAGCGTGGGCGGCGACTGGCACACTGTAGCGAATCCCTGTTACAGGAGCCGACGATGAAATATCCCTTCCTCTGTGCATTATTGCTCCCCGGGGTGGTGTGGGCCGACTGGCACTCCCCCGACTTTTCCCACTTTACTGCTTCAGGGGAGGGGGTGTTCAGCGCCAGTCACGCCCTGGATAAGGGGCATGCCGCACTGCGCCTGTATCAGGGCGAACAGTGTTGGCAGCCCAGCACGGCGATCCGCCTCAATCAGACACTCTCGTTGGCGCCTTGTCAGGGAGAGGCACCGGACTGGCATCGTTACCGCGCCGGGGTGTATCAGGCGCGTATCGATCTGCGCTCCGGTACGCCGACACTGACCCTGTCAGTACAATCACAGGCGGAGACGCGCGTGACGCCGCGGCGTTGTCCGCGTTGGACGGGGGACGCGGTGACGGTGCCGGTGGCAAGCGCCTTTGCCGATGGGACGTTGGTACGCGATTTTTACAGCGGCCAGATCGCGCGCGTCAGTCAAGGAACGATCACCTTGCAGCCGGCGGAGGGCAGCAACGGCTTGCTATTGCTCGAATCGGCCAAGACTCATGGGCCGGCGGCCTTCGACTGGCATAATGCAACGGTCTATTTCGTGTTGGTCGACCGCTTCGCCAACGGGGACCCGAGCAACGATAATAGCTATGGTCGGCATAAAGATGGCATGCAGGAGATCGGTACCTTTCATGGCGGTGACTTGCGCGGCTTGACCGCCAAGCTCGACTATCTTCAACGCTTAGGCGTCAATGCGCTGTGGATCAGTTCGCCGCTGGAGCAGATCCACGGTTGGGTTGGCGGCGGTGCTAAAGGCGACTTCCCGCACTACGCTTATCACGGCTATTACCCTTTGGACTGGACGCGTTTGGATGCCAACATGGGCGACGAACAGGATCTGCGTGCCCTGGTAGAGGGCGCGCATCGGCGTGGCATCCGGGTACTGTTTGATGTGGTGATGAATCATACCGGTTACGCCACCTTGGCCGATATGCAGCAGTATCACTTCGGCGCGCTGTACCTCAAGGGGGCGGCTGTACAGCAGACCTTGGGGCGGCACTGGGGGGATTGGAAGCCGGGCCCTGGCCAGACTTGGCATAGCTTTAACGATTACATCGATTTTGGCGACAGTGCCGCCTGGGAGCGTTGGTGGGGCAAGGGCTGGGTACGTAGCGATATCGGCGACTACGATAATCCCGGTTTCAATGATTTCACGATGTCGCTCTCCTTCCTGCCGGATGTGAAGACCGAGTCGACGCAGGCGGTCGGCTTGCCGAACTTCTACCGCAATAAGCCTGATACGCGCGCCGTGGCCATTCCCGGTTATACTCCGCGAGATTACTTGACCCATTGGCTTAGCCAATGGGTACGCGAGTATGGCATCGATGGTTTCCGTGTCGACACGGCGAAGCATGTCGAGCCGGCGGCGTGGCAGCAGTTGAAGACACAGGCCAGTGCCGCGTTGGCAGCGTGGAAACAGGCCCATCCGCAGCAGGCGTTGGATGATGCTCCTTTCTGGATGACGGGCGAGGCCTGGGGGCACGGGGTGATGTACAGCGATTACTATCGGCACGGTTTCGATGCGATGATCAACTTTGACTATCAGGATCACGCCGAGCAGGCGGCGGATTGTCTGTCTACTATCGATCCGCTTTGGCGGCAGATGGCGCAGAAGCTGCAAACCTTCAACGTCCTTAGCTACCTGTCGTCCCATGACACCCGTCTCTTCCGCACTGCCGGCAGCCGGGCCGCCGAATTGCTGTTGCTGGCACCAGGCGCGGTACAAATCTTCTATGGTGATGAGTCTGAGCGCCCGTTAGGGCCGAGCGGCTCGGATCCGTTGCAGGGAACCCGTTCGGACATGAACTGGGCGGCGCTGGCGGGCAAAGAGGCGGCTACGTTGGCGCATTGGCAGAAGCTCGGCCAGTTCCGCGCTCGTCATCCGGCCATCGGTAAAGGACGCCAGATCACCGTACCTTGGCCGCAAGGGTATGCCTTTATCCGTGACGATGGACAGGATCGGGTGATGGTGGTCTGGGCGGGTAAACGAACGTAGCACCGGCGATTTGTTACAAAACTTTCCTGATCTTGCCCGCCAAGTCGGCGGGCAACTCGTTGATTTTTTCAGATGACGTGTAAAAAGTAACCGCCGAAGGTGGCGAAAATGTAAAGTTTTGTTTCTTTGCCGTCTTATCGTGCCACAGCCCTTGAAACCGGCGCAGATGGCCTTACCATCTGATCATCGCATGGGGCGAGATGTTTGAGAGGATTGACAACGATATGATGCGTATTGCTTTGTTCCTGTTGACTAACCTGGCAGTGATGCTGGTGTTTGGTCTGGTACTGAGCCTGACAGGCATTCAGTCCAGCAGTGTGCAGGGGCTGATGATCATGGCGCTGCTATTTGGCTTCGGCGGCTCTATTGTCTCGCTGCTAATGTCTAAATGGATGGCGCTGCGCTCCGTTGGGGGCGAGGTGATTGAACAGCCGCGTAATGAAACCGAGCGCTGGTTGGTGGAGACGGTACGCCGCCAGGCTCAGCAGGCGGGGATCGGCATGCCGCAGGTGGCTATCTACCAAGCGCCGGATATCAATGCGTTCGCGACTGGCGCGCGGCGTGATGCGTCATTGGTGGCGGTGAGTACCGGCCTGTTGCAGAGCATGAGCCGCGACGAAGCCGAGGCGGTGCTGGCGCATGAGATCAGCCACGTCGCCAACGGTGACATGGTGACCATGACGCTGGTGCAGGGGGTGGTGAACACCTTCGTGATCTTCATCTCCCGCCTGATCGCTCAAGTGGCGGCGGGCTTCCTTTCCGGTAACCGCGATGAAGGAGAGGGCGAGAGCAGCGGCAACCCGATGATTTACTTTGCGGTCTCGATGGTGTTGGAGTTGGTGTTCGGTATCCTGGCCAGCATCATCACCATGTGGTTCTCGCGTTACCGTGAGTTTCGCGCCGATGCCGGCTCTGCTAAGTTGGTCGGTCGTGAGAAGATGATTGCGGCGTTGCAACGCCTGAAGACCAGCTATGAGCCGCAGGAGGCCGGTAGCATGATGGCGTTCTGTATCAATGGGCGCAGCAACCGCTCCTTCAGCGAGCTGTTCCTATCGCACCCGCCGTTGGATAAGCGCATCGATGCGCTGCGTAGCGGCCAGTACCTGAAGTAATGCGCGCGCGTTCCGCTTCGGTGTGACGCGACGAGCTAAGACAAAAATACCGCTCACCGGATGGGAGCGGTATTTTTTTACGTGTACGGTCAGGTCGCGTGGGGACGGAATGTCATCCGTGAGGCGCGGCCTAAAGGCGTCTCATGGGGGAAGGATCACCGGCTGAGGGGGTAGCGCTAGCGTGAGCGGGAGCGCTAGGGAGGCGGCGGGTATAACAGCGTGCCGCTCGCCCGACGCCAGCGTTAGCGACGTCGGCCAGGGAGGCGCGCCAAGATGGAGCGCGAGGTGGGGTTAACTCAGGGTCATCAGGCTGGCGTTGCCGCCAGCCGCCGCGGTATTGATACTCAAGGCACGTTCATGAAACAGTAGTTCCAGCCGCAGCTGGGTATCACCGTGGGCCCAGCCTTGCAGCGAGACGATGGCGCCACTGCGCTCGGCGATCTGCCTGTTGAGGGTACGCAGTTGATCGCTGTCGCCATGGTAGATCGCCGCGTCGAATGGCTGTGCCATCAGTGTATCCGCTGCGCTTAGCGTGATGCGTGCGGCTACCGTCGGCGGGAGATCTCGCTGTAGCGCGTTATGCAGCGGCGTGTCTGGCCATACGACCTGGCAGCCGACCGCCATGGCCGCAGCCAGTTGGATCAGCGCGTCGCCCTCGTTGCTCGCCATACACAACACCCGCTCACGTGGGACGAAGATCAGAGTGTTGCGTTCACCGGTCGGCCCGCTCAGCAGGCGAGGGGCGCTCTGGCACTGATCGGCGTAGCGCCGACAGAGGGTTTGCAGCGCCGGGCGATCGGCCGCCCAGTCGCTCAGGGCTTGCAATGGCGACGGTAGTACGCCCAGGTCGTCGTCCGGTTGCGCCGTGGCGGGGGGCGCGGTGGAGGCCAACACGTTTTCTGGGCTGCGGGCCAGGAGACGGTAGAGATACAGCGGTCCACCCGCCTTGGGGCCGGTCCCGGATAAGCCCTGGCCGCCGAAGGGTTGCACGCCGACGACGGCGCCGACGATGTTACGGTTGACGTAGATATTGCCGACGTGGGCATGCGTGCTGACGTGGGCAATGGTCTCGTCGATACGCGAATGCACCCCGAGGGTCAGACCATAGCCTGAGGCGTTGATCTGGGCCAGCAAGGTATCCAACTGCTCGCGGCGGTAGCGCACCACATGCAGTACCGGGCCGAAGATCTCCTGCTGCAATGCGCTGAGGCTATCCAACTCGATCAGCGTGGGCGGCACGAAGGTACCTTGGGTGCGAGGCGGAGTATCGTCATGCGAGTGATATACCGCCTGGAATACCGGGTACCCCTTGGCCTGCATGGCATGAATATGTTGCTCGATACCGGCCTGCGCCTCGGCGTCGATCAGTGGGCCGATGTCGCAGCTTAAGCGCTCCGGGTTGCCCTGGCGGTATTCGGCCATGGCACCGCGCAGCATGGTCAGGGTAGGGTCGGCGATCTCCGCTTGCAGGCAGAGAATGCGCAACGCCGAGCAGCGCTGCCCGGCGCTGTCGAACGCAGAGGTGACAACGTCACTTACGACCTGCTCGGTGAGCGCCGATGAATCGACGATCATCGCATTGATGCCGCCGGTTTCGGCGATGAGCGGTATTGGCCGCCCCTGCGCATCGAGGCGATCGGCAATAGCGCGTTGTAATAACTTGGCGACCGCCGTCGATCCGGTAAACATGACGCCGCGCACTCGCGGATCGTGGACTAACTGGCTACCCACGGTTTCACCGCGTCCCGGAAGGAGTTGCACCACGCCGGCCGGAACGCCAGCCTGACGTAGGATGGCGATGGCCTGGGCGGCGATCAGTGGTGTTTGTTCGGCGGGCTTGGCCAGTACACTGTTACCGGCGGCCAATGCCGCGGCGATCTGGCCGGTAAAGATAGCCAGCGGAAAGTTCCATGGGCTGATACAGACGACGCATCCCAAGGGGCGATGAGTCTGGTTATCGAAGTTGGCGCGGATGTGTGCGGCATAGTAGTTGAGAAAGTCGACGGCCTCACGGACTTCGGCGATGGCGTTGGCGAAGGTCTTACCCGCCTCTCGGATCAGAATTCCCATCAGCGTCGGCATCTGGCGCTCCATCAGGGTGGCGGCGCGCTCTAGGATGGCGGCGCGCACCTGTGGCGGTGTGGCACTCCAGATAGGGGTATGACGTTGTGCATTCGCTAAGGCCTGTTCAACCTCCTGCTCGCTGGCATCGCGGGTATAGCCGACGATGTCGCTCGTATCGGCGGGGTTCGGCAGGGGACGCAGCTCGCCTTCGCTGCAAGGCTGCTCCAACAGTGGCAATGCTACGAGCCGCTGATGGGCCACGTTCAGTAGGGCGCAGGAGAGCGATGCGAGGCGCTGCTCATTGCTCAGATCCAGCCCCGCGGCGTTAACCCTTTCCGGCGCATACAGATCGCGGGGTAACGGGATCTTCGGATGGGGAAGCCCGGGACGCCCCTCTTGCGCCGTTAGTGCATCTACGGCGGCGACCGGATCGGCAACCAACTCGTCTAATGGCAAGCTGGCATCGGCGATGCGGTTGACGAAGGAGGTGTTGGCGCCATTCTCCAGTAGGCGGCGTACCAGGTAGGCCAAGAGTGTCTCATGGGTGCCGACGGGGGCGTAGATGCGGCAGGGGCGATTGAGCTTGCCATCGGCGACTTTGCCGACCACTTGCTGGTACAACGGTTCGCCCATACCGTGCAGACACTGGAATTCATATTGTCCTGGGTAGTAGTTTTGACCGGCCATCTGGTAGATGGCGGCCAAGGTATGGGCATTGTGCGTGGCGAACTGCGGGTAGATCAGATTAGGTACGCTTAAGAGTTTCTTGGCGCAGGCCAGATAGGAGACGTCGGTATAGATCTTACGGGTGTAAACCGGGTAGCCCTCCAGCCCGTCGACTTGGGCGCGCTTGATTTCGCTGTCCCAGTAGGCCCCCTTAACCAGGCGGATCATCAGCCGGTGTTGGCTGCGTGTGGCGAGATCGATCAGGTAGTCGATCACCCAGGGACAGCGCTTCTGATAGGCCTGGATCACAAAGCCGATGCCGTTCCAGCCGGCTAACGCGGGCTCATGGCACAAGCGCTCCAATAGATCGAGGGACAGCTCAAGACGGTCGGCTTCCTCGGCGTCGATGTTGATTGCGATGTCATATTGGCGTGCCAACAGGGTGAGTGACTTGAGGGTGGGATAGAGTTCGCTCATCACGCGCTCATATTGGGCGCGGCAGTAGCGCGGGTGCAGGGCGGAGAGTTTGATTGAGATCCCCGGCCCTTCATAGATGCCCCGCCCATTGGCGGCCTTGCCGATGGCATGGATCGCCTGTTGATAGGCGAGCAGGTAGGTCTGCGCATCGGCGTGGGTCAGCGCCGCTTCACCCAGCATGTCGTAGGAGTAACTAAAGCCTTTGGCTTCTAAGCGTTCTGCGTTCGCCAAGGCTTCGGCGATGGTTTCGCCGGTGACAAACTGTTCGCCCATCAGGCGCATCGCCATGTCGACGCCCTTGCGGATCAGCGGCTCGCCGCTCTTGCCGATGATGCGACTCAGGGCGTGGGTGAGATGGGTCTCGTTATGCGTGGCGACCAACTTGCCGGTAAATAGGAGCCCCCAGGTGGCAGCGTTGACAAAGAGTGACGGGCTACGGCCGAGGTGGGCCTGCCAGTTCCCGCCGCTGATCTTGTCGCGGATCAACGCATCACGCGTCGCCTTATCGGGGATGCGCAACAGCGCCTCGGCCAGGCACATCAACGCAACGCCCTCCTGTGAGGAGAGAGAGAACTCTTGCAGTAGGCTCTGTACCATCCCCGCCCGTCCGCCAATCTCCTTCTGATCACGCAATTGCTGCGCGAGGCGGTAGGCCAGGTGATAGGCCCGCTCGGCGAGCGGGCTCGGTAGCCGGGCTTGTTCGAGCAGCATCGGTACGGCATCAGTTTCTGCACGGCGGTAGGCGGCGGTGATATTGGCCCGCAACACCGACTGCGGCAGGATCTGCTCGGCGAAGCTCAGGAAAGGTTGAGACGTCTCCGGCGCTGCCGTCGTCGTCTCTGCTGACGGCAAGGGCTCGAGACCGGTTGTTGGGAGTTCCGCTGGCGCTTCACCCTGTTCCAGACGATCCAAATAGCTGAAGATGGCCTGCTTAATCAGCCAGTGCGGCGTACGGTCAATCTGCTTGGCTGCCTCCTTGATACGTTCGCGGGCGGCGTCATCGAGTTTGACTCCCAGGGTGGTCGTTGCCATCTCATTCACTCCTTTTCGCTCAGTCTGGCGTGTTCATCACATGCGGGAAGCCGACCGCAGGGGCGGGGGCCTCGCGTCAGTGTTTGCGGGATAGGCCGCCGTTAACGCGGGGTAGCGGGATCGGAGCCATCATTCGGCGTGGATGGTTTATTACGCCAAGTTGTTTCACAAAAATATCCATCATGTTGCAACTTTGTGCAACCTTGTTAAGTGCGACCTGGCTTGCAAGTTTGAAAATGAAATTTTCTATGGAAATAATGTCATTATAGAAACTGTGGATAATAATTTGTGGCGATTTTCCGTGCGCGCAATCCCAAAATAAAAAAGTGCAACCGAGATAAATGTGATCTAGTCCGGTTTACCTTCACTTTTTGCTCTGCATTACCGTGTTTTTATGTAAATGGTATGTTGCTTAATGGTTGAGTGTGACGATTGGGCGCTAGCAACTCACGGTGCGCAGACCGGACGGAAATGGTGCGCTGAGTAGGCCGTGGCGGCGCTATCCATAGCGGCGCCGATGGGCCAGACGAGACTCCAGGGAGAGCGGGTATGGTAATGAGCACACCCATGTTGGTGACATTTTGTATCTACATCTTGGGCATGATCCTGATCGGCTTTTTGGCGTGGCGCTCGACCAAGAATTTCGACGACTACATTCTCGGTGGACGTAGCCTCGGCCCCTTCGTCACGGCGCTATCGGCTGGTGCCTCAGATATGAGCGGGTGGTTGCTGATGGGACTGCCCGGCGCGGTATTCATCGCCGGCATCTCGGAGAGTTGGATCGCCATCGGTCTGGCGCTCGGGGCGTGGTTGAACTGGCGGCTGGTAGCCGGACGCCTGCGGGTACATACCGAGGCGAATAATAATGCGTTGACGCTGCCGGATTACTTTACCGCCCGTTTCGCCGATAACAGCCGCCTGTTGCGCATCATCTCCGCCCTGGTGATCCTGCTCTTTTTCACCATCTACTGCGCCTCCGGGATCGTGGCCGGTGCGCGTCTGTTTGAGAGTACCTTCGGCATGAGTTACCCGACGGCGCTATGGGCCGGCGCGGCGGCAACCATCATCTATACCTTCATCGGCGGTTTCCTGGCGGTCAGTTGGACCGACACGGTGCAGGCGAGTCTGATGATCTTCGCCCTGATCCTGACGCCGGTGATGGTGATCATCGGTGTCGGCGGTTTCCATGAGGCCCTGGCGGTGATCCAGCAGAAAAGCATCGAGAACGTCGATATGCTGAAGGGGCTGGATTGGGTCGCCATCCTTTCGTTGCTTGGTTGGGGGCTGGGTTACTTTGGCCAGCCCCATATCCTGGCGCGTTTTATGGCGGCCGACTCGCACTATAGCCTGGTCAATGCGCGGCGTATCGGTATGACCTGGATGATCCTCTGTTTGCTTGGCGCAGTCGCCGTCGGTTTCTTCGGCATCGCCTACTTCGATAACCATCCTGCGCTGGCCGCCGAGGTAGATCGTAATGCCGAGCGGGTCTTTATCGCGTTGGCGCAGTGGTTGTTTAACCCATGGATCGCCGGCATTTTGCTGTCGGCGATTTTGGCGGCGGTAATGTCGACTTTAAGCTGTCAGCTGTTAGTGTGCTCCAGCGCGATTACCGAGGATCTGTATAAGGCCTTTTTGCGTAAGCAGGCCGGACAGCAGGAGCTGGTATGGGTCGGGCGGGCGATGGTGTTGCTGGTGGCGCTGGTTGCCATCGCGTTGGCGGCTAACCCAGAAAACCGGGTGCTGGGGTTGGTGAGCTATGCCTGGGCCGGTTTCGGGGCGGCCTTCGGGCCGGTGGTGATCTGTTCGGTGCTCTGGTGGCGCATGACCCGAAACGGGGCACTGGCCGGGATGATTATCGGCGCCCTTACGGTGATCGTCTGGAAGCAGTATGCTTGGTTGGGACTGTATGAGATTATCCCCGGTTTCCTCTTTGCGGGCGTGGGGATCGTGCTGGTTAGCCTGTTAGATCGTGCGCCGTCGGCGGCGGTACAGCGGCGTTTCGCCGAGGCGGACGCCTACTACCGCTCGGCAACACCGCCTGGGTTACGGCCGGAGTGGGAGTAACACCCCATGCTCGCGCCCGGTCGATACCGGGCGCTGAGGTCGACGCGCGGGGGTGTGAGAGACCCGCGCGTCTCGCGCGCTTACTCGCCACATCGCTGCGTTTCGGCGTCATGCCGCCTTTTATGATACTGGATGATCTGTTGATGTGCGCTGGCGCTGCCGTTATCCATCGCCTGATGGGCGATCATGGCGCGCTGATGTTCATCCAGGGCGGTAATTGCGTGCCCCAGCGCGGGCGCAGGCGGTTTAGGGGCGGATGAGAGGCGCTGATGCGCCGCCGATTGGGCGTTATCCACCTGTTGATGGATATCCACGGTGTCGCTGGCCCAGCTTACGCTGCTGAGGCCCAACATGAGTAGAGTGGTGTAGATCACGGGTTTCATCGGTAGGGCTCCATATCAGTAAGATTAACCTACGATGCCTACGGCATCGCGCGTGCTAACAACAGGGTGGCGGAGACGGGAAAGCGTCTCGCCGTTCGGCAAGGTGGCTAGCGTAGGGCCAGCCATGCTCTTCCGCTGGGGCCCAGTATAACGGGGGGAGCCGCTGGCGCGCGTGACGAGAGAATGACGATGATGTCATCGGGCATGAGATTACGTGTGCGCCGTTATGTCCCATGCACAGGGGACGAAGCGTCGTTGAGCTACTGAAGACAAGGCGTTAAAGCCTATGCGGCGGTTTGCGTCGCGTATGTCGACATCTATCTCGCGTGGGGCGAGCAGCGCTCTCCTTTGGGCCGACAACATCTTTGCCCTGAGACGATCTGCGCCACCGGGAGGGGCCGCCTTAGGGGAAGGGGAGCCGACACGGGGATCACCTCGCGCCGTGCTCGGCGTGGGCGAGAGAGAAGCTAAAGCGAGTAGCCTCGTGATCCGAACTAACCCAGACCTGGCCTTGGTGGGCGACGATGACCGACTTGACGATGGCCAGGCCGATGCCGCTCCCTTCGCCGTTACGCTGGCGGGCGGGATCGACGCGGTAAAAACGGTCGAACAGGCGTGGCAGATGTGACGGGGCGATGGGGGAGCCGGGATTGGCGACGCAGAGTTGCACCGCGTCGTCAGTCTCGCTGAGTTGTACATGCACGCTGTGACCCGGCGGAGTATGGCGAATCGCGTTGGACAACAGATTGCTGATGACCCGCCGCAGCATTAACGGATCGCCCCAGGCGGCGCCAGCTTTCCCCGTGAAGCGCAACGTCACCTGGCGCTCCTCCGCCCAGGCTTCGAAGAAGTCGAAGACCTTCAGGGTCTCCTCGCGCAGATCGAGTGCGCGGCAGTCGAGGCTGAGGCGTTGGTTATCCGCTTGCGCCAGGAAGAGCATGTCACTCACCATCTTCGCCATACGCTGGTACTCTTCGAGATTCGAATAGATGACCTCCTCCAGCTCTTGCTGCGTACGCGCCTGGCTTAACACGATCTCGCTCTGAGTGAGCAGGTTGGTGATCGGGGTACGCATCTCATGGGCGATGTCGGCAGAAAAATTCGCCTGCCGAGTGAACACATCCTCAATGCGGGCGAGCATCTGGTTGAAGGAGAGGACGAGTTGTTGCAGCTCGATCGGCACCGCGCCCGGTTCGAGGCGGGTATCGAGATTCTCCGCGGTGATGGTCTTGATCTTGCTGCTCAGTTTGCGCAGTGGCTGGTGCCCGTTGTACACGGCAAGCAGCACGAGGAAAATGATCAGCAGGCTGATCAAGGCCGCACAGAACATCAGATCCATCTTCAACTGGTCGAGGTAGTGCAGGTGGACGTCGATAGAGAGGGCGATCAACAGCGTGTATGGCGTATGCGTCTCGCCCGGTGGCGCGACGGTACTGACGATCAGTCGGTAGGCTTCGCGCGGTTGACGCTCGTTCGACCAGAGAAAGACTTGCCCGCTTTGCAGATAGCGCGGTAACGCCGCTAACTGCCAGACGGGATTGAGGTTGGCGGCATCGTCCGAGCGGTAGAGAAAACGCTGGTCGCTGGCACGTAGCGCGACGCTGATGTTTTGATAACCGGCCAGCACGCGGTTCAGCGTTTCCAGGCGTTGAACGCCAGGGTGGGGCGGCTCTTGCAAGACGCGCAGGATGCTGCTGCGTACCTGTTGCAGGGTGCTGTTATCCAGTTCGGCGAAATGACGCTCGACAGAGTAGATCATAATCCAGGTGAAGACGGCGAAGGCGAGACACGTGGCCAGGGAGATGGCTAGGGTCAGGCGCGCCGCCAGCGAGATGGGACGCCGTACATGTTTAGGAGGCATCCGCGACCTCAAGCAGATAACCCACGCCACGCACCGTTTGGATCAGCTTGGGTTCGAAATCGAGATCGATCTTCGCGCGCAGACGCTTGACGGCCACATCGATGGCGTTGGTGTCGCTGTCGAAGTTCATATCCCAGACCTGTGAGGCGATCAGCGAGCGTGGCAGCACTTCTCCCTGGTGACGGAGGAAAAACTCTAGCAGAGTAAACTCCTTGCTCGTCAGCGTGATGCGCTTGCCGTTGCGCGTCACTTTCCGCGAGAGGAGATCGAGGGTGAGATCGGCTACGTGAAACTGACTCGCGGGAATATGGCTGTTGCCGCGGCGTAACAAGGTTCTCACCCGCGCCAAAAGCTCGGCGAAGGCGAAGGGTTTGACCAGGTAATCGTCGGCGCCGAGCTCCAATCCCTTTACCCGCTGCTCGATGGTGCCGAGGGCACTCAACAGTAGGATCGGGAGCCCTTGCTTGGCGTTGCGCAGCATGCGCACGATATCCCAGCCATTGACGTCGGGCAGTAGGATATCGAGGATGATCAGATCGTAGCTGGCGGTCATCGCCAGGTGGTATCCCGTCAGGCCATTGTCGGCGAGATCGACGACAAATCCCGCCTCCGTCAACCCTTTACTCAGGTATTTCCCGGTTTTTGCCTCATCTTCGACGATCAGTATTTTCACCCTGCGCTCCGTTATGCCATGCCGTCTCGGCCATTGTAGAGGGCCTGTAGGCGAGATCAATCGGGCAACGGGAAAATGACAGCTTTGTCATTCGCCTGTCACCGGGCAAAGCGCATCGATTTGTTAAGGTGCGCTTATCCTTTGGCGGCCGGCGGGGCGCCACCCTCATCGGCGTGTTTGGGTCATCAGCGTTATGGTTAAGATACAGCAAATAAGCGTCAGTCTGGTATTGGTGTTGACGGGATGCGTCTCCTTGGCGCCGGAGTATCGTCGCCCGGCATCGCCGGTCAGCGCACATTTCTCTGCGCCACCGTCGGCCAGCGCCGCGGCACCAGCGACCTATCAAGAGCAGGGTTGGCGCCATTTTTTCCACGATGCACAGCTGAAGCAACTGATCGACGAGGCATTGCGTAATAACCGCGATTTGCAGCAGGCGGTGATTAATGTTGGTCTGGCGCGGACGCAACTGGCGTTGCAGGAGGCGGCACGTTATCCCCAGCTTGACGCCACCTCACAGGCTAATTATCGCGCGCCGCTCCAGGGAGGAGCCAGTCGCCGGGAGTATCAGTTGGGGGGGGCGTTGGGATTTGAACTGGATCTGTTCGGTCGTCTCCAATCGATGAGCGAGCGAGAGCGGCATAATCTCCTCGCCAGTCAACAGGCGCAACGCGCGCTGCATATTCTGTTGGTCGCCAATGTCGCCCAGGCCTATTTCACGCAGCAGTTGGCTTATGCTCAGTTGCGTATCGCCCAAGAGACGCTGCAAAACTATCGTCAGTCCTATTCCTTGATCGAGCAACAGGTACGGGTCGGTAGCAACAACTTGCTGGCGTTGGCGCAGGCGCGTGGGCAGATAGACAGTACCCAGGCGGCCTTGGCTCGCCGCGAGGGCGAGCTGGCGCAGGCCAACCACGCGATACAGCGTCTGGTCGGCGTGTATGGCCGTGCGCCCGGCGATCAACGTGGTTTGCTCAGTCCGCTCGGTCCGGTGGCGCTGCCGCTACCGTTGCCATCGACCATCCTGTTGCAGCGCCCTGACATTATGGAGGCGGAGCACCTGCTGCAAGCGGCGGATGCCAATATCGGTGCGGCGCGCGCCGCCTTCTTTCCCGCGATCTCACTGAGTGGCGGATTGAATGGCAGCGGCAGCGATTTAGCCGGTTTATTCAGCGCGGCCGGCGGCGTGTGGAGTTTTGTCCCCCAAGTTACCTTGCCGATCTTTAACGCCGGGCGTAATCGCGCCAATTTGCAACTCGCCGAATTACGTCAGCAGCAGGCCATCGTGAACTATGAAAATAAGATCCAGGCGGCGTTTAAGGAGGTGGATGATGCCCTTTCCACACGCCAGAGCCTCGCCGAACAACTCGCGGCACAACAGCGTTATCTGGCGGCGCTCGAGGCCACCTTACAGCGCGCCCGCGGCTTATATGCCCATGGCGCGTTGAGTTATATCGAGGTACTGGATGCCGAGCGTGCGTTATTTACCACCCAACAGACACTGCTCGATCTGCGCTATGCGCAGCAAGCGAATGAAATAACCCTTTTCGCCGCCCTCGGCGGTGGTTGGCAGGCATAACGCCGGCCTCGTTAATCCAATGGAGTGAATGTGATGAAAACAGCGATCAACATGGCCCTGTGTGCGGGGCTCCTCATGGCAGGTAGTGTCCCGGTAATGGCGACGCCGGGCGAGCATCAGCACGCGCAGTCGGCGGCGAACGAGCAAGCGGAGACGGCGCAGATCACGGCCCGTGGTGAGGTGAAGGCGATCGATTTGCCAAATAAGAAGATCACCATCAGTCATCCACCGATCCCCGAATTGGCGTGGCCGGCGATGACCATGCGTTTTACCTTTAGCGCGGCGAATCAAGTGGCGGGGATAAAGGTCGGCGATCAGGTGACGTTTTCCTTTGTTCAGCAAGGCGCGCGCTCGCAGTTAATCGCTATCCATACCCTCTGAACATTTTCATGTTATCTACGCCGGTTATTTCCTGTGAAATAACCGGTCGTTCGACTCTGCGCCAGTCGTGAATGACCGGCGAGCGAATGGGGAGTGTCATGCCCGCTCTAACGATAAAATATGCCACGGCCGTTGTCGGCGGCCTCATTCTGGGAGGGCTGATCAGCGTCGGCCTGTATGCTTACCTGACGCCACCCGCAGCGCCCCCCCCGGCTCCGGCCGAGCGGCGCGTCCTGTTCTGGTATGACCCGATGAAGCCCGATGTCAAATTTGATCAGCCGGGTAAATCCCCCTTTATGGATATGGATCTGGTGGCGAAATATGCCGATGAAGGGGAGCCGCAGGACGCAGATCAGAGGGTTCGCATCGATCCCGCGCAACAACAGAATCTGGGGCTGAAGACGGCCAAGGTGCGGCAAGGAAGGTTGACCAACGTCAGTGTCTTACCGGCGAACATTCGCTTTAACGAGTATCAATACGTGATCATGCAGGCGCGCGCGGAGGGCTTTGTCGAAAAGGTCTATCCGCTGACTAACGGCGATCGGATCACGCGCGGCAGTCCGTTGGTCGACATCACCATCCCGGCGTGGGTTGAGGCGCAGAGCGAATACCTGTTGCTGATGCCGGGCGCGGGTCAGGAGGCGCAGCGCCAAGGGGTATTGGAGCGTTTACGCCTGAGTGGGATGCCAGAGGCGGACATTCAGCGCTTACGGACTACTCGCCGGATCCAGACCCGTTTCACCCTGCGCGCCCCGCTCGACGGGGTGATCACCGCCTTCGATCTGCGCGCCGGGATGAACTTCTCCAAGGATAAGGTGGTGGCGCAGATCCAGGGCATCGATCCGGTCTGGGTCAGCGTCGCGCTGCCCGAGGCGATGGCCGCGCAGCTGAACGCGGAGAGCCGTTTCGAACTGGAGGTGCCCGCCTACCCGCAACAGCGCTTCACGGTGCTCGACTGGCGTGCGCTGCCCAGCGCCGATCCGACGACGCGTACCTTGCAGATCCGTCTCTCGGTGGCCAATGCCGACGGTCGGTTGAGGCCGGGTATGAATGCCACCTTACGCCTTGAGACGCAGAGCCCTGCCGGGTTGTTGATCCCCGCCCAGGCAATCGTCGATAACGGTGCCGAGCAGCATGTGATCACGGTGACGGCGGACGGACGCTTCCTGCCGAAGCGTGTTGCGGTGGTGCAGACGGCGCAGCAGCAGGCGGCGATCGCCGCCGGGCTGACTGAGGGGGAGTCGGTGGTGGTTAACGGACTGTTTCTGATCGACTCGGAGGCCAGCATCAATGGCGCGTTGGCACGGATGCGTCCGGCGAGTGAGGAGGCCAGTCCCGCGGCATCCGCCTCGGCGGATGACGCCGCGGCACAACACGCCGGGCATTGAGGAGACGGTCATGATTGCATGGATTATTCGACGCTCGGTAGCGAACCGTTTCTTGGTGATGATGGGGGTACTATTCCTTAGCGTGTGGGGCGCTTGGACGATCGCCAACACCCCGGTGGATGCGCTGCCCGATCTCTCCGATGTACAGGTGATCATCAAGACCAGTTACCCGGGACAGGCTCCGCAGCTGGTGGAGGATCAGGTAACCTATCCGCTGACCACCACCATGCTGTCGGTGCCGGGCGCCAAGACGGTGCGCGGCTTCTCTCAGTTCGGCACCTCCTACGTCTACGTGATCTTCGCCGATGGCACCGATCTTTATTGGGCCCGTTCACGGGTATTGGAGTATCTGAACCAGGTGCAGGGGCGGTTACCAGCCGGGGTGAGCGCGGAGATTGGGCCCGATGCCACCGGGGTCGGTTGGATTTTCGAGTATGCGCTGTTGGATAAGCGCGGAGGGCACGATCTGGCCGAGCTACGCTCGTTACAGGATTGGTTTCTGAAGTTTGAGTTGAAAACCATTCCTAACGTCTCTGAGGTCGCCTCGATCGGCGGGGTGGTAAAACAGTATCAGATTCAGGTCGACCCGTTGAAGCTGACGCAGTATGGCATCAGTCTGGCGGCGGTGAAACGGGCCATCGGCGCCGCTAACCAGGAGGCGGGCGGCGCATCGCTAGAGCTGGCCGAGGCGGAGTATATGGTGCGAGCCAGCGGCTATCTGCGTACCCTCGATGACTTTAACCACATCGTCTTGCAAAGTGGCCAAGATGGCGTACCGATCTACCTGCAAGATGTTGCCCGTGTCCAGATCGGCCCGGAGATGCGCCGGGGGATCGCCGAGCTGGACGGCGAGGGCGAGGTGGCGGGCGGGGTAGTGATCCTCCGCTCCGGTGAGAATGCTCGCCAGGTGATCAGCGCGGTGAAGGCGAAACTTGCCGCGCTGCAAAGCAGTTTGCCAGCGGGTGTCGAGTTGGTGACGACCTATGATCGCAGCCAACTGATCGACCGGGCGATCGATAACCTGAGCCTCAAGCTGTTGGAGGAGTTCGTCGTGGTGGCGCTGGTTTGCGCCCTGTTTCTGTGGCACGTGCGCTCGGCGTTGGTGGCGATCGTCTCCTTACCGCTGGGACTGTGCATCGCCTTTATCATCATGCGCTATCAGGGATTGAACGCGAATATCATGTCCTTGGGGGGGATCGCCATCGCGGTCGGGGCGATGGTCGATGCGGCGATCGTGATGATCGAGAACGCCCATAAGCGCCTGGAGGAGTGGTCGCAGCGTCATCCCGCAAGCCCGATCGATAATGCCACGCGCTGGCGGGTGATCACCGATGCCGCGGTCGAGGTCGGACCGGCGCTGTTTATCAGCCTGCTGATTATTACGCTCTCTTTCATCCCTATCTTCACCCTCGAAGGACAGGAGGGGCGGCTGTTTGGCCCATTAGCCTTCACCAAGACCTACGCCATGGCCGGGGCGGCGGCGCTAGCGATCGTCGTCATCCCTATCCTGATGGGCTTCTGGATCCGCGGCACTATCCCGCCGGAGAGCCGTAATCCCTTGAATCGTTTTCTGATCCGCCTCTACCACCCGCTGTTGCTCATCGTACTGCGCTGGCCACGCCTTACCCTGCTGCTGGCGGCGTTGTCCATCGCCACGGTGATTTGGCCGCTGAACCGTGTCGGTGGCGAGTTCTTGCCGAATATCAACGAAGGTGATCTGCTGTATATGCCCTCGACCCTGCCGGGGATCTCGCCCGGCCAGGCGGCGCAGTTGCTACAGACGACCGACAAGCTGATCAAGCAGGTACCGGAGGTGGCCAGCGTCTTTGGTAAGAGCGGTAAGGCGGAGACGGCGACCGACTCGGCGCCGCTGGAGATGATCGAAACCACCATTCAATTGAAACCGCAAACGCAGTGGCGAGCGGGGATGACGATGGACAAGATCATCGCCGAACTCGATGCTACGGTGCGTTTACCGGGGTTGGCCAACCTGTGGGTTCCGCCGATCCGTAACCGCATCGACATGCTCTCGACCGGTATTAAGAGTCCAATCGGCATCAAGGTATCGGGGACCGTATTGGCCGACATCGACGCCACGGCCCAGCGTATCGAGGCGGTGGCGAAGACGGTACCCGGGGTGGTTTCGGCGCTGGCGGAGCGTCTGGAGGGAGGGCGTTACATCGATATTCAGATCCAGCGCCAGCAGGCGGCGCGCTACGGCATGACAGTCGCCGATGTGCAACTGTTCGTCTCTTCCGCCATCGGCGGGGCGATGATCGGGGAAACCGTCGAAGGGGTGGCGCGTTACCCCATCGCGCTGCGTTATCCCCAGGCCTGGCGGGAGTCGCCCGCGGCGTTGCGCCAACTGCCGATCCTGACACCGTTGCAGCAACAGATCACCTTGGGCGACGTGGCGGAGGTGCGGGTGGTTTCCGGACCATCGATGTTGAAGACCGAAAATGCCCGCCCGGCCAGTTGGATCTACATCGATGCGCGTGGTCGCGACATGGTGTCGGTGGTGGCGGATTTGCAGACGGCGATCCAGCAGCAAGTCACCCTGGCGCCGGGGACCAGCGTCAGCTTTTCCGGCCAATTTGAGCTGTTGGAACAGGCCAACCGTAAGCTGATGCTGATGGTGCCGATGACGTTGGTGATCATCTTTGTGTTGCTCTATCTGGCCTTCCGGCGAATAGACGAAGCGTTGTTGATCCTGATGAGTCTGCCTTTCGCCTTGGTCGGCGGCATCTGGTTCCTCTATTGGCAAGGGTTTCATCTGTCGGTCGCCACCGGCACCGGTTTTATCGCCTTGGCTGGCGTGGCTGCCGAGTTCGGCGTGGTGATGCTGATGTATTTGCGTCAAGCTATCGAGCATGATGTGGCGTTGAGCCAGCCCGCACGCTTCACCCCAGCGGCGTTGGATGCAGCGTTGTATCACGGCGCGGTGCTGCGGGTGCGTCCCAAGGCGATGACCGTGGCGGTGATCATCGCCGGTTTGTTGCCGATCCTGTGGGGCAGCGGCAGCGGCTCGGAGGTGATGAGCCGCATCGCTGCACCGATGATCGGCGGAATGATCACCGCGCCGCTGCTGTCGCTGTTTATCATTCCGGCGGCCTATAAGCTGATCTGGCTGCGGCGCCAGCGCCGCGCCATGCGTCGGGCACCTTGATCATGCCAAGAAAACGGAGGCCTACGGGGCCGCCGGTTGGGACAAATGAGGAGGGTATCTGCCCCCCTTAGCGCGCGACCCGCATGCCGCCACCGATCCCGTGCGGAGAGAACAACACCTGCCAGAGTTGGATATCGCGGGCGCGGAACGCCCCGGCACAGGCGCACAGATAATAATTGAACATGCGGAAGAAACGCTCGGAGTAGCGCGCCTGGAGCGTCGGCCAGGCCGCGAGGAAACGCTGCTGCCAAGCCATCAGGGTTCGGTCGTAGTCGGCGCCGATGTTGTGCCAATCCTCCATCACGAAGAGCGGTTCGCTGGCCTGGGCGATGTGGCGTAGCGAAGGGAGGCAGCCGTTGGGGAAGATGTACTTATTGATCCAGGGATCGACATCCGGCGTGGTGCGGTTGGCACCGATGGTATGCAGTAAAAAGAGCCCATCATCCTTCAGATTACGCCGGGCGACGGCGAAATAGGTGGCGTAGTTCTTCGGCCCGACATGTTCGAACATCCCGACGGAGACGATCCGATCGTAGCGTGCATTCAGATCGCGGTAGTCCTGTAACAGGATGCGGACATCCAAGCCTTGGCAGCGTTCGACCGCCAGCTTCTGCTGTTCGGCCGAGATGGTCACGCCATCGACCCGGACTCCGTAGTGGCGGGCGGCGTAGGCCGCCAGGCCGCCCCAGCCGCAGCCGATGTCCAGCAGGCTCATACCTGGGCGCAACTGGAGTTTCTCGCAGATCAAGCGCAGCTTATCTTGTTGCGCCTGCTCCAAGGTTTCGGCCTGTTTCCAGTAGGCGCAGGAGTATTGCATCGCGGGATCAAGCATCTGGCGGAAGAGATCGTTACCCAGATCATAGTGTTCGCGTCCGACCATCCAGGCGCGGCGTCGGGATTGGAGATTGGTCAGACGAGCGCTGGCGACGCGTAGGGTGTCGCGCCAGTGATGCGGCAGTTGGCGCTCCAACCCGGCCCGCAGCACCTTATGAAAGAAGATGTCTAAGCGTTCGCACTGCCACCAGCCATCCATATAGCTTTCGCCCAGCCCTAGTGAGCCTTGTTGCAGCACCCGGCGGTAAAAGTGCGGATGGATAACCTGGATGTCATAGGGGTGATCGCCGTTAAGTGTGATGCCGGCTCGGCCCAGCATCTCGTTGGCGATACGCTGCCAGGCATCATTCTGTGCGCTGACCGCTTCCATACATGATGAACTCATCGTCGCTCCCTAGCCAAACTTGATGAACAGCGCGCAACGAGACGCACGCCATACAGCTACTCGAATCGTGCCAACGGATGGGGCGCCTTGCCCGATCGACCCCTGGACAAAGGGAAATGCGTGTCTGGCGCTCCGATAGGGCTCCGGCTAATGTGATGCCACGCACAGAACACGCAAATGATAGTGACCTGGAGAGAAGAAATATGAACCAAGTCATATCTCATCCAGTATAGGCGGCGGTGAAAAGCGGCTCAAGTGCCGCCTTTTTCACCGCATGCACCGCCGATGCGGCGGCGTAGATTAATGGCGGGTGAGCGCGTGTTGACCGCGCTGTTGTTCGCGACGTTTTTCGAGCATGGTGGTGACACTGTCACTCTTGAGCCAGTAGCCTAGCACCACCAACGGGATGGTAGCGGCCATGATGGCGGTGGTCGCCAGCAGTGGCAGATGGATCAGCGCCGACACCAGCAGGCTGGCCAGGAAGCAGACGCCCAGTTGCAGGGTGTTTTGCAGTGCCGCGGCCTTGCCGCTGTTATGCGGGAACGGCGTCAAGGCACTGGCGACCACGATAGGATAGATGGCGCCGTTCATCATCGCCATGACGCAGAACGGCACTAACAATGCCAGCAGACCGGGCTGATAGCTGAGCGCCATCACCAGCATCGCCAGCATGCTTAGCGAGTAGATCACCAGTAACCAAGGCAGCAGCAGGGAGCCGCCGATACGGCTCAACAGCGCGCGGCAGCCGTATCCACCCAGCAGAAAGGCGATGGTCTGCGGCACATAGCTCAGACCGATATCATTCGGGCTGTATCCCATCTCGCCGAGGATAAAGGGAGAGCCGGTCAGCCAGGCGAAGAAGCCGGCGGAGCAGGCGGCGTAGATCAGCACGTTACCGCTAAAGATATTGGAGCGCATCAGACGCAGAAAACCGATGCTCGGCGCGCGGGTGCTAGCCGCTGCCGCCCGATGCTCTTTCAGACGCAGGGTCGGGATCAGCAGCAGCAAGGTGATCAGGAACAGCATGGCGAAGATCGCCTGCCATTCGAAGTGGTTGAGCAGCCAAGCGCCGAGCAGCGGCGCGAGCGCCGGCGAAAGCGCAACCAGTGGCATCACCGTCGCGAAGACGCGATTAGCGACCCCTTTGCTGTAGCGATCGATTACCAAGGCTTGCCAGGTGACGGCGGCGGAGCAAACGCCGATAGCTTGCACGAAACGCAGCACCAGCAGTTGGCTGGTGTTCTCGATCCACAGCATTCCCAGGCAGGCCAGGGCGAACATGCTCAGCCCCAGCACCAGTACCGGCTTGCGTCCGATGCGATCGGAGAGCGGTCCCCACAGCAGTTGCGCGAAGGCGAAACCGGCCAGGAAGATACTCAGACTGGCGCTGATGGCACCGGCAGAGGCCCCCAGATCCTGGCGCATCGCGCCGAAGGCGGGCAGATACATATCGGTGGCCAGGTATCCCAGCATACTGAGGCCGGCCAGATAGAACATGAAACCTGATTTACTTCTCATTATTTTGACTCGTTATGAATATTTTGCAGGCGGAGAATGTGACGGCTGAGAGTTTATTGGCTGGCATCTCGCTTGTGAAACGCTATTATTTGGCATTATGGGTGAAAATTTTTGAAAGCAGTGGCTGAGGAGTTAGCGCATGTGGTCAGAGTATTCGCTGGAGGTGGTCGACGCGGTGGCGCGCACCGGTAGCTTTAGCGCGGCGGCGCAGGAACTGCACCGGGTGCCCTCCGCGGTGAGTTACACCGTGCGGCAATTGGAGAATTGGCTGGCGGTAGCGCTATTTGAGCGTCGGCATCGCGACGTGGAGTTGACCGAAGCCGGGGCCTTTTTCGTCGATGAGGCACGCGCTATTATCAAAAAAATGCATGCCACCCGGCGCCAGTGTCAGCAGGTCGCCAACGGTTGGCGCGGTCAGTTCCATGTCGCCGTCGATCGCATCGTGCGCCCGCAACGTTGCCAGCAACTGGTGGTGGATTTTTACCGTCACTTCCCCGACATGGAGCTGATGATCCACAGCGAGGTGTTCAATGGCGTCTGGGATGCGCTGATCAATGGCCGGGTCGAGGTGGCGATCGGTGCCACCCGGGCGGTGCCCGCCGGTGGACGTTATGCTTTCCGCGACATGGGCTTCCTCCACTGGCGTTGCGTGGTCAGTCCCGATCATCCTTTAGCGAGCTTCGACGGCGAATTGGACGACGATCGGCTGCGGCCATTCCCGGCGTTGAGCATTGAGGATACCTCACGGACGCTACCCAAGCGGGATACCTGGCTGCTGGACAATCAACGCCGCCTCGTGGTGCCGGATTGGCCCTGCGCCATCGACTGCCTAGAGGCCGGGTTATGCGTCGGCTTGATGCCGGCCCACGGCGCCGATCCGTTGATTGCCGCCGGACGTCTGCATGCCTTGCGTCTGAGCCAATCCTTTCCCGATAGCGCCTGCTGTGTGACCTGGCAAGATCACAGCCGCTCGCCGGCGCTCGATTGGTTACTCGACTACCTCGGCGACACCCGCACCATGAATCAGGAATGGCTCATGCCGCAGCCAGCGTGACAACGCGCCCGCCAGCCGGGACATCCGCCGCGTCGTGGGTGACCAGGATGGCGGGGATGGCGCGTTGGGCGATCTGGGCATAGATCCAGGCACGGAAACGTTGACGCAGCGGGGCATCTAAGCGTGAGAACGGCTCATCGAGCAGCAGGGCTTGCGGGGTGGCCAGTAGGGTACGCAGTACGCTGATGCGCGCCCGTTGTCCGCCGGAGAGCGCCGCCGGATACGCGTTGGCCATCTCGCTCATTTCCGCCTGCTGGAGCGCTTGGGCGACGGCGTCCGCCGCGGCCTGTGGTGCGAGGGCGAAGCGGAGATTCTGCGCCACGGTCAGGTGAGGGAAGAGCAGATCGTCCTGAAACAACAGCCCGATCCCACGACGCCAAGCTGGGAGGTGGCTGAGTGGCCGTTCTCCCAGCCACACCGCGCCTAGGGCGCGCAGCGGCGGCTGGAGCTGGCCGGCGATCCCGGCCAAGAGGGTGGATTTACCACAGCCGCTTGGCCCCATCAGGGTGAGGACTTCTCCCGCGGCCACCGTCAGGGAGAGCGCGGGCAGCAGTGGCTTATGTGACAACGTCACGCAGAAGTCTTCGAGTTTAAGAGATGTCATGGCGGGAGGCGCCTCGTACGCCGCGCACTGGTAGCCAGAGCGCTAACAGGAAAGCCGGTAAGGGCAACAGGGTTTGCCACAGGGCGCCGATGGCTGCCAGACGGCGATCGATGCCACTGGCATAGGCGACGGTTTCGGTGGCCAGGGTCGGCAGGCGGCCAGCCCCCAGCCCCAGGGTTGGGAGATACATGCCGATGCTGACCGCGACGCCAAAGGCGAGTGCCACGAGGAGGGCCGGCATGAGTTGTGGCAGCTTAACGCGGTAAAAGGCTCGCCAGGGGGATTGCCCCAAAGCCAGCGCAACGCGGATCTGGCGCACATCGAAACGCAGCCAGGGGCCGGAGAGTGTCAACAGGTAATAGGGCGTGACGAACAGCAGTTGGCCATAGATCACCAGTGGGTAGCTGCCCAGCCAATGATAACGGGCGGCGAAGACTTGCAAGCCAAAGATCAGCCCCATCTGCGGCAGTAGCAGCGGCAACAGCAGCCAGGCACCGGGGTGCCGCTGCCGCGCGGCATACCACTCCAGGGTGCCCAGCGCTAAGATAAGCGCCAAGAGATTGACCACCAGGGCGATCCACAGGCTATGCCATAACGGGGTGCTCCAGTCATGAAAGCTGTACAGCCAGCTGTCATAGCGCCAGTGTTGCGGCCAGCGTAAGGGAAACGGCCAGCGCTGTGCCAGGGAGATCAACAGCAGCATCAGATAGGCGCTTGCCGTGAGGCCGAAGGCCGCGGGCCAATAGGCGGCGACCAGGCTTGCCGTATGGCGCGCATGGCGACGGGGTGGGCGTTGGCAAACGTTTACCCAGGCGCGTTCGCCGGCGTAGCTGATCAGCAAGGCCAGCGCGTTGAGTAACAATAATAGCAGTGCGCCGAGCGCCGCCAGCCCCCCTTGCTCTCCATCGCTGATCCATTGCCACAGCAGTTGCGCAAACAGATAGGGCCGTTGCGGGCCGAGCAATAGAGCCAGATCCAGCGCCGAGAGTGAGAAGGCCAACACACAGAACATCGGCAGGCGTAAACCGGGTAACAATTGGGGAACCACGATGCGCCACCATCCTTGACGCGGCGGGTAACCGAGGGCGGCGGCGACACCAAGCTGTTGCATCGCGCCACAGCGTTCGGCCTGCGCCAGGGCAAGCAGATAGAAGAAAGGGGTCTCCTTGAGCAGCAGGAGCAACATCAGGCTTAGCGCATAGGGATCATTTGGCAGCGCGAGATCGGGCGGTTGCCGCCAAGCGAACAGCGGCGCCAAGAGGCGCCACAGTAGGCCGGTCGGCGCCAGCAGCATCAACAGACCGGTGGCCAGGGCAATGTGGGGAGCGGCGAGGAGCAGCGCCGGGATCAGGCGATGGCGTCGGCGGCGCTGTAGCGTCCGGCCGGCCAACGCCAGTCCCAGAACCAGCGCCCCCCATGAGGCGCCGAGGCTGCTTAGCAGCGAGAGCGCTAGACTATGGCCCAACGCCGGCCAGTGTCGCAGTTGTTGCCAAGCGTCAGCGAGATGACCTTGTTGCAACGGCAGCCACGTAGCGGGCACCATGGCCGCCAGTGGCAATAACCCGACCAGCAACAGCAGCAGCGGGAAGAGCGCCAGCCGAGACACGCTTAGCGGCGGTAGTCGACAAACGGCCCATCGGCGACGGAGCGCCGCTCGACCAGTTTAGGGTGGACCTCGATGGTCTTGGCGTCTTCGCGCTTGCTGGTGATACGGTCAAGCAGCATGTCGAATGCCATAGCACCGAGGCGCTCCTTCGGCTGATGAATCGTGGTCAATGCCGGGGTAAAGTAGCGCGCGTTGCGCACATTGTCATAGCCGATGACGGAAATATCCTGCGGCACGCGTAACCCCATCTCATCCGCCGCGCAGATGGCGCCCATCGCCATGATATCGCCGCCGACAAACACGGCGGTTGGCCGCTGTTTCTGCGCCAGGATGCTTTGCATCGCCGCATAACCGGACTCCGGCTCGAAGTCACCTTCGACCAACCATTCCTGTTGCGGGGTGATGTTGGCCTCTTGTAGCGCTTTGATGAAACCACGCAGGCGGCCGCCGCCAGTGTTGCGCGATCCCGGGCCGGTGATGGCGCCGATCTCGCGATGGCCGCGCTCGATCAGGTAACGCCCAGCGAGATAGCCGCCTTCAAAGGCATTGTCCTGGATAGCATCGGTAAAGTCGCTGCGCCGGGTGCCCCAGTCCATCACCACCATCGGGATATGGCGGTAGTCCTCCAAGATCTCCAGCAGATTTTCGGGGTATTCTGAGCACATCACGAGCAGACCGTCGACGCGCTTTTGCGCCAACATCGCCAGATAGGCCTTTTGCTTTTCCAGGTTGTTGTGTGAGTTACACAGGATCAGGGTATACCCCTGGCTGTAACAGCTGTTTTCGACCGACTCGATAACTTCGGCGAAGTAGGGTGCCTCGCTGGAGGTCGCCAACAGGCCGATAGACTTGGTATGGTTAACCTTCAGACTGCGGGCAACGGCGCTGGGAGAGTAGTGTAGTGCTTTGATCGCCTCCCACACGGCGGCTTTGGTTTCGTCGGCGACAAAGCGAGTTTTATTGATGACGTGAGACACCGTGGTGGTCGACACGCCTGCGCGTTTTGCCACATCTTTAATCGTTGCCATGAAACAAATGACTCCTGGGCGTACGCGGAGCGTCGCCGGTTTGTTAATCGTTTGCCTGCGTGTCACGACGTCCACGCGCGATCTCGGCAGTATAGTGCCGGTACGGTTGCGCAAATAGGGTGACGTCTGTCGTTTCTTGTTTAAAATTATAACGTCGCCACGCGGCAGTAAACCGCAAATTTTGGCCGATCTTACGCAAAAGGGGAAGCACTAATTGGCGATTTGCGCAGGATGTAATCATAAGATTTTCCGCGTGTTTTAATGGCTGATTTATGTAAAAATGATTTAACACAGATTTTGTGTGTTTGCTCCATGGGAAAAAATTGATATAGAACGTAAAACAAGAGGTGTCAAAATGGAAAGCGATCTGAAATATTCCCTGGTTACCACGGTGGTGGCGCTGTCGGTGATCGTCATCGCCGGGCTGATCGCCGCCCTGCACTGAGCGGGATGCCAGGCGCTGGCGTTAGGAGCTAGCAGCACGAAAAAAGGCGCTCAGAGAGCGCCTTTTTTATCATCCGATGCCTGGGATCAGGCCAGATTCTGGGCTACGAACTCCCAGTTAACCAGTGCCCAGAAGTTTTCCAGGTATTTCGGACGCGCGTTGCGGTAGTCGATGTAATAGGCGTGCTCCCAGACGTCGACGGTCAGCAGCGGCTTATCGTCGCCAGTCAGCGGGGTTGCTGCGTTAGAGGTATTGACGATGGCTAGGCTACCGTCCGCTTTCTTCACCAGCCAGGTCCAGCCGGAGCCGAAGTTGGCGATAGCCGACTTGGTCAGCGCTTCCTGGAAAGCGGCGAAGGAGCCGAAAGCAGCATTGATCGCCTCGGCCAGCGCGCCGGTCGGCTCGCCGCCGCCGTTCGGAGAGAGGCAATGCCAATAGAAGGTGTGGTTCCATACCTGAGCGGCGTTGTTGAAGATCCCGCCGCTGGCGGTTTTGATGATCGCTTCCAGCGATTTGCCTTCGAATTCGGTGCCCTTGATCAGGTTGTTCAGGTTAACCACATAGGTGTTGTGGTGCTTACCGTAATGGTACTCCAGGGTTTCCGCGGAGATATGCGGCTCCAGCGCATTCTTGGCGTACGGTAATGCAGGTAATTCAAATGACATAGCTCTCTCCTTAATGCTTTTGTGACAAGCCGGTTGAACCGGAGACACGACGCCGGAGCGTCCGCCCGCGGTGAGATAAAAATGAAAAAATCTTGTTGTCTGCTTGTTATGGTTTGTGATTCTAGCAAGTTTTAGCGTTAAAGACAGGGGGTAGCGCTATTTTAGTCGATCGACTGGCGAAATGTGCAGCAGCGGGCACGCCGCCGGCAGAGCGCGTGCCGACGAAAGATGAGGTATCGCGAAGGGAAGACGAGGCTGTTGTTCCTTGGCGGGGGGGATCTATCGGCAGACCCGCATCGCCGCGCGCGTTTTGCTGGCGCGGCGCGCTTGGGTGCTGGGATCAGCGAATGGTCTTCGGCGTCATCACTCGACGCGCACCGAGGTAATGATTCTGCCAATAATCGTCACCGAGGTAACTGATACGGATCTCCTCACCGGTACGCGGTGACTGGATGAACTTACCGTTGCCCAGATACACCCCGACATGATCGGCGGCGCCGCGGCCATTGATCTGGAAGAAAACCAGATCGCCGCGCTGTAATTCGTTGCGCTTGACCGGCGCGGCGTCGCGCAGATGATACATCTCGTTGGCCGTCCGCGGCATCTTGATATTCAGCAGATCTTGGTAGGCATAGTAGATCAGGCCGCTGCAATCGAATCCGGTATGGGGCGAGCTGCCTCCCCAGCGATAGGGTTTACCGATTTGGCGCATCAGCTTATTCATCGCCGTTTGTTTGGCGTGCTGATAGCGTTTCTTGTGTTGCTGACTGAGTCGCAGGGGGTGTCTATCCTCCTGCTCGTGACGCCGAGTGGCATGATGCGCGATTTGCCGTGCGGAGGGGCGGCCATAGTGTTTCTTTGCTGTGCGCTGCCTTACATGTGATGTCGCCGCATGGCGGCTCCGCGCACTGTGGCTCGCTGCATTGTGCCGAGGTGGCTGGACGGCATGAGAAGAGGAGACGACGCGGGCTGGTGGGTGCGCGCTACGTTGAACGTGGACGTGGCGGGTAGTGACTCGCTGTTTGCTGGCGCTATGCTCGCTTTTACGCTTCTTACGATCGGCATGTTGGCTGTGTGCCGCCGCAGACTTCCGCTGATCGGCCGTGATTTTATGGGCCGGTGCGGCCGCTGCCGAGGTGGTAAACCATTGGGTAAACAGCAGTACAAAAAGCGCAACGAATAGACGCATCATCAATCGCTTCCAAGCCAAACACTAAAATAAAAACCTAGAAACAACAGTATTAATTCAATAATGCCGAAGATAACAGTACTGATGTTTACGTATTAGCGTCTAATTGTGAGTAAATATTTCAATTGGCGCATTTCGCGTCAGCTGGTCTTTTTTCTGGAGGAAAAACCGCCCATC
Source organism: Edwardsiella hoshinae NBRC 105699 = ATCC 33379 (assembly GCF_000474215.1). Classification (GTDB taxonomy): domain Bacteria; phylum Pseudomonadota; class Gammaproteobacteria; order Enterobacterales; family Enterobacteriaceae; genus Edwardsiella; species Edwardsiella hoshinae. The sequence goes on along the minus strand of NZ_BAUC01000001.1, from coordinate 16,547 downwards.
CTCGCTCTGTCCGTGTCCGTGTCCGTGTCCGTGTCCGTGTCCGTGTCCGTGTCCGTGTCCGTGTCCGTGTCCGTAGGGAGAGGATGGGGAGTCGAGGGCGTCAGCGTCAGCGTCGGCGGCTAGATGGCGCAGAAACCCCACAAATAGCGTGTTTTTTTCCACCGCCCGCCGCCGTTACAATAACCTCAGCCCAGCGCGTTGTGGGCGAGATCGTCTAGGGAGTCAATAGCGGGAAAGGGGGGCGCACAGTGCCTAGCGCCTTGTCCCAGGGGATACGCTTGGGCGATAATGATAACCTGACAGGCCTAACACTGAATAAAGGAAGTAGAGACAATGACCACCATCGAAAAGATCCAGCGTCAGATCGCCGAAAACCCGATCCTCTTATATATGAAAGGGTCGCCGAAGCTGCCGAGTTGCGGTTTCTCTGCTCAGGCGGTGCAGGCGTTGTCGGCCTGCGGCGAACGTTTTGCTTATGTGGATATCCTGCAAAACCCGGATATCCGCGCCGAGTTACCCAAGTTCGCTAACTGGCCGACCTTCCCGCAACTGTGGGTAGAAGGCGAACTGATCGGCGGCTGCGATATCATGATGGAGATGTATCAGCGCGGCGAGTTGCAGAGCCTGATCAAAGAAGCCGCGGCACGACATGGTGCAGACGGTCAAGATAACGGCTAACCCTGGTTTCCACGGTTACCATGAAGGCGCCTAACGGCGCCTTCATGGTTTCTGCATGCGGCTTCATGGGGGCTGACACTGTTTCGCATTAAGCCGCTGTCAGAGGATCATCGCGGCAGCCCAGCCGAAGGCGAGCAGCGGCAGATTGTAGTGCAGAAAGGTCGGCACGACCGAGTCCCAGATATGGTCGTGTTGTCCATCCATATTCAAGCCAGATGTCGGCCCCAAGGTGGAGTCGGAGGCCGGTGAACCGGCATCACCCAGCGCGCCGGAGACACCGACGATGGCGATGGTAGCCATCGGCGAGAAGTCGAAGGCGATACACAACGGGACGTAGATGGCAGCGATGATGGGGATAGTCGAAAACGAAGAGCCGATACCCATGGTGATGATCAGGCCGACCACCAGCATCAGTAAGGCCGCCAGTCCACGGTTATCGCCGATGGCACCCTCGATGGCATTGACCAGGGTATCGACGCTGCCGGTCGCTTTGATGACGGCGGCGAAGCCGGAGGCGGTGATCATGATGAAGCCGATCATGGCCATCATGTGGACGCCGCGGGTAAAGACATCCTGCGTGTCGCGCCAATGGATCACTCCGCCGAGGATAAAGACCACAAACCCCACTAACGCGCCGAGTACGATGGAGTTGCTCGCCAGTTGCACGCTGAGCGCGGCGAGGATCGCCAGTACCGCAACCCAGACGGCGCGGAGATTGATGCGCTTATGCTCCGGCTCGGCTGACAGAATGCGTCCCTCGTTGTAACGACGTGGCTTGCGGTAGCTGAAAAACAGCGCCAGCAGTAGGCCAAATAGCATCCCCAGCCCCGGTAACAGCATCGCGGTCGGCACCTGTGAGGCGCTGACCTGCAACCCATTTTCGTTTAAGTTTTTCAGCAGGATATTATTCAGAAAGATACCGCCGAAGCCGACCGGCAGCACCATGTAGGGGGTGATCAGGCCAAAGGTTAGCACACAGGCCACCGCACGCCGGTCGAGTTGCAGACGAGAGAAAACATGTAACAGCGGGGGGATCAGGATCGGGATGAAGGCGATGTGGATCGGAATAAGATTCTGTGACGAGATGGCAATCAGCGTCAAGATCAGCAGCAGGCCATATTTAAACCAGAAGAGACGGTGGCGGCTGGGAGTCAGGCCCATACGGCGGATCACATTCTGAGCCAACACATCGGTGATCCCCGAACGGGAGATCGCCACGGCGAAAGTGCCCAGCATGGCGTAGCTCAGCGCAATTTCGGCACCGCCGCCTAATCCACCACTAAAGGTAGTTAGGGTGGTTTCTAATGAGAGTCCCCCGCTTATTCCAGCGACCAATGCGGCGACGATCAGGGCGATCACCACATTGATGCGCAATAGACTGAGCGCCAGCATTACGACAACGGCAATAACAACAGCATTCATAGACGTCAATGTCCTAAAAATCATTCAAGGCGGTAGCACGATTATTAGCATGTTTCTGTGCGTGCTACGACAAAAAAATACACTGTCGTGACATTTTGTGCCCTTGCCGCGTGGGGGGCCGTGGCGGGCCAAGACAAAAATGCCCGCGTAGGCGGGCATCTAGGAATCGCGTGTAAAGGCGTCGGTTATGCGTCATCGGTTTCCGGCGTAGGCGTCAGGTGTGCCGGCGGCCAGCCGCCGAGGCGTTTCCAACGGTTGACCAGCTCACAGAACAGCAAGGCGGTTTGCTGCGTGTCATACAGGGCGGAGTGCGCCTGATCGCTGTCGAAGGGGATCTCGGCACTGATGCAAGCCTTGGCCAGTACCGTCTGCCCTAACACCAGTCCACTGAGTGCGGCGGTGTCGAAGGTGGCGAAGGGGTGGAAGGGGTTACGTTTCAGCCCGGCGCGTTCGGCGGCGGCCATCAGGAAGGAGTGATCGAAATGGGCGTTATGCGCCACAATGACCGCACGATTGCAGGCCTGTTCCTTAATCCCCTTACGCACCAGTTTAAAGATGGCGTGCAGCGCCTCGTATTCGCTCACGGCACCACGCAGCGGGTTATGCGGATCTATGCCATTGAAGGCCAATGCCTCGGGAGAGAGGATCGCCCCGTCAAACGGCTCGATGTGAAAGTGCAAGCACTGGTCGGTTTCCAGCCAGCCGGCGTCATTCATGCGCAGAGTAACGGCGGCGATTTCTAGCAGGGCGTTGCGGTTGGCGTCGAAGCCGGCGGTTTCTACATCGATAACCACGGGATAAAAGCCACGGAAACGCGCGCTCAGCGCGTTGAGGTTAGAGGTGTCAGCCATGAGTTCGTTGGTGTCTTTATTTTTGAATGCAGTGCCTATTATGGCAAATTTCACCGAGATTTACACCGGGTGACCGGGGGAGGGCGGCGGATGGGCGGCTGGTGGGAAAACTGCCCATCCTTCACGCGAGGATTAGCGGCCTAATCCCTGGCTGGCGGCGCGATTCTCGATCAGCTCAATCTTGTAACCGTCGGGATCTTCGACGAAGGCGATTACCGTATGGCCGCCTTTGACCGGGCCGGCCTCGCGGGTCACTTTGCCGCCAGCTTGGCGGATCTGCTCGACGGTCGCGGCGACGTCGTCGACGCCCAGTGCGATGTGACCGAAGGCGGTCCCCATCTCATAGTGCTCGACGCCCCAGTTATAGGTCAGCTCGATCACCGCGCCTTGGCTCTCATCGCCATAGCCGACGAAGGCCAAGGAGTACTTATAGGCTTCGTTTTCGCTGGTACGCAGCAGACGCATGCCCAGTACCTGAGTATAAAAATCGACGGAACGCTTCAGATCACCGACCCGCAGCATGGTATGAAGTACGCGCATAGTATCCTCAACACTGGCTGATTAAAAAGACGTTTCAATAGTGTCATAGCGTCCGCCGTCTTGGCAATGGTTAACCGTTGCGCGGCCATTCAAGCCGCGCGGACGTTGAAGCGGAAAGATAAGCATATCTTTATTAGTTATATTTGTTAATCATTATAATGTTGCTTTAAGTAGCATTCGGCGATTTCTTTATATGCATCGCAAATTTATGTGATAAAAATATATGTTGATTGTTTATATTGTATATTAAAGCAATAAATCATTGCGACTATTGCCGGGGGAACCGTCACCATTGTCAACGCATCTCAGGATGGCTCTAAGATACCTCTAGAGGACCCGCAACGAGGCGTGGTGATGTTTTCACCATATGATGCGCAGAATGCAGGCTTTATTTGCAATATGTATGTTTTTTAATAGACGAACCACGTAAATAAATAAGACTTTTTTTATTATTTCGCTTTATATTGTTTAGCTAACTGGTTAATATTATTCGCATGCAATCGTTGGTTTATTCACGCCTTTGTTGGTTGTGTAAGTTACCGAGATGATTGCAACAAAAAGGAATAGGCCGATATGTACCCGGCACGAGGAGAAGGGCAACGTCGCACTGGCGTGTTGTGCTGTACCGCCTGAGCGCGCTGGCGAGTTTTCTGTCGTTAACGCGCCTCGTGAACACCGAGTCGCACGCCTTGCCGGCCAGGCTAACATGCCCGGCCATGCGGCGAGCATCTGGAAAAGGTGTATCGGGGTTATGGATTAGCACACTCATTATAAGGAGATTAAATTGGAATCGACATTGGGCTCGGATTTATCACGGTTGGTACGAGTGTGGCGTGCGTTGATCGATCAGCGACTGAAGCCGTTGGAGCTGACGCAGACACATTGGGTGACGTTGTATAACATTCACCGCTTACCGCCGGATCAATCACAGATCCAACTGGCCAAAGCGATCGGCATCGAACAGCCGTCCTTGGTGAGAACGCTGGATCAGCTGGAAGATAAAGGGCTGATTACCCGGCATATCTGTGCAAATGACCGTCGTGCTAAACGTATTAAGCTGACGGACGATGCCGAGCCTGTGATTAAAGAAGTGACCGGCGTGATTTCGCTGACGCGCAGTGAAATCTTAGACGGTATCTCATCGGATGAGATCGCGTTATTGACCAATTTGGTGGAGCGTTTAGAGCAAAATATTATTCATTTACAGAATAAGTAACTAATTTTAACTCAAACGACAATAGAAAAACCGGAAGCTATCCCTCCGGTTTTTTTGTTTTTTGGCCGATGCTTACATCGGTGAGACGTTGACGCTGCTACCGTTGCTCAGCAGCATCACGCGTTGATTAACGCGAAAGGCTTGCCGGTCGGCCTTTTGGACGACGGCGATGGTCTTGCCGCTATCCATCTTGATCACCAACTGCACCCCATCGGTCCGATTCACCGCCCCTTCAATGCTGCTGCCAGCTACGCCGCCAGCGACGGCCCCGGCGGCGGTCGCCAGGCTACGGCCGCTTCCGCCACCGATGGTATTTCCTAACAGACCACCGATAACGGCGCCGCCGATGGTTCCGATGAGGTTAGCCTCATTACCTGCCTGAATGCGCACCGGTTCAATGGAGACGATGGTTCCGTAACTAACCTGTTGCACCTGTTTCGCCTGGTTGGCGCTGTACACGTCGCCAGACAGGGTGCTGGTATTGGCACACCCAGCCAGGGTGGCGGTAGCCATGGCGACAATAATAAGACGCTTCATCATGATTGGATTCCTTTTATTACCATTACCCGTGTTCTTCCCCGTGCGCGTGCGCGCTAATCTCGTCGTCGCGCACACGGGGTAGAACACCGGTTGTTGCTGGTGACTGTTTCAGTGTATGTCAAAATGACTGAACGGTGTTAAAACGGTGATGTTAGCGCCGCCCACGCCTTTGACATGTATGATGATATTCTAGTGATAAATCGATGGCTTAAGAAGCCGGAAACGGGAAATTGTGTTGCCATTTTTTGCGTGTGTCGGATTTGTCTGCAATTGGCGGCAATCAGGCAGTGATTCTGCGAAAACTTAAGGCAATCCATAGGTTGAGTGTTAGGCTGTCGCAGTAACAGCACGGGGTGACGAAATAGAGTTGGGGGAACGGAAAATGAAAACGGGACGCTATATTGGCATCATGTCCGGTACCAGCTTAGATGGGATCGATGTGGTATTGGCCGCTATCGACGAGACGCTGGTAGCGCGCCAAGGGCGCTATACCCACCCGATGCCTGCGGCGGTGAAGGCAGCGATCTTAGCGATGTGCCAGGGACAAGCGACCACGCTGGCAGCGGTGGGGGAGTTGGATCGCGCCTTGGGTACGCTGTATGCCGAGGCGGTTAATCAACTGCTTGCGCAACAGCGCCTAGCGCCCGAGGAGATCATGGCCATCGGCTGTCATGGGCAGACGGTCTGGCACCAGCCCGACGGCCCGGCGGCTTTTACGCTACAACTGGGCGACAATAACCGAGTCGCGGCATTGACCGGGATCACCACCGTGGGCGATTTCCGCCGACGAGACATGGCCTATGGCGGTCAGGGGGCCCCGTTGGTGCCGGCCTTTCACCAGGCGCTGTTGGCCCACCCCGAGGAGCGCCGCATGGTGCTGAATATCGGGGGGATAGCTAATTTGTCGCTGTTGCTGCCGGGGCAGGCGGTACGTGGCTTCGACACCGGGCCGGGCAACATGTTGATGGATGCCTGGATCGGCCGTCAATGTGGTCGCCCCTATGACGCCGACGCGGCTTGGGGACGTGGCGGGCGGGTGCATGCGGCGCTGTTGGCGCAGATGTTGGCCGATCCCTATTTTGCGCGTCCGGCGCCGAAGAGTACCGGGCGTGAATGGTTTAACCTAGCCTGGCTGGAGCGCCAGCTTCGCCATTGGCCGGAGGTCGCGGCGCAGGATGTGCAGGCGACGCTGGCCGAGCTGACGGCCCGCAGCATCGCCGATCAAGTCGTGTTAGCCGGTGGCTGCGAGCGGTTGCTGGTCTGTGGCGGCGGCGCCCATAATCCGCTGGTGATGGCGCGCCTGGCCGCGCTGTTACCAGGGTGCGAGGTGGCGCTCAGCGACAAGTACGGGGTCAGCGCGGATGATATGGAGGCTTTGGCCTTCGCCTGGTTGGCCTACCGGACGCTCTCTGGTTTGCCGGGAAACCTGCCGGCGGTGACCGGCGCCGATCGCCAGACCTTGCTAGGCGCCATCTATCCGGCGAATTCCGCCGAAGCTCCGTTGCCTCTAGGGAGGTGAGTGATGCGTAACCTGATGCTAGCTGGTGCAGCGCTGCTGCTGGCGGGCTGCCAGTTGTTTGCTCAGGGAGGGCAAACGCTGCACTACCGCTGTGGCACGCTTCCCTTGACTGTGCTACAGGATAATAAACTGCGCCTGGTGCGTATGGTGCTGGACGGTTCGGCCTTGACCCTGCGCCAAACGTTGTCGGCTTCGGGTGTGCGTTACAGTGATGGGCGCTACACCTTTTGGTCGACGGGGAACGAGGCCATTATCGAGCGCGACGGTCATGTCATCGTAAATGACTGCCTCCTTCAGCCTGCCGCTACACTGTCCCTATAGTTTCCGTCCCGCTGTCACCGTCCTCGCGAATCAGTGGAGGACGGTGTTTTTATTTTAATATAAATCAAATGGATAAAATAGAACATCCCACGGAGAACATCTGGGTAAGGGCGGCGTTTATCCGTCTGAACCGACGTGGGACGCGTTGCCGAGCCGGGCTGACGGCGGGCGGCGATTGAGATTGTGACGGCCAAGGGGCAGAATAACGATAGTTACGCTGTCAGGGGGTTGAATATGAGTGAAAACAACGAGTTTGATATTGCCGACCTGCGCCGCGAGTATGTGCGTGGTGGTCTGCGGCGCCAGGATTTGACCGCCGATCCGTTGGATCTGTTTGCGCGTTGGTTGCGTCAGGCCTGTGATGCCCGTCTGGCCGATCCCACCGCCATGTGTGTGGCGACAGTGGATAAGTCGGGGCAGCCTCACCAGCGTATCGTGTTGCTGAAACATTATGATGAACAAGGGATGGTGTTCTATACCAACCTGGGGAGCAATAAGGCACAGCAGTTGCAGGATAACCCCCGTATTAGCCTGCACTTTCCCTGGCATATGCTGGATCGTCAGGTCAGCGTGACCGGGTGCGCCCGTCGTCTCTCCACGCTGGAAGTGATGAAATATTTCCATAGTCGTCCTAAGGATAGCCAGATCGCCGCCTGGGTTTCACATCAGTCGGCGCGCATCTCGACGCGTGGCATTCTGGAAGGCAAGTTTCTCGAACTGAAGCAGAAGTTTTTACAGGGCGAGGTGCCGCTGCCCAGTTTCTGGGGAGGCTATCGCGTGGCTATCGACAGCATGGAGTTCTGGCAGGGGCGAGAAAACCGCCTGCATGACCGTTTTCTGTACCAGCGTGCCGAGGATGGCTGGCAGATCGATCGCTTAGCGCCCTAGTGGCGTAATTTCCCGGTTAAAGGCTGGCGTGACGGCGTCCGGCGCTTTATCCTATAGCGTTTATAATCCGCCCTGGCATCGGCCTGTCGGCAGCGTTCGGCATGGGTTACGGTGTGTGTAAAATTAATGGAGTTATTAATGGCAAGCAGCAACCTGATTAAACAATTGCAAGAGCGGGGCCTTGTGGCCCAGGTTACGGACGAAGAGGCGTTGGCAGAGCGACTGGCGCAGGGGCCGATCGCACTGTATTGCGGATTCGATCCGACCGCAGACAGCTTGCATTTGGGCCATCTGGTTCCCCTGCTGTGTCTGAAGCGTTTCCAACTGGCCGGACACAAGCCGGTGGCGTTGGTCGGTGGGGCGACGGGGCTGATCGGCGATCCGAGCTTCAAGGCGAGCGAGCGTAAGCTGAATACGGAAGAGACGGTGCAGGGCTGGGTTGAGAAGATCCGCCATCAGGTGGCACCGTTCTTGGATTTCGATTGTGGCGCTAACAGCGCCATCGCCGCCAATAACTATGATTGGTTTGGCAGCATGAACGTGCTGACCTTCCTGCGCGATATCGGTAAGCACTTCTCCGTTAACCAGATGATTAACAAGGAAGCGGTGAAGCAGCGTTTGAATCGCGACGATGTTGGCATCTCCTTCACCGAGTTCTCCTATAACTTGTTGCAGGGTTACGACTTTGCCAGCCTGAACCGTATGCATGGCGTCGAGTTGCAGATCGGCGGTTCCGATCAATGGGGCAACATCACCTCCGGTATCGATCTGACTCGTCGGCTAAACCAGCAGCAAGTCTGGGGGTTGACGGTTCCGCTGATCACCAAGGCTGACGGAACCAAGTTCGGCAAAACCGAAGGCGGGGCGGTATGGCTGGATCCGAAGAAGACCAGCCCGTACAAGTTCTATCAGTTCTGGATCAACACTTCCGATGCCGATGTGTATCGTTTCCTCAAGTTCTTCACCTTTATGAGCCTCGATGAGATCGATGCGCTGGAAGAGGAGGACAAGACCAGTGGCAAGGCGCCGCGTGCCCAATATGTGCTGGCGGAAGAGGTGACGCGCCTGGTGCACGGTGCAGAAGGGTTGCAGGCGGCGCAACGTATCACCCACAGTCTGTTTTCCGGCAGCCTAGACGAGATGACCGAGGCCGACTTCGCGCAACTGGCACAAGATGGCATGCCGATGGTCGAGCTGACGATTGGCGCCGATCTCCAGCAGGCGCTGGTCGATGCCGAACTGCAACCGTCCCGTGGGCAGGCGCGGAAGACCATCGCCTCCAATGCGGTTAGCGTTAACGGCGAGAAACAAGCCGATCCCGAATACACTTTCAGCGACAGCGATCGTCTGTTCGGCCGCTACACGCTGCTGCGTCGTGGCAAGAAGAACTATTGCCTGATCTGCTGGAAGTAATCACAGCAAAGGGGGCTCCGGCCCCCACTCAAATCAACGGCTGCCTCCGGGCAGATAAGTAAAAATACGATGAAGAATATCCTTTCCATACAATCTCACGTGGTGTTTGGCCACGCCGGTAACAGCGCCGCCGTCTTCCCGATGCGCCGCATGGGGGCGAATGTCTGGCCGCTGAATACCGTTCAGTTCTCCAATCATACTCAGTACGGTCACTGGACTGGCAGCGTGATGCCGGCGACGCATTTGACCGAGATTGTGCAAGGGATTGCCGATATCGGGGAGCTTCAGCGCTGCGACGCGGTGCTGAGCGGTTATATCGGTTCACCGCAACAGGGCGAGCATATCCTACAGATCGTGCGTCAGGTGAAACAGAGCAACCCCGCAGCATGGTATTTTTGCGATCCGGTGATGGGGCATCCGGAGAAGGGCTGTATCGTGGCACCGGGCGTCGCGGAGTTTTTCTGCCAACAGGCGGTAGCATGTAGCGACATCATGGCGCCGAACCTGTTGGAGCTGGAGACGTTGACGGATCGTCGCATCACCAGCGTCGATGAGGCCTTGGCGGCTTCGCGTGAGCTGATCGCCCGTGGGCCGCGCATCGTATTGGTTAAACACCTGCATAATGCCGGTTACGATCATGACCGTTTCGAAATGCTGCTGGTCACCGCCCAGGAAGCCTGGCATATCGCCCGTCCGCTGGTGGACTTTGGGGCCCGCCAGCCGGTGGGCGTCGGCGATTTGACCAGCGGCCTGTTGCTGGTCAATCTGCTGAAAGGCGAGTCGTTGCAGAGCGCACTGGAGCATGTCACCGCGGCGGTCTACGAGGTGATGCTGACGACGCAGGCGATGGGCGAATATGAGCTTCAGCTGGTGGCCGCCCAGGATCGCATCGCTCAGCCGCAACATCATTATCCCGCGCGGGCATTACACCGTTAAGCCGCGTGCCGAGTCATATGATCAACAGGCCTCCCCAGCGGGAGGCCTGTTGGCATTTTGCGTAACCGACTGTTGGCCTATCTACGCCAATCCTTCGGCATTCAGCGTCGCCACCACCGCCGGCCGGGCGGCGATACGCGCCATATAGGCCGCCAACGTCGGCCATTGGTTCAGATCGAAATGCATCGCCTTGGCCCAACAGAGGATGGTGAACAGGTAGGCATCGGCGACGCTAAAGTCCTGACCGAGCAGGTAGGGGCGTTCGCCGAGGGTCGTATCGAGGTAGCGAAACTGTTTCTCCAGTCCGGCTCGAGCCGCCGCCTTGTTTTCCTCTGACAGACGGGGATTGAATAACGGGCTGAATCCCTTGTGGAGTTCGGTGGCGATATAGTTGAGCCATTCGATGGCGTGATAACGCGCCAGACTCTCGGCAGGCGGGATCAGCTTTCGATCCGGCACACGATCGGCGAGATACTGCACGATGGCGACCCCCTCGGTTAACACGGTGCCATCATCCAGCAGCAATGCCGGCACTTGTCCTTTGGGGTTGATGCGCAGATAGTCTCCGCCATGCTCGGTACGCTTATTGGCCAGATCGACGCTTTCGATGGTGAAGTCTAGCCCAGCCTCGCGCAGTACGATATGTGGCGAGAGTGAACAGGCCCCTGATTTATAGAATAACTTCATCGCTCGCTCCTTGGACGTTTCCTATGGGAAGAAAGAACACCTTTTAGCGTAGTCACTCGCCTCGGCACTGTCTGTGCAAACGGTATAATTTCTTGTTAGGCGAGTGAGCAGGGCACAAAAAAGGCGCCCGGGTGGGCGCCTTAGGCGAAGCGTTGGGGGACGATCAGTCGCCCTGGGTCATGCGGTTCAGTTTCGGCGCCGTCAGCATCATCAGCACGGCGATCACCGCGGTGGCGATACCGATCTGCATAAAGACGTGGCTATAGATAGCCAGTGAGGCGTGCGGATCGGCGACGTCACCCGGGACGGCGGTCAGCGCGGCGACTTTACCGGCGATCAGTGCCGCCGCGGCGGTGGTCAGGAACCAGGAGCCCATGATGAAGCCCATCAGACGTTGCGGCACCAACTGCGCCACCATCGCCAGGCCCAAGCCGGAGATCATCAGCTCGCCGATACTCTGCAAGGCGTAGCTCAACACCAGCCAATGAACGGAGACGATGCCCGCGTCGTTGGCGAAGGAAGCGCCCCACGGCAGGACCAGGAAGGCGCAGGAACACAGCACCATACCGATGGCAAACTTATGCGGCATCGGCAGACGGTCGCCCATCTTGTTATAGATGGCCGCCAGGATCGGGCTGGCGACCATGATCCAGAACGGGTTCAGCGCCTGGTACTGCTCCGGCTCGAAGGCGATACCGAAGATGCTGTGCTCGACGTTATGGATAGCGAAGAAGTTCAGCGAGGTCGGCATCTGGCTGTACAGCACGAAGAACACCACGGCCTCCAGCATCAGCAGGAAGGCGACGATCATCTTGCGACGCGCGCCGCCTTGCAGGGCGAAGGTCTCTTTGGCGAAGATCAGTACGATACAGGCAGAGATGATGGCCAGCGCCCAGCGCGCGATGGTCTGGTTATGCAGCAGCCAGGTGGAGATAGCGACCAGGATCACGACCCCGATCAGGGTCATCACCAGTTTGCCGACTTGCAGCGGGGCGAAGTCAGGCTTAGACCCCTGATCTTTGACCCAACGGCGGCACATCATAAAGTTGACCAGGGTGATCAGCATACCGACCACACTCAGGGAGAAGGCGACGCTCCAACCGAAACGGGCGGCCAGCCACGGGGTGGCCAGCATCGAGAAGAAGGAGCCAATGTTCACCGACATATAGTACATGGTGAAAGCGCCGTCTAAACGCGGGTCATTCTTCTCATAGCAGGTTGAGAGTAGTGAAGACGGGTTAGCCTTAAACAGACCATTACCGACCGCGATGGTTGCCATCCCTACGTAGACCAGCGCCAAGTCGTGGCCAGAGTAGGCGACAAAAGCGTAACCGATGGCCAAGACCAGGGCGCCGAGCATGATGACGCGCTTGGCGCCGAGTACCTTGTCACCCAGCCAGCCGCCGATGGCGACAAAGCCGTACACCAGGGCGCTGAAGGAGGAGAATAAGGTAATCGAGTCGGCCTCGCTCATGCCGAGCATCTTGACCAGGTAGACGGCCATGATGCCTTGCAGGCCGTAGTAACCGAAACGTTCCCACAGCTCGATGGAGAAGATGAGATAGAAGGCTCGGGGTTGCTTGAAAGCGTTTAGGCTGACGCTTTCGGGGTTGTTGTTTGCGTTTGACACAAGTTACCTCTGGTTATTCACGCCCGCTGCGCAGCGGGTAATAGTCACGGCGTGATGTTCAAAAAACACACTATTTACATTGTTATACGTGACGAGAAGAGAGGTACTCTTCACGATATTTTATGGGATGACAATAGCTTTGTAATATCCTGTTACATAAACGGCTTCTGGAATAATCCGATAATGTTACAAATGTTAATCAGAGGGAACTCGCGCATAAAATGGGTTTTACGATGTAAAATTTTGCCGAATTGCTGCACAAAACGTCTTTCGTTATATATTTTTCTATTTTGGTGAAAAATAGAGTTATCATCTGGCTAATTGCTAAAAATGCCTTTTATTCCTCTAAATAATGATATTTTGCCAAAATCATCCAATTAAGTAACAAGGGTGTATCATTCGAGAAATGAATTTAACCGCTTAAATGTGATCTAGTTCAAAATAATGCGAACGAAACAACTTGCGTCGCTGCAAGAGGCGTGCAATAGGGTGAGCAGAGGTAAAAAGGCGAGCATGATCACAGTCAGACGCGCGGCAATAGGCAGTTCACCGGTGGCGTGACGCTCAGGCCGCCAGGGGCCTGAGCGAGGGAGATTAGGATTCAGGATAGACCTTGTCGCGATACTCGCACAGATCTTCGATCAGGCAGGAGCCGCAGCGTGGACGGCGCGCGATACAGGTGTAACGGCCGTGTAGGATCAGCCAGTGGTGACAATTGAGCGCGAACTCCGCCGGCACCACCTTGAGCAAGCGTGCTTCGACGTCGTTCACCGTATCACCTGGGGCGAAGCGAGTGCGGTTGCAGACGCGGAAGATATGAGTATCGACGGCGATGGTCGGCCAACCGAAGGCGGTATTGAGCACCACGTTGGCCGTTTTGCGCCCGACGCCGGGCAAGGCTTCCAAGGCTTGACGATCTTCCGGGACCTCGCCGCCATGCAACTCCAGCAGTAGGCGGCAGGTCTTGACGATATTTTCGGCCTTGCTGTTATACAGCCCGATGGTCTTGATGTGTTGCTTGATCCCCTCGACACCGAGATCCAGCAGGGCCTGCGGAGTATTGGCCTGCGGAAAGAGGGTCGCCGTCGCCTTGTTGACGCTGACATCGGTCGCTTGCGCCGATAGCAGTACGGCGATCAACAGTTCGAAGGTCGAGGTATAGCGCAATTCGGTAGTGGGATGCGGATTGGCGGCTTGTAGTCGCCGCAGGATCGCAATACGTTTTGCCTGATTCATTATGCCTGCTCGTGGTTTGGCTGTGCCGCATCGCTGATTTCGCTACGGCGTGCGTGTTGGGCGGCGCGCAGTGCCTGGCGGCGGCGCATCTTCTGATCGATAACATATTTGCCTGCCAGCATAAATCCAAGGCCAAGGAATGCGCCCGGTGGTAACATCGCCAGCAGGAACGGGGTGTCACTCTGGAAGAGTTGGAGTCGCAATACGCTGGCCCAAGAGCCGAGTAACTGATCGGCGCCGTCAAAGAGGGTGCCATTGCCCAAGATCTCGCGTAGGGCACCCAAGACCAGCAACGCCGCGCTGGCGCCCAGTCCGGTCGCTAATCCGTCCAGCGCCGCCAGCCCGATCGGCTGGTGCGCGGCGTAGGCCTCGGCCCGGCCAATGACGATACAGTTGGTGACGATCAAGGGAATGAAGATCCCCAAGGATTGATAGAGGCCGAAAGCATAAGCATTGATTAGCATCTGTACCGCGCTGACCACCGAGGCGATGATCATGACGTAGATAGGGATGCGGATCTCACTCGGCACCCAACGGCGTAATGCCGAGACGGCGCTATTGGTCAGTACCAGCACCAGGGTGGTGGCCAGACCGAGCCCGAGGGCGTTGGTCGCCGTCGAAGAGACGGCCAGCAGTGGGCATAGGCCGAGCAATTGCACTAAGGCCGAGTTGTTCTTCCATAGCCCATTGATCAGCAGGTTTTTTGCTTCACTCATTCGCTTTCTCTTTCTCCACAGGCGGGCAGGCTCGCCAACTGAGGACGGCTATCCTGGATGACCAGGGTCGAACGGCGCACGGCATTGACCACCGCGCGCGGGGTAATGGTGGCCCCTGTGAACTGGTCGAACTCGCCACCATCCTTTTTCACCCGGAACGCCGGATCGGCGGCACCATGCACCACCTTATTGCGGAAACTGTCGATCCAATCGGAAACCCGGCGCTCGATCTTGTCGCCGAGACCTGGGGTTTCATGCTGCTCGATGACGCGCACACCAAGAACCTTACCGGCAAAATCGGCACCGACCAAGAGGCGAATGGCACCGGCGTAACCGTCGGGAGCGGTGGCCTCGACCAGCGCGGCGACCGGCTGTCCCTGGCGCTGTGCCAGATAGAGACGGTGTGGCCGCTCATCACCGAGGCGGGGATCGCGGATCAGGCGGCAACTCCCCTGCAAGTCATTATCGTAGTCGCCGGGGGCGATCACCTGATCGAACAACTGCTGTTGTTGTCGCATGGCCTGTTGCGCGATAGTACGGCTCGTCAACTGGTGAACGACAGCGGTCAGGGCGGTGGCGAGTACCGCGAACAGAGCCAGGCGGATGCCGTGGCGGCGCATCGTGGTTAGCATAGCGACTCCTTAGCGATGGCCATAGACGCGTGGCTGGGTGTAGTGATCGATCAGCGGGACGCAGATGTTGGCCAGCAACACCGCGAATGCCACCCCATCGGGATAGCCGCCGTAACTGCGGATCAGCCAGACCAGCAGGCCGCACAAGAGGCCGAAGATCAGCCGCCCGCGTGGCGTGGTCGCGGCGGTGACCGGATCGGTGGCGATGAAGAAGGCGCCCAGCATGGTGGCACCAGAGAATAGGGTGATCAGCGGCGGCGTGATGCTGCCCGGTGCCAGTGTATGGCCGATGGCGGCGCACAACGCCATGGCAGCCAGAAAGCCCAACGGGATCTGCCAATGGATGATGCCGCGTAATAGCAGCACTAAGCCACCGAGCAGGAAGCCGGCGTTGACCCACTGCCAACCGAGGCCAGCCAGCTCGCCCTGCCAGATGGGTTGTTGGAAGATGGCTGTCATGCTCAAGCCACTACGCAGCCCAGTCTTGACACTATCGAGCGGGGTGGCGGAGCTGATGCCATCGACCGCGAATAAGGCATGCAGATCGGCGGCGTGACCGGTGAAGATTTGCGTGAGCGCGTGGCTGATATCGATCGGTTGCACCAGCAAGCTCTGCGGCGGTAGCCAGCTGGTCATCGGTACCGGGAAGGCGATCAGCAGCATGACATAGCCGACCATCGCCGGATTAAAGGGGTTCTGTCCCAAGCCGCCATACAGCTGCTTAGCGATGATGATGGCGAAGGCACTACCCAGCACCGCCAGCCACCACGGGGCGAGAGGCGGCAGGCTGATTCCCAGCAGCAGGCCGGTCAGCAAGGCCGAATTATCGCCGAGAGTGGCGAGCGGGCGGCGTCGTAGGCGTAACACCAACGCCTCGCACAACCAGGCGGTGATGATGGCCAGCGTTAACTGGATTAAGGTGCCATAGCCAAAGAAGTAGATCTGCGCCACGATGCCGGGTAGGGCTGCGGCCACCACCCAGAACATGATACGAGCCGTATTCTGGCGATTATGGGTAAAGGGTGAACTGGCGATTCTAAAGGCCATTTATTCCTCGCTGGCTGCTGCGGACGACTGCCGTGCCTTAATGCGGGCGATGGCGGCCGCGACGGCGGCTTTCTGTGCCTCCGTCGGTGATGATGATGATGTCGTTGGCGCGGCGGTGCTCAATGACTGGCGTGCCTTAACCTGTGCCACTGCCGTAGCGATGGCCGCCTGACGTGCTTGCTCGGTCGTCTCTTGGGCGGGAGTAGCCGCCGCTGGCTGTGCCTGGCCATAGGCGGCCTGTAGCCGCTCTGCGGTCCGTGAGGTTTGCGCCGCCG
>NZ_BAUC01000002.1 GCF_000474215.1 Edwardsiella hoshinae NBRC 105699 = ATCC 33379 | reverse complement strand
CTGGCGCGGCGTACGGATGCCTTCCGTACGGCGAGAGGCGACACTTTGGCCTGCGGTTCAGGTTCCGCCTGGCATGTGTTCGGGTTATAGCGACTCACTCTCCGCGTCGGAGTCCGGCGTGATGACGCGTATTCCCGCCGCCCGACAGAATGCCGGGTACTCTCCCGCTAGCGGCCTATCGCTGATCAGCAGATCGAAGGCCGCGAGAGGCGCGATGTTGACGGGCGCGACATCGTCGAACAGGCCATGGCGCGCAAGCAGGATCTTGCGGAGGCCATGGGCGATAGCCTTGCGCTTGAGCGCCGCGTCGTCTAGCTCTTGCCAAGTGACACCGTAACGCTCATCGACGCCATTGGCGGAGATGAAGACCTTACGCGGGTTTAAGGTATCCAGCATCGAGGGATTGGCGTGATCATAGAAGGTGTCGTTTCTGGCGCAATAGCGGCCACCGCAGAGGATGGCCGAAGCTTGCGGTTTGTCCCGTAGCGCCAAGAAGACGGCGTGGGAACAGCAGATTCCGGTAAAATGAATATCGTCCGGGATCAGGCTGACGACCAGCGGCATCTCTGGCCCATTATCAAAGAAAACTAAATCGTTGTCGGCGATCAGCCCGGCGGCCAGGATGGCGATGGGGAGATCGTCCGGATGATGTTGTGGCAGCGGGTGCTCGAGGCGGGGAAGGGATGCATGGGGAGGATTGACCGCGACGATATAGCCGCCGAGCAAGGCGAGCGGTAGCGCTTGCGGATGATTATCGGGGCTCAGGTCACGGCGAATGGTCATTACCGAGACCTCTAGCATGCGTGCCGCATCTTTCAGGTGAATGCGATCGGATTTTTGCAGCAGGGCTTGCAGACGACGGATGCGTTCTTTTTGTTTAGTTTCCATGCGTTTTCTCCGTTCCCAATGCAAAATGTTCTTCTGGTAACATTTTGCGATTCAGGAACATGCCATTTATGTGCTTACTATAGCGCCGGCCAATCTGAAAAGAAAGTCAGCGCCAATCGTTTATTGTCCTATTTAATTGTTATTAAATGAATTTAACCGCATTTTCTTACCCGGTGTTCAGCGGGGAAATGGCCTGTCCTCTGACGGATCTCTCATTGTTCGGATTCCATTCTTTTTCGCGTGGCTAATCGCGATCACAGTCACAAATGTTACTTTGGCAACATGCTAATGTTTCTTCAATATCATTGTTGTCTAGACGTTGCTAAGGAGTAAGAGAATGGATATTGCTGTTATTGGTTCTAACATGGTGGATCTCATCACCTATACCAATCAGATGCCGAAAGAGGGGGAAACCCTAGAAGCCCCCGCATTTAAAATCGGCTGTGGCGGCAAGGGGGCGAATCAGGCGGTGGCGGCGGCTAAGCTGAATTCTAAGGTTATGATGCTGACGAAAGTCGGGGATGATATTTTTGCCGATAATACTATTCGCAATCTCGAATCCTGGGGGATCGATACCAGTTACGTGGAGAAGGTACCCTGTACCAGTAGTGGCGTGGCCCCCATTTTCGTCAACGCTAATTCCAGTAATAGTATTCTGATTATTAAGGGTGCGAATAAATTCCTCTCCCCCGAAGATATTGATCGGGCAGCGTCAGATTTGAAGAAATGCCGATTGATCGTGCTGCAATTAGAGGTGCAACTGGAAACCGTCTACCATGCCATCGAGTTTGGTAAAAAACATGGTATTCAGGTATTACTGAATCCGGCTCCGGCGCTGCGTGAATTGGATATGTCTTACGCCTGCAAGTGCGATTTCTTTGTACCCAATGAGACGGAGTTAGAGATCCTTACCGGTCTGCCAGTGGATTCCTATGAGCACACGCGCATCGCGGCCCGGAGCTTAATCGAGAAAGGACTGAATAACATCATCGTTACCCTAGGAGAAAAAGGCGCACTTTGGATGACGCGTGAGCAGGAAGTTCATGTTCCGGCGCTCAAGGTGTGTGCGGTGGATACCAGTGGTGCCGGCGATGCCTTTATTGGCTGCTTTGCTCACTATTACGTCCAGGATGGTGATGTGGAGGCGGCGATGAGAAAGGCAGCCTTATTCGCTGCATTCAGCGTGACAGGGAAAGGAACGCAATCTTCTTATCCCAGTATTGAACAGTTCAATGAGTTTTTGGCGTTGAACGCCTAATATCTCTGTTAATAAGGTAGCATTCATTATGAATAATAAAAGCATCATCCAGATGCCAGATGGCTATCTGAATCGTACCCCGCTGTTTCAATTCATCTTATTATCTTGTCTCTTTCCACTCTGGGGGTGTGCGGCGGCACTCAACGATATTCTGATTACGCAGTTTAAAAGTGTTTTTGCCTTGAGCAACTTTGCCTCGGCATTAGTGCAGAGTGCCTTCTATGGCGGCTATTTTCTGATTGCCATCCCCGCTTCATTGGTGATTAAGAAAAGCAGTTATAAAGTCGCTATAATGATCGGTCTGGCATTATATATAGCCGGTTGCTCGTTGTTTTTCCCCGCCTCACATATGGCGACCTATACGATGTTCTTGGCGGCAATTTTCGCCATCGCCATCGGCTTGAGCTTCCTCGAAACCGCCGCGAATACCTATAGCTCCATGTTGGGGCCTCAGGCGCAGGCTACGTTGCGTTTGAATATCAGCCAGACCTTTTACCCCATCGGTGCGGCGGCCGGGATCCTGTTAGGTAAATACCTGGTATTTTCCGAGGGCGACAGCCTAGAGAAGCAGATGGCGGGTATGAATGCCGAGCAGATCCATGCGTTTAAACTGGCGATGCTCGAAAATACGCTCGAACCGTATAAGTATATGATCATGGTGTTGCTGGTGGTGATGGCGCTGTTTCTGCTGACGCGATTCCCCGCTTGTAAAGTGGCGCAAGCGGCGGGACGTCCGCGCCCTTCGGCGGGAGCGACGCTGCGTTATCTGGCTGCGAATGCTCGGTTCCGCCGCGGTATCGTCGCGCAGTTCCTGTATGTCGGCATGCAGGTCGCTGTCTGGTCCTTCACTATTCGTCTGGCGTTGGAATTGGGCGACATTAATGAGCGCGATGCCTCGACCTTCATGGTCTATAGCTTCGCCTGTTTCTTCATCGGTAAGTTCATTGCCAACATCCTGATGACTCGCTTTAACCCACAAAAGGTGTTGGTGATTTATTCGTTGATCGGTGCCGTGCTGCTGGCCTATGTCGCGTTGGCACCCAGCTTTAGCGCGGTGTACGTCGCGGTTGCGGTGAGCATCCTGTTTGGCCCCTGCTGGGCGACGATCTATGCCGGCACGCTGGATACCGTGGACAATGAGCATACGGAGATGGCGGGGGCGGTCATCGTGATGGCGATCGTCGGGGCGGCGGTGGTGCCGGCGGTGCAGGGGTATGTGGCCGACATGTTCCATTCGTTGCAGCTCTCTTTCCTGGTGTCGATGCTGTGTTTCGTCTATGTCGGCGTCTACTTCTGGCGTGAGAGCCGACTGGGGCAAGGTGCGGTAGCGCAGAATACGTTGCGAGGAGAGGCGTGATGAAAAGCAAAATTCCGTTATGGCGTACCCTGTTCACCGAGCAGCCGCGCACTCTGGTGGAGAATGACGATTTCCGTGTAACGGCACTACGTTATGCCAGTGGCGTCGAAGGATTACGGGTAGAAAATAGCCGTGGGCATCTGCTGATCTTGCCCTGGATGGGGCAGATGATCTGGCAGGCCTGCTTCGACGGACACGATCTGACGATGCGTAATCAGTTTCGCCAACCGAAGCCGGCACAGCAGGTGGTGGAGACTTACGGCTGCTTCGCCTTTCACTCCGGTCTGCTGGCTAATGGCTGCCCGTCGCCACAGGACGATCACCCGCTGCACGGTGAGATGCCCTGCGCGCCGATGGATGAGGCCTGGCTGGAGCTGGATGAGGGTAGCCTGAGCGTCACCGGCAGCTATGAGTATGTGATGGGCTTCGGTCATCACTACCGGGCTCAGCCTACGGTGGTGCTGCATCGAGATAGCGCGTTGTTCGATATTGGCATGCAGGTGACCAACCTCGCGTCGGCGCCGATGCCGTTGCAGTATATGTGTCATATGAACTACGCCTATGTTGCTGGGGCGGAGCTCAGCCAGACGATCCCGGCCGAGGCCTGGACGTTGCGCGAGTCGATCCCGGCTCACGTGGCGCCGACGCCGCAGTGGCAACGCTTTATCGAACAGTTACGCCAGGGTGAGGCGACGCTGAACGTCCTGGATGCCCCGCAGTGTTACGATCCAGAGATCGTCTTCTTCGCCGATCGGTTGGAGCGCTATGGCGAACGCCAAGAGTTCCGCATGCGGGCGGCGGATGGCACCACCTTTGTAACGCGTTTCTCCAGTCATGACTTTAACTATGTGACGCGTTGGATCTTGTACAACGGCGATCAGCAGGTAGCCGCTTTCGCCCTACCGGCGACCTGTCGACCGGAGGGGGCCTTAGCGGCGCGGCGTAATGGCAGTGTGTTGCAGTTGGCGCCGCAGCAGAGTCGTAACTTCTGGCTGACCACGGGGATCGCCTGAGGTCGCCGGGCTAACGGCTCTTCCCGGTGCCCCTGATAGCGGGTGTCGCCGAAGGGGCTGCCCATCCCCCCGCGAGGTCGGGGGGATGGGGCGAGCGGTTAGCGCCTGTGGCCGATGTCCCGCGTGACGCCTTTCCCTTCGATGCCGCTGAGCGCGCGGCGAATCGTGTGCCATATCAGAGCTTGCTAATTCGTAGTAACTTCTATTACACTGCCAAAAAACAGATGTTATAACATAACAAAAGGCGGAGTTAAGATGAAAAAAGGTATCCACCCGGCGTATCGGCCGGTGTTGTTCCACGACATCGCGGCCGACGCATTCTTCCTGCTCGGC
Organism: Edwardsiella hoshinae NBRC 105699 = ATCC 33379; assembly: GCF_000474215.1. GTDB lineage: Bacteria > Pseudomonadota > Gammaproteobacteria > Enterobacterales > Enterobacteriaceae > Edwardsiella > Edwardsiella hoshinae. Next base: position 76,404 of record NZ_BAUC01000002.1, on the reverse strand, counting down.
TCCACCATCGCCACGCAGCGTAGCTATCGTTGGCATGACGGACGCGACTATCCTTATGTGACTCTGGATGTTTCCAGTGCCTCGCACAGCTTCTATACCGGGAAGCAGAAACAGCTGAGCCAGGATGGGCAGGTCGCCCGCTTTACCCGCCGTTTCGGCGCGTTGACCGGGGGGACGCGTGGATGAAGGTCTTGGCTTCGTTGAAGAGGGCGAAACAACGCCACCCCGATTGCCGCATTGTGCGCCGCCACGGCAAGCTGTATGTCATCTGTAAGAGCAATCCTCGCTTTAAGGCACGCCAAGGCTGAGATGCCTATGTGTGCAGTGGCCCGTCGTTGATGGCGGGCTGATCAGCCTTTGAGGTCACGGTGCATTCCATGCTCGCGCGCCGTGACTGTCCCCCTCGCCAGTGATGCCCTCGCGCCTTGGGGCGCGCATGCTGCCGAATCCCCCGATTAGGCGTTTCTCCTACGCCGTGCAGGGCTGTCGCTGACGACACGCTTAACGCTGTTGGCTGCTGCGCTGTGCCTGTTGTTGTAGCCAAGCGATAAATGCGTCGATCTTTGGCCATTGGCGACCGGGTAGGGTTGTCGCGTAGTAGTGCTGGTGGCACCGTAGCGTCATTTGACCGAAGGGGGCGATGAGCTCGCCGCTGTCGAGCCGCTTCTGTACCAAGCGCATACGCCCCATCGCCACTCCGATGTGGTTCATTGCGGCGATGACCGCCAGATCGGAACGGTCGAAGCCGATGCCGGCCGAAGGCGGCATCGTGACCGCGAAATGTTGTGCCCAGCTATGCCATTCGTCGGTTCCCGAGTCGTTGCTCCATGCCTGACGGTCATGCAGCAGCGTGCAGTGCTGTAGATGCTCCGGCCGTGCTGACAGCTGAAAACGCCGGGCATATTCGGCGCTACAGACAGGCAGGATAGCCTCATCCATCAAGCGATGGTGACTGAGCTGCGCCGAGGGCGCGTCATCGAAATAGATAGCCACATCTACCCCGGACCATTGCAGGTTGACGTTGTCGTTACCAGTGAGAATGGTCAGTGAGATCGACGGGTAGCGCAAGGCAAAGTCCCCCAAGGCAGGCACTAGCCAGCATTGGGCGATAGAGGGGCGCGAGTAGACCGTTAGGCTGCCCGACAGGCGCTGGTTCTTGATATCCAGGATCTCCTGGTTGAGATTACCCAGTGACGATTTTAGCGCCCAAAATACCCGTTTCCCTTCCGAGGTCAGCTCCACTTTGCGATGCGAACGTACAAATAGCGGAATGCCGAGATCGGTTTCCAGTTGCGTGATCTGGTGGCTGATGGCGCTAGGACTGAGCGCCAGCTCCGCCGCCGCCAGGGCGAAAGATTGATGGCGAGCGGCGACTTCAAAGGTGTGCAGCCGGGCCAATTGCCAGCCGTTCAGCGGACGGTTTCTGACTTCACGCAGTGGTTTCATGGGACCTCGGAGCGTAGAGGAAGAATAGAAGGATGAGTGTAAGAAAAATCGTGGCTAAATACAGCCAATTGATGAGATTGATTGATTCAAAATAGCCTTTTGGCGCTTTATTTGATTCTGCTCACGTCTTTGCTTCTGTTTTGCTCACCCTAAGCGTCGATTATATCGTTTGTCAATTCATGTGTTTTTTTTGTTCAATGGCAATGGGTTAATCACAAGGGAAAGGTGAGATATGCACTCACAAGTCTGGGTTGTCAGCACGCTGTTGATCAGTATTGTGCTTATCGTACTAACAATTATAAAAGGTAAACTCCACCCGTTTCTGGCCTTATTGCTGGCCAGTTTTTTCGTCGGCACCATGATGGGCATGGGGCCGTTGGAGATGGTCAACGCCATCGAAAGCGGCATCGGCGGCACATTGGGCTTTCTGGCCGCAGTCATCGGTCTCGGCACCATTCTGGGTAAGATGATGGAGATTTCCGGTGCGGCGGAGCGTATTGGCATCACGCTACAACGCTGCCGCTGGCTTTCCGCCGACGTCATCATGGTGTTGGTCGGGCTTATCTGCGGTATCACGCTGTTTGTTGAGGTTGGTGTGGTATTGCTGATCCCGCTGGCCTTCTCCATCGCGAAGAAGACGCAGGTCTCGCTGCTGAAGTTGGCGATCCCACTGTGTACCGCGTTGATGGCGGTACACTGCGTGGTGCCACCCCATCCGGCGGCGCTGTTCGTGGTGAATAAACTGGGGGCGGACATCGGTACGGTGATTGTCTACGGTCTGTTGGTCGGTCTTATCGCGTCGTTGATCGGAGGCCCACTGTTCCTCAAGGTGTTGGGCACGCGCCTACCCTTTAAAGCGATACCAACCGAATTCGCCGATCTGGAGGTCCGTGATGAGGCGACGTTGCCTTCGTTGCGTGCCACGCTGTTTACCGTATTGCTGCCGATCGTGTTGATGTTGTTGAAGACGCTGGCCGAGTTGAACATGGCGCCGGGCGGCGCGCTGTATACGCTGCTGGAGTTTATCGGCAACCCGATTACCGCCATGTTTATCGCCGTCTTCGTCGCCTACTACATACTGGGTCTGCGCCAGCATATCGGGATGAGTACGCTGTTGTTGCAGACAGAAAAGGGCTTTGGCTCGATTGCCAATATTCTGTTGATCATCGGTGCCGGCGGGGCGTTTAACGCTATCTTAAAGAGCAGCGGGCTGGCGGACAGTCTGGCGCTGATCCTCTCGAACTTACATCTGCATCCGATCCTGCTGGCCTGGTTGGTCGCCCTGATCCTCCATGCGGCAGTCGGTTCGGCGACGGTCGCAATGATGGGCGCTACGGCGATCGTCGCACCGATGCTGCCGCTATACCCGGATGTTAGTCCCGAGATCATCGCCATTGCCATCGGCTCCGGAGCCATCGGTTGCACCATCGTGACCGACTCGCTGTTCTGGCTGGTGAAGCAATATTGCGGCGCCAGCCTAAACGAAACCTTGAAATATTATACCAGCGCGACCTTCCTGGCTTCGTTGATGGCATTGGCGAGCACCTTCTTACTTTCTTTCATAATTTAACAATCACGAGATCTATGATGACAAAGATAGATACCACTTCATTTATCGCGCAGTATCCGCTCGTCGCCGATCTGGTCGCGTTGCAAGAGACTGTCTGGTTTAATCCGGCCACCACCCCCTTGGCGCAAGGGCTGCCCTATGTTGGCCTAACGGCGCAGGATGTACAGGCGGCGCACGATCGCCTGGCTCGCTTCGCCCCTTATCTGGCGCAGGCCTTCCCCGAAACGGCGGCGATGCGCGGTATTATCGAGTCACCGCTGGTGGCAATTCCGGCGATGCAGCGCCGCCTGACGCAGGCCTACGACCAACCCATCGGCGGTCAGTTGTTGCTGAAGCAAGACAGTCATCTGCCTATCTCCGGCTCCATAAAGGCGCGAGGAGGAATCTATGAGGTGTTGGCTCACGCCGAAAAATTGGCGTTGGCGGCGGGTATGTTGACGACGGATCAGGACTATCGCATCTTACTGACACCGGCGTTTAAGCACTTTTTCAGTCAGTACAGCATCGCCGTCGGCTCCACCGGTAATCTGGGCATGTCCATCGGTATCATGAGCGCCAGCTTGGGCTTTAAGGTGACCGTACACATGTCGGCCGATGCGCGGGAGTGGAAGAAGGCTAAGCTGCGCAGCCACGGCGTGACGGTGGTGGAGTATGAAGAGGACTACGGCGTGGCGGTGGAGCAGGGACGCAAGGCGGCGGAGTCCGATGCTAACTGTTTCTTCATTGATGATGAGAACTCGCGCACCCTGTTCCTCGGCTACGCGGTGGCTGGCGAGCGTCTGAAGGCGCAGTTCGCCGCGCAGGGGCGTCACGTCGATGCTGAACATCCGCTGTTTGTCTACCTGCCGTGCGGTGTCGGCGGCGGGCCGGGTGGCGTGGCCTTTGGCCTCAAGTTGGCCTTCGGCGACCATGTCCACTGCTTCTTCGCCGAACCGACCCATTCGCCGTGCATGTTGTTAGGCATCTATACCGGCTTGCACGATGCGATTGCCGTACAAGATCTGGGCATCGATAACCTGACGGCGGCTGATGGACTGGCGGTAGGTCGAGCTTCCGGCTTTGTTGGCCGGGCGATGGAACGCCTACTCGACGGTTGCTATACCCTCGACGATCAGCGCATGTACGACATGTTGGGCTGGCTGGCGCAGGAGGAGGGGATCCGCCTCGAACCGTCGGCGTTAGCTGGCATGGCCGGGCCCGTGCATATCTGTGCCAGCGCCGAGTATCAACGGATGCACGGCTTCGATGCGCGCCAGATGGCACAGGCGACCCATCTGGTTTGGGCGACGGGGGGCGGCATGGTGCCGGAGGCGGAAATGGCGCAATATTTGGCGAAGGGGCGTTAACACGCCGGCGCTCCCGTCTTGTGCGCTATCGGATGGCGTCGCTGGGCGGGGGACTATCTCCACGCTGGCGTTTTATCGCTTGTCGCCAACCCGAGCGAAGGCGCTGCGTTGGGCGCGCTGGTCTCGCCGCGTGTCGCCACTGATCGTCTGGCTTGCCATTGGCGCGTCAGGCGATGGCGCCTACCTCAGGCGTGGGCGTGCCAATGGCGGTCTCGATGCCGGGGGGGACGAGCGCTACGCGGCAGGGGTTGGCGGCGCGCTGATTCCCTGGTTTATCGGCTCTTTGTCTCGGGCGCCTGAATCTGCACCTGAGTTTCCTCTTTTTATTGGTGCTCTATTTAGCGCTGATGGCTTGGGGGCGATACAACTTTCGCCAGCGGGCTTAACTTGCCCCGCTCAGACGGGCGATGATGCTGGGATGTTGTAGATAATCCATACACCAGTTACCCACCTTACCCATGCCATCGGCGCGCGCCGCCAGAAACAGTTTAGTGGCGTGCTTGTGCTCCCGCATCGGTTTTTTCAGGATGCGGCCGCTATTCAGTAACGGCAGCGCCAGATGGTGGGGAATATAGCCGATGCCGACATTCTGTTCGATCAGCGCGATGGCGGTAGTAAAGTCCGGGACGAACAGCGGCTTTTGTCCTTCAAGTAGCCAGGCCTGTAACGGAGGAAAATCGATTGCCGTATCGTGGATACAGACTGCCGTATGGTGGCGTAGCTCGGCGTTCTCCAGCGGATGGCGCGCGGCGGCCAGCGGGTGGTGTGGGCTGACCACGAAATCCCACTCCATTTGCCCACACGCCTCGCTGATGATGCCCTCACTACTGGGCACGGCGTGGGGGGCGCCGATGACCAGATCGGCGCGGCGGCTGTAGAGGGCGTCCCAACAGCCGTTATACACTTCAAGATTGACCGTGAGAGTGGTGGTAGGAAAGTGTTGTTCGAAATCGCGGATAAACGCTACTAGCACGGTATTGGGAATAATATTGTTGACCGCGATAGCGATCCTCCGTTCCACGCCGTCGTGGATCAACACGGTGTTGCGTCGCAACGCCTCCATATCGCCGATGATGGTGCGGCTATGTTCAATAAAGTAACGCCCAGCCGGGGTGAGTTCGATATAGCGCCCTTTACGCAGGAACAGGGGCGCGCCGAGCGCCTCTTCGGTTTTCTTGATGGTATAGCTGATGGCCGACGGCACCTTGTTCAACTGTTCGGCTGCGCTGGTGATGCTCTGATGGCGGGCAACTAACTGAATGATACGTAGGGTTTCGTCGGAAATAAACATAGGGCTTCCCTGTCGGCATAGAGCGGCTGAACCCGGTATGGGGTCAGCCGTGATAGCGCCTAGTATACGCGGGAATTAACGTCGTTGGTTGACGCGACTGAGCAGCGCATAGGCGACACAGGACACTAAAATGGAGTCGAGCGAGGGAATGGTCGTCAGGGTGAAGACCCCCTTCACCGTCAGAAAGCCGACGACGGCGCCGAGGATCCAGGCGGCGAAGGTCAGCAACTTAACGGCCGGCTCCTGGGTAAGCACCGTCTCCAGGTAGCCGTTTTGGCGGTAGAGGAAGAAGTCTGCGATATAGATCCCGGCGACCGGTGGGGTGGCGATGCCGAGAAATAGCAGGAAGGGAATGAACCACGCCATGATATCCAGGCTGCCGAGGAGGGTGGAGAGCACCCCCAGCGCCACCGTGATCTGCCACTTAGGCAGGCTCGGCCATAGGGTGGAGATTACCAGCGTGCCCTGGAACAGGTTGCCGGCGTTCCCCGTGACACAGGCGAAGATCAGCAGCAGGGCGGCGGGTAACATCGCACCGAATACCGCCATCGCACCCAATAATGAGCCTTGGCCGCTTAGCGCGCTCGGTGTCGCACCGGCCCAATACAGCAGCGGGTAGGCGATCAGGAAGGCGATGATGGCGGCGATCAGCGCGTGCTTACGATCGTGAATGAAGCTACCGAAGTCGGGCAGTGTAGCGACCAGTACGATGATGGTGCCGACTACCGTTGAGACCGCTACGCCGGTGTTCATGCTGGCGACGCTATCCGGCACGCTCGTCGTGCTCTGGGTGGCGATATACAGGATATAGCACAGCATCAGCGCGATGATCGGCACCGCGATCTGCGCGACGCGGCCCAGCACGGCGAAACCAAAGGCCGTTGAGGCGACAAAGATCACGCTGCCTGCCGCAACCAACAGCGGTACTGGCAGCGTCAGGCCATGTTGTGCCAGCAGGTCATGCACCGAGTGGCCGAACATATTGGCGGTGACGGTGATCCAGCCGAACAGGCTGATCGCCATCAGTACGTTGATGGCGATGGCGCCCCGCTCGCCGAAGGCATACTTTACGATGCCATAGGTGGGGAGACGCGCCTTCTCGCCGACGCTGATGGTGATCGCCGCCAGGACGGTCAGGATCAGCCCGCCCAGCAACACCACGCTGATGAGGTTGCTGCTGGAGAGTTGATTCCCCAGACTGGAGGAGGAGAGTAACACCGGCGTGACCGCGATACCCAGGAGGATCATCGCGATGTGAAAGCCCGATGCGGTGTTGAGATTCGCTGCTGTTTTACGCATAGCTTGTTCCCTCTAAAAGGCACGTTACACGGTGTGGTAGTGTCCGGTGTATTTGCGCCAGCTGCCCAGGTCGGTGATCTCACGCTGTCCTTCGGTGAGCCAATTCTCCGCCAATACGCCCAATACCTCGCTGCCATCGGCAAGCTTGACCTTACCGATGGCTAACCCGGCCGGTTCGCTCATCAGCAGTGCGGCAAAGCTGGCTAACGGCAGCGCCCAGATCTCCAGTTCGACCTGCGTGCCGCCTTGCGCCACGCGGATCATGCCCGGATGGCGATCGTTAATGCTCCATAGGCGGTAGTGGGCGTCGGTGCGATCCTCACGGACGAAGACGCCGCCCGCCTGTTGCATGTTCTTGTTGAGTTCCAGGCCGCGCATTAGGGTGCCATTAACGGCCAGTAGGGTGGTGGTCATGCTGTTCTCCGATGAAAGTTAGGGGATGATCCACGTACCGTTCTGTTGCGCCAGCGCCGCTTTAATCGCTTGTGGCGTGGTGATCAGGCCGCGGGCGTTATGGCCGCGTTGCTGGCTGGCGTCGATAAAGTTGAGGATCGCCGCGATCTTGGGCTGCATACTGCCGACGCCGAACTGGCCGGCCTGGAGCAATGTCCGCGCTTGGGCGCGATCGAGGCGCTCCAGCCACTGTTGTTGCGGTGTGGCAAAGTTAATCGCCACGCGTTCGACGCCGGTGGGGATCAGCAGGAGGTCGGCGCCGAGCTGGCTGGCGAGTAGGGCGGAGGCGAGATCTTTGTCGACTACCGCCTCGACCCCACGCAACTGCTGTTGCGCGTCGCGCACCACGGGGATACCGCCGCCGCCGCAGGCGATGACGAGGTATCCCTGGCGTACCAATTGGGCGATAGTGTCATGCTCGATGATCGCCAACGGCGCCGGCGAGGGGACGGTACGTCGCCAACCGCGCCCGACATCTTCCATCACGCTCCAGCCAAGCTGCTGTTGTCGCGCTCGCGCACACGCCTCGTCGAGAAAGCCACCGATGGGTTTGCTCGGCTGGTTAAAGGCCTCATCGTGCTCATCAACCAGCGTCTGGGTCACCAGGGTGACGACGGGCTTGGCGATGCCGCGCCGCGCCAGCGCGTTGTGCAGCGCCTTTTGGAACATGTAGCCGATGGCACCCTGGGTGTCGCCGACCGCATAATCCAGCGGGACGGGGGCGATTTCGTCGCTGGCCAACTCGGAACGGCGCAGGATGAAGCCAACCTGGGGACCGTTGCCATGCGTTATCACCAGATCCCAGCCCGCGTCGACCATATCGGTGATGTGCCGTACGCTTTCCATTACGGCGGCATATTGATCGGGAATGCTGTTGTGCTGCTCATCCTGGATCAGGGCGTTACCACCGACGGCGACGACGGCTAACGGTTTACTCATTGGGCTTCTCCTTGGGCGACACGTTGGGCCAGGGCGCGGATCGCCGCGTTAAAGCAGGGCATCGGCGCGGTGGTGATCCCCGCGCCGATCTGACCGATGCCCGCCTGCTTATGAGCAATCCCGGTGTTGATGATGGGCAGGATGCCGCGATCGACCACCTTGCGGGCATCGATGCCGGCGGCGGTGGGGGCGAAGTTGAGCGCCGGCAGGGTGAAGGCAGGGTTATTCCCTAGGGTGATGGCCAGCATGCGTCGACTGTTGTTGGTGGCATCGGTTGGTGTGCCACCGACAAACTTCACGATGGCTGGCGAGGAGGCCATGGCAAAACCGCCGACCCCGGCCGTCTCGGTGATGGCGCTGTCACCCAGATCGGCGGCGGCGTCAGCGACGCCATAGCCAGGGAAGAATAGCCCCTCGACGGCATTGGACGGGGCTTGAAACCACTGGTCGCCGGTGCCGGAGAGGCGGATGCCGAAGTTCACCCCGTTACGTGCCATCACCGTCACCAGCGAGCTGAAAGGCACCCCGGCGGCGGCGTCCATCATCGACTTACAGGCCGCCATCGACAGGTTGAGGAAGAAGTGATCGTTGGCGGTGATAAAGGCGACGCTACTTTGCAACTGAGGTAAAGGTAGGTCGCAGGCCAGCAGGGCGGGCAATAGACGTTTGAGCAACAGCCCGGTGGCGGCGGCGTTGCGGTTATGCACCTCGTCCCCCATGTGCAGCGCCTGTGCCATCAACGGCTTAAGTTCCAGCTCACCCAACTGGTAGATGGCGGCCTTGAGCGCCGGAGCCAGCTGATCGCGCATCCAGCTCAGGCGGGTCAGCACCTGCTGGCTGTTGGCGCCGAAACGCAGCACCTTACCCAGTCCCTCGTTGAAGTTACTGAAAGCTCGCTGGCCGTTGCGCTTATTTTCCACCACCCACAGCGGCATCGACGGGCTGATGATGCCCGCCATTGGCCCGACGGCGTGGTAGTGATGGCAGGGGACGAGGCTGATTTCCCCCGCCGTGATCTGGCGTTCGGCCGCCTGGTGGCTATCGGCCCAGCCTTCGAACAGGATGGCGCCGATGATTGCCCCCTTGACCGGGCCACACATCGCCTGCCAGTCGATCGGCGGGCCGGCGTGCAGAATGCGTTTCTGCTGTGCCAGCGCCGGGATCGCCTCGCGCGCGCTCATGATGTCGATCAATACCGGCTGCGCCTCGAGGTAACGCGTCATGGCGATTTGGTTGGCCTGTTCGACGAGCGGATGCGCCAGCAGGGTGGCGAGATCGAGACCGGTCGCGGCATCGCCCTGAGCGGGCGGTTGCCAATTGAGGGCGATCACCTCGCCGCCGACCTGTTGGATAGTATTGGCAAAGCGTTGTAGTCCGGCATTGACGACCTTTAACGGCTGACTAAATAAGGTGTTCATGCGCTTACTTCCTTTTTCTTCTGAGCTTGAATGTGTGCGACGTAACTGGCCCATTGGGCGGCCTGAGCATTGCAATCGGCGACGAGGATGCCGGCCTGACGTAGCGCCTGGATCTGCTGGCTGCGGCACTGCGGATCGGCCTCGGTGCCGCAGACATGGGCGATCAGCAGCGGGGCGTGCTGCCGGTCGATCTGCGTCAGTTGCTCCAGCAGTGCCTGCGCCGGGGCGTCGGCGGCGCCGTAACCCAGTACCAGGTCGAAGAGCACCACGGCGCAGCTGGGGTCGCGTAATTCCGCCAGCAGGCGTTGGTTGCGCAGCGTCGGATCGATCATCGGATGGGGCTTGCCGCGGGTGAAGTCATCGTCGCCCATGTCGATCAGGGTATGGCCATGACTGCGCCAGATGTCGCTTAGAGGGGCGTTGCCGACGATCGGCGTGTTGGCGTTAGCGATCAGCCCCTGTTGTTGGCAGATGAGTTGCGCTTCGTAACAGAAGGTACCGCCGGCGAAGACGCCGCGTATGGCCAGGCGTTCGGCGCTGAGCCCCTGGCTGGCCTGTCGCAGTGAGGCCATCTGCGCTGCGGATAACGTTGGCGGCGTTGGCGGTAGCGCCTGCGGGTTGAGTAGTGCGACGGCGATATCGGCGGCGCTGGCTAGGGTCGGCGCGGCGGTGACATTCGGGCGCGTGATAGTCTCGGGTGCGGCGCCGAGGAAGTTGACCACCACCGGTTTCGCCGCGGATTGGGCCTGCGCCAGGATGCGTTCGGCGACGGCGCGGGCTGGCGGCTTGGAGATCAATATGATTACCTGGGTCGCGTCATCCGCCGCCAAGGTTTGCAGGCCAAACAGCATGGAGATACCGCCGATCGCCTCATCGAGATCGTGCCCGCCGGTACCCAATGCCTGCGAGATACCGGCGCCGAGCTGATCGAGGCGGCAGCTCACCTCTTGTAACCCGGTCCCGGAGGCGGCGACGAGGCCGATCGCTCCACGGCGCACCACGTTGGCGAAGCCCAGCGGTGTGCCGTTGACGATGGCGGTGCCGCAGTCCGGCCCCATCACCATGCGCTGGCAGGCTTGGGCGCGCAGCTTGATCGCCCGCTCTTGCGCCCGGCTGACGTTATCGCTGAACATCATCACGTTCATGCCAAGGTTTAGCGCCTTCAACGCCTCGGCGGCGGCATAATCGCCGGGCACCGAGATCAGCGCCAGGTTGGCGTCCGGCATCACCTCCTGGGCCATGGCGAGGCTGACCAGCTCCGGCGTCTTGATGCCAGCGCTGCCGCTCTCTTCCGGCTTGCTGTTCAGGCGCTGCTCCGCCAGCAGCAGGGCGTCGGCGCAAGCCTGTGCGTCGCCCTGCACGGCGATGATCAGATCGTTAGGCCCGGCCGGGATGTCATCGCCCAGCCCGGCATCGCGCAGTTGGCCGAGGTTGGTGGGGGTGCCCATCACCACCGAAGCCTGATGAATACCGGGTAGTTGACTGATTTGTGAAGAAATTTGCATCAGGGAGACCGAGTCCTGATACAGATTGTTGAAGACGGTGTAATTCACATTCATTGCGTTATATCCATTTTTTCTGTCGCCCAATCGCTGAATTGGGGCAAAGCGACGCCGCGCAGCAAACGACATGGCTGCGGAGCGCATTCGGCTATCATTCACTGCACGGCGTTAAGCGTTCGCATGCCGTGCAGCAGACCGGCCAGACAATCCACGCCGGAGGTAGCGCCGAAGCGCATGACACGCTCGGCAGCGGCGTGGAGGGCAGCCGGCGCTGTATTCGTGCTCAGCTGACTGAGCAGATGGTAAATCGGTTGTGAGAAATGCCCTTGTAAGGCACGCGTCAGGTAGTGCGCGCTGATGTCGGTAGTCAGGGTTAAATGTGCCTGAATGATGCCGCGTAATCGGTCACGATGGGCCGCCAAGGTCGGGGAGAGTGGCCACCAGCTGAGGGCGGCGAGGTAGCCCAGCAGGTAGTCATCACCATCCGGCGTCAGCCCCTTGCCATAGCCAATCAGACAGGGCACTTGCTGCTCCAGGCGCTCCGGCGTCTCCTGAGGAATAAGCGCGCCTGAGCGCGTCAGTGGCTGCCAGGCGAGAGCGCTGACACAGGCGTGCGCCAGGCCGTATTGCTGTAACTGCGTACACAGTTGCGGGTAGTGCGTGGCAAACTCTGCCACCGTAAGCGGCCGGGCCGCGCTGCGCGTCGTGGGGCGCCAGACGGGCGCATGGCGCAGCTCGACCACGAAACGCTCCGCCAGTAGGCGGCCTGCCGTCAGTTTAACCGGGGCGTGACGGGCGACCATGCGCCGCCAGTCCCAATCTGGCGGCAGGGCGACCCGCAGCGCATCGGGTAAATCGGGGTAGCGCTGGCCGCACAGTAGCGTGAACAGCGCTCCTTGGGCATCGCGCAGATTGAGTGCGTGGGCGAAACTGCTGTGTACCGACAACGACTGCGCGCTACGCTTGGCGGCAAGATAGCCACACGAGAGCGCGGGAAGCAGCGGCGGCCTCATACAACTTAGCCCTGTAACCCGGCGATGATGGCCTTGGCGTCGCTGACCCAGCCGAAGATCGCCCCCTGCGCCTTGATCATCGCCAGGGCGGCAGTCTGGAACTCGGGGAAGTAGGAGCCGACGCAATCGGCCGGGATGATGCATTGATAACCGCGATCGTTGGCTTCGCGTACGCTGGTGTTGACGCACACCTCGGTGGTCACTCCACAGACGATCAGTGTCTTGATGCTATGATTTTGCAGGATCAGTTGCAGATCGGTCTGGTAGAAGGCGCCTTTACCCGGCTTATCGACCACCGGCTCCCCGGCGATAGGGTAGAGCTCTGGGATGATGTCGTGGCCTGGTTCGCCACGTACCAGGATGCGACCCATCGGGCCCGGCTCGCCGATGAAGGTCTTTCCGCCACGGGTGAGCTTGGCGGCGGGGCAGTCGCTCAGATCGGCGCGATGTCCTTCTCGGGTATGGATCACCAACAACTGATGGGCGCGCGCGGCGGCGAGCACCTGCTGACAAGGCGCAATGGCGCTACGCACCAGTGAGACATCATTACCGAGCGCCTCGCCGAACCCACCCGCCTCGACGAAGTCACGCTGCATGTCAATCATCAGCAGAGCGGTGCTCTGGGGGGCGAAGGGCAGGGCGAAGGGCTGAGCCTGGAATACCTGTTGCGTCATGGTACTTCTCCTGTGCGTTGAATTAACTCTCCGTTATCTCTGAGGGCGAGTATTCCCGACAATAGCGTGTTGAGACAGGAAAATAGTTTGCCGGACAGCGGCAAAATTTTTGCAGCTAGCCGCTGATGGCATGCCAGGATGTGAGGCGGGTCATGACTGAACCTCTACCATCAAAATTATCGATGGTGAATGGTTTTTAATTTAAAAAATTAGTTAATAGAGTGTGATGACGCACGTTATTCTTCCTCTGGTACAGAGAGAATGGGGGCAGTAAGTGATGAAATCGTTGCCGGCGTGGTGTTAGTCAGCGGGAAAAGTGTGCGATGTCCTACGTAGGGAGGTGGGGCAACGGTAGGTTGGCTAACCGTCACCCGCGGTGGGTCATTTACGTCTAAATCTAACGACGGTATTGATATAAATAGGTAATAACTTAATTTGTATTTGTTTTGATAGCTTGAAATAGGGTAAGAAAGGTAACAATGCCGCTTTTAGCTTTTGCCACTCATTTTGTTTGATCTTGGTATACCTATTCCGGACAACAGTATATTTGATAAAATTGTATACCCGTTGCATGGTTGGGAAAATGACACTCTTAGCGGCAGGGTTATCCATGGCGATACGTGCTAAGACCTGTGCGACATAGATCAAATCGAGGATATCTTTAGGGCGGAAGGTTTGGGTGATGCTCTTATTATGGAAGCGATACCAAACTAATGATTTATTTAAGCTATAAATACATTTGCTTTGCAAGTAAAGTAATGGGACGGTTGTCATGTCCTCATACAGTCGCCCCAAGGGAAATTGGATATTGTTATCCCGGAATAAACGGGTTTTATAGACGCGCGCCCATGGATACCATTTTGAGCGACAAAATGCTGGCCGTAATTGTGCGATGTGCTCAATTTTGGTTTTACCATCGAAAACAGCACAATCGAGATATTCTGTAATATTTTCAATGGTGGATTCGAACTGATTAGCATTAAATTCAATGATATCGATAGTGTGATCATCGACCAGTTGGGGAATGAATCGCCAAAAATCGGCATGGTAAAAATCATCGGAGTCCAGAAACGCAACATAATCACCCCGCGCGGTTGCTAATCCGGCATTACGCGCGGCAGAGAGCCCTGCATTATCCTGGTCGATCACCTGGATGTTTTTATGGTGGTGCCGAGAAATTAATTTTTTTATTTTATCTAGGCTGTCATCAGTAGAGCCATCATTGATGATGATGACCTCGATATTATCATCAACATAGGGCAGAACAGACATGAGGCAGGCGTCAATATACTCAGAGGCGTTAAAGCAGGGAATAATGATGCTTATTTTTATATGATGATTGTCCACAAAGTAACCTTTTAGCAATACTGCAACAGCGTGCTGATGAGTGTGAGGTGAGTCGTTGTTAGCAATGTGCGGATTGTACAGGGTGTCAATTGATTAAACCAGTCTACTCGCGGGTAGCGTGAGCGCGATGCCAAAGATTAACCCGCTTATCCGCTCTTGGCGTTCCTAGGCTCCCACCATAGCCTGACCATCTCAAGGCACTTGCGGTTGTTTTGCTCGCTATTGACTCGCCCGGAGATGAATTTCAGTACCGTGAATACACCGAGTCGGCCGCGAGTACGACTAGTATTAGTGGTACCGTATGACTATGGTGTGATGACAATAGCGGTGGGCTTGATCCGGCTGAATAAGCGAGTCATTAGGGGATATTGCTTGGATAACTTTAGTCATCATGGCGGCTTATCTACCAAATATCATTGAACTTGATGATGCGTGTACTCTGGTGGTGAAGCGCATTACGTCTCTGGAGAGCGATGGCGTTGGCCGCCAACAGAAGCAAGCTTATGCGACGAGGCGTGTGGTTAAGCGTGTACCGCTTGAAAGCGTAATCGGGAGTGATCGCGGGCGAGGGCGGGAGAACAATGCAGGTGGCGCGTATTCCGACCAATACGCATACGACGCTCAGAGGAGGCGGATGTGATGACAGCGTATCGTAATGAACAGGACGCGATGGGGGTGGTCGCCGTTGCGGCGGATCAATTATGGGGAGCGCAGACGCAACGCTCGCTGGTGCATTTTCGGATCTCTGACGAGAAGATGCCTGGTGCCGTGATCCGTGCCTTGGCGCTGATCAAACGGGCGGCCGCCCAGGTCAATCGAGACCTCGGCCTACTAAGCGTCGAGAAGGCCACGGCGATAAGCCAAGCGGCCGATGAGATACTGGCAGGGCAGCATGCCGAGGCGTTTCCGCTGGTGGTGTGGCAGACCGGATCGGGTACGCAGAGCAACATGAATATGAACGAGGTATTGGCGAACCGGGCCAGCGAGTTGCTGGGCGGAGCGCGGGGGATGGCGCGCCGGGTGCATCCCAATGACGATGTGAATCAGAGCCAGAGTTCTAACGACGTCTTCCCCAGCGCGATGCATATCGCCGCTACCTTGATGCTACGCGAGTCATTGCTTCCTGCATTGCAACAACTGGCAGCGACGCTGCGCGCCAAGTCGCAGGCTTTTGCCGACATCGTGAAGATTGGCCGGACACACCTTCAGGACGCGACGCCGCTGACGCTCGGCCAGGAGATCTCGGGCTGGGTCGCCATGTTGGCGCACAGCCAGCGTCATATCACATCAACTTTGCCGCATCTGGCAGAGTTGGCCTTGGGCGGCACGGCGGTGGGAACCGGCCTTAACACCCATCCCGAGTATGCGCCGCGCGTTGCGGCGGCCTTGGCGGCGATGAGCGGACAGCCTTTCGTCAGCGCGCCTAACAAGTTTGAGGCATTGGCGACTTGCGATGCGTTGGTGCAGGCGCATGGCGCCTTGAAAGGGTTAGCGGCCTCGCTGATGAAGATCGCCAACGATGTCCGTTGGCTGGCGTCTGGCCCGCGTTGCGGTATCGGTGAGCTCCAGATCCCGGAAAACGAACCGGGGAGCTCCATCATGCCGGGGAAGGTGAATCCGACGCAGTGTGAGGCGTTGACCATGCTCTGTTGCCAAGTGATGGGGAACGACGTGGCGATCGCCATGGGGGGCGCCTCGGGTAACTTTGAACTGAATGTCTACCGACCGATGGTGATTTACAACTTCTTGCAATCGGCACGCCTGTTAGCGGATGGTATGGTCAGTTTTGAGCGTCACTGTGCGCGCGGCATCGAGGCGAACCGCGCGCGCATCGCGCACTGGTTGGAGGCTTCGTTAATGTTGGTCACCGCCTTGAGTCCGCACATCGGTTATGACAAGGCCGCGGCGATCGCCGAGAAGGCGCATCGCGAAGGGCTGACCTTGAAGGCGGCCGCGTTGGCGCTGAATTTTCTGACGGAGGACGAGTTTACGCGCTGGGTGCGCCCCGAACGCATGGTCGGTCAGCCGGCGACGCGTTAGGGGACGTCGCGCCGGGGAGAGGGGGCGACGCCCCCTCTCGCTGCTTGGCAGGATCAGCGACACGCTGTCTCTTGCGCGAGCGTGTGGCGGCGCAGGGGAAAGGCGGGGAGCACCGCCTGCTGGAGTGCCCGTCCGGCGGCGGAGGTGAGCGTCAGGCGTTCAGCAACGGTTTGCGTCTCGACGATCCGCCCTTGATCCATCACGAGTACTCGCTGACAGAAGCGTTCGACCAGGCGCAGATCATGGGTGATGAACAGGTAAGCGGTGCCCCGTTGTTGCTGGAGCCGTTTGAGGAGCGCGATGATTTCGGCCTGTAACACCAGATCGAGGCTAGAGACGGCTTCGTCGAGGATCAGGAGTTTGGGGTTGACCACCAACGCCCGCGCCAGGCAAATGCGTTGCAGTTGGCCGCCGCTCAACTGGGGCGGGCGTTGGTCGAGCACGCCCGGGTCCAACTCCACCGCCCGCAGCATCTCGCCGGCCCGCACCCGCTGCTCCGCGGGGGAGAGTGATAACAGATGGCGCATCGGCTCGCGCAGGATCGCCCGTACCGTCTGGCGCGGATCGAGCGCGCCGATCGCATCTTGGAACACCAGTTGGATATCGCGGCGGAACGCCTTTTGCGCCCGGCGATCGAGTCGCTGCAAGGGAGTATCATGCCAGCATACCACCCCGTGTGTTGGCTGCTCCAGCCCGACTAACAGACGCGCCAGCGTGCTCTTACCGCAGCCGCTACGCCCCAGCAGGGCGACACTCTCACCGCTGTGCAGTTGCAACGAGATCGACTGGAGAACCGGTTGTGCTTGGCGTCCCAATGCCGCGCGGCGATAGTGGTGGGAGAGGGTCTGCGTACTGAGTAGGTTCATCCGGCGATCTCCAGGCCATACAGGGCCAAATGTGCGGCGACTAACGCCCGTGTTACGGCGTGGCGTGGCGCGTGGAACACCTGTTCGACCTCGCCTTGCTCCACCACCCGTCCGTCGGCCATCACCGCCACATCGTCCGCCAGGCGGGCGACGACCCCCATATCATGGGTGACCAGCAACATGCCGGGTGCGCGTTGGCGCATGATCGTCGCCAGCAGATCCAGGACGCGCGCCTGCGCTACCATGTCGAGATCGGTGGTCGGCTCGTCGGCGATGAGAAACGGCGCGTCGCTCAGCAGCGCCATGGCGATCATCATCCGTTGCAACATGCCGCCGCTCATCTCAAAGGGATAGCTGTCGAGTACCCGTTGCGGATCATCCAATCCGACCGCCGTCAGGGCGCGTGTCAGCGTGTCGTCGTCTGCCGGTTTCGCCAACGCCAGGCAGGTTTCTCGGGCATGACTGGCCATGGTGTGCAGGGGATTAAAGGCGCTGCGCGGATTTTGCATAATAGTGGCGACATGGCGGCCGCGTAGCACGGCGGGGGCGATGGGCGCGCCGTCCAGCCGGATCTGGCCGGCCCGTTGGTGCACCCCGGCGGGCAAGACGCCCAACGCGGCGGCGCAGGTCAGAGACTTGCCGCTGCCGCTGCGGCCGACCAACGCCAGCACCCGGCCGCGTCGTAGGGTTAGCGAAACCTCATGCACCAGCGGACACGCCGCCTGGAGTGAGATCTGGTGTAAATCGAGTCGTTGCGGCATCAGTGCGTGTGCTCCGTTACCAGATGGGGATCGAGATGGTCACGCAATGCGTCACCCACCAGATTAAAGGCCATCACGCTGAGGAACAACGCCAGGCCGGGCCAAAACATTTGTAGCGGCTGGGTCCAGATGTACTGGCGGGCGTCGTTGATCATCACCCCCCACTCGGCGGTCGGTGCCGCCACGCCGAGGCCGAGGAAGGACATGCCGGCGACGTGTAGCATCATGTGGCCGATGTCCAGCGTCGCTAATACCAGCAGTGAGGGGATCACCGCCCCCGACAGGTGGTCGACGAAGATCCGGAGATGGCTGGCGCCGGAGAGGCGGGCGGCGAGGATGTACTCACGCTGGCGTAGGGAGATGACCAGGCTACGCACCATGCGTGCGTACCAGGCCCAATGCGATAGGGCGATGGCGATGATTACGTTGGTCAGGCCAGTGCCCAGCACCCCGACCATGAAGAAGGAGAGGATCGAGGTCGGAAAGGTCATGAATATGTCGGCGAGGCGCATGCTTGCCTGATCGACGCGTCCGCCGAGTAGCCCGGCGCTGCCGCCGATGAGCAGGCCCAGCGCCAATACCAACAGTAGGCAAGCCAGTACCGAGCCCAGCGAGACGCGTGTCGCGGCCAGCAGGCGCGAGAGGATGTCACGTCCCAGATGATCGGTGCCCAGCCAGTGTTGACCATCCGGCGCACGCAGGCGCGCGGCGAGATCGATGGCATAGGGATCGTGCGGCAGCCAGTCGTGACTGCTGAGCGCGATCAGCGTCAACAGGGCGATGAGCAGCAGGGCCAGACGAACCGAGCCGCGGGCGGAGTGGTAAAAACTCATGCCTGTGCCCCCTCATGCCGGCGAATGCGCGGATCGAGCACGGCGTTCAGTAGGTCGACCGCCAGGTTACAGAGTACAAAGACCACCACCATGATCAGGGTGAAGCACTGGATCACCGGATAGTCGCGGTTGAAGATGGCCGACACGGCATAGCGACCGACACCGGGCCAGGCAAAGATGTTTTCGATGATCATCGTACCGCCGATCAGTTCGCCGATGTGCATGCCGACGGCGGTGACGATGGGCAGCGCGGCATTGCGTAGGATGTGACGCCGCTCGGTCTGGCGGCGATCCAGTCCGCGTAGCCGCGCCCACGTGACGTGGCGCTGGCCGGCGGCCTCTAGCATGCTGGCGCGCAGTAGACGGGCATTAATCGCCAGCGACATGAAGGCGATCGACACGGCAGGGAGGATCAGATGACGCCAGCCGCCGTAGCCCATCGCCGGTAGCCATTGTAGATAGACCGCGAAGAGCATCACCAGCAGGAAGGCCAGCCAGAAGTTCGGCATTGAGACACCGAGGAAGGCGATCAACCGGACGATGAGGTCTGGTAGGCGGTCGCGATGGCGCGCCGCCCAGATCCCCAGCGGAATCGAGATGAGTAGGATCAGCAACAGCGCCGCCCCCGCCAGCAGCAGCGTGGCAGGTAAGAAACTCAGTACGTCATCCAGCACCGGACGTTGGGTGGCATAGGAGAGGCCGAAGTCGAGCTGTAGCGCCCGTCCTAGCCAGTGGGCGTACTGCATCCATAGCGGCTGATCCAACCCGAGCATGGTGCGGGTGGTGGCGACCATCTCAGGCGTTGGTGGCAGATTGGAGAGGCGCAGGTAGTCGAGCGCCGGATCGCCGGTCCCCAGGCGCAGCATCAGGAAGATGAGTAGCGAGGCGGCGAAGATCATCGGGATTAACAGCAGCAGGCGCCGCGCAACGTAACGCCACATTAGGGAGCCTCCGGGGTGATCTGTTCAAAAGGGATCTCCGAGGCGACGGCCGCATACGGGATAGGGCCGAGCGCTGGCTTGGCGACCACCATCGTCGAGACGTAGCTGATGGGCAGATAGACCGCCTGGCGATGCAGGCGAGTTAGGATGTCTCGGTACAGGGTTCGACGCTGTTGCTCATCACTGGTAGTGAGAACCTCGCCGATCAGCCGATCGATCTGCGCCTTATCGGGTAGGCCGCGTTGCGCCTGGAAATCGGCGTGCGACGGTACGCGCATTGAGCTCATGAAGGCGTGCGGGTCGTAGGGAGCGCCCCAGGTGCGGTTGAAAATCATGCCGAAGCGACCGTCACGCTGGCGGGCGAAGATACTGCTCTCTTCCTCCGCGACGAGCGTGATGTCAACGCCGATCTGGCGCATATCCCCTTGAATGATTTCGGCCATCGACTTACTCAGGGCATCGGTGCCGACGAAGGCCAGTTCGATGCGTAACGGCTTGCCCTGTTTTTCACGGATCGTCTTGCCGGCGGGTAGCTGCCAACCTGCTTGTTCTAGCCGCGTACGGGCTTGCTGAGGGTCATAGCGCCGCGGCGTGAGTCCAATGTCGGCATAGGGAACACTGGGGGCGAACAGGGTATCGGCCACCTGTTGGGTGCCGTATAAGGTGTGCGCGATCAGCGCGGGTTTATTGACGGCGTGATTCAGCGCCTCACGTACCGCTAGCTCGTCGGTCGGCGCCTGGGCAGAGTTGAGCGCCAGCACGACCGTCTCGACGGGGGCGGAGAGTTGTGTGCGGTAGCCAGGGGTCTGGCTAAAGCGAGCGAAGGTGTCGAGGGGCAGCAGTCCCTCATTGCCATACAGCAGATCGATTTCACCGGTCTCAACAGCCACGGCGCGCGTGGTGGCGTCGGGGATCACCTTGACGGTGATCTGACGCAAGGCCGGTTTGCGCCCCCAGTAGTGTTCGTTACGCACCAATACATCGTATTGATTGAGCTTGGTGCTTTTCAGAACCCAAGGGCCGGTGCCGATCGGTTGCTGGATGCCGAGATGGCTGCCCTGGGCCTTGAACTGTGAGGGGGCGATGAAACGGAAAGGGCGCGGTAGAGCCAACTCTTGTAAGAAGGGGTAATAGGCGCTTTTGAGGGTGATCTGCAATGTCTGCGGAGCGATCGCCTGAACGTCGACGATCTGATTAGCCAGCTCCAGCCAGGCGTGACGCTGGCGATTCGCCAGCACCGCGTGGAAGTTGGCGGCGGCGGCCTCGGCATTGAATGGCTCGCCGTTGGAGAAGGTCACCCCCGGTCGCAGGACAAAGGTCCAGACTTTGCCATCAGCGGAGTGGTGCCAACGCTCGGCCAGCCAGGGGATTACTGACCCATCCGCCTGATACTTGACCAGCGGCTCATACACCATGCTCTGGGCGAACATCTGATTAGGGGCATACAGGTGTGGGTTCAGCGGCCCGACATTAGTCGGCCAGGCGGTGGTGATTTGCTCTACGGCGGCGTGGGCGAACAGGGTGGCGCAGCTGAGTAGCGCGCAGAGAGTACGGCGTAGTCGAGACAAAACAGTGACCTCCAGTTAGGCGTGAATAATAGGTATGAAGATTTTATGAAATCTTCATACAATTAATGTGTGATGGATCAATGAAATGACAATGTGTAAAAATATGTTGCAGCGTGACTGGCGTGACTGGCGTGACTGGCGTGACTGGCGTGACTGGCGTGACTGGCGTGACTGGGCGCGTTGGCTTTCTTCGCCCTCTCTGGTGGTAAACCGGTGTGGAAGCGGTGATAACGAGGGGAGTGGGTGGGCAGGGAGCGTTGTGCGCTGGCTGTGTCATGGCCGACCTTGGGGAGCGGCATGGCGAGGTTTCCCCCTGTTTTCGATCCTGTGTTAGGATGAACGGGTTTACCGTGACTGACTGCTGACTTGAATGGACGCTATGAACGACTTCGATCCCACCACGAACGCCTCGCCCACCACCATCGGCCATAATTTGCGGCGCCGCCCGCTGGTACGCAAGAAGCTTTCGGAGATGGTTGAGGAGGAGCTGGAGCAAATGATCCGCCGCCGCGAGTTTGGCGAGGGGGAGCAACTGCCTTCGGAGCGTGAACTGATGGCGTTCTTCAACGTGGGCCGGCCATCGGTGCGTGAGGCGCTGGCGGCCTTGAAGCGCAAGGGGTTGGTGCAGATCAACAACGGCGAGCGCGCTCGCGTCTCGCGTCCCTCCGCTGACACCATCATCGGCGAGCTGTCCGGGATGGCGAAAGATTTTCTCTCGCATCCGGGGGGCATCGCCCACTTCGAACAGCTGCGTCTGTTCTTCGAGTCTAGCTTGGTGCGTTATGCCGCCGAGCACGCCACGGATGCGCAGATTGCGTTGCTGGAGCAGGCGTTGATCATCAATAGCCAATCGCTGGATGATAACGCGTTATTTATCCGCTCCGATGTCGATTTTCACCGCGTGCTGGCAGGGATCCCCGGCAACCCGATCTTCATGGCGATCCATGTCGCCCTGCTGGATTGGTTGCTGGCGGCGCGACCTACCGTCGCCGACGCCGACTTGCATGAACACAATAACGTTAGTTATCAACAACATATAGAAATTCTCACCGCAATCCGCCGTCATGATCCCGACCAGGCCGATCGCGCCTTACAGACGCATCTCAACAGTGTGTTCGCCAGTTGGCAAAGCCTAAGCGCAACATCGTCCTCTGACGAGTCGTAACGACCTCAACGATTATTTAGTGAACTCGATCGCACAATAGATGTGCGCCAGTGGGCTGTCGATTATTTGGTCTGGTATAACAGGTATACAGGCATGTAGTTAGACAATATTAAATCATCGACAGAGGTCATCATGGCAAGAGAGTTAAGAGGCGTAATGCCCGCATTGTTAACACCGTTCGACCAACAACAACGACTGGACGGCGAGAGTTTGCGCCGCCTGGTGCGGTTTAACATTGCGCAGGGCATCGATGGGCTGTATGTCGGTGGCTCCACCGGAGAAGCCTTCATGCAAAGTCGAGAAGAGCGTGAACAAGTGCTGGAGATCGTCGCCGAAGAGGCGCAAGGAAAAGTAACGCTGATCGCGCATGTCGGCGCGATCAGTACGGCAGAGAGCCAACAGCTAGCCCAAGCGGCGCAGCGTTACGGTTTTGACGCTGTCTCGGCAGTCACCCCGTTCTACTACCCCTTTAGTTTCGCCGAACATTGCGACCACTACCGCGCCATCATCGACGCGGCCGATGGCTTGCCGATGGTGGTGTACAACATCCCGGCGTTGAGTGGCGTGAAGTTGACACTCGATCAGATCAACACCTTGGTCACCCTACCGGGCGTCGGGGCGTTGAAGCAAACCTCCGGCGATCTGTATCAGATGGAGCAGATCCGCCGCGCTCATCCCGATCTGGTGCTGTACAACGGCTATGATGAAATCTTCGCCAGCGGTCTGTTGGCCGGGGCCGATGGCGGTATCGGCAGCACCTATAACATCATGGGATGGCGCTATCAGGCGATCGCTCAGGCGTTGCGTACCGGCGATGTGCAGACGGCGCGTTCGTTGCAGAGTGCCTGTAACCAGGTGATCGACCTGTTGATCAAGGTTGGGGTATTCCGTGGCTTGAAGACAGTGCTGCACTATATGGATGTCCTCTCCGTACCGCTATGCCGCAAGCCGTTCCAGCCGGTTGAGGCAGGCTATCTGCCTGAGCTGAAGGCCTTGGCCGAACAACTGATGGCTGAGCGGGCGCACTAATGGCCTAACCTCCATGCGGGAGGCGTGACGTTGTGCCGGTCACACAACCTAGGAACCCAGGCCGGCTGTCTGCGCCTCCCTGCGCATAACAACAATGAAAAACAGAGCGTCGGGAGAGTGATATGAGTACTACAACCCAGAACATCCCGTGGTATCGCCATCTCGATCGGGCGCAGTGGAAAGCCTTTTCCGCGGCCTGGTTGGGGTACCTGCTTGATGGTTTTGACTTTGTTTTAATCGCCCTGGTGTTGACCGATGTCCAGGCAGAATTCGGACTGACGACGGTACAGGCGGCCAGCCTGATCTCCGCCGCTTTCATTTCCCGCTGGTTCGGCGGGCTGATGCTGGGCGCTATGGGCGACCGTTATGGCCGTCGCCTGGCGATGGTATCCAGTATTCTTCTCTTCTCCGTCGGGACGCTGGCCTGCGGCCTGGCGCCGGGATACACCACCATGTTTATCGCCCGCCTGGTGATCGGCATGGGGATGGCGGGAGAGTATGGCTCCAGCGCCACCTATGTCATCGAGAGTTGGCCGAAGCACTTGCGTAACAAGGCCAGCGGCTTCCTGATCTCTGGCTTCTCCGTCGGCGCGGTAGTGGCTGCCCAGATCTACAGCCTGGTGGTGCCGACCTGGGGCTGGCGTGCGCTGTTCTTCATCGGCATCCTGCCGATCATCTTTGCCCTCTGGCTACGGAAAAATATTCCCGAGGCCCATGATTGGAAAGAGAAGCATTCTGGTAAGGTGCCGGTCCGCACCATGGTGGATGTCCTTTATCGCGGTGAACATCGCGTGATGAATATGCTGATGACGGCCGTCGCCGCCGTCGCCCTGTGGTTCTGCTTCGCCGGTAACCTGCAAAACGCCGCTATTGTGGCCGTATTGGGACTGTTATGCGCCGCCATCTTCATCAGCTTCATGGTGCAGAGCAATGGCAAACGCTGGCCTACCGGGGTGATGTTGATGGTGGTGGTGTTGTTCGCCTTCCTCTACTCCTGGCCGATCCAGGCCTTGCTGCCGACCTATCTAAAAACCGAACTGGACTATACCCCGGCCATCGTGGCGCAAGTTCTCTTCTTCAGCGGCTTCGGCGCGGCGGTCGGTTGCTGCGTTGGCGGTTTCCTGGGGGATTGGCTGGGGAGCCGCAAGGCGTATGCCTACAGTCTGCTGGCTTCGCAGTTGCTGATTATCCCGGTATTCGCCATCGGTGGGACGCATGTATGGGTGCTGGGTATCCTGTTGTTCTTCCAACAGATGTTAGGTCAAGGTATCTCCGGGATCTTACCGAAGCTGATCGGTGGCTATTTCGATACCGATCAACGGGCAGCCGGCTTGGGCTTCACCTACAACGTTGGGGCATTGGGCGGGGCATTGGCACCGATCCTCGGCGCGCTGATCGCCCAGCGTCTGGATCTCGGTAGCGCCTTGTGCTCCCTCTCTTTCAGCCTGACTTTCGTGGTGATCCTGCTGATCGGGCTAGACATGCCCTCCCGCGTACAGCGTTGGTTGCACCCTGAGGCATTGCGTACCCACGATGCGATCGACGGTAAGCCCTTCAGCGGCGCCGTTCCTTTCGGTGGCTACAAAGGCAATGTCGTAAAGAGTAAAGGGTAATCCTGGTTCGCGGCCCGCTCCACGCCGGGCCGTCGGTAATTTATCGAGTAAGGTCATTGGGTATGTTACTTCTTGAACGCGCGGCGCGTTGCGCTAGCACGCATGGGGGAGCACATGTCTCCCGTTCCACGTTGACAGGTGCTGCGTTGGATTGCCTAGCGCCAGCACGGCATCTTGGCGTGTTGGTCATCGCGGCGGCCATGGCACGCCTGACGCCGCGCGTCATCGGAAATTACGCGCTATGCCGCGGAGGATCACGATGAGTACATTGGCTATCGATATCGGAGGGACGAGGCTGGCCGCGGCGTTGGTGGGGGCGGATCGACAGATCCGTGAGCGACGAGAGCTGCCGACACCAGCCAGTCAGACACCGGAGGCATTGCGCACCGCCCTCCAGGCCTTGGTCGCGCCGTTGCAGTCACAGGCGTCGCGTGTCGCCATCGCCTCCACCGGCATCATTCATCAGGGGATGTTGCAGTCGATCAATCCCAGCAATTTGGGCGGCTTGCTGCGCTTTCCCTTGGTAGCGACCGTGAGCGCATTGACCGGGCTGCCGACGCTGGCGTTGAACGATGCCCAAGCCGCGGCTTGGGCAGAGTATTATCCCCTGGCGGCGCAGGTACGCGACATGGTGTTCATTACCGTCTCCACCGGCGTCGGCGGCGGTATAGTGCGTGCTGGGCGTCTAGTGCAGGGACAGGGCGGGTTAGCGGGTCACATCGGTCATACTCTGGCCGATCCCCAGGGGCCTCGCTGCGGCTGTGGCCGAGTGGGCTGTGTCGAGGCGATCGCTTCTGGCCGCGGGATCGCGGCGGCGGCAAGCGGGGCATTGGCCGGTTGCGACGCCAAGGCGATCTTTGCCCAGGCGGCAGCGGGGGAGGCGCAGGCGTGTCAATTGGTCGCGCGCTCGGCGCGCTGTCTGGCGCGCTTGATCGCCGACGTCAAGGCGGTGACGGATTGTCAGTGCGTGGTGATCGGCGGCAGTGTCGGGTTAGCGCCAGGCTATCGGCAACAGGTCGCGCAGTTTTTAGCGCAAGAACCGGCGCCATATCAAGTGGCGCTACGGGCGGCGTATTATCGCCACGATGCGGGATTATTGGGCGCGGCATGGCTGGCGCAAGGAGAGAAATGATGATGTTGGGCGATGTGCAGGGGCTGAATGAGGCCGGACTGCATCCACAGTTACACGCGGCGTTGTGCCGTGCCTTGGCGGCGTCGCCTGCGGAGAAGGCACCGGGACGTTATGCGTTGGATGGCGACGATATCTTTATGAATGTGATGCAGTTGACCACGCAGTCTCCGCAGGCGAAGGCGGCGGAGTTGCATGCGGACTATATCGACATTCAACTGCTGTTGCGCGGCGAGGAGCGTATCCTCTACGGGTGTGCCGGTACGGCGCGCGCCTGTGAAGCTTGGCATGAGGCGGAGGATTACCAGCTCTGTCAGCAAATTGCCAACCAACAGTGTGTCACGTTGCAGCCGGGGATGTTCGCCATCTTCATGCCGGGCGAGCCGCATAAACCGGGCTGTTGGCTGGGGGAGGCGCAGGATATCAGCAAGGTGGTGATCAAGGTGCGCGCCAGTCTGCTGGCCGCATAACGGGGAGCCGCCGTGCGGCGGCCACCGAGTGACGGCGAGCGCACTACGCTGAGCGAAACTGGCCGATATGTACCGCCGTTTCGCCCACCGTTCGCCGAAACGGCCGATCTGCGCGCGTCAGTTACGCCAAGCGTCCACGGCTATTGAGCGCCGGTGCGGTATACCCGATAGCCTACCCGCCGGGCTGCTTTAATGACCCGGTCTACTTTACCCGTTTCTTCCATCGCCTGGCGGGCTGTCCGCCCAGCGCTCGCCAACTCGCCGACAGTCGCGGCGCAGGAGCCAGACTGAGCGAGGGGGCAAGATAGCCGGCAGCAAGACCCGCCGGGGAGGCACGCGTTAGGGACGTTCGCCGCGCGCCAGGCGCCGATCGATCTGGGCAATTACCGCCGGCAGATCTGCCAGGGTGTCGACCACATAGTGCGCGCCAGCGGCGTACAGCCTCTCGGCAGCCTGGGCGCGGCGGCGGGTCTTCTCATCGTCTGTCATGGCATGGTACTCCGTCCAACTGGCGGCGAATTCGTTGCCGGAGATGGCTAAGCCAACGCTCCACATGCCGGCATTAAGCCCCTCCTGGACCCCCGGTACGGCGTCGTCGACCTTAACACAATGCGCCACGGCGTCGATCCCCAAGGTGATAACGTTATGCAACGCCATCCAAGGGCCGGGGCGGCCACCGGCGGCGAGATCGTCGGTTGCTACCCAGCAGTCCGGCGCATAGCCTTGAGCGGCCGCTGCCGGTGCCAGACGCGCCATCACCGCGCGCGGGTAACCGGAGCAGGAGCCGATCTTGATCCCGGCGGCGCGCAGATCCGCAATGGTGTCGACCACTCCGGCGATCGGTGTGGCGAAGTCGACGACCTTGGCTATCTGTAATGGCATGAATGCGTTGTAGATAGCCTCGATATCGGCGCTATTCATCGCCCGGCCAAACTTAGCCCGCCAGCGGGCATCGACACTGGGTAGTTTTCCCAGCGCTTCGATGTGTTGCCACTTGCCCAGTCCCATCGGCGCTCGGGCCTCGGCCAGCGTCAGTTCGATAGCGAATGCCTGGTGGAATGCCTCGACGAAGATTTGGGTGGGGGCGAAGGAGCCAAAGTCGACAGTCGTGCCGGCCCAATCGAGAATAACGGCCTGAATACGGTGCATGCTGTGTCCTTACTGTTGCCAATACATGGCCTGGTGAATGGCGCCGAGTAGGGCGTCGATGTCGGCGGGATAGACCTCACCGATGTTGCCGATACGGAAGCAGTCGCTCTGCGATACTTTGCCGGGATAGATGATGAAGCCCTGCTGTTTGAGGCGCGAGTAAAAGTCGGCGAAGCGGTAGTGTGGGCTGGTGGGTGAATAAAACGCGCTAATGATCGGCGAGTGTAACTCGTCGTCTAGCAGAGTCTGAAAGCCGAGGCGCCGCATGCCGGCGACCAGGCGGCGCTGATTCGCCTGGTAGCGGCGATGGCGTGCCGCGACACCGCCCTCCGCCTCCAGCTCCCGCAGCGCCTGGGCGAAAGCCAGCACGCAATGCGTGGGGGAGGTGAAGCGCCACTTGCCGTGGTGCTCCTCCATGCAGCGCCATTGGGCGTAGAGATCCAGCGCCAGCGAACGTGAGCGGCCGGCGCAGGCTGCCAGGCGTTCACCGCGGGCGATGACGAAGGCGAAGCCGGGCACCCCCTGGAGACATTTATTGGCCGAGCTGATCAGAAAGTCGATGCCTAATTCGGCCATATCCAGCGGGATGCCGCCGAAGCTGCTCATCGCATCGACCAGATAGATTTTGCCATAGCGGCGCGCCAGTTCGCCCACCTCGCGGATCGGGTTAAGCATCCCGGTGGTCGTCTCACAGTGCACCAGTGCGATGTGACTGATGGTCGGGTCGGCCTGTAAGTATGCCGCCAGATCGGCCAGATCGGGGCGGGCGAGCTCGCCGCAGTCGTAGACCTGGTGGGCGATGCCCATCCGAGCCGTCATCTCGGCCATGCGCGCACCGTAGGCCCCGTTATTGATGATCAACACCTTACCCTGTTGACCGACGGCGCTACCGAGGACCGCCTCAACGGCGTAGCTGCCGCTGCCTTGCAAGAGAACGGAGCTGTAGCCGGCAGCCGTGGTAGCCAGGGCGGTGAGGCGGCGGCGGATTGGCTCGACCACCCCGCGGTTGTAGTCGTCGTCCCAGGTACAGCTATCGCGGAGCATCGCCGTCTTGACGCTGGGCGAGGTGGTTAGCGGGCCGGGGGTGAGTAGCAGGGCATTACGTGCAGTCATCATTATCACCATTGGTCTATACCAGATTGTCGAGCATCATGGCGATATCGCCCCGGGGGGGTCAAAGGAAAAATAGGCTTGCAACAAAAAATTCATCAATCCCTGTATAATAGGGCCAGACCTCAGCGACGGTGAATGAGCATGAAAGCGAGCCCGGGTGATATCCCGCAATACCTGTCCATTAAGGCGCAACTCCAGGCGCACATCGAGAGCGGCGCGCTGAAATGTGGCGATAAGTTACCCTCTGAGCGTGAGCTCTGTGGCCGCTTCAACACCACACGTATCACTGTCCGTGAGAGCTTGGCGCAGTTGGAGGCCAGCGGCCTGATTTATCGCGCCGATCGTCGCGGTTGGTTTGTGACACCACAACGCCTGTGGCTCGATCCGACGCAGAACACCAACTTTCATCAACTGTGTCATGAACAGGGGCGAGTGCCGCGAACCCGTCTATTGAGCGGTGCGTTGCACACGGTACCGCTGGAGGTGATGGCATCGTTGCAGTTGCAACCGTCCGACCAGATCTATCTGCTCAAGCGTCTACGTTACGCCGATGAGCGCGCGATTTGCTATTGCGAAAACTATTGCTTGCCGGCGCGGGTACCGGAGCTACTACGCCATGATTTGAATGGTAGTCTGACGGAGGTGTATCAGCGCCATTACCACCTGTGTTATGCCAGCATGCACCTGTCGTTCTACCCCAGCGCGATGCCGCGTCCAGCCGCGCAGGCGCTGGGGGTGATGGAGGGGCGGCCGACGCTGTTGCTGCGCCGTCTCAACTACGACCAGTATGGGCGCGTGCTCGATCTCGACATCGAATATTGGCGTCACGATAGCCTGCGTATCGAGGTCGATACGCATTGAGTCGTGGGAAGGGGCAGGGGCATGCCGGCAGCGGGCATGGATTCATCGTCTTGTCATAAAAGCCGTTTAGCGTAATGGGCAAAACTGGTATAGGCCAGAAACCACAACGTCCCCATGAGGCTACTATGATGAAACTTTCCACATCTGTTCTCCTGTCCGCCGCCTTGAGCAGCGTTCCGGTCTGGGCCGCCCCGCTCGTCACCGTTTACTCGATCGATGGGCTACATGATGGCAACAACAGCTGGTATCAGGCGCAATTCGCCGCCTTTACTCAGGCGACCGGTATCTCGGTGCGTTATGTCGAGGGCGGTGGCGGCGTGGTGGTCGAACGTTTGGCCAAGGAGCGTACCAACCCCCAGGCTGACGTGTTGGTGACCGCGCCACCGTTTATCCAACGCGCCGCGCGTGAAAAACTGCTGGCCGCCTTCCGTCCCGCCGCTGCTGAGCAGATCCCTGGCAGCAGCGATTACTATACCCCGCTGGTGAAGAACTACCTGAGCTTTATCTATAACGCCAAACTGCTGAAAACGGCGCCGACCAGTTGGCAGGATCTGCTGGATGCGCGCTTTAAGAATAAGCTGCAATACTCTACGCCGGGCCAGGCCGCTGATGGGACGGCGATGATGCTGCAAGCCTTCCATAGCTTCGGCAGTAAAGAGGCGGGTTACGCCTATCTGGCGCAGCTGCAAGCCAACAATGTCGGCCCTTCGGCCTCGACAGGTAAGCTGACCGCGCTGGTGAATAAGGGCGAACTGTATGTGGCTAACGGTGACTTACAGATGAACCTGGCACAGATGACGCGTAATCCTAATGTACGCATCTTCTGGCCGGCCGATGCCCAGGGCGAGCGCAGCGCATTGGCGCTCCCTTATGTGATCGGTTTGGTGCAGGGGGCTCCGCAGCCTGAGAATGGTAAGAAGCTGATTGAGTTCTTGCTGAGTCAGGAGGCGCAACAGAGTGTCAGTGCGCTCGCTTGGGGAATGCCGGTACGCGACGACGTGACGCCGCAGGATGCCAATTACCAGACCGCCCAAACCACTCTGGCCGGGGTGAAAAGCTGGCAGCCGGATTGGGATGAGGTCGCCCTCTCACTGTCGGCGGATATCGCCCGCTGGCACCGCGTTACCGATAGCGAGTAAGCCGCCATGTTAATGAAATCGACGGCCCCGCCTCAGACGTCGGTGCCGGGATCTTCTCGTATTGAGTTCGCCGATGTATGCGTGGCCTATCATGGCAACGTGGTCTTAAAGCCGTTCTCGCTGACCATCGCGCCGGGCGAGGTACTGGCGCTGATCGGCCCATCTGGATCGGGGAAGACGACCGTGTTGCGTGCGCTGGCTGGCTTTGTGCAGCCGGTCAGTGGCCGTATTCTCATTGGTGGTAGCGAAGTGACGTCTTTACCGCCTTATCAGCGTGGCTTGGCGATGGTGGTACAGAATTATGCCCTGTTTCCGCACCTGCGGGTGGGCGATAATGTCGCCTTCGGCCTGCGCGCCCAGAAGCAAGCCAACGCCTTGATTGCGGCGCGTGTTGCGGCGGCACTGAAGATCGTCGGCATGAGCGACTATGTCAACCGCTATCCACACCAACTCTCCGGTGGTCAGCAGCAACGGGTGGCCATCGCCCGCGCCATCGCCGTGCGCCCCCGGGTCTTGTTACTGGATGAGCCGCTCTCGGCATTGGATGCGCAGATCCGTCACAACATGGTAGAGGAGATAGCCCGCCTGCACCGTGAGCTGCCCGAGTTGACCATCCTGTATGTCACGCACGATCAGAGCGAGGCGCTCACCCTGGCGGATAAGATCGGCATCATGAAGGAGGGGAGCCTGATCGCCCATGGGGAGACTCGCGCGCTGTATCATCATCCTACCAATCGTTTTGCCGCTGAATTCCTTGGCCGCGCCAATCTATTGAGGGCGACCGCATTGGGCGGAAGCAATGCCCCCGGCTGGCAGAATGTGAGTTGTGGCGGGACGGTAGTCAGCGCCTTCAGTCGTGGTGGATTGCATGGCCGGCATTCGCTGCTGTGCCTTCGCCCACAGCATATTGGCCTGACGCCCCGGAGTGCGCAGAGTCATCGTCTGAATGCAACCTTGCGTTCATTACATTGGCAGGGGGATCTCACGCATCTGTTGTGCGAGGTGGCGGGCGAGCCGGTGCGGGTGGTGGTGACGCAATTGGATGCGGCGCTCCGTCCGGGCGATCCTGTAGCGCTGTGGTTTGAACCCAATGATGCGGTACTGATCGAGGAGTCGTAATGTTGTTAACGATGGGGTTGACGCAAGCGGTGTTAGGGCGGTGCCGCGGGTTATGGCTGCTGCCGCCGCTCTTGGTACTGGGGACGCTGTTCTTCTATCCGTTATTGTTGATCGGCGAACAGGCGCTGCGCGACGGCGCTGGAGGCGTCTCGCTGGAGACTTTGCGGCAAGTGATACAGTCGAGGCGTTTCGTCGCGGCCTTATTTAACACGTTATTTATCGCTCTATGCGCCACGCTGGGATGCCTGCTGCTTGGCAGCGTGTTGGCGCTGATCCTGGTATTCATTCCCTTTCCCGCGAGCGGCGTGATTAGCCGTGTGGTAGATATTTTTATCGCCTTGCCGACATTCTTGATTACCCTGGCTTTCACCTTTATCTATGGCTCGGCGGGGTTGTTCAACGGTCTGCTGATGCAATGGTTCGACCTGGCGCTACCGCCGTTGGATTTTCTCTATTCCATTCATGGGGTGATTTTGGCGGAGGTCACCGTGTTTACGCCGCTGGTGATGCGGCCATTGCTCGCCGCGCTGCGCCAGATCGATCACAGTCAGTTGGAGGCCGCCAGTATCCTTGGTGCCCATCCGGCGCGGGTGGTGACGCAGGTGATCCTGCCGGCGGCGAAGCCTGCGCTGTTGGCGGGCGGCAGTCTGTGTCTGCTGTTGACCACCAACGAGTTCGGGATCGTGTTATTCATTGGCGCCAAGGGGGTGAACACGCTGCCGATGCTGGTCTATAGCAAAGCGATCTTGGAGTCCGACTATGCCGTTGCCTGTATGATCGCCTTAATTAACATTGCATTATCTCTAGGGCTGTTCGCCCTGTATCGCCTGGCGACGGCCAGCAACGGTCTAAGGGGGGAGTGATGCTGATTTGGTCGCGTAAAGGGCGTGGCGTAGCCGGAACATTGGCGACGGTGCTGTTCGTCGTCCTGTTCCTGCTGCCGTTAGCGGTGATCCTGATGGCCAGCCTTAGTCAACAGTGGAATGGCATCTTACCCAGTGGATTCACGTTGCGCCATTATGTGAATGCCCTGAGCGGCGCGGCTTGGCAGGCATTGCTCGCCAGCCTGACGGTCGGTTTTTGCGCCAGCCTGTTCGCCCTGCTGTGCGGCGTTTGGGCGGCGCTGGCGCTGCGGCGTTATGGTGCTAAGACTCAGCGCTGGCTGAGCCTGGCTTTTTATTTGCCGAGCGCGATTCCCTCCGTCTCGGTGGGGCTGGGAATACTGGTCGCCTTTAGTCAGGGGCCGTTGCAGATGAACGGTACGCTATGGATCGTCTTAGCGACGCACTTCGTGTTGATCTCCGCCTTCACCTTCAGTAACGTCGCAACGGGATTGGCGCGCCTGTCGCCCGACCTAGAGCAGGTGGCCTCTAGCCTGGGTGCCAGCCCCGGTTACTGCTTACGCCATGTCATCTTGCCGTTATTGGCACCCTGGATGCTCTCTGCGCTGGCGTTGAGTTTATCGCTCTCGATGGGAGAACTGGGGGCGACGATGATGATCTATCCGCCGGGATGGACCACGCTGCCGGTGGCGATCTTTAGCCTGACCGATCGCGGGAATATCGCCGATGGTGCCGCATTAACTATCGTACTGGTGGTGCTCACCTTACTTCTGATGGTGAAGTTGGAGCGGTTGGCGCGGCGATTGAGCGCGCGTTGAGTCGGGCGCGCGGCTAGGCGGGATGCGTGGGGCGGCGGATGGGGCCGCCCCACCGTGAGGGCGCGTTAGGATGGCGCTGACAGATTCAACTGATAGTGGTAGAAGGCGGTATCACGGCAATAGCCCTGCGCCTGGTATAACGCCTGCGCGGCGTGGTTATCCGTCGCGGTATCCAGACCGATGAAGGCCGCACCGCTCTCGCGGGCAAAGGTTTCGGCGCGCTGCATCAACAACCCGGCGACGCCGTGACGACGCGCCTGCGCATCGACGAACAGATCGTACAGGAGCCAGGTGCGCTTCATTTCCAGGGAGCAGAATAGGGGATAGAGTTGGCAGAAGCCGACACACTGACCCTGTTGGTCTTCGGCGTAGAAGATCACCGACTCGCCGTTACGCAGGCGTTGCTGTAAGTAGAACAGTGTCTGCGCCGCATCGGAGGGGGTGTGGTAGAACTGGCGATAGGCGATAAACAGGGGATTGATGCGTTCGGCATCGCTAACCTGGGCTTGACGGATCAACATGCGATCTCCTTGGCGCCGCTGTTGGCGGACGCGCTATGCTGTGTGAAATCATCGGATTGCGCGGCGAGATGTAGCAGGGCGCAATCCGTGGTATGCCGTATTGCATATTGCGATTAGACGCGATTATCGGCGTGTCGAGTGTCACGTCTGTCGGTCGAAAACGGTAATACTTTTATGTAACCAAGTTTATGCCATCGCGCCGAGGCTGACGCGTCGTCGTGCCGTCCACGCTCTGGCATCTCATGCTAACCGGTGTCCCGTTCCATTGTCCGTGCAGCGTCGCGTTCAGGTGTCTCTCCGCGCGTGACGTGCTTGCAGCTGGCCTGTGCGTTCGCGTCTTGTGGTTGTAGCGCGGGCGATCTTCGCGCCGCACTCAGGTGTCGGCCTGTGTTCGTTTGTTTCCTTATGGCGACGCTTATCCTGCCGTGGGCGCGTATGTCCCTATCCGTGGGACTTGCCGCAGACGGAAAAATACTTGTTCTTCAGCCAGACTAGCGTGTCGTTATGCAAGGAATAGATGGCGTAGAACTTATTGTCGCGCAGCGGGGCGCTGCCGGCGCCACAGATCGCATCCAGCTTGTCCCGGTAGTCCGGCCCCCAGCCGGTATCGATATTATTGATGCCGTAAGAGGCGATGATCCGACGGGCGGTCCAGTTATAGGCCGGACTGAACATCATGTCGATCAGCGCCTGATGTTCGACGATTTTCTGCGTCACCGGTGCCGTGTCGGGGTAGTTGTTCAACAGGATCTTGCCATGGGCGGTAGCGTTGAGCGCCAGCAGATCATAGATTAGCCAGCTAAAGATACGCGCCTCGTAGTCACGCTGGTTTTTGACCGCATTGCCATACTGGAAGCTAAAGGCCAGGAAGTAGCACAGCGGCAGGAGGCAGAGCCAACTCCAGTGGGGACGGTAGCGCATCACGAATTGATAGAGCGCGTGGGCGAACAGAAACAGGGTGGCGGAGAAGCCACACAACACGCGGACGTCGGTTACCCCCTCTTTCAGCAGAAATAATGGGCCGAGCAGGGCGAAAAACAGCACCAGTGGTGAACAGAGGGTGATCAGCCAGGAAAGCAGCCCGCTCAGGCCATGCACCCGGTCGCGCCACATCTGGTGGAGGCGTAGGAGGTAGACCCAGAGTACGCACAGCAGGGCGGGGTAAAACAGGAACTTCAGTTCGCGGCTGAGGACGAAGGTCAGCAGCTTCTTCAGCATCAGCCAATCTTGCGTCAGCCAGTAGACCGCGTCCTGTAAGCCTATCATATTGCCACGATTACCGCCGCCTAGCGCCAGCAGATGGTCGATGATCAAGACATAGAGCGAATTGGTCACCAACAGCACCACACCGGCCCACAGCGTCTCCCGCCAGGGGCTATTGCCGTTGCTAAAGAAGTTAATCATCAGGTTGGCGCCATACAGCCCGATAAAGATATTGGCGCAGGGCTGATAGAGCGTCAGGGCGATGAACAGCAACAGGGTTGGTAGCAGGTAACTGAGTAACCCGCGATCGCGGGG
The DNA here is from genome assembly GCF_000474215.1 of Edwardsiella hoshinae NBRC 105699 = ATCC 33379. Classification (GTDB taxonomy): domain Bacteria; phylum Pseudomonadota; class Gammaproteobacteria; order Enterobacterales; family Enterobacteriaceae; genus Edwardsiella; species Edwardsiella hoshinae. The sequence continues at coordinate 40,611 of NZ_BAUC01000002.1, read as the reverse complement.
ATAAAAGAAGGCCAGCGTCGAGAGCGCCAGGGCGACGATCATCGGGAAACTGTCATACTTATAAGAGAGGTTCTGTAAGAAGAACGGGTTGAAAAATAGCAGAATATAGGGCGATAGCGCGGCGATGTTGAGCGCGGGCTCGGCGCGGCGCGCGACCACGGTCAACGTCCAGGCGAAGAACAGCACGCCGAGGATCAGGGTCAGCGGCGCGCTGTCGGTCAGTTCATACAGGTTAAAGGTAAACAGACGCATCAACAGATCGGCGCCGGGTCGGCCGAGGGTATACCAGGGCGCCGCCGGGTTGAGGATACGCTCGACATCGTCACGGTAGTAGACGTTAGCCAGGATGAGTGGCAGCACGTAGAACAGCAGGATGGCGGCGATCAACAGAAAGGCATCCCGGTTAGTGAGCGGGCGTCTTAACAGGCTGTTCATTTTTTTCCCTTGATTTCTTTGACGATAAAACGGGGACGTTGCTTGGTTTCGACATAGATGCGGCCGATATACTCGCCGAGTACGCCGATCCCGATGAGTTGAATGCCGCCGAGGAACAAGATTACGGCCATGATGGAGGGGTAACCGGGCACCGGGTTATCGAAGATCAGCGTCTTGATGATCACATATAACGCATAACACAGCGCGAAGCCGGCGATCGAGGTACCGATGTAAGTCCACAGGCGTAGCGGCAGGGTACTGAAGGAGGTGATCCCCTCCAGCGCCAGGTTCCACAGCTTCCAGAAGTTGAATTTGCTGCGACCGGCCACCCGTTCGTGGCGGGTGTAGGTCACGATGGCGGGTTTGAAACCGACCCAACTGAGTAACCCTTTCATGAACAGGTTACGTTCATGCAGCATCAGTACCGCGTCCACCACTTGGCGGCTCATCAGTCGGTAGTCACCGACGTTCATCTCGATTGGCGTCGCGGCGATTTGGTTATGAACCCGGTAGAACAGGCTGGCGGTCAGGCGTTTCATCAGGGTGTCAGAGCGACGATCGATGCGTTTGGCCAGTACCACGTCCGCGCCGTTACGCCAGCGGGCGATCAGTTGTGGGATCAGTTCGATGGGGTCTTGGAGATCGACATCGATCGGGATCACGGCGTCGCCGCTGGCATACTTCAGTCCGGCGAATAACGCCGCCTCTTTGCCGAAGTTACGCGAAAAGTTGACCATCACCAGCAGAGGGTCATCGTCGATCAGGCGTGAGATGATCGCCTCGCTGTGATCATTGCTGCCGTCGTTCACGAAGACGATCTCGATGCGATAGGGGGCGAGGTCATCGCATTGGCGCACCGCCTGATGAAACAGCGGGATCGCGCTCTCTTCATTGAATACCGGAACCACCAGGGAAATTTTCATTGCGCCTTACTCCGGAACACGATGTATTTAGAGTAGAAGAAACCCATGATCAGGCTAATGAGTGAAAAGCCGACGACGGTAGCCAGGGGGGGTAACGCCAAGCGATCGCCGCCATATCCGGTTAGCCAACTGAGGGCGCCCATAAAACCGGTAAACAGCAGATAACGCCGCAGTGTGGGACGATCTCGAAAAGTAAAGTGAGCATTACAGAAAAAGGAGAAGGTGACCGCGACGGCAAAGGCATACAGATTGCTGAACGATTGCGACAATTGCCCCAGCAGGTGCAGAATAAAAAAGACCAGCCAATGGATGGCGGTATTGAGTATGCCGATAATAAAGTATTTTATAAACATAATCTGTCCGCCATCGGCGCTTCGTGAGCGCGTTTCTTTGAGTATAGGAAAGATTAATCACTCTGCATGGTGTCGCAGTGTTAACCAAAAAGACCTCGCCATGGGATTATCTTGCGCCGATTGTTAGCCGTGGATGTTGCTAGGTTAAGGTGATGATGAGAGGGTAATTTTATTGTTGCTAGAGTGGTGAGCAGCCAAAATGTTATCTATCCTTAGTGCAAGGATCGCGACGGCGCATCGATGTCGGATAACACCATGGATAAGCAAGTTTATTGCAGCGTAACTGCACTATTGTTATTAGTCGCTAGCCCCTTACCGCTGCGGGGAGAAACGGCAGACGCGGCGCAACCCCCGGTCAAGATTTTTACTACCCCTTGGGCGCGTCTCTTCTCTGGTAGCGAGGCGCGTTTTTCTACTGCCTTGACCTATAGTACTCCGCTTGCTCATCAATGGCTCAATCTGCCGCTGAATAGTGAGCAGAGCGAGATGCGCAATATCGTCAATCAGCGCATGTTGGCCAGCTTTCAGTATTCACCGTTAAGTTATTTCTTCGCTAATATGACGGTGCGCGTACCGCTACAGCATCTTAACCGCTATCGACCGGATTTTGTTTATAGCGTCGGTTATGATGACTGGCATCCCGGCACCTTTAGTTTGGTCTACAGTAACTACGGTGATAATAATCATTTTTATCCTCAACAGGGACAACGTCGCACCAATATCGAACAAGGTACCATTACCGCGGCCTATAAATTTTCTCTCCCAGACAGCTGGAATCAACATCTACTGATCTTTCCACAAGATAGCCTGACTTGTCAGCTGGGATATAGTTATGGTCCGCGCTACTACTCCCTTCAGGATAACCAGATGAAGCGGGGAAAAAGCGCCTTATTGGGCAGCTGTGGCTATACCTTAAAACAGCATTTTTTCTTCCGCCTCTCCGCCTTTTATTATCCGGACAGTGCCCAACAGCAGCCGTGGGACTCCGATTACAACTACAGCTTTGGCTATGTTTCCGGCTATCAACCAGGGGATCTCTCCATCTCCTATGGTAACTACAGCGGGACGCGTTATCCCTGGCGCAGCGATCGCAACGCCAACTTCCGCCAAGGCACCATCAACCTGAGTTGGACGCTTCCGTTCTAAGATGAGCGCCTACCGTGGCGTTTGCCTCAGGACGCCACGGTGTCGCCGCGTGCCTATGCGGGCACGCTAGCCTGCGTCCGGTGCGATGTGTCCCGGTGCGCCAGCGCGCGCCATCCGGCCCTGGCTAGGCGGAGCGCCGTCTAGCCAGGGCTGCCTTAGGGGGCCGCCACCTCGAAGCGATAGCTGTTTTCGCCCAGAGTCTTGCCATGCGCATCATACAGGGTGGCGTATAGCCACAGATCCTGACGGTCGCGCGGCGTCGCCTGGATCTGGCGTAGCTTTTGCCCACTGTCGGCCGGCAGGTCGAAGGTCAGCTCGCCTTGTTGTAGGCTGACGCCTCCCTGACGCAGTTGCCAGACCAAGCGGCTGCCGGGATGGGCTCGCCAGGTATCGTTGATCGCCCACAGGGCAACGTGTCCCGGTTGAGCGACGCGCCAGGTGAGGGTGAGCGGTTCGATGGACGGCAGGATCGGCTGGAAGGCGCGCTGTAGGGCGAAGTAACCCGGTTTCGGTTGGCGGCTATAGTCCACCACGGCCCAGTTGATGGAGGGCCAGCTCTCGCTGAACATGAACTGCATCAGGGTTGTAACCGGGCGGAAACGCTGCCGGCGATAGCTTTCGCCGGCCAGTTGGATGATGCGTGCCTGATTCTGCTGTGTGTTAACGATAAAACTCGCCAGATCCTTTCCCCGGCGGAGTCCGGCCAGGCCGAAGGCATTACTTGGTTGGAAGTTGTGATACATCCAGACGCGCCAGGCGGGATCGCGGGGATCGGTGCTGGCCGGCCAACGCTCGGCGGGCGGGATGATGGTCATCAGGGTCGGCAGCGCGGGTAGCGCCTGGGCGCCGAATTCGGTGATGATCGGGCGATAGGCGGGCTTTAAGACGTCGCTGATCTTGCCGAAGTACCAGCCTTGCCAGAAGTGCTCGTCGACCCGCGACCAGGGGTGTAGGCCGCGGGAAGTATCTTGCCCCAACGCCGCGGCGACCCGCTGGGCGAGCTGGCGGTTGAGGTTAGGCTGCCAGTCGGCGAACAGCTCCTTCATCCAGGGGGCGTTGAACGGCGGCTCATTCTGTCCCACCCAGACGATGATGGCGGGATGGGAGCCGAACTGACGCACCAGCGCCGTGGCCTGGCGGGCGGCCTCATTCGCGAACGCCGTCGAGTCGTCATAGCCCCATTGTAGCGGCATGTCCTGCCACAGCATCATGCCCAGCTCGTCGGCCTGGCGGTAGAGGGCTTGGCCTGCTACATGGGCGTGGATGCGTACCGTGTTGATATGGGCACGTTTCATCATGAGTAGGTCACGGCGATAGTCGGCGGCCGTGACCTGACCGAGCCAGGGGGAGGCGATGTAGTTGGTACCGCGCAGGAAGATACGTTTGCCGTTGATATACCAGGCTTGGCTCGCCGCATCTTGCCGGAGTTGACGGATGCCCGTGACCTGTTGCGCGCTGTCCATTTCGCCGTGCTCGTCGTTGAGGGCGACACGCACCTGATATAACGCTGGGTAGCCATGGCCGTCCGGCCACCAGCGGGTGACGCGCGGCAATGCCATCTCTGTCTCGATGACGCCGTCGCGTTTCAGGGTCAGCGGGAGCGTCAGGCGGTAGTGCCGACCGACGAAGTTATAGGGGATCATGCGCAGCGTGAGGGTGGCGGGCATGCGCGTCTGGGCACGATAGTCCAGGCGCAGATTGAGCTTAGCGTGACGACCATCGGATGAGAAGCGCGGGGTTAGGAGGAGATTGTCGATGGCGGCACGCCGGCTGATCTTCAGGCGTACGGGTTGCCAGATCCCGCCCGAGTTGGCGTCTTGCCCCTGCGGCGACCAGGCGCCGCCGGGACGGGTGTCATGCTGGTTTAACACCCCCTTGATGAGTTGTTTGTGTAACGGCCAGACTTTGCCGAAGGGCTCGAAGGGACTGTCGACGCGAACCAGCAGGCGGTTATGGCGCTGTAGTGCCTCGCCCGTGTCCAAGGCGAAGCGCTGAAAGTAGCCCTGATGGGCGCCGAGATAACGGCGGTTGAGCCAGACATCGGCGCGGTAATCAACGCCGTTAAAGATCAGGGTGACCATGCGATCGGCGGCCAAGGCAGGCAGGGTGAATTCGCGTTGATACCAGAGTGCGCCCTGGTGATCCAGTCCCTGGCTATACCAGTTGGCAGGCACCCGTAGGCGTCGCCAGGCGCTATCCGGCGGGGGGAGACGCGCGAGGCTGTCGAAGGGCGGATTAGCGTCGTGTACCCGCCACGTTCCATCCAGACTCAAGGTTTGTGCACCGCCGGTCAGTGGGGCGAGGGCGAGCAGCAGTAGATACGGGTAGCGCAGGCAACGCGGCATGGCGACTCCTTGGCGTAACGTTAGCGCCCTTCCTGGGGCAGGCAATGGCGTGGCCAGTTCACCGGCTCACGCAGCAGAATATCCAGATACCCCGTAGTCACCGCGAGGCGGGGGATCAGCGGGCCATTGTTGGCCTTATACAACAGCGCCTCCAGCACCATGGCATTGGTGGTGAGGGTTAACGCCGGATTGTATTGCGCGTTATGCTCGAAACGGCCCTCATACCAACCGCGTTGCGCGTCGTAAGGGAAGCGGCCCAACTGCATGAGCGCATCGGTATAGGGACTGTCCCACAGTACCCACAGGCCGAATACCGCGCGGGTGGCGATCAGCGCCAGCTCGGGGCGATATTGCCCCTCTTCGCTGACAACGTTCCAGGGATAGCCGTTAGCGAAGAGACTGTTATCGATACGCCATGGCGCCTGGTTGAGTACATAGTTGGCGCGCGCAGTAAGAACGCCCTGGCTCTGCCAGCGCCAGGCTTGGGCCTGGTATACCGCCTGGGCGCGTTGGCGCAAATCGCTCAGCGAGAGGGCGGCCTTACCCGGCGGTGTCCAGTTGAACTCTAGCCCGGCCAGCAGGTAGGGGGTGCTATCGACGCTTAGGTTACCGCCGCCCAGGCGCGGGTCGCGTGTACCGACGTCGATCTGAGTAGGGCCGATGATGATGCGCTTATAGGGGGGCGCCGCGCTGCGCCTGGCGTCGAAGCCCCAGAGTCCCAGGACGGCGGCGGCGTACTGGCTCTGCGCCACGTCGCTGATGGGGTGCGTCTGCCAGCGCCCGTCGCGCCGTTCACCGTCCAACACCTGTCCCTGGGGATCGAGCAGGGGGCAGAAGTTCCAGCCGAGGAGTAGGCGATCGATAAACTCACCGTACTGCGGGGCCGCGAGGCCGACCAAGCGCAGGCCAAGCAACAGACGTGCGATGCCGGTGGCCGACCAGCCGTCGGCGGCGGGCTGGCGTGCCGCGTTGACCGGCGTGAGTCGCTGCGTGTCATAGTAGCGGTTAGGCAGTCCCGGCTCGGTGAGCGGCAGACGGCTGAGTGTGGCGAGCAGGGGAGAGAGGCGCCGGTCAAACTCCGCCTCATTTATCAATGCTAGACGCCGGGCGGCGACCAGTGCTACCAGGGTATCGCCGATCTGACCGCTGCTGATCACCGGGTAGTTGTCCTGACCATTAACCAGCGCGCTGGCGGCTTGGCTATTATTCTGGAAATAACGCCAAGCGATGGCGGCCCAGCGTTGCTCCTCGCTGCTGAGGGCGCCTAAACGTCCGGCATGGTGCCAGCCGCCTTGGCGCAAGTAGCGCCAGGCGTTATCCAGTTGGCCTAAGCCGCCCGGCCACAGCCCGACGGCCAGTGCCAGTACGCTGATGATGGCGAGAGCGATTAGGGTTTTAAGCATGAGGCGCTGACCGGCGGCAGAGAGATCGGGGCGTCCAGGGTGCATCGGGCACACTGGCTATTCGGACAGGCCGGCGCATGGCGCAGGGCGATCCCTTGCTGTTTACACCAGCTGGTTTGCTTGGGCGTGGCGGCGAGGAAGGGGCGGTTGCGCGCGCTGTTGCTCTCGTCAAAGGCATTCAGCAGGGTTTTCTCCCACAGTGATGGCGGCGGGGTGTTGGCGTCGCCCCCGCCCGCCGCGCGCGGCGGCAACAGGTTACCTTGTTGCTTAAACAGGAGTGCCTCCAACATGATCCCGTTGTTATTGGCGGTGAACTCCTTGATTGGGCCACTGCCGTTCTCGTATAACCCTTCGTAAAAGCCTTTGTTGCCGTCGTTGGCGTTTTCCAGGCTGTTGAACAGCAGATCGGTGTAAGGCGACTGCCATAACGCCCACATCCCCAGCGCCGCCTTTAGCGAAACGGCGGCGTCTTCGGGGGTATAGACGCCTTTATCGGTGAGGGTGTTCCAGGCATAGCCATCGGAGAAGACCGTGTCATAGACGAAATAGGGCGCTCGGTCCAATTGGTGTTCGGTGCGGGCGGTCACGATGCCGGCGACTTGGTAACGGTTCTCCTGCGCCTGATAGACCCGGTTGGCGAAGTCATGCATCCACGGGTGGGTTTCTGCGCCGTCACCTGTCGCTGGGACACTGGCCTTATTCCAGCCTAACTCCATGCCATACAATACGTAAGGCTCGCTGGTGACATAGTTATGCTGCTGCGTCGGGCGCGGATCGCGTGCGTCGTAGGGCACCAGGACGCAATAGATATCGGCCAGTTGATAGGGTTCGGGGCGGGAGGCCTGGCAGGTATTGAAGCCCCACAGTTGGAAGCCGGCGGCGGCGTACTCCTCATACCCCAGACGCCCCTCCTGCACGTACATCGGTTGGTTTTTGCCGTCTAATAGGGCGCCGTACAGCGTGCCGCAGGGATCGACGATATGGCTGAAGTCCCAGCGCAACACCAGGTTATCGATGTCATTGGCGTACTCCGGGTAGCGCTCTTTGACGATCTTCAGCCAGATCAGTAGGCGCCCCAGATCCAGGGCGGAGAAGCCGATCTCGCCTGGCTGGTTGATATAGTTCACCTTCTGCGCGGTGATGGTGTTGTAGGCCTTGTTCGGCGCCTGATTCTGGAACAGCGCCAGGTTATTCAGTGTCGCCAGCAGTTTGATCATCCGTTGATCGAATTCGCTTTTATTCACCAGACCCAACTCGCGGGCCGCAACCAGCGCCGCGAGGTAAGAGGCGGTATCCCACATGGTGGTGGAGGGGTAAGCGTTCGCCGCGTTCACTAGGCCGGTGGTCGGCTGGTAGTTAGTGACGAAGTACGCCCAGGCTTTTTGCGCTACCGCCTTCTCCTGTGGTGTTAATGCGCCGTGGCGCGCCGGGTAGCCGGCGGCTGGCAACTCGCTCAGGCTGGCGGCCTGAGCGTTGGGCGCCAGAAGCGCCAGCAGTAGTGCCAGCCACAGCCCGCCGAGTAGGCGTAAGGGAGAGGCGGCGTTTGAGGTTGGCAGTGACATAGGCATTCCTTATCGCATCATGGCGTCGGCTCGCCCGTCGGGCGGTTAGCACGCGTTGCATCGGGGGACTGGCAGTAGGCGCACAACAGTGGCCCCTGTATCTGGTATAGCAGACTTTCTAAGATCAGTGCGTTACTCGTGGCACTGATGATCGGGCTGGCGCTACCGTCGAGACGCACGCCGTCACGCCAACCTCGTCCGGGAACGAACAGTGTCTGAGCCTGTTGGCGTAAGGTCGCGCTCCATGGCAAAGCCAATAGCGCGTCCCAAGCGAACGCGGTTTGGGTTGAGAGTTGCAGCACTGCCCCCTGCGGGCCAGGGGCGCCGCTGAGCGGCGAGGGCGCGCTCCCTTCGCGGGCGTCGAATATAAAATGTTTACCCGTATCGGGGTTATAACGGCTCTGTTGCGCCTGGAAGATGCGCCAGGTCACCGCCGCATTGTCCAGGCTAAAGCCGTACTCCAACGCCGCCAACAGGTAGGGCGCCATCACGATCAGCGGATGGCGGGTTGCGCGCAGTGTGATCACCTCATCATATGGGAGCGCCAGCGTATCATTTTGTTCATCCTCGGTGAGGATGACCCCATTGACATCAATGGTACGTTGCCCACGCAGCGGTTGTTGCAGGATGATGCCCGCGCTGGGGGTGAGGCCGCTCAAGGCCGATTGCAGATACAGACGATAGCCTAGCCCCTCCTCGCCCGGGCGACTGATCAGTTGCCAACGCGGGGTTGCGCGCAAGGCATAGGGGGCATAAGGGCGCTGCTGAAATAACGCGCTCAGCTGCCAAGCGGAGAGCAGGCGGGTGATCGCTGCGCCGTGTTCGGGGTAGTGGTTACGGCAGGCCTGTAATGCGCTGAGCAGGCGGCCGATATCGGCCGCAGACCAGGTGATGCCAGCCTCATCCTGTTGCGGATAGGGCGCGAGGGTGGTGCTGTGATAGTACTGCCAAGGTAGGCGTCGTGGCGCGAGGGGCAAGGCGTGTAATGCTTGTAGCGTCGCAGTAAGACGGCGATCCAACTCGGCGCGGCCGATGATCCCCAATCGCTCGGCGGCCAGGGTCGCCATCAGTTGATCGCCGATGCTCCACAGGCTGACATAGGGCTGCCGATCCAGGGCGTTGACCAGGCCACTCTGTTGGGTGTTATTGACAAAGTACTGCCAGGCGATACGTGCGTCGATCGCCTGCTGAAAGCTGAGTGCGCGTGCCGCAGGCAGTGCGGGGAAATCCGTGCCGAGGTTTTGGGGCGTGAGCGGAATGACAGGGGGCGGCTGATGGCGCTCGACATAGAGTACGATGCCCAATGCCAATAGGAAGCCGCACAGGGTGGCGATGTAGCTTCTGGCTCGGAGTAAATTGGTCGATAGTGCCATCTCAGCACTCCCTGCTGTCAGCAGCGTCGGCTTCGCTATCATGGGCCGGCGGTTGCCAGAGCGCGGCGAGGATCATCGGCATCATTGCCAGGATGTTCATCACGCACCAGAAGATATTGATAATATAGCCTGAAGGATCGGTGATATTACCCCAGGCCAGTTGCAGGGCGCCCCAGCCCAAGGCGATCAACGTCAAGATGACGATGGCCAGCTGCGGTTTGACCAACATCAAGAAGTTACCCTGTTGACGCTCCTTCGGGGTGACGCGAAAACGGATCGTCTCTCCACGTAGGACATTATCCAGCGCGCGCAGGTTCATGGAGAACAGCGCCAGATAAGAGGCCTTGCCGCTCCAGGCCGAGATCCCCCAGGTGCCGAACATGAACGCCAGTTCACTGAGTACGATGTAGGGGACGAAGTGCAGGTAGAACGACGTGGAATAGGTGGACAACGGCGGAATGCCGCTAAACAGGTAGATCAACGGGGCAATGAGGAAGAGCAGGTTCCAGGTGCAGGCCAGATAAGACCAGAAGGTGGTGCCATACAGGAGCTTCTGTGCCCAGGAGAGGCGCAGTTGACGACTGAATAAGACCTCGTCGTGCAGCAAGATGTCCAGCGAGCCGGCGGCATACTTGAAGCGCTGGATCATCCAGGTCTGTAGATCTTGCGGCGACAGCATCTTGGACTCGATCTGCGGGTGCATCACTGAGCGCCAAGGATGTTCAATGTCACCGTGCAACATGATGGAGGTGTAGATATCCTCGGAGACATGGAAGCGATAGGGCATCAACTCCATGTCATAGGCGACGTGTGGCAGCATGGCTTGTTGCAGATCTTGTCGTAGCTGCGGGTTGGCGATGTCGTCGGTGTAGCGGGCGATCTCGCTCTCGATGTCCAAGGCGTATTGGCGCAGCGCGGTCTGCATGATGGCCTCGCGCCGGTGGATCGAGGCGGCGCCGCAACAAAAGGAGGCATAGGCGCGGTTACGCCGCCGTTGAATGATGTCGTAGAACATCTGCGGATCGTTGAGAAAGGGATCTTCGCCGACCTGGATCGGCCCGACCAGACACTCGATGGCGCGTCCCAGCCATTGGCCCAGCCGTCCGCCCCGTCGCGCCAGCCAGCGGGGCAGCGGGGTTCCTTGCGCCAGATCGTAGAACCACTGTGGCGTCTGTACCCAGGCGACCTTGGGATCGCGGAAGTAGCCCAAGGTGTGGCTTAACAGGGTGGGAAACACCCGGGTGTCGGCGTCGCAGATGACGATAAAGTCGCCGTCGGTCTGCTCGATGCCGTTGCGCAGATTGCCGGCCTTGAAGCCGATATTGGTGTCGCGCGTCAGGTAGTTCACGCCTTCTTGGACGGCGACCTGGCGCATCGTCTCGCGCCGGCCATCGTCCAGCACGTGGATTCGGTAATCGAGGGGATGGGGGTAGACCATCTGTTTCGCGTCCTGAATGGAGAGGCGCACCAGCTCAGGATCTTCGGAGTAGGTGGCGATGAACAGATCGACCTTGAGGGGGCGTGGCAGCAAGCCGTCCGTCTGGCCCAGGCATTGGCGAATGTCGTCAGGCGCGGGCTGTGGCTCGGGGTCACGGGGTTGCCAGAGGTTGAAGGTAAACAGGCAGGTGCCGATATAGGCCAGGGTTTCGGCCAGTGCCAGCGGGACGGCGTACCACAGCGCCTCATAATTGAGCGAGTCCATCCAGCGCCAGCGAATGTAGTTCGCACCGAGCAGTAAGGCGGCGATGATCAGCATCTGCCAGAGAAAGACGATTGCCGGATGATGATCGAGGGGGGCGGGAGGACGCCGTTTCTCAAATGGAGAAAAATAAAAATACATGGCAGTCTCCCTGGCTCCACGTGACGGCGATCTCACTGATAGTAATCAGTGTAGCGCAGGCGCGTAAGGCGGCAAGAAAACGGCATCAATCTGGCTTTAAGCCAAGATTCAATGGATTACCCTCTCTCTCCGCCGGCGAGGATTTGGCGTTTTAGCCTGACTGTTTCTACACTGCAAGAGGAGTGGCCGACGGGGCCTCGGCGTAGAATGGGCGGTAGGATGAGGCGGATGGCGTGGTGGCGCGGACGCAAACGGGAGGGGGCCGATCGGCTGCGGCGTTGGCGCTATGTGGCGCAGGGGCCGCGCGATCTACGCATCGACTTTATGCGGGGGATCGCCCTGTTGCTGATGATCGTCACCCACGTGGAAATCATCTCCGGTTTTAACCTGGTTACCTCGGAGCGTTTTGGCTTTACCACCGGCGCCGAGATTTTCGTCATCTTATCCGGTTTTGTCCTCGGCCAGACCAAACGGCGCCAGTTACAACATCAGGATATGGTAACCGTCGCCTATTCGCTGCTGCGCCGCGCCGCCACCCTGTATGGGGTCAATCTGACGATCATTGTCTCGATACTTGCGCTGAGCCAACTGCCTTGGTTGAATACTTTCGAGGTGACCCATTTCGTCCAGCGCCACGACGAGATCCCCTATGCCCTGTATCCCATCGCCGCGCAGACGCGCGAGGCGTGGCTCAATCAGATCCTGTTCCTCCAGATTGGGCCGCAACAGACGCAGATCCTCGGGCTCTATTTCTATCTGCTGCTGCTGACGCCGCTGGTGGTCTGGTTACTGCATCGGCGTCAGGTCGGCCTCCTGTTTGTCATCTCGCTGGAGATTTACATTGCTTATCAGTTGCATCCTCTCGACCTCACCAGCGCGCAGTTTGAGTATGCTTTTCCGCTTCTGGCTTGGCAGTTTATTTATGTGTTGGGCATGATGTGTGGTTGGTATAAGAGCGAACTGCAATCGCTGGCCAAGACCCCGCTTGGACAACGCGTCATCAGGCTGATGGTCTCCATCGCACTCTTGCTGATGTTCGTGGTGCAAAACAATACCAATCCCTTTATTCCGGCCCGCTTCTTTTTACACCTGATCCCCGACTACCGTTTCGATTACATCAACAACGTGTGGGCGGCGAAAAATACCTTAGGTCTACTGCGCGTGATCAACGACGCCTGTTTGTTGCTCACGCTGTATCTGCTGCTCGGCGCGTTGTGGCGTCCGCTGAATGAACTGTGCGGCTGGTTTTTTATCCGCCTGGGGCAGAACTCGCTCTATGTCTTTATCTTGCATCTGTATGTGGTGCTGGCGATCAGCCAGTGGGTCAGATTCGGGCTGTGGCAGCACGCTTGGCTGAGTCATACCTTGATCCATGCGCTGGCGCTGTTGATCCTATGGCTGCTGGCGCGCTTTGGTATTCTGCGGCGCATCGTACCGAACTAAGGCTGCCCGGGGGCGCGGTGTGCTTCTTTACGTGACGTTGTCACCTGATGGCGACGTGCAGGTAAGAGGTCGTTTGCCTCGCCTCACGCGTCGAGCGGCGTAGAATGGCGGCATGACGTGTATGATGAAGAAGGGACAATGATGGAACCGAGGATCACCGTATTGGCGGCCGGTAGTCTGCGCGCCGCCTTTACACCGTTAATCGCGGCATTTACCCGCCAAACGGGCCTAGCGGTCGCGCTGCATTATGGCCCGGCCGGGCTATTGCGCGAACGTATCCTGGCCGGCGAACCGTGCAGCCTGTTTGCCTCGGCAGATCGCCGCAATGCTCAGTGGTTGATCGAGGCTGGAGTGGCCCAAGCGTGTTTCCCTCTGGCCGCGAATCGACTGATGCTGAGCGCCCGCGCTACGCTGTGCGCACCGGGCGATGACTGGCTGACGCTGTTGCGTCAACCGACGCTGCGCGTGGCGACCTCGACACCATACTGTGATCCCGCAGGTGACTATGCCTGGCAGTTTTTTGCGCGTCTGGAACAGGGCGAGCCGGGCTTGGGGGCGGCGTTACGGCAACGGGCGCAGCCTTTGGTCGGTGGCCGTACCGGGGTGACGATTCCGCCCGGTGAGTGCGCCGCCGCCTGGCTGATTCGCCAAGGCGTGGCCGATCTGTTCATCGGCTATGCCCATTATGCCCGACAACTGGTGCAGGCCACGGATTTGCGACTGTTGCCGATACCCGAACCTTGGAATGTGGCGTGCGACTACCAACTGGCGCGGCTGGCGAGCGATAGCGCCAGCCAGCGACTGTCCCGCTTTATACTGGGCGAGACGGGGCAGATGTATCTGCGGCGGGCGGGCTTTCTGCCGCCACGCGGCGAAGCGCAAACTGGGGGGCCAGCAGCGGCGTGTCAAACTCCGCGAGATGGATCTTGCGCACCGTGATGCCATAGGCGCGCCGTAGCGGCGCCTCCTGCAAGATAGATTCAGTCGTACCGGCCAGCCACTGCCTATCGGGGAGTAGCAGCAGCACATGGCTGGCGACCTGCTGCACATGCAGCGGGTCATGGCTGCTAAAGAGGAGGGTGTGGCCTTGACGTTGCGCCAGATCGGTGAGGAGTTGCAGTACGCGCTGCTGGTTGGCGAGATCTAAGGCGGAGCAGGGCTCATCTAACAGAATATTTTGCCCGGCGCTGGCCAGCGCGCGGGCGATCATCACCAACTGTTGCTGACCGCCGGAGAGCGTTGGAAAAGGTCGTTCAGCCAGATCGGCGATCCCGAGTTGTGTCAGCGCCGCCATCACTCGGCGTCGATCGTCGGCACTCGGTTGGGCGAATAGGGCGACATGACGCGCGCGTCCCATTAAGACAATATCGGCGACCCGCCAGGCGAAGGCGGGGCGGAAGTGCTGCGGCACCAGGCTGATGCCCTGCGCGATATGCATGGCACCGCCTAAGGGAGAAAGGAGACCGCTCAGGGTAGCGAGTAGTGCGCTCTTGCCGCGTCCATTAGCGCCGAGAATAGCCCAGATTTCACCGGGGGCGCACTGTAGGGTCAACGGGCGAAACAGCGGATGACGGTAACCGAATTCGAGTGCCTCAAGGCTCAGAGAAGGTGGCATGCAGACCTCCGGGGCCGACTATGACGGATCAGTAATAGGGTAAACAGGGGGGCGCCCAATAGGGCGGTGAGGATGCCGATGGGTAACTCCGCCACGGTCAGGGTGCGCGCCAGATCGTCCACGATGATCATAAATCCGCCGCCTAGCCAGAAGGCACAGGGGAGGAGATGGCGATGGTCGGGCCCGACCAGTAGGCGCGCCAGATGGGGAATAACCAGGCCGACCCAGGCGATGCTGCCGCTGACGGCGACCTGTGCCGCGACCAACAAGGCACAACACGCCAGAATGGCGCGCCGTAGCGGGACCACGGCCACGCCCAGCGCCTGGGCATCCTTTTCGTCTAGCGCTAACAGATTGACGCGCCAGCGCAGCTTGAACAGAACTAACGCAGCGCCACAGACGGGAAGCGCGAGCAGCGTCACCTTGTGCCAATTGGCGGTGGCGAAGCTCCCCAGCAGCCAGAAGATGATGTTGGGTAATATCTCATCGCTATCGGCGAGGTACTGGATCAGGCTGACCAGGGCGGCGAAAAAACCACTGAGGATGATGCCGGAGAGGATCAATACCAGCGTATTCTCCCGCCCTTGGAGCGCGGCGATGCCGTAGATCAGCATCAGCGCCAGTAGGCCGCAGCCGAAGGTCGATGCCATCATCGCCAGTGGCGAGATGCCCAGCAGGATCGCCAGGGCACCGCCGAAGGCCGAGCCCGAGGTGACGCCGATGATGTGAGGATCGACCAGGAGATTATGGAACACGCCCTGGAGCGTGGCACCGGCCAAACCAAGGGCACCGCCCGCCAGCAGCGCCATCACCAGACGGGGAAGTCTAACCGACCAGACGATCTGCTGGGCGATGGGATGCATTTCTCCACCGTCGCCCAACAGCGCCACGATCTGCGATGGGGTGAGCGGATAGCGTCCGATCCCCAGGGAGAACAGGAGCAACAGCAATGTCAGTAGCATCAGGGCAGCTAGCCAGGCGCGGCAACGACGTTCACTGTGCATCGGGCTGCCAGTCGGTGCGGTAGAAGCGCTGATAATAACGTTGCGCCTCGGCGTTCACGTCGACGTGGGGGTAACGCTGTGGGTAGAGCTGGTGGGCGATCCACAACTCCCCGACGGCCAGTGCCTCCGGCATCGGGTAGCCCCAGGCCTTGGCATACTCCGGCATCAGCCAGACGCGTTGGTGTTTGACCGCGTCGATGGACTGCCACTGCGGATCGTGCAGGATTTGCCGCACCACCTGTGGGAAGCGTGACTGCACCAGGATCACCTGGGGATCCCACGCCAGCACCTGCTCCAGGGTCACTTGCCGCGCGCCCTTGATGCTGGCGGCGGCGACATTCAATGCCCCGGCATGATGCAGCATTAGCCCCGTATATTTACCTGCGCCGTAGGTGTAGAGATCCGGATTGGCGATGTATACCCGTACGCGTTGCGTCGCGGGAATGTCGGCGACGGCGGCGTTAAACTTCTCTCGCTGACGAAAGGTGTAATCGATCAGGGCCTCGGCCCGTGTCTGATGACCCGTGATCTCGCCGATAAGACGAATGCCTTGTTTCAGTCCCTGGTTGTAACTTTGCTCCTCATCGCGCAGGGTTGGGTTCATCTTGTTCCGTTCGCTCTGGGCATCCGCACGCAAGGAGATCGCCACCACCGGGATTCCAGCCTGTTCGATCTGCTGGATCATGGCGGCCGGCGCATAGTTGGCGACGAAGACCACCTGTGGGCGTAGCGCCAGCAGGCTCTCGATGTTGACCTGGGTCAGGTCGCCCGGGGTTGGAAGCCGCTCGATGCCGGGCATCAGTCGGGCGAAGCCGGGGCCGAGTTGTTTCTGCCAACTGGCGAGCACGCCAACGATCTGCGGCGCGGCGTCGAGTTGTAGCAGCAGGTTGAGGGTCTGATGCTGTAGCACGACGATGCGTTGAATGTGGTCGGGCAAGGTGACCTGGCGGCCGAGTTGATCGGTCACGCTACGTGCGGCTTGGGCAAGGGGAAGAACGAGTAAACAGAGGGATAGTAGGAATAGACGTCGTAGCGTCGCCATAGGATCTCCATCTCGCAAGCGTAGCGGTATTATCGTTGTGTATCTGAATATACAGCGACTCGCGATTTAACGGTAGTGAAATCTGGAGCGACGGGTGCCAGGACGCCGCCCCCAGCGATGCCAAGGCGCGGCGTCCTGGCGGGGAGCGGCGACGGGCGATTTACGGCGGCGCTCAGTCGAGCGCGTGTGCCAGATCCGCTTGCAGATCGTCGACATCTTCGATGCCGACGGAAAGACGTAGCAGTTGCGGCACGATGCCGCGCGCCAGGCGCTGTTCCAACGGCAGTGAGGCATGAGTCATGCTGAAGGGTTGGCAGATCAGGCTTTCGATTCCACCCAGACTCTCCGCCAGGGTAAACAGGCGTAAGCGGGCGAGCCGTGCGCCGATCTGCGACGCCTCCTCCCGCAGCAGGCAGCTGATGATCCCGCCGGGGAGCGCCATCTGGCGTTGGGCCAATGCATAGTGAGGGTGGCTTGCCAGTCCAGGATAATAGACCCGTTCGATGCGAGGGTGACGTTCTAGCCAGTGCGCCAGTTGGCTGGCGTTAGCGCTGTGACGCTCCATGCGCAGCGCCAGGGTGCGAATACCGCGTAGTGTCAGGAAACTCGCGAAGGGGTCGAGCACCGCCCCGAGCGCGTTTTGCAGGTAGGCCAGACGTTCGGCCAACGCCGCATTCTCGCCGACCACCGCCGCGCCGGCCAGCACGTCGGAGTGACCGTTGAGGTATTTGGTGGCGGAGTGGACGACGATGTCGAAGCCTGCCGCTAACGGGCGTTGTAGCGCCGGCGAGGCGAAGGTGTTATCGGCGACGCTGAGCAGGCCGTGGCGGCGAGCCAGAGCGGCGATGGCTGACAGATCGGCCAGTTTCAATAACGGATTGGTTGGCGTCTCGACCCAGATCATCCGTGTCTGCGGCCGTATGGCGGCCGCGATCCCCGCCAGATCGTCGGGACTCACCCAACTGACCTGTAGTCCGGCGCTGCGCTGGCGCACGCCTTCCAGCAGACGCCAGGTTCCACCGTAGACATCGTCCAGGGCGATGATGTGGCTGCCGCAGTTCAGCAACTCCAGCACCGTGGCGATGGCCGCCAGCCCGGAGGCGAAGGCATAGCCCTGGCGCCCTCCCTCCAACTCGGCGAGCGCCCGTTCTAGCGCCTGGCGCGTGGGGTTGCCGCTGCGGGTATATTCGAAGCCGCGGTGCTCCCCCGGGGCGCGTTGGGCGAAGGTCGAGGTGGCGTAGATCGGCGGCATCACGGCGCCGAAGTTATCATCATGGCTGCCGCTGTGTACGCTCTGGGTGGCGAATCGGTTCATGGCGTCTCCTTAACAAATCATGCCAGTTGATGCTGGCTAAGCCACGGGTCGTTGAACATCGTCGAGAGATACTTGTTGCCGCTGTCGCAGGCGAACGTTACCACGCGCTGTGGCGTCGTTTGGGCGCGGCAGTAACGTAACGCGGCGGCCAGCAGGGTACCGGTGGAGGAGCCGGCTAGGACGCCTTCGTGCGTCAATAGGGCGCGCGCGCAGGCGATCGCCTCGCTATCGGGGATGCGGTAGACCTGACTGATGGTCGCGCGCTTCATCAACGGCGGAACGAAGTCCTCGCCGATCCCTTCGACCAGCCAGCTGCCTGCCTGTGCATGCTGCCCAAACTGCACCGCGTCCGCCAGGATCGAGCCGCAGGGATCGGCCAGGATAAAGCGGGTCTGCGGCGCGTGACGGGCGAAGAATTGCTGTAGGCCGTTGAGAGTGCCGCCGGAGCCGACGCCGACCACGATAGCGTCGATCTGGCCGTCGCATTGGCGCCACAGTTCGAGCGCGGTGGTCTGCGCATGGGCCGCCGGGTTGGCCGGGTTGTTGAACTGATCGATGTAGAAGCTACCCGGGAGGTTTTCAGCCAGGCGTCGGGCGTAATCTTGGTAATACTCGGGATGTCCCTTGCCGACATCCGAGCGTGTCAGGCGGACATCGACCTGCAAAGCGCGTAGATGAGTGATCTTTTCTTGGCTCATCTTGTCCGGTACCACGAGGATTAAGGCGTATCCGCGCTGTATGGCGATGAGCGCCAGTCCCAGGCCGGTATTGCCGGCGCTGGCCTCGATGATGGTACCGCCCGGGCGGAGTTCGCCGCGGCGTTCGGCCTCGTTGATCATCGAGAGCGCCACGCGGTCCTTGATCGAGCCGCCGGGGTTGTGGTTTTCCAACTTGAGTAACAGCTCGCAGCGCCCACTATCCAGGCGTTGCAGGCGCAACAGCGGCGTATTGCCGATGAGGTCGAGCAGGGAATGGGTGATCATCGTCGCACTCCGGTCATCAGGAATGAGCGGATGGTAGTCCTGCCTGAACTGGATATAAAAGAATAAAAAGTAAACTAATAGAATAAAAAAGAATATGACGCTCTCACCGAGATGCTTGACCCTCCCCTTAGGGGAAGCTGTAGAGTCACAAGTCCAGCTTATGCAGTAAGTGGTTCTCAGTAAAATGGTTCTCAATCAAGAGGAGTCGGGTATGAAGAAACTCACCGTAGTTGGCGCACTGGTATTGGCTGCTTGCGCAACGTCGGCTGTCGCCGCCACGCTGCCTGCCGCCCAAGCCGAGACGATGCATCAAGAGCTGAATAGCGCGATGAACGGAATGCATGAGTCGATGATGAAGGGAATGATGAGCAACGATGCCGATGTGGCTTTCGCCGCCGGGATGATCCCCCACCATATTGGCGCCGTCGAGATGGCGAAAATCGAACTGAAATATGGCACCGATCCGCAGATGCGCAAACTGGCTAAAGACATTATCGCAGCACAAGATAAAGAGATTAAAGAGATGAAGGCCTGGCTGGCCGCGCACCCGGATCAGGGCGCGCAGACTGGTGAGAACGCACACAATATGCATTGATGCGCGGCGTGCCATGCACGCTCGTGCCGTGTCGCAGGCGTATTCACGGATACGCCTGCTCGCTTTAGCGGAGCGGTTTCGCCTGCGGCAGCAGCTCAGGCCGCAGTCGATTCACTTAATATATGAATCCAGCACGTTGAGCACTACCGCCAGATCCTGTTCGCGCTTCTCCTCATCGCACTGATGCACAATATGCTCGGTAAGATGCCCCTTGATCACCTCACGCATCAGCCCATTGACCGCCCCGCGAATCGCGGCGATCTGCTGTAACACCGCTGCACACTCATGTGGCTGATCCAGCATGTTTTTTAATCCATTGAGTTGTCCTTGGATCTTATTGACACGTGTCTGTAGGCTCTTTTTATCGCGGGTAGTGTGTGACATAAGCGTCCTCCGATAACCCCAGTGAAGCCGGACTATAACACCCCCACATACTCGGGGGTAGTATTCGATACTGGGGGGGAGTAGAATGCGGCCACCGTTTGATAAGTAAGAATCATTAGCATGGACACCTTTACCTCTCTGTTACACCAGGGTAATGCCTGGTGGTTTATCCCCAGCGCGATCCTGTTGGGGATCCTCCACGGCTTGGAGCCAGGCCATTCCAAGACGATGATGGCGGCCTTTATCATTGCGATTAAGGGCACGGTACGTCAGGCCGTGATGCTGGGGTTGGCGGCGACACTGTCGCATACCGCCGTGGTCTGGCTGATCGCCTTAGGCGGCATCTTCCTGAGCCAACGTTTTACTGCGCAGTCGGTCGAGCCCTGGTTGCAGCTGATCTCGGCCGGGGTGATCCTGGCGACGGCGTGTTGGATGTTTTTACGTACCTGGCGAGGGGAGCGTGGTTGGTTCGCACAACACCATCACCATGCACATGATCATCAGCAGTATCACTCTCTCGCCAGCGATACCGGCCGCTTACGCCTGGCTATCCGGGATGAGGCGCGGGGAGCCTACTTCCAGCTTCGCGCCGAGACGGGGACGTTACGGCCCGTCGATGAGATCCGCTTGCTGGTCACACGCGAGGCGGGGCAGGACGAATCGTATAGCTTCCGCGCCTGTGCGGACGGCTACCAATCCGTCGAGGCGATCCCGGAGCCGCATAGCTTTGATGTCCGTTTGCTGCTGGGGCCCTGCGGGGCGCAGCAGAGCCTGTCCTGTGCCTTTCATGAAGCGGAGGAGCACCATCACCATCATGACGTGGGCGGTGAGGCTTACCAGGATGCGCACGCCAAGGCGCATGCGGATGCGATCCAGCGGCGTTTCGCCGGTCAGCGCTCGGTGAGTAACGGGCAAATCATCCTGTTTGGGCTGACTGGTGGCTTGATCCCCTGTCCGGCGGCGATCACCATTCTGTTGATCTGCATTCAGCTTAAGGCGATCGCCCTGGGGGCGACGATGGTGCTCTGTTTCAGCCTCGGGCTGGCCATCACCCTGGTGGCGGTCGGTGTCGCTGCCGCCGTGAGTATCCGCCAGGCGAGCCGGCGTTGGCCAGGCTTCGAGACGCTGGCGGCGAAGGCGCCTTACGCCTCTAGCGTGCTGATCGGCGTAGTAGGGATTTACATGGGGCTACAGGGTTATTGGGGACTGGTGGGCTAAGCGTCGGCTCTCCAAGCCGCTTCCCCGCCGTAGTGACCGCCCACAGCGGCGCATCACATGCCGATAGCCAGCCCGATCCCGTAGATGATGATAAACCCGCTGAAGCCGAGTAGGGTGGTCAGCAGCGTCCAGCTTTTCAGACCGTCGGCCACCGACAGTCCAAGATAGCGGGTGACGATCCAGAACCCCGAGTCGTTGATGTGCGATGCGCCCAGTCCGCCGAAGCAGGCGGCCAGGGTGAGTAGCACACGCGGTAGTGGATCGAGCCCGGCGGCGGCCTCCGCCAACAGGCCGGCGGTGGTCAGGATGGCGACGGTCGCCGACCCCTGCGAGGCGCGCAGCACCAGTGAAATGATGAAGGCAGCGGGCAGCAGCGGCAGTGCCATGGCGTGTAGCGTAGTGGCCAGGGCACCGCCGACGCCGGACTCGACGAGCACCCGGCCAAAGACGCCGCCGGCGCCGGTCACTAGGATCACGACCGCCGCCGTCGGCAGCGCGCTGCCCATGACGTCGCCGGTATGCGGCAGACTCCAGCCGCGGCGTAGCGCCAGCAGCCAAAAGGCCAGCAGCAGAGCTATCATCAGCGCTGTGGCCGGGGCGCCCAGCAGCTGTAGCGTCCCGTGCAGGGGGTGATCGACCGCCATCAGCGTCGCCGAGACGGTGCCGATCATGATTAACCCGATGGGCACCACGATGAGCCCGACGATCAGTGTGGCGCTCGGTGGATTGATACGCTCGGACTGCGCTGGGGCGCCGCCTGCGGCGGCGGGGGTGAGCTGCATCTGCTCCAGCACCTCGATGGAGAGCGCGTAGCGGCGCCGGCTGATCCGCTTGGCCGCGTAGTAGCCGATGACGCCCAACGGCATGGACACCGCCAGACCGATAAGCGTCAGCCAGCCGACGTCCGCCGCCAGCAACCCGGCGGCGGCGACCGGCCCAGGATGGGGTGGTAGCGCCACGTGTACCGTTAGCATCACCGCAGCCACCGGCAGGCCGAAGGTGAGCGGCGATGTCCGGGCGACCTTGGCAAAGCCGTAGATGATGGGGGCCAGGATGATAAAGCCGACGTCAAAGAATACCGGGATCCCGAGGAAAAAGGTCGCCAGCGTCAGGGCGGCGACGGTGCGGCTCGGCCCCAGACGGCGACTGAAGCCGTTGGCCAGCGACTCTGCGCCGCCGGAGCGCTCGACCATTTTGCCCAGCATGGCGCCCAGGCCGATGATCATGGTGACCGAGCCGAGGACACCTCCCATGCCGGCGATCATCACCTTGGTGACCTCGCCGGGCGGGATACCGCTGGCTAGCGCGACGAGCAAGCTGACCAGCAGCAGGGCGACAAAGGGCTGTACCCGCAGACGGATGACCAGCCACAGTAACAGGAGCACCCCGAGCAGGGCGATGGAGAGTAGCGCGATAGTTGGCATGCTGTCGGCCTCCAGTGGTGATGGCCGCGCGGCGACGGCCGGTGGGCGGGGATCGATACCCCGCGGGGCGCGGTTAGCGCAGGGCGTTGAGCCAGCTCAGCCCGGAGAGCGTCTCGGCGCGCGGGGTATATTCACAGCCGACCCAGCCCGTGTAACCCACCTGATCTAGCAGGTTAAAAAGCCACGGGTAGCTAATCTCTCCCTCGTCCGGCTCGTGGCGATCGGGCACCGAGGCGATCTGGACGTGACCATAGCGTCCGGCATAGTCCCGGATCAGTTGGGTTAAGTTGCCGTCGACCCGCTGGGCGTGGAAGAGATCCAGTTGAATGGCGAGGTTGGGGCGATCCACCTCATCGACGATCGCCAGTGCCTGGTACTGACTGGAAAACAGATAGCCGGGTTTGACGCTGGGACTGAGGGCTTCCACCAGGATCTGTTTGCCGTGCTCGGCGAAGCGGTCGGCGGCATAGCGCAGGTTGCGAATAAACACCCGTCGGCAGTCGGCTGGGCGCTCACCCGGCGGAATGACGCCCGCCATGACATGGACTCGCTGACACGCCAGCGCCTGTGCATAGCTCAGCGCGAGATCGATGTCGGCGCGGGCGGCGGCCTCGGCCCCTGGCAGCGCGCTCCGCCCCCACTGCCCCGCGTTCGTGTCGCCCGGTGGGGTATTGAACAGCGCCAGGGTCAGACGGTGGTCGTCCAGCAGGCGACGGAGATCGGCCGCCGGATACCCGTAGGGGAACAGGAACTCCACGGCGTGAAACCCCGCCTGAGCGGCGGCGGCAAAGCGTGTTGTAAAAGGGTATTCACAGAACATCGTTGATAGATTGGCGGCAAAACGCGGCATGATCAGCTCCTCAGCTGGGCGATGTGCTCAGCGCTCAGATAGCGGATGGGGTGACGGGCCAGAATGAAAACCAGCCTGGCTGTCGCTTCAAGCTCTTCGGCGTTGTTAACGGCCTCCTGCAAGCTGTCGCCATAGGTCACGACGCCATGGTTAGCCAGCAGAAAGGCGCGGTGGCCGGAGGCCAGCGCGGCCAGCGCATCGGCCAGTCGGGCGTCACCGGGGCGGTGGTAAGGCACCACGGGGACATCCCCCACCCGCATTACCAGGTAAGGGGTAATGGGGCGGATGGCGTTGCGTGGATCCAAGCCCTCCAGGCAGGAGAGGGCGGTACACCAGGGGCTGTGCAGGTGGACGACGGCCTGGCAGCGCGGGCTGTTCCGGTATAGGGCCAAATGGAAAGGCAGCTCCTTGGTGGGCTTGTCGCCGTCGAGCCATACGCCGTCGGCGCGTAGGTGCGACAGACGCTGCGCTGACAGCTGCCCCAGCGAGGCGCCGGTGGGCGTCGCGAGCAGGCTGCCGTCTGCCAGGCGCAGCGACAAGTTGCCGGCGGCACCGGTGGCGTAGCCGCGCTGAAACAGCGAGGCGGCGAGCTGAACCATCTCAGTGCGCTGGGTCTGCATGGCGTCTGTGCTCTGTGTCATACGGGAAACGCCGACTGAGCATGGCTAAAGAACGCCTCGGTGCCGAAGTTGCCGGACTTCAGCGCCAGCGAAAGGGGTTTATTCAGCGCGTTGACCCATGGCACGCCGGGGGCGATGCTGGGCCCGATGTAAAAACCGCTAACGCCGAGCGCCTGGGAGACCGCCCCGGCGGTCTCCCCCCCTGCGACGATGAAGCGCACGATCCCGCCGGCGGCGAGGCGTTCGCTCAACGCGGAGAACAGCGCCTCTACCGCCTGGCTGGCGCGTGGCCCGTACTGGGCGTGGATCTGCGTTAGCTGCGGTACGGGTACTGTGGCGCTGATCAGCGGCGCTGCGTCGGCGGCGGGCTGCGCCAGTGCCCACTCGCTTAGCTCATCGGCGTAGCGCTGGCGCGCCGCCAGCGTCAGGCAGCGGTCGACCTCGATCTGTCGCCAGGGGGCGCGAGTGGCGTAGTGCGCTACCTGGCGCTGGGTCATAGCGGAGCAGGAGCCGGAGAGCACGATGGCCCGTCCGTTGCGTGGATAGCCGGCGCTGTGTGGCGCGGCCGTGCGGTGAGCCCAGCGGCGCGCCAGCCCGATAGCCAGCCCAGATGCGCCGGTGAGTAGCGCCAGATCCGCCACCGCCTCGCCCTGAATATGCAGGTGGTGCTCCTCGGTGGCGTCCAGCACCGCATAGCGGTAACCCTCTTGGCGCAGGGCCGCCAGAGCCTGACGTGTTGCGTCGGCGCCGCGCGCCAGCGTCTGTAGCGGGATCACGGCGCAGCGCCCGCTGGCCTGGGCCTCCATCAGCCGGGGCAGGTAGCTGTCACGCATCGGATTCAGCGGGTGGTGGCGCATGCTGGACTCCGCCAGTAGCCTATCCATCACAAAGAGATAGCCCTGGTAGACGGTGCGCCCGTTGATCGGCAGCGCCGGAGAGAGGACGGTGAAGGGAAGCCGTAGGGCTTGCATCAGCGCGTCGGTGACCGGGCCAATATTGCCCTGCGCGCTGCTGTCGAAGGTGGAGCAGTATTTATAGTAGAACTGATGGCAACCCTGGCGCTGTAGCCACGCCAGCGCCCGTAGCGCCTGGGCGATCGCCTGGTGGGGCGGGCAGGCGCGGATCTTCAGGCTGATGACCAGCGCCCGGCACATCGGCGGTGCCTCCTGCGACGGTACGCCGTTAAACTGTACCGTGGCGACGCCGTTTTCCACCAGAAAGCTGGCGATATCCGTGGCGCCGGTGAAATCGTCGGCGATGACGCCCAGATGGATCATGGGGCCTCCTTGACGTCTACGCCCGGCAGGGGAATACCCGCGAAGATCTTGATCACCGCGCTGTCGTCCTCTCGCCCAAATCCGGCGTTGCTGGCGGCGGTAAACATGGTCAGGGCGGTCGAGGCCAGCGGCAGCGGAAAGCGCAGGGCGCTGGCCGTTTCGGCGACCAGGGTGAGATCCTTGACGAAGATATCGACCGCCGAGCGCGGCCGGTAATCGCCCGCCACAACGTGGCACATGCGGTTTTCAAACATCCAGGAGTTGCCCGCCGCATGGGTGACGATTTGGTACATCTGTTCCAGCGGTATCCCGGCGCGCGCCGCCAGCGCCATGGCCTCCGCGGCGGCGGCAATGTGTACGCCAGCCAGCAACTGGTGGATGATCTTGACCGTGGCGCCCAGGCCGATGTCGTCGCCCAGGGAATAGACCGTGGAGGCGATGGCGTCCAGCAGCGGCTGAAGGCGGGAGAAGGCCTGCTCGCTGCCGGCGGCCATCACGGTCAGCTCACCGGCTTGGGCCTTGAGCGCGCCGCCGGAGACCGGGGCATCCAGCGTCTCCAGATCATAGGCCGCTAGGGCGGTGGCGATCTCGCGGGCATCGGCGGCGGAAAGGGTGGTGGAGAGCATCACCGCCGTGCCGGGACGCAGGTGACGCGCGAGGCCATTCTGTCCCAGCAGTACCGCTTTGGCCTGCGCAGCGTTGACGACCAGGATCAGCGCCGCGTCCAGCTGCGCAGCAAAGTCGACGGCGCTGGCCGCGACATCGCGCCCGCCATACCGCAGCAGCGCCTGGCGGGCGTCGGGATCGATATCAGCGCCATAGGTGATCAGTCCGGCGTCGATACAGGCGCGCGCGGCGCCCATTCCCATCGCGCCGAGCCCCACTACGCCAACCCGGTAGGCTGTCGTCGTTGCCATGGTGTCCTCCACGTTACTTAAAGTTAGTTTATGTTATTTTGTGTGAATAATAGGCATGATTTCGCGCAATGACCGTGCCTATTCTCACAAATATTCACATTCTCGTGATTATTTGTGAGAGCGTGCGCTAGCGATGCCAGCCCGGCTACACTGCGGTAAGATAATTGGCGTAAAATCGGCACAAACAGACTAAGGAGGTAGCGGTGATCCCGGCAGAACGGCGACAGATGATCCTCAGCATCGTGGCGGAGAAAGGGGTAGTAAGCATCGCGGAGTTGACCCGTCGTATGCAGGTTTCGCATATGACCGTGCGGCGGGATGTGCAGAAGCTGGAGGCACAGGGGGCGGTGGTGGCGGTATCCGGCGGGGTTCAGTCGCCGACACGCCTGGCCCAGGAGCCCTCACATCAGGCCAAGACGGCTATGGCGGAGCGGCAGAAGCAGGCCATTGGTCAGTTGGCGGCTGGCCGGGTCGCCGCGGGCAGCTGTATCTATCTGGATGCGGGTACCACGACGCTGAGCATCGCCCGACAGCTGACGGCGGTAGCCGATCTGACGGTGGTGACCAATGACTTCGTGATCGCCGATTTTCTGATGGATCACGGCAGTTGCACAATTATTCACACCGGCGGCGCGGTGTGCCGGGAGAACCGCTCCTGCACTGGCGAGGCGGCGGCGGCAATGCTACGTAATGTGATTATCGATCAGGCCTTTATTTCGGCCTCCTCCTGGAGCCTGCGCGGCATTACCACCCCCGATGAGGCGAAGGTGTGTGTGAAGCGCGCGGTGGCGCAGGCCAGCCGTCAGCGGGTATTGGTGTGTGACTCGACGAAATATGGCCAGATAGCGACCTGGTTGGCCCTACCTCTGGCACAGTTTGAGCTGATCATCAGTGACGATGGGCTGCCGGAGGCGGCGGTAAGGGCGATGGCTCGGGCGGAGATCCCCCTGGAACTGGCGCGTGTCGCCGATGGGGAGGCATAGGGCATGACGGTGTCGCCATGCCCAGGCCGGATCAGTTGCGCTTGACCCGCTGTGCGCCGAAGACGCCGCCGCGCTCTACGCTATAGTCATCGATAAATTTGACCTCGCCAGCGGCGACCTCGCCCTCTTTGCCATAGAAGCCGCCGATCAGGTGGCCGTTAACCGCGTTACGCTGCGCGTCGACATGGCGCAGTCTGGCGCCGAAGGTTCCCTCTTCGCTCACGGTATTGTCACCATCGTCCCGGATAACGTAGTCGATATCGCGGGCTAGACCGGTGCCCTTGATATCGCCGGTGATCTTATTGTCCTGATAGTGCAGGCGGATAGCGGCCTCACGCGGGATATCGAAGTGGTTATAAAACAGGGTGCCCACATAGTCCGCTTGAGTTTCAGGACGGTGCCTTTCGCTGGCATTGACCGCGTAGACCAGGCTGGTGGTTGTTTGATCCTGCTCGCTTTCATCCTGCGCCGTCTCGCGGTGGGTATAGGTGTGCACATGGCCATAGTAACCCGCCAGGTTGCCATCGGCATCGCGCAGCGTCAGGACTTTCTGATCGTTAATGACGCGGCTATCTTTTTCATGGTGCTGGGTGATGGGCGTGACGTCGATAGCGATA
This sequence comes from Edwardsiella hoshinae NBRC 105699 = ATCC 33379, assembly GCF_000474215.1. Taxonomy (GTDB): domain Bacteria; phylum Pseudomonadota; class Gammaproteobacteria; order Enterobacterales; family Enterobacteriaceae; genus Edwardsiella; species Edwardsiella hoshinae. The sequence continues at coordinate 12,944 of NZ_BAUC01000002.1, read as the reverse complement.
TCGGTTCCTTCCACCTTAACGGTGAACTCACTGTCGGGGCTGAGTGCGTTAAAACCGTATATATTGATGGCGTCGTGGCGGCCGATCTCCCGCAGTTGCGCCTGGTATACTGTGCCTTGCTCACCGAAGGCGGCGGCCGGGGGGGCGGCAGGGGGCGTCGCGGGTGGAACGCCGGGTGCCGTCGGCGCGGGTGCGAGAGGCTGGGCGGCGGGAGCCGTCGCTGCGAGCGGTTGGGGGACAGGTGCCGCCGGCGCGATGGCCTGCGCTGACGCGGCATCGCCACCAGCGCCACCGCCGCCGCAGGCGGTCAACAGCGTAGAAGATAAGAGTAAGAAGAGTGCGCTATAGCGAGGTTGCATAGTTATCCCTATCGTTAAAAAAACTTACTAAAGGTTAGAAAGACCATTTTTTTATCGTATTCGTAAAATGGATGATTGCTGTCACTTTTAAAATATGACAGGTTGATCTTTGGCGTGATACCAAAGTAATAAATGTCACGGTGCCAGAGCGTTATCAGGGCGCCGTACTCTTTATTTCTTTGCTGAATTCCGAAGAAGTCAGCGCTATCGTAAAACTTATTGGCGTAGTTTATCTGCATGATGCTGGATATGCCGCCCGGCCACTCATTTCCCCAGCCGCCCCGCCACTTTATTTTCTGAAAAGCTAAACTCTTGCGTGCAACGTTTTCACGTTGGTAGTCACCGCCCAAAAACCAAAATTGTTCGGGGCTGGGGAAATAATAGAGCGTCGCTGACAGTAGATGGTTTTTACTGTCACGCTGGGTGCGGCGTTTATTTGTAGTGTGACTTTTCTCAGCCTCAACGTCGATTTTCCAGCGTGGGCTTAGACGGTATTTTGATTCAATTCGTAGCCCCGGCGAGGTTCCCTCGCTAGCAAGGGAGGGCGCCTGATTATCCGATGCCCATTCGCGCTCTATAAAGGGCAGCAGCAGCAGGGAGGCGTCGATGTCGCGTAGGCCCAAACCTAGGCTCAGGCGGGCCGTCGCCTGATCGTAGCGATGATTGTTGGTGAAATACTTCCCGTAGGTCAGCGTACGGATCTCGCTGAACACCCCCTCCGGTAATGACCAGGTCTTACTGCCGCTAAGATAGTAAGAGAAACCCTGTCCGCTTTGCCGTTTTTCCGCCTGCCACTGACCAATTTTTACCTTATCTCCCGGCGCATTATTAATGTTACTTTCATTAATATAGTTAACCCCTACGTTGAATGACCAACTGTCTTTCTGCTGTATCGCCTTGATATAGCTATCCACTATCTCATTGACTCTTTCGCCGTTGCTATTGGCCCGCAGTTTATTGAATTGCAGTAGCGCAGAGGCGCGGTCTTTATTTTGAAACAGTGCGATAGCCAGCTGTAGTCGGGCAATATTTAGCTGTGGCTCTTTGGCGATGACGCGGCGGTAATAACGAATGGCATCGCGATAGTTACCGTCCTCTTTGGCTAAAATAGCCTTACCCCAGGTGGCCAGGGTTGGATCGTACCCTGCCTGCGCCTGATAAAGCGGCAGCAAGATCTTGACAGCGGCGGCGTCTGATTTCATCACCGCCTGGATCATACCTTGGAAAATAATCTGAGGGTGTGCTGTTAATTCTGCTGGAGAAAGGATGACAGTATTTTTTACCGATTGAGAAGTGCTAGCGGCATCCGCTGTGCTTATCATTAATACGCTTAAAATAATAGCTGAGCCTAGCTGTGAAAGGGGGGATTCTATTTTAATCAGCATCTCATGAATGGCTTATAATACACGCTGGTAAAATCAGCGCTTACCGTTGGTAATAAATTATTACATACATATTTATTTTGAAATTAAACCGATGTTAAACGGCATGAGGCGTGTCAGCCAGTTCGGTTGATTATGTGTGATGAATGACCTTTGTTTAGTGGATTTTTTCGAAACTACTGTGATTTTTTAGTGTTTATAGCTATTAAAAAATTAAAAATTAGTATTTATACCTGCAAACAAGTGAGGTGGCGATAAATCAATCTGTTGACGAGCGCGGCGCCGTGCCCGTGCGTGCCAGCCGACGGTACTGTTGCGGCGACATGCCGGTGTATTTACTGAAGGTGCTATAGAAGCGGCTGCTGGAGCGAAAGCCGGCGGTCAGGGCGATGTCGAGGATGGTGCGGTCGGTGTCGCTCAGTAGCACGCGTACATGGTTGATACGCATCGAGGTGATGTATTGCTTCAGGGTCATCTTCATCACGCGCTGAAACAGCGTCATCGCATAGTGAGGGTTGAGATGCACATGCTGCGCTATCTGCTCGAGCGTCAGCGTCCGATCGTAGTGGCCGGCGATATAGCTCAGCATCTGGCTGACGTAAAACAGGGCGTGGCGCGATAAGGCCTGCTCGCCGCCCGGTGTTTGTGCCGTTTGCCCGGCCTGCAACGACTGCCAGCCGCATAGGCTGAAGCGCTTTAACATCAAATGGATCTCCTCGCTGGCCAATTGGTGTCTAGCCAGGTTGGTGCTGGCTAGATCCTGTTGCCAGCGGTACACCTCCTGGCTCGTCAGAGATAACGCCTGTTGCGATATCACCACTCGGCCATGGGTGACATGATTGATCAACTGACGATCCAGCGGCCAGGAGAGGAAGAGCGGCATCGGCAGGCTAAACAGCGCCATCTGTCGGCATTGGCCGGGGTCAACCAGTCGATGGGGCGTGCAGGCCCAGAAGAGGGCCATATGGCCCTGCGGGATGGTGAGCAGGCGATCGTCGATCTGGTAGTGGAGATCGTCATCGAAGGGCAGGTTGATCTCCAACTGACCGTGCCAATGGTTGCTTGCCATGACGTGCGGCGTACAGAGGGTCACCTCGAGGCGCTGTGCTGCCGAATAGAGCATCAGCGGGCTGTGTGGCTGCGGATCGGTGCTATTACACATCGGTGCGGCATGTGAGGTGTCCGGCATGGGCTCTCCCTGAATCTGTCTGTCGGCGCCGTTGGGGGCGGCTTTTCCGCTGCGTGTTGCTGGCTACCTTACGCCGATCCTGGCGTGGCGCGCCTCTGCATTATTCGGCAATGATTCCCAAAAAATCAGATTTAGTGGTTTATAGCACGTAATCTAACAAAACGGGAGTTCCTTTCAGGGAATGCGGACGCCTGTGCTCCCCGTGTACTGGCACGATAGCGCCATTGATAGCCTGAGTGGAGAACAGTGATGTCTACAGTCAAGATTGCCTTTATCGGTGCCGGTTCTACTATTTTCGTCAAGAATATTCTCGGCGATGTGTTTCAGCGTCCAGCCTTACGCGGGGCCGAGATCGCCTTGATGGATATCGATGCGCAGCGCCTGGCGGAGTCACAGATTGTGGTGCGTAAGTTGATGGACTCCAGCGGTGCTGGCGGGCGTATTGACTGCTATAGCGAGTTACGGCCAGCATTGCGTGACGCCGATTTCGTGGTGGTAGCCTTTCAGATCGGTGGCTATACCCCTTGCACGGTGACCGATTTCGAGGTGTGTAACCGTCACGGCTTACGGCAAACCATCGGTGATACCCTCGGCCCCGCCGGGATCATGCGCGCCCTGCGCACCATTCCCCACCTGTGGCAGATCTGCGAGGTGATGAGTGAAGTTTGCCCGCAGGCGACGATGCTCAACTATGTCAACCCGATGGCGATGAATACCTGGGCGATGTATGCGCGTTATCCGCATATTAAGCAAGTCGGCCTGTGCCATTCGGTGCAAGGGACGGCGCAGGAGTTGGCGCGCGATTTGGCTATCGATCCGGCGACCTTGCGCTACCGTTGTGCCGGTATCAACCATATGGCGTTTTTCTTGTCGTTGGAGCAGAAGGGGGTAGATGGCCGCTATCACGATCTCTATCCTCAGTTGTTGCAGGCCTATCGTCAGGGGCGTGTGCCGCTGCCGAATATTCATGGTAATCTGCGTTGTCCGAATATCGTGCGTTATGAACTTTTGCAAAAACTCGGTTATTTCGTCACCGAGTCTTCCGAGCATTTCGCCGAGTACACGCCCTGGTTTATTAAGCCGGGGCGCGAGGATCTGATCGCGCGCTACCAGATCCCGCTGGATGAGTACCCACGCCGTTGTGTGGAGCAGTTGGCGAACTGGCAACGTGAACTGGCGGCTTATCAGGCGGCGGAGCGTATCGAGGTGCGTCCTTCGCGCGAGTATGCCAGTAGCATCATGAATGCTATCTGGACTGGCGAGCCGAGCGTGATTTACGGCAATGTGCGTAACGATGGCCTGATCGATAATCTACCGGCAGGCTGTTGTGTCGAGGTGCCGTGTCTGGTGGATGCCAACGGGATCCAGCCGACGCATGTCGGCGCCTTACCGTCACACTTGGCGGCGTTGATGCAGACCAATGTCAATGTGCAGACGCTGCTGATCGAGGCGGTGCTGACGGAGGATCGCGCACGGGTATATCACGCCGCGTTGCTTGACCCGCATACGGCAGCGGTGCTGAGTCTTGATGAAATCTATGCCTTGATGGACGACCTTATCGCTGCGCATGGCGATTGGCTGCCCGCCTGGTTGCATGGCTGACCTCCCGTTCCTGCGCTTGCGCGGGAGCGGCAGAAAATCAGACGATGCCGCAATGGCCTGGATGACATTATCGGCTACTATGGCGGCTCCTCGGGCGCGCTGCGCCTAGGGGGCACGGATAATAACACGTTTTAGCGGATAGGGTATGATGGCAGCGAGTTTTAAAGCGTTATGTGCGGCATCATTGTTGGCCTTGGGAGGCTGTGCCGATGCCTCTCTCGTTATCAATCATGTCGATAATTTTTCTGGTTACCGCGGGGAGAGCCGCGCCGGCGGACAGATCTATATCTGCACGCTGACACCGTTTAACAATGTTTACGCTGATGCCGGGTGGAGCGAGCAGATCGCCCGTTACAAAGTGGGACAGCGTTGCGAACGCGGCCAAGGGGAAGGCAGTCTGTTCTGCCGGACTAAGGAGGCGGTCTGCACCACTACCCGTTTAGAGGGCCCGGCGAGTGAGGGCGCGGCGCAATTGGTGGTATATGAAGACACCTGGCAGCGTGGTGCCTCGTTGCGCATCGATCGGGACATTCCCGATCTGGCGGACTATGGCTTCGCCGATCGTATCTCCTCCTTCTCCATTCCGCGCGGATGGACGGTGCGTTTCTACGAGGGTCGTGACTACAGTGGCGGTTACTACACCCGTCATGGTGGGGAGCAGGACGCGACCGGATTTAACGATCGGATCCGTTCTATTCGGATCCTGAGCCGTTAAGCCCGGATGCGCAGGGCGGCAGCGAGCCGGCCCTGCGGGATTTTAGCGTGATTCAGCCAGTGTGATGTCGCCGCCATCAGGTTGCGGTTGGCGGTCGATGATCAGCAGCCAGAGCGCCAGGGCACCGATCAGATCGAATACGGCCAGGGCGATAAAGAAGGGGCCGAAGCCGATGATGCTGACGAAGGCACCGATAAACAGGTTGAAGATGAGCTGACCGGACCAGGCACAGGCACCGGCCATTCCTACGGCCGTCGCTACCTCGTTCTTCTTAAACAAATCCGCCCCCAGCGTCGCGGCGACCGTCGACAACAGCTGGTGGGCGAAGCCGCCGATGCTAATCAGTAGCACCGCGATATAGGGATTCTCCACAATACTGACCAGGCCGATAGTGGTCATCAGCAGCGCGCCCAGCGTAAAGGTGATGCGGCGTGCGTTGATCAGCGAGACGCCTCGGTCATTGAAAAACTTGGCCACAAAGCCGCTGGCCAGGCAACCGAGATCGGCCATCAGAAAAGGGAGCCAGACAAACATGGCGATCTCTTTTAGGCTGAAGTGCAGGGTCTCCACAAAAAAGATCGGCACCCAGAAGTTAATGGTTCCCCAGGCCGGATCGGCCAAGAAACGGGCGATGCCGATCCCCCAGAAGTTGCGCTGCGTGATGATATGGCGAACCGACGTTTTCTCTTGGCTGGCGGACTGTAGAAACGCCTCTTGCCCGGCCTCGATATAACGACGCTCCTCCGCGGAGAGGCGCTTGGCTTCCTTGGGATCTTTATAACAGGCATACCAGATGAAGGCGGCGACGATAGCCAGGCTACCGGAGACAATAAACGCGAATTGCCAACTGTGGAACAGAATACACCAGGCAATCAGCGGCGGTGCCAGCATGGCGCCAAATGAGGTACCCATATTGAAGACCCCGGTGGCAATACCGCGCTCTTTGGCTGGAAACCATGTCGATGCCGTTTTGACGCCGGAAGGAATGGCGGAGGCTTCGCTGAACCCCATGAGGCCGCGCATAAAGGCTAATCCTTGCCAGGTCCCTGTCAATGCATGGCCCATCGTCGCTAGCCCCCAAACGATGGCGCAGATGAAGAAACCGAGCTTCAGGCCGATGGTATCAATAAAAAATCCCATGATTGGTTGACCAATTGTATAGGCCAACTGAAAGGCGCTGACCACCCAGGAGTACTGCTCTTTACTGATCCCGGTGTCCGCCATAATCGTGGGCGCCGCGATGCCGAGCGCGGTTCTGTCGAGGTAGTTAATGATGGTGATGAAGCAGACCAGCAAGATCATATACCACCGAAAATTCTTGATCTTTTTCATAGTAATCTCTTTGTTATGTCATTGTTGGTTTGGTGATGTCTAGGGTAGGGCTATGGCCTTGCCAAAGGGCAATCAGGCGGGTCTCCACATCGTCAGCGATGCGGCGATAGTGCATAAAAAATAAACATTAAGATGTGATATTAATCATGAATGTAATATTGGTATGCCAAATTAATCATTCTAGCGTGATTTGGTTAACCAATATCGACGCGATGCCATCGCGGATGACCTGCGGGGACGCGGACTGTCAGGGGCGTACCGCGACGCGCATCCTCGCCGTTGACGTGGAGGGGCGTGAAAAAAGGGGGCGCGTGGCATCCCATACTTAAGCCTGCGCAGGGAACGACGCCGCGCAACAGCGGTTACGCCCCTGCTGCTTTGCCTGATACAGCAGGCGATCCGTCTGTTGCAGAAAGTCCGCGGCTTGCGCCTGGCCGGCCAGGGTGACACAGCATACGCCAGCGCTGACGGTAAGGAACGGCAGCGGCGCGCCGCCGGCATGCGCGATACTAAGGGCCAGGATGTCGTTGCGCATTCGTTCTGCGCAGGCCTGCGCATCGCTCAGGGCGGTGGCGGGTAACAGGCAGATGAACTCCTCGCCGCCATAACGCGCCACCAGATCGCCGGGGTGGGTCAAGGCACCGCGCAGGGCGGCCGCGACCTGACGTAGGGCATCGTCGCCGCGCAGGTGGCCGTAGCGATCGTTATAGTCCTTGAAGTGATCGACATCGAACAGGATCAGGCTCAGCGGTTTCGGGGCGTGTTGGATATTATGCCACTCTTGGCTGAACTGGGTGTCAAAATAACGCCGGTTATAGACCCCGGTCAGACCATCTAGGTAGGCAAGCTGACGCAGTAGATCCGACTGCATTTTTAGCAACATATGGGTGTTGACCCGCGCCCGCACGATGTTGTGATTGATCGGTTTGCTGATGAAGTCGACCGCGCCTGCGCGCAGGCCGGCGGTTTCACTGTTCTCGTCGATATGGGCGGTGATGAAGATCACCGGAATGTCTTGGGTCTGCGGCGTCGCCTTGAGTCGTCGACAAACCTCTAACCCATTCATGTCCGGCATTTCGATATCTAATAGCACCAGATCGGGGTGTTGATTGAGACAGATGTTGAGGGCTTGCTGACCGTTAGTGGCCATAAACACGGTGTGATCGTCGGCGAACAGCTGATAGAGAAGCTGAATGTTGAGCGGCTCGTCGTCGACGATTAATAGACGAGGACGTTCACGGCCAGGCAGGTTAAAGGCACTATAGGGGGTCAGCATATCAGTCACACTCCTTTTCGGCACGCTGCGCATTGGCCAGATAGTCACGACATAGGCTTTGGGCACGCGTAAAGTCGAGGCGGTTGATGGCGGCCTCCAGCGCCGTTAGGGTTTCGCCTAGCGTCCCCCCAGCGGGATTGGTCGCCAGTTGGCGCATCTGTTCCAGCGCCGCCATATCGCTGTTTTCCAGCAGGATCAGCAGTTGTTGCACCTGCTCGTGCAGTGGAGGAAGCGCCGCAGCGGGGATGGCTGTAGACGCTTCAGGGGGCAGTTGGTCGGCGAGGTGCTGGCTGAAGGCGCGTAACTGGGGCTCCAGGCGGCGGCAGAGCGCGTTGATGTCGGCGACGCACTCCCGTATGGCCGGCGTCAGGTTGCCTGCGTCGACCTGCCGTAGACGGGACTCGCCGTCGCGTGCCTGAGTAAAGAGCGCGTCGTGGCCGAGTTGGGCGGCCAATCCTTTCAGCGAGTGCAACGCCCGGGTCGCTGCGGCGAGATCGTTGTCGGCCATGTGGCGCTCCAGCATCGCCGGGAAGTCGTGTAACTCATCCAGGAATAGGCGCAACAGGTGATGATAGAGCGTCAAATCCCCCTCTAAGCGCGCGAGTGCGCCGCGTAGGGCGATGCCATGGCGTTGGGCAAGTTGCTCTAAGGGGGCGGATAACGGTGACGGTGTGCTCGGCACCATCGCCGGTGGCAGCGCGGGCGGAGGCGTGAGCAGATGTTTCTGGATGGTCTGAATCAGCTCACGCAGATTAAAGGGTTTACCGATGTGATCGTTCATGCCGGCCGCGAGGCAGGCCTGGCGATCGGAGACCATGGCGTTAGCCGTCATGGCGATGATCGGTAGGGTATGCAGCGCGAGATGGCCGCGAATATATTGGGTGGCATTGATGCCATCCATCACCGGCATCTGGAGATCCATCAACACCAGATCGAAGCCTTGTGGCGTGGCTTTCAGGCGATCGACAGCCTCCTGTCCATGTGACGCCACGCTGACGATGGCGCCCTCATCCTCCAGTAGCTCACGGGCGATCTGTTGGTTATTCAGGTTGTCCTCGACCACCAGGATGCGCACCGCATGCAGCAGCTTACCGCTGTGCGGGACGGCGGGCGGCGGTGCGCGCTGTGTCAGACTCTGCCGTTCATGCAGCGCGCCGGCGACACTGTCCAGTAGCATCAAGGGGGTGACGGGTTTCAACAGGAAGCCGTCGAGCAGCCCTTGCTCCTCACTGCTGCGTTGCAGCAGGCACTCGCGATCGTTGGCGGTGACCATCACCAAGAGTGGCAACTGTTTTTCGTGTAGCGCGGCGCGGAGTCGTTGGATCGTCTGCCAGCCGTCGAGTCCCGGCATCAGCCAGTCGATAAATACCGCCGCATAGGGAGCGCCGATCTCCTGTTGTTGGGCGATCCGTGCCAGCGCTTGTTCGCCATCCTCCACGCTGTCGACCCGCCAGCCCAGACTCTGGGCCATTTGATGCAGCAGGCTGCGCGCGGTGGGATTGTCATCCACCATCAGCACATGCAGGCCTAACAAGGCCTGGCGGCGTTGTTCGTCCTCGCTGTGTTGCTCGGCAGCCAGCGGCAGGGTCAGCGTGAAGTGAAACAGGCTGCCTTTGCCCGGCTCACTCTCGAGTTGCAGCGTGCCGCCCATCATGGCGACGAAGCGCTGGCTGATGGACAAGCCTAGACCGGTGCCGCCGAAACGGCGAGTGATGGAGGCCTCGGCCTGCGAGAAGCCGCTGAAGATCAGGCGCTGTTTCTCCGGCGCGATGCCGATACCGGTGTCGCGTACGCCGAAGTGCAGCGTGGCGCGCTGGCCATCTTGCGCGATTTGGCGAATGAACAGCACCACTTCGCCCTGCTCGGTAAACTTGAGGGCATTGCCACCGAGGTTGATCAACACCTGTTGCAGACGCAGGCTGTCGCCGATCAGCCAGCGCGGGAGCCGCGGATCGATATCGAACAATACCTCGACGGGTTTGTTGTGCGAGTTGCTGGCGAGGATGACGGCGAGATCTTGCAGCAGGGCGTAGAGATTGAAGGGGGCGGCCTCCAGCTCCATTTTGCCGGCCTCGATTTTGGAGTAGTCCAGAATGTCGTTTAGCAGGTGTAACAGTGCTCGCGCCGCCGCCTCGCTCTTAGTGGCGTAGTCTGCCTGGCGGTGGGTCAGACCCGACTTGAGCAGGAGGGTCAACATCCCCAGAATGGCGTTGAGTGGGGTGCGCAGTTCATGGCTCATATTTGCCAGGAAGGCCGACTTGGCATGGTTGGCATTCTCCGCCGCGAGCTTGGCAGCCTGGAGCGTGGCTTCGGCCTGACGTTGACGGGTGATGTCACGGTTGATACCAACGAGCATCAAGGTGTCACCGATGCCTTGGTATTCGACGACGGCGGCGGATTCGATGATGCGCTCCTGGCCGTTGACGTGGATACGGAAGACTTGACGGCATACCTGTCCCTGGCCGGCCCGTAGCGTGGCCTGGAGGGTACGATCGACTTCGGCGACATCATCGGGATGGATCAGGGTGTGCCAATAGCCATATAGCCGCTGGGGATCTTGCATCGCCGGCGGGATGGCGTAGATGGCGTTCATGGTGTCATCGAAAGTCAGGCTGCCGTCGGCCATGCTCCAGCTCCAGACGCCAAGTTCGGCCACTTCGGTGGCACGTTGCAACTGGTTACGCGCAATACTCAGGTTGATCTGGAGCGTTTTCGCTTGGGTAATATCGAACTGAATGGCGATATATTTCTCGATCCGCCCCTCGGCGTCCTTGAAAGGAGCGATGGTGGTATCGACCCAATACAGCCGTCCATCCCGGGCGCGGTTGCAGATCTCGCCGCGCCAGGCTTCTTCTTGGCGTAAGGTATCCCACAGTTGGCGCCAGAAAGCCGGCGGATGAATGCCGGAGTTGACGATCGAGGGAGATTCGCCCAGTAGCGCCGCGCGGCTATAGCCGGTGATCTGGCAATAGGCATCGTTGACGTCGATCAGGCGGCGGTGGCCATCGGTGATGGCGATGATGCCATGAACGTTCAGGGTGCTGAGTAGGGCGTCGTTATCGCGTAGGGCCGTCTCAAGACGATGCTGGGTATTCTTGCGTTCGGTAATATCCGATTCGACGGCCATATAGCCGATCAGAGCATGATTGGCGTCGTAGCGTGGCTGGATTTCCATTTCAATCCAATAGTCGACACCGTCTTTCGTGCGATTCAGTAGTTCCCCTTTGAAGGCCCTTTGCTGATTTAATGCCTGGCGGATGGCGAGCACCGTTGCCGGATCGGTGCGCTCACACTGCAACAGTTGGCCGGGCGACTTGCCTAATACGTCGTCGTGACGGTACCCGGTGATGCGCTCGAAACCGTCGTTGACCCAGGTGATATGCCGCTGAGTATCCGTCAGGATCACCGCATTGGCGGTATTGCGCGCCACCAAGGCTAGCCGCTCCAGATCGGCGGTCATGTTGAGCGCCAACCGTTCAGCCCGGTAACGTCCGAGGATCTGTTGGCGTAACAACGTGGTGAATAGTACGCTCAACAGGATGCCAAAAGTGAACAGCAGCCAGGGCGAGTAGTGGTTGATCGAGGCTTCGAAGTGCGAGGTACTGCTGACACGTAGTAACATGGTGTGTCCCGCCAGCGTCAGCGGGATCGTCCGAATAAATACGCGCGCGTCGACATCCTGCGGGTTGTGTGCGTTAGCGGCATTGCTATCCAGTAACTTACTGCCGTCAGCGTCGAAGATCAGGTTGTTATAGCGCAAGGTGTGCGAGTCGTCATAGAGTTCGATGTCTACACGCCCAGAGGTGTATTCGGGAATATTATGCAGTAACTCGGCGATCACCAGGGGCGAGTAGATGATGCCGATCAGCGCGGCCCGGCGTTGCTCCGCTGTCTGTAACAGCGAGGTCTCCATGGTGTAGACCGGTAAGTACAGTAACGCGCCCGGCTGCCGCGTTTTATCCTGTACCAAGTGGATGGCGCCAGTCAGGGTCGGCAGACCGCTGTCGATGGCTTGTTGCAATGCGGCCCAGCGTACCGGCTCGGAGCGCACATCGAGTCCCTGAGCGCCCTGATTGGGGGCGAATGGCTGAATATATTTGATCAAATAGAGTTCCGCAGCGTTATTCGCTTGCAGCTGGTGCGGCGTAAAGCCAGGGTTATTGTCGTCACGGGTGGCCTGAATAAAACGTGGCAAGTCATTGCGTGGAACGCGTTGAATAAAGCCAATGCCGCGTACTCCCGGATAGTGGCGTGGGAGATCTAATGCCCGGATATAGTCGCTGAATTGGTTGGCGCTGACCTGGTGATACGTCTCATACAGTCCCTTGGCGGCGTTCAGGCCATACAGGGGCAGGGCGAAGCGGCGTGTGACCTCGCCCGCGACACGCTCGACGTTACGGGCGAATTCTGCCTCGGTATTCTCTTTGATCTGGTTATAGAGCCAGTGCGCGCTGAGGGCGGATAACAGAATACCCAGGACCAATACCGCCAAAGAGAGGCGATAGGCCGAGGCCGGGGGCTTCACTGCCTGTGCGGTATAGGCTGTCATGGCTGTCGCGATCCTAATCTCGTTCACCTTTCTCCAAGGCTAGTCTACTTTTACCGACCGTGAGAAACCGACCGGTGGCAATCTTGCTCCGCCTGCGGCCCGCGAACGAAAGAAGATGAGGAACGCTTACATTACGCGTTTTTTGGTAACATTTGATGCCGGATGACAACATCGCCACCCCAGGTGAGACGCGGCTTGTGCCCGGATTAGTCATAAAACTATTTTTGAATGATTAAAAAAAAGTTTGGCTTTAGTGTTGATTAATGCCCCGGATGCGCTAATATCACAAATGAAATAGCGATATAGCTCACACTTTTATGGAGTTTATGATGAAAAATGTTAAATCCTTTATGCATGACTTGAACTCTGTTTTGTTGAAACTGACGGCTCAGACCTACTACTGAGCGTAGCGGCACGCACGCGGCCGGGTTATAGGCTGCGTGCCCGTTTGCTTCCTTTGCTTCCTTTGCTTCCTTTGCTTCCTTTGCTTCCTTTGCTTCCTTTGCTTCCTTTGCTTCCTTTGCTTCCTTTGCTTCCTTT
>NZ_BAUC01000003.1 GCF_000474215.1 Edwardsiella hoshinae NBRC 105699 = ATCC 33379 | reverse complement strand
TGGATGGTGTGATGTTGGGCGTTCTGCCCCTTGGTGCTCTTGGCCTCCAGGCGACTATGTTGTGTGATGGTGCATTCATGGGGCATAAAGCGCATCTGAATTTCTCTGCGGCGTATTAGCTCAGCGCGCGACGGTAGCTAACATCGTGTCGGTTGATGAGCCTTTGGACGCGTTTTATCGTGTAAAAAAACAAACATATCCACAGCATACCGCGACAAGTTTCGCTGTGCGCTTTACTGTCCAGCGCCAGGGGATACAATGGACGCCCTTTGTTCATGCCCCGTTAAGGAGAGAATCATGCGTCCGCGTTATCTATTGGCGTCGTTGGTCTTACTCAGCGCCTGTAGCAGCGTACCGGGTCACTTTGTGCGTAGCGAGGAGGATCCGGTCTCGCACTCCCTGGTGTATCGCTTCGATCCCGCAGTGGTCGACCGGGCGGCGATGGAAGCCGATGCGTTGTCTTATTGCCAGCATAATGGTTTCGATGGCGCCTATGCCATTCCTGGGCTGAAGTCGAGCCCTACGGGGCAGGCGCGCGCGGCTTATCTGTGTGTTTATCACCCCGTCAGCGCCACCAGCAGTGACCAGCGATAAATTCGCTGACGCCGTTGATGGCGCTGGTAATATCACACCAATCGTTGTATATTTTAATATATAGCGATGGTTGACTTCGATTGCTCACAGCTTATCGCTGATATTGTTTGCTACAGTCTACTTTTTGCTTTCATTTTCCCCGTGCTTTTGTTGCGGGGTCTTTTTTTAGGCGTCGGCGAGAGGCGCTTGAGATAATAGAAGCGAGCGACCTTTAGATAGAGCCAGCGCCCGGCGCACCGCATCTTGTCATCGATGTTGCCATGACAGTATGGGACGCCAGCGAACTGGTGGAAAAGAGGGAGAGAGGCGATGTGATGATGCGTTATTATAAATGTTCGCCGGGCAGTAAGATCTCGCCGGTAAACTGACCATAGGCATGGCTCAACGCCTGTTGACGATTACCGTTACCGATCAACTGGCGTAATTCGTCCATCCGTGCCTGTAGCTGTTTCTTCACCTCAGCCTCGTTGCCAAGGATCTGCTGTATTATCTGGCGCAGTTGGTTTTGCTGCGCCGGGGTCGGTTCAGACGGCGACATCAATTGGGCCGTGTTCGATACCGCCGTAAGGTAGTCCACCTCCAGCGCGATCAGCGCCTCCCATTGCTCTTGCTGTGCTAAGTCACGCATGCGCTCGCTTAAGGCCAGAACCTGATGGTAGGCTTGGAGTAGCGGCGGTAGTCCATACATAGTATTACCCCTGCTGGGTGGTTGGAGAATGGGGGCCTATCTGGCGCCAGGCGTCTGCAATGTTGTCGAGGAGTTCTGTCACGTGGCGAACGGCGTCGGCGTCGTTGTGCAGGTTAGCCTGTAGCAGACGTTGCACCATATAGTCGTACAGCGCGCTCAGGTTTTGTGCCAACTCGCCACCCTTCTCCAGATCTAATCCGGCCTTGAGGCCGTTATCGATGATGTTGATGGCCTTACTGAGTGATTGCCCCTTTAGGGCGATCTGCCCGGCATCGATGTGCAGTGCTGCGCGAACCAGGGCGCTATGCGCCCCGTCAAACAGCATCACGATCAGTTGGTGTGGACTGGCGCTCATCGCGCCGCTCTCCAGTCCGACTTTTGCATAGGCTTGGCTGCCCATTGCGTTATACATAGTAACGATTACCCTTATTTACTGTTGCTCATGGCATTAAATTGTTGGGTGAGATAGCTGCTGGTGCTGTTCAGTTTGGCCATCATCTTATCCAGTTGGACAAACTGGGCCTTATAGCGGTTGATGGTCTCGTCGATACTCTGATTGACGCTATCGATACGATCGCTTAGGTGCTGTAGGCTGTTGTTGATGCTCTTGGTGGTCGAGTCGATGACGCCATCGCTCTTGATATAGCTCTGGATCTCTTTGTGGATCATGTTGGCCATACCGCTATCTTTGCCGTCGCCGACAAAGAAGTGCTGCAATTGCTCGGGATACTCGTCGATGACCTTCTTCAGTTTGCTGTCGTCGATGCTCAGTTTGCCGGTCTGCGGATCGGTGCTGATGCCCAGGTTCCCTAGCCCCTTGATGTTAGGGTTGTCTTGCGCCGAGCTCATCACCCCTTTGACGCCGGACTGGATGGCACGCAGCGTGTTGTCGCCCAGCAGTGGGCCGTTGGTGAAGTTTTCGGCCTGACCTTTCTTGACCGGGGTAAATTTGGTCAGCGAGGCGAAGGTATCGATCAGCGAGTTATAGCTGTCGACCCAATCATGGATCTTCTTGCTTACCCCGTCGCTGTCATTGGTAATGACCAGATTTTGTGAGCTGTCTTTAGGCGTGACGGCCTTTAGCTCTAGCGTCACGCCTTGGGGTGCATCGGTGATCTTATTGCTGCTGCGGGTGATCTTCACGCCATTGAGTGTCATTTCGGCGTCTTTACCTTCGACGGTCTGCGCCATATTCGTCGTACCGGTTGCGGGGTGGCTGCTATCGTAGTTCAGCATATCGCCTAACTTACTGTCCCCGCTGACATTGAGCTTGATATTACTCTTCGCCCCGGTTTCGGCGGCGGTAATGGATAGGGTGTAGGCCTTATCGGAGATCTGGATCACACTGGCTTTGACGCCGGCGCCAGACTTGTTGATGGCGTCGCGTAACCCGGTCAGGGAAGTTTGTTCGTCGCTCAGGGCGATCTTGGTCTCTTTCGGCGGCTCGCCGACGGTGATGGTCAGCTCACGGTTGCTGGCACCGGCGCTGCCCATTTGCTCCGTCTGGCTGCTGGCGTGCGTCTGTGCGGTCAGGCTCTGCGCCTGGGCCAACTGGGTGACATTGATCGCATAGTTGCCCGGCACGGCGCTGGCGCTGGTGGTGACGGTAAACTGGTCGTGGCTGCTGGCCTTGGTAATGGTGAATGCATCACTTTTCGCCAGCTCCTTGCTCACATCATCGAACTTTTCTAATGCCCCCTTCAGGGTGCCATAGGCGGTCAGCTTGGATTTATAGCTGCTCTGTTGGGTGGTATAAGGCATCAAGCGTTGTTTCTCGACCCCGGTCAGCTTGGTCAGCAGGGAGTTGAGGTCGAGTCCAGAGCCGATCCCCAGTGATGAAATGGTTGCCATGAATATTTCCTTTCTGAATGACTAGTGCGCTATACGCGTTATCGGCTCTGTCTAAGAAAAGTTTACAGAAAGATCGTAAAAAACGATGGGCCAATAGACGCAGGAAAATGGGGGCTTTTTCGCCGATTGGCGGTGCCACAAAAAAAAATGAAAAATTTACTAAAGGTTATTCTGGGAACGTCGATACCTAGGGGGACGGTGGCTGATGACGCCGTGGGGCAATCAGGCCCGACCGATTAACTGTGATGCGCAACGGCGCAACATTTGAAGGAAAGCATACTATGGCACAAGTCATTAATACCAACAGCCTGTCGCTGATGGCGCAGAATAACCTGAACAAATCCCAGTCTGCCCTGGGCACCGCCATCGAGCGCCTGTCCTCCGGTCTGCGCATCAACAGCGCCAAGGATGACGCCGCCGGCCAGGCGATCTCCAACCGCTTTACCGCTAACATCAACGGCCTGACCCAGGCATCCCGTAACGCCAACGACGGTATCTCCCTGGCGCAGACCACCGAAGGCGCGCTGAACGAAGTCAACGACAACCTGCAGAACATCCGTCGTCTGGCTGTTCAGGCACAGAACGGTTCTAACTCTGCCAGCGACTTGTCATCTATCCAAGATGAAATTAATCAGCGTCTGGATGAAATCGATCGTATTTCTAAACAGACTGATTTTAATGGTGTTAAGGTTCTGAGCGGTGACCAGAAATTGAGTATTCAGGTAGGTTCTCAAGATGGTCAGACGATTGATATTGATTTGAAAGCGATTAATCGCTCTACTTTAGGGCTGGATGGCTTTTCCGTTGCGAAAAATAGTGTCAGTGTTGGGGATGCTATTACCGCTGTAACTGGCGATGGTACTGGTGCTCCTAAAACTGTAGATTTAAGCGCGGCTGCGAAAGATTTAGGTGCTGATGCTTCTACGTTATCTTTGCATGCCCTAAAAGATAAAGATGGTAATTTGACCGGTAATTATGTGGTGCAGTCAGGAGATACTTTCTATGCAGCTTCTCTGGACGCGGCATCAGGTAAAGTAGGCTTGAACAAAACCGATGTTAAATATACCGATCCGGACAATGGTTTGACAACGGCGGCGACTCAGGCTCAACAGCTGGTCAAAATCGGGGTTGATAAAGATGGTAACAATGTCGGCTATGTAACTTTCCAGGGCAAGAGCTATGCAGCAGCAGGTACCTTAGCGAATGGTAAAGATAAAGTTACTGGTAATACGGCAATGGGTGGTACTGCTGTAAATACGACTTTGGCATTAAGTGGTGCAGCAGCAACGGCTACATTTAGTGGCGTATCATCAGCCGATCCGCTGTCTAAATTAGACAGCGCCCTGTCTCAGGTAGATGACCTGCGCAGCGGCTTGGGTGCGGTACAGAACCGTTTCGATTCTGTCATCAATAACCTGAACAGCACCGTCAACAACCTGTCCGCCTCCCGTTCTCGTATTCAGGATGCCGACTACGCGACCGAAGTGTCCAACATGAGCCGTGCGCAGATCCTACAGCAGGCCGGTACCTCCGTACTGGCGCAGGCTAACCAGTCTACCCAGAACGTCCTGTCTCTGCTGCGTTAATTCTCAGCCGAGTCCGTCTCTGTCAAACCCCGCCTTGGCGGGGTTTTTTCATGCTTAGCGCACCGTAGCGCGCCCTGTTACGCAGAACAAAGCGGCTAAAAGGAGGCTTTTTTACCGACTAATTGCACCATTGCCCTTGGTGAGATCCGGGATAATAGCCCGGCATTCATTAACCCGAGTTTTGTCGACGTGACTGATTTGTATACCGCTGAAGGCGTGATTGACAAAAATACGTTATGGCAGCGCTATGCGCCGCTGGTGCGTCATGAGGCGCTGCGCCTACAGGTTCGTCTTCCGGCCAGTGTGGAGCTGGACGACCTGCTACAGGCGGGCGGCATCGGGCTACTGCATGCGGTAGAGCGCTATGACGCCATGCAGGGGACTGCCTTTACCACCTACGCGATCCAGCGTATTCGTGGCGCAATGTTGGACGAATTACGCAGTCGAGACTGGGTGCCGCGTAGTGTGCGCCGCAATGCCCGAGGTGTCTCGGCAGCGATGCAGCGTGCCGAACAGCGCCTGGGACGGGTGCCGAGCGACGGTGAGATCGCTCAGGAGATGGGGATTCCGTTGGCGGAGTACCAGCAGATCCTGCTGGATACCAATAGCAGCCAGCTCTTTTCCTACGATGAGTGGCGTGAGGAGCATGGCGATAATGCGGAGCCGGTCTGGGGCGAGGAGGAGAGCGCGAACCCACTACGCCAGTTGCTGGAGAGCGATCTGCGTGGTCGAGTGATCGCTGCCATCGAGGCCTTGCCGGAGCGGGAAAAGTTGGTCTTAACGCTCTATTACCAGGAAGAGTTAAACCTCAAGGAGATCGGTGCAGTGCTAGAGGTCGGGGAGTCGCGCGTGAGCCAGCTACATAGCCAGGCGATCAAGCGTCTGCGTAGCCGTCTTCTCTCTCAGCATTAAGCCGTCTTTATGCCTACAGCGGAGTGCTGCGATGTCATTCGTCTCTTTTCCATCCCTCAGCAAACCACGGCCATTGAGCCGTTATCTGAAAGACTTTAAACATAGCCAGAGCCACTGCGGCCACTGTGGACGTCCACTAGATCGCATCTCGCTGGTGCTTGGCGGTCACCTGTTAAATCGTGAACGTCAGGCACAAATGGAGCGGCTGATCGATGACGATGACTGGGCCGATTTACAACAGTCGCTGTTAGTGTTGTGCCGCTTCTGTAGCGATGTCTATTGCCATGCCCAAGGCAGTCGGTTCGATATCATGGGTTTTAAGCAATATCTGTGTGAACAGACCGACATGCGCCATAGCAGTATCCGGGAGTATGTGGTACGCCTGCGTCGCCTGGACGAGATGGCGGCGCTCCGCGAGCTCTCGGCGCAGACCTTAAACGATCCTAGCACCGAGTGGGAATGGCTAGAACGCTTGCCGCCATGTAGTCAGAACAACTACCGCATCGCGCTGCGCAAATATCGTCAATTTCTGCGCGCAGGACGAGAAGCCGCCGAGGCGGGGACGAACAGTAGTTATTTCAGTTAACGATTAGCATATGCTTTTTTATTCCTTTTCATGCGGTGATGACTTGCTACAGTGGCCGCAGAGCGCGCCGTGGGGTGGCGTGATGAGGAGAGCAGAGCGTGAGCGCCATCGAACTGACACAACTGGTGAAGTCTTATCATCAACAACGCGTCTTACACGCTATCGACCTGAGCGTCCAACCGGGCGAGGTAGTGGCGATCATCGGCCCCAGCGGTTCGGGTAAGAGTACACTGCTACGTAGCATTAACCTGTTGGAGGCGCCAGACGCCGGACATATCCGCGTCGCCGGGATTGAAGTGGATGCCGCGCGTCCGTTGGCGCGGCAGAAGGCGCAGATCCGCCGCCTACGTCAACAAGTCGGCTTCGTCTTTCAAAACTTCAATCTGTTTCCCCACCTCACGGCGCTGGAGAATGTCAGCGAGGGGCCGCGCGTGGTCAATGGCGTCGCCCGGAAAGAGGCGGAACGCCAAGGGTTGGCATGGTTGGCACGTGTCGGATTGGCCGATAAGGCGCACGCCTATCCGAAGCGTCTCTCTGGCGGCCAGCAACAGCGGGTCGCGATCGCGCGGGCGTTAGCCATGCAACCGCAGGTGTTGCTGTTCGATGAGCCGACCTCAGCGTTGGATCCGGAGCTGGTGGGGGAGGTGTTGGCCACTTTGCGTTCACTGGCGCAGGAGCGGCGCACCATGGTGATCGTTACCCACGAGATGCGTTTCGCCCGAGATGTCGCGCAGCGGGTGATCTTTATGGATGGCGGACGCATCATCGAACAGGGACCGGCCGAACAGTTGTTCAGCCGGCCGCAACATCCGCGTACCCGTCAATTTCTCGCCCAGTATCTGGCGGAGGTCATGGCACCCGAATTTGAGATTTAGGGCTCATCTTCGGTTGGAAAGCGGCGCAACCTGCGCATTGTGTGGGGGCGCTGTATCGTCCTGACTCATCCCGTCCCACCTCGTACATCCTCCCGACATAGCGTGCAGACTTAGTTAGCCTATCCCTTAGTTAACAGCGGCTTGTGCCGGGGGAGGCTTGCATCTTTCGCTCAGGCTGGCTAGGCTTGAGGTGCGGAGTGTGAATAGAGAAACGTGGTCGGCACCTCCATGTAGCGCGTGTCTTTTCTGTGCCGGGTACGTTTCATCTATGGACATTTCGCCGCGCGGTGCCAAGTAGCGTCACGGCTGTAGAGCTCCAGTTTAACTTGCTGCGCATACACTGACGCCTCGGTAGGCTTAAGGATGGAGCAAGGCTGTGAAAATCAAGGGATGGATATTGCTCATCAGCATCGCGCTGGCGGCTGGGGTGTTTGTCTATGCGGTGTTGTTTAGCGCGGATAAGGTTTGTGAGCATCAGCAGTTATTTTCTGACTTCTGCCGCCACGTCGATATATCCGCACCGTATATTACGCAATAAATCACTTGTCGTGTCAGCGTAATTCGAGGTACCAATCTTGTCGCGCTGGCACCCGCTGTCTTCCCCATAGGACAACCGCATTGATACCGTCTGGCGGTGCTTAATGGATTGGCGAGTCATGCCCCTCGGTGTGATGCGTCCTGCCGGCGGATTAGCGCGGTGAGTTCTTTTAATTTGTTAGCCTCTCGCTGCGCGTATGTGTTGTATGGCATAGCGTGCTGCTTCCCGCCATTCCCGTTGCTGACGCTAGGCGCGAGTGTGAGCTGCGTGGCCTAGCGCCGGGGAGGGGAAATTAGGCCTCTTCGCGCATGCAGATCCCACCGCGTGAGGCTTTCCCTGGATGGCTCAGTTAAGCCGCTCTACGATCATGGCTATCCCCTGACCGCCGCCGATACAGAGCGTGGCCAGTCCCAGAGACTTATCGCGGGCGCGCAGCGCATGTAACAGGGTGACCATGATGCGTGCCCCGCTGGCGCCGATAGGGTGGCCAAGAGCGATCGCGCCGCCGTTCACGTTGACCTTATCCGCATCCCAGCCCATTTGGGTGCCTACGGCCAGAAATTGGGCGGCAAAGGCTTCGTTTGCTTCGATCAGGTCAATGTCGGCAAGTGTGAGCCCGGCTTTTTTCAGTGCATTGTGGCAGGCCGGCACCGGTCCCATGCCCATCAGGGCCGGAGAGACGCCACCGCTGGCGTAGCTACGTATGCGTGCCAAGGGCTGAACCCCTAGCGTCTTGGCACGTTGCTCCTCCATAATTACCAGTGCGGCAGCGCCATCATTAATGCCAGAGGCGTTGCCTGCCGTGACACTTCCCTGTTGAGCAAAGACCGGTGAGAGCTTGGCTAACGCTTCCCGCGTGCTATCGGCGCGAGGGAACTCATCCTGCGCTATCGTCTGGGTAACCCGGCGCGTGGTGACTGGGATCGGCACAATTTCGGCGTGAAATGCGCCATGAGCAATGGCCTGGCAGGCTTTTTGCTGAGAGTGCAGGGCCAGTGCGTCTTGGGCCTCACGGCTGATCCCATACTGTTTGGCGATATTTTCCGCCGTTACCCCCATCGCGTAACCCTCTATAGCACAGGTCAGGCCGTCTTGCTGGATGACGTCCAGCAGTGAATGATGGCCCATCCGGTATCCCCAACGCGCATGATGCGTCAGTATATAGGAAGCTTGGCTCATGTTCTCCATGCCGCCAGCGACGATGACGGTGGCATCGCCCGCTTGGATAGCCTGGGCCGCCAGGGCGATACTTTTCAGGCCGGAGCCGCACACTTTATTGACCGTATACGCCGTGACGCTGTCCGGTAGGCCACTTTTTAACGCCGCTTGCCGCGCCGGGTTTTGTCCGAGTCCGGTCTGTAGCACATTCCCCATAATCACCTCGTCGATCATCGTCGGCGCCAGCGCTGCCCGCGCGTACGCCTCCTCAATTACTGCGGCACCCAGCGCGACGGCGCCGAGGTGAGAAAATGCACCACCGAAATTACCGATAGCGCTGCGTACGGCGCTGCCAATCACAATGTTTTTCATGCGCGGGCATCCTGTGGTTGAGGCATGGTAGCGAGTTGAGGAGAAACCAGAAACTGCGCGGTCGTTTTTTGTCGCAAGGTGTCGACATCGATGCCGGGGGCCAACTCAGTCAGCACCATGTGCTGCGGTGTAAAATGAAACACGGCCAACTCGGTGACCAACATGTGTACGGCATTGACCGCCGTCAGGGGAAGGGTACAGCGGCGTAGAACTTTAGCCGCCCCGTCTTTGGTGCAGTGCTCCATCCCGATAATGACCTTACGGGCACCGGTGACCAGATCCATGGCACCGCCCATGCCGGGGACCATCTTCCCCGGAATAAGCCAGTTGGCGAGATTGGCCTGCTGATCGACTTGTAACCCGCCCAAGACGCAGACGTCCAAATGACCTCCGCGGATGAGGGCAAACGACAATGCGCTGTCAAACATGGCGGCGCCCGGCACGATACCGCAAGGCTGCCCGCCCGCATTGACCAGATTAGGTTGAGCCTGGCGCAGTGGGCCGAGGCCAAGAAAGCCATTTTCGGACTGTAGAATAATATCGACACCTGGCGGTAAATAGTCGGCGACCAGGGTAGGTATGCCGATCCCCAGATTGACAATATCGCCATCGTGAAACTCTTGGGTGATGCGATAGGCAATGCGCTGTTTGGCATCCATGTCTATTTCCCCTCTGGCGACAGAATATAATCAATAACGGCGCCGGGCGTGACGATAAGGTCAGGATCTAATTCCCCGGCGTTGACTAGCTGCTCTGGCTCTACCATGGTGACCTCGGCTGCGAGGGCGATCAGTGGATTAAAGTTACGGGCGCTCAGTTGGTAGCATAAATTACCCAGCGTATCGGCCTGATAGGCTTGAATGAGGGCCAGATCGGCCCTCAGCGGGCGCTCCAGTAAATAGGTTTTCCCCTCCAGCGTTATCTTTTGTTTCCCTTCCTCAACCAGGGTACCGACGCCGGTGGGGCTCAGTACGCCGCCTAACCCAGCCCCAGCGCAGCGGATTTGCTCGATGAGGGTTCCCTGGGGAATCAATTGAACCTGCAACTCTCCGGCGATCATCAGGCGACCGGTTTCCGGGTTGGTACCAATATGCGAGGCAATGACTTTTTTTACCCGGCCGTGGTGGATAAGCATACCGATGCCGCTATTGGTAAACGCCGTGTCGTTAGCAATGATGGTTAATGCTTTAGCGCCTGAGTCCAGTAATGCTTGAATTAAACGTGGCGGGCTACCGCAGCCCATGAAGCCGCCGATCATTACGGTCATTCCATCGGCAAAATGTGTATAAGCCTGTGCTATTGTTATTTGTTTATTCCGCATGGCAGGTCCTTTTTATTGGCTGACTGCGTCAGGGCTTGAACCCCAAGCGAGGTCATCATCTTGGTGCAGGAGGTGCATCCGGGGCGTAGTGTTGTCCCCAGTCTGTCTTTCTCAACGTATCGGTGAACACGGGCGCGCCCGGACAGCGGAGATCGGGTGCCTATCCGGTCGCTAACGTAGGCCGCTATTGGGCCAGCCAGCCCCCATCCATATTCCATGCCGCTCCGCGTACCTGATCTGCCGCTGGGCTGCACAGGAACAGCGCCAATGCGCCTAATTGCTGTGGGGTGACAAAATCCAGAGACGGTTGTTTTTCTGCCAGTAGCGCATCACGGGCCTGCTGAGTATCACCGTCGCCCGTCCTGGCATCTATCTGCTGTTGTACCAAGGGCGTGAGCACCCAGCCGGGGCAAATGGCATTGCAGGTGATCGGGCTACGCGCAGTCTCCAGCGCAATCACCTTCGTCAGTCCGACGACGCCATGCTTGGCGGCCACATACGCGGCCTTTTGTGCGGAGGCGACCAAGCCATGTACGGAGGCGATATTGATAATGCGTCCCCAGCCCTTTTCCTGCATGGTGGGCAAGGCTAGGCGGCTGGTATGAAATACCGATGAGAGGTTAACGGCCAGAATGGCATCCCATTGTTCTGGCGGAAAATGCGTGACGTTGGCGACATGCTGTATTCCCGCATTGTTGACCAGAATATCGACGCCGCCGAACTGTGTTGTGGCGTAATCGAGCATCGCGGCGATTTGCTCTGGATGCCTCAGATCGGCCGCGTGGTAGCCGGGGGACGGGCCGAAGGCGGCGATGTGCTCGGACGCGTGCGCCACATCGCCAAAGCCATTCAGGATGATCTGCGCGCCCTGTTGCGCCAGCGCTTGTGCAATACCTAATCCGATTCCACTGGTGGAACCGGTTATCAAGGCGACCTTGCCGTGTAAGCTTACCATATGGACTCCATATCACTTATTACGCCGCATAGCGGCACGCGTTAGACAATGCCGGTCAGATAGAACACGGCGATGACAAAAAATACTGCCAGGGTTTTAATCAGGGTGATGGCAAAGATGCCGCCATAGGATTGGCGGTGGCTCAGGCCGGTAATGGCCAATAATGTAATGACGGCGCCATTGTGCGGCAGTGTATCCATACCGCCGCTGGCCATGGCGGCAATGCGGTGCAACACCTCCATGGGAATACCGCTCGCGTTGGCGGCCTCAATAAAGGTATTGGACATCGCCGCCAGCGCAATACTCATTCCGCCGGAGGCCGAGCCGGTAATCCCGGCCAACAGCGTGATACTGATAGCCTCGTTGACTAATGGGTCTGGGATCGCCTCGAGCCCTTTAGCCAGCAGCAGAAAGCCCGGGAGTGCGGCGATAACGGCGCCAAAACCATATTCTGAAGCGGTATTCATGGCGGCGAGGATAGCGCCGGAAACGGCGTTTTTACTGCCCTCGGCCAACCGCCCGCCGATATTACGAAAGCCGAAGAGGGCGACCAATAGAATGCCGACCAACAGCGCCGCCTCGACGGCCCAGATCGCGGTGACCTGCGCAATGGGGATCACGATCGGGCTGGCCATTCCGGGCAGGGCGAAGGTGTGTGTGGTGCCATACCATTGTGGAATATATTGGGTAAACAGTAAGTTACTTATTCCCACGGCAAGCAATGGCGTCAGGGCGATAAAGGGATTGGGTAAGTTGAGCGTATCGGGGGTTTCGGGCTCATTGAGTAAGTCGACGCCATAGCCCTCATGGGTACGCTGGGCTTTGCGCCGTTGACGCTCCAGGTAAGTCAGACCGAGCGCTATCATAAAAAGTGCGCCGATGAGGCTCAGTGAGGGGGCGGCCCAGGCATTGGTGTTAAAGAAAGCGGCCGGAATAATATTTTGGATCTGGGGGGTGCCGGGCAACGTATCCATGGTGAATGAAAATGCACCCAAGGCTATCGTGGCCGGGATTAAACGTTTGGGAATATTGCTTTGCCGGAACATCTCTGCGGCAAAGGGATAGACGGCAAAGGCGACGACAAACAGCGACACTCCGCCATAAGTGAGCAGGGCGCAGACAATGACGATGACCGGTATGGCATGCCGTTGTCCCAATAGGCGGATAGCGGTAGCGACAATCGCGCGGGAGAAACCAGAAAGCTCAATCAGTTTGCCGAAGAGGGCCCCCAGCAGAAATACCGGAAAATAGAGTTGGATAAAACTGACCATTTTGTCCATGAATAGTCCGCTAAACGCCGGGCCGACTGCGCTGGGGTCGGTGAGCAGTACGGCAGCGAGGGCGGCCAAGGGCGCAAAGAGGATCACGCTGTAACCCCGGTAAGCGGCCAGCATAAGCAAACACAGAGAGGCGAGGGCAATAATAATGTCCATTTATGATTCCTCATTTAATTATAATTAACGTGGCTTGCTGTTATTTACCTGCCAACGCGCGTCATCCAGAAATAAAAAATATGATTTGATAAATTGCATTCACTAATAAGATAAATATCTGCTGTGGCCAATCTCGCCGTCAGTTTTATGGAAGAATAATTGACAAAGCTGGATGTTTTGTTAATTTTATTTTTCCAATGTATTAGTTTGTTATTTTTATTAATGATGGGTTACCCTCTGATTTATAACTGATTGGGACGAATAGGCGATGGCAATGAGCATTAAGCAATTACGCGCATTTTTAGCTGTTGCTCACAGTTTGAACTTCGCACAGGCCAGCGTGAGGCTGAATCTTTCTCAACCGGCGTTGAGTTTGGCTATTCGTAATCTGGAAGACACATTGGGGGGGCGTTGTTTGTGCGGACGACGCGTCAAGTGAGGCTCACGCCGGAAGGGGAGGCTTTTTTTCCGCTGGTGCGCCAATTGCTGGTGGATTGGGATAATACGGTCGAAACGATAAGACAGCGTTTTACATTACAGATCGGTAGGGTCGCCATCGCCGTGATCCCCTCTTTTGCGGCGAACCCGCTACCGTTCATTTTGCAACGCTTTCGCTGCCGTTATGCCGGGGTCAATGTGGTGGTACACGATGTCATTAACGAGGCGGTGTATGAGATGATTGCCGAAGGGCGGGTGGAGATGGGCATCGCGTTTGAGCCGGAGTCCGATGCGCGGTTGCATTTTACCCCATTAGGCATGAACCGATTTATTGCCGTGGTTCCGCCGGCGTGCTCCCTGGCTCGACAGCAGGATATTGGCTGGCGACAGTTACTTTCGCTGGATTTTATTACCCTACAGCGGCCCTCTTCCATGCGTCTGCTGCTGGAGCAGCGTCTGGCGCAGCACGGTCAACACTTGTCGGTAGCGTTTGAAAGCCACCAATTGATAACGGTAGGCAATATGGTCGCTAACGGACTGGGTGTCAGTGCGGTACCAGCATGGTGCGCTCGGCAAATGCGGCAGTTGGGCGCCGTGTGTCTGCCGTTGACCGATCCGGTGATTGAAAACCGCTTCGGCCTGGTAAGTCTGCGGCATCATCCGTTTTCCTGCGCCGCGCAGGCCATGGCTGACACGATTTGTGACTATGCACAGGTTAACGGAGGCGGCTTTACGTGAAGGGGCGAGCGATAGAGTCTGGATTGGTTGATTTTGGCTATTTTGTGCATTTTCTTCATTTTCTTTTTAAATCAAAGTGATTAACCTCTGTTTTTGCTAAACGTCAGACAATTAATCCCCGATAGTTTGATTTTGATCCTGTTACCTCGCTTGGGTTATTTGGCAGGATGGATTGACCTGATGATTACCCGTTTCATGCCGATACTGAGCGCGGTCGCACAACGCTTATTGTAAATAACATGTTAACATCGGGCGGTAAAGTTAACAGGCAGGCGTGGTTTTCTCCGGCCATTCCCTATCCCGGAGGCGCGTGCTGCACGATAAATTTATAGAAGCTGATGTTGTAAGCGAGAGAAAAATGTCAAATAAACCCTTCCATTACCAAGATCCGTTCCCGCTGCAAGGCGATGACACCGAATACTATCTGCTGAGCAAGGAGCATGTCTCCGTGGTCAGCTTCGAAGGTCAAGAGATGCTGAAGGTCGAGCCGCAGGCGTTGACCCTGTTGGCGCAACAGGCATTCCATGACGCCTCTTTCATGCTGCGTCCGGCGCACCAGCGTCAGGTCGCCGCTATTCTGGATGATCCTGAGGCCAGTGAGAACGACAAATATGTCGCGCTGCAATTCCTACGTAACTCAGAGATTGCCGCCAAGGGTGTTCTGCCGACCTGCCAGGATACCGGTACCGCCATCATCGTCGGTAAGAAAGGGCAACGGGTGTGGACTGGCGGTGGCGACGCCGAGGCCTTGTCACGCGGCGTCTATAACACCTATATCGAAGATAACTTGCGCTACTCTCAGAACGCCGCGCTGGACATGTATAACGAGGTTAATACCGGGACTAACCTGCCGGCGCAGATCGATCTGTATGCGACTGACGGTGAAGAATATAAGTTTCTCTGTGTTGCCAAGGGGGGCGGTTCGGCTAACAAGACCTACCTGTATCAGGAAACCAAAGCCTTGCTGACACCGGAAAAATTGAAGGCGTTCTTGGTCGAGAAGATGCGTACCCTGGGAACGGCCGCTTGCCCGCCGTACCATGTCGCCTTCGTGATCGGCGGTACCTCTGCCGAGTCAACCCTGAAGACGGTCAAACTGGCCTCCACCAAATACTATGATGCGCTGCCGACCGAGGGGAACGAACACGGCCAGGCCTTCCGCGATTTGGCGCTGGAGCAGGAGTTGTTGCAGGCGGCGCAGGAGCTGGGGCTGGGAGCACAGTTCGGCGGTAAATACTTTGCACATGATGTGCGAGTGATCCGTCTGCCGCGTCATGGCGCCTCATGTCCGGTAGGAATGGGGGTCTCCTGCTCCGCTGATCGTAACATTAAGGCCAAGATCAACCGTGAGGGGATCTGGATTGAGAAGTTGGAGCACAACCCGGGTAAATATATTCCCGAGGCGCTGCGTCAGGCCGGTGAGGGTGAGGCCATTAAGGTCGACCTCAACCGTCCGATGAAGGAGATCCTGGCTCAGCTCTCTCAATACCCAGTATCGACCCGTCTCTCACTCTCCGGCACCATCATTGTCGGGCGTGACATCGCCCATGCCAAACTGAAAGCCTTGTTGGACGAAGGTAAGCCGTTGCCGCAGTATGTGAAAGATCACCCGATCTACTACGCGGGCCCGGCTAAGACGCCCGCTGGTTATGCTTCTGGCTCCTTGGGGCCAACCACGGCGGGGCGTATGGATTCCTATGTCGATCTGTTCCAGGCTAACGGCGGCAGCATGATCATGCTGGCCAAAGGCAATCGCAGCCAGCAGGTGACCGATGCTTGCCATAAACATGGTGGCTTCTACCTGGGGAGTATCGGCGGCCCGGCGGCGGTATTGGCGCAACAGAGCATCAAGAGCCTGACCTGTGTGGCTTATCCGGAACTGGGGATGGAGGCGATCTGGAAGATCGAGGTAGAAGACTTCCCAGCCTTCATTCTGGTGGATGACAAGGGTAATGACTTCTTCCAGCAGATCCTGAGCAATCGCTGCAATGGCTGCATGAAGTAACCCGCTTACGCCGCCGCGTTTTGGGCGGCGGCGGTATCGCTGAGCGCTCCCCGTAGGCCAGGCCTGCGGGGATTTTTTTACACTTAACGCAACTGATCGCGTGCGGTGTAGAACTTGGCGTAGGCCAGATAGCCGGCGATGATGGTGGAGAGGCTGGCGGTCGACAGCAGCATAAAGGTCACCATGATCTGGTAACGAATGGCCTTGACCGGATCGATGCCAGCGAAGATCAGTCCGGACATCATGCCCGGCAGACTGACCAGGCCGACGGTTTTGGCGGAGTCGACCGTCGGGATCATCGCCGCCTTGATGCTGGCACGAATGATCGCTGCCGAGGCTTGCTTCGGGGTGGCGCCCAGGCTGAGCATCTCTTGCACCCGCTGACGTTCGTCGTGGAAACGTTGGCGTAGGTTATTGTAACACAATCCGACCGCGACCATCGCATTGCCGGCGATCATCCCGGCGATGGGGATCACCTGCATTGGCGTAAAGACGATGGAGCCGCTGACGATGAGGATGGTGAGTGTCAGGGCGGTGCCGGTAACGATGGCGATCAGCGACATGGCGAAGGCATTGCTCAGACCTTTGCTGCGTTTCTTAGCATTCCAGGCGGCATTGACGCAGATGAATAGCACCATCAGCAGCGTTAACAGAGCATTGTCCAGATGGAAGATATATTTCAGGACGTAGCCGACCACGATCAACTGGACGATGGCGCGGCTGATGCTCCAGAGAATGTCTCTACCGAGCCCTAATTTTTCGCGCCCACTGATGACCAGGGCAATGGCGACCAACGCCAGCGCCATCACCAAGGATTGGTCGGTAATGTTGTGGCTAGTCATGTTGTGCCTTCTCCTTAGTTTGGCTGCCGCCTTGTGTGTCGTCGGTTTCGTCTTCCTCGTCATCCGCCAGGCGAGGTAGGGTCAGTACATTGTCACCGTGGGCGATCTCATCGCTGTTGTGCGTCACCCAAATGACCGCGATCCCCTGCTGCTGATTTAGCTGGTTGATCACCTGCTGGACGATGGTGCGGTTATGGCTATCCAGGGCGCTGGTGATCTCATCCAGTAGGAGCACCTGCGGCATATACTGGATATTGCGCAATAGCGCTACGCGCTGGCGCTCGCCACCGGAGAGATCTTCGATACGTTGATCCAGGGTATGCAGCGGCAGGGCGAATTGCATCAGACCGCGGCGAATGCGGTCCATGTCGGGCGGGTCATTACGGATTTGGTAAGGGAACAGCAGATTATCCCGTACTGTGTCGCCGAACAGGACCGGCGTCTGGAAGCTATAGGAAACGCGCTTGCGGTACGCCTCCGGCGAGTAGTCGCTCAGTGGCTTACCCTGGAGGCGGATCTCGCCCTGTTGCGGATCTAGCAGCGAGGCGGCGATCTTCAGTAGGGTGCTCTTGCCGCAGCCCGAGGGGCCGGTAATGATTTTAAATTCACCGGGTTGTAGTGCCAGTGAGACATCGTGCAGGATGGGGCGTCCATCGGCGCTGAAGTGGATGTGGTCGAGCGCCAGTAAGGGGGGGGTCACCATGTTTTCCCTCATGGAGTAGCAATAAAAAAAAGGCCTGTCCCGGGGGGACAGGCCCGTATTGTTCGTCAGGTAAGATTAACTGCGTACCGACCAGCGCAGCGTTTCACCCGCCAGGAAGGGGATCAGCGTCTCCTCGCCGCAGGCGATACTGTCGACCACGGTCGCAGGTTCTTGAACCAGCTCAATATACTCTTCATTCGGCGGGAGTCCATAGAATGCCGGACCATTCAGCGAACAGAAGGCTTCCAGGTGTTGCAGCGCCTGCTCCTGTTCGAAGACCGTAGCGTAAGCCTGTAGGGCGCTGGGTGCATTGAAGACGCCGGCGCAGCCACAGGCGGACTCTTTACGTCCACGCAGATGCGGGGCGGAATCGGTACCGAGGAAGAAGCAGGATTGGCCGCTGGTGGCCGCCTTGCGCAGCGCCTGTTGGTGTACGCTACGCTTGAGGATCGGCAGGCAGTAGAGATGTGGTCGAATGCCGCCGACCAGCATGTGGTTGCGGTTAAACATCAAATGCTGTGGGGTGATGGTCGCCGCCAGATAGCGATCACCCGCGGCGACGAACTGGGCCGCCTCTTGGGTGGTGATATGTTCAAAGACGATGCGCAGCTGCGGGAAGTCGCGGCGCAGCGGGATCATCACCTGATCGATGAAACGCGCTTCGCGGTCAAAGATATCGATATCCGCTTGCGTCACCTCGCCATGGATCAACAGCGGCAGGCCGCTCTGCTGCATCGCTTCAAACAGCGGATAGAGCGCCGGGATAGCGGTGACGCCGGCAGACGAGTTGGTGGTGGCATTGGCCGGGTAGAGTTTGGCGGCGCTGAAGATCCCCTCGCGCTGGCCGAGCATCAGCTCATCGACACGCAGGGTATCGGTGAGGTAGCAGGTCATCAACGGTGTAAAGCGTTGCCCTTGCGGTACGGCAGCCAAGATACGCTGGCGATAGGCGAGACACTGCTGCACGGTGGTGACCGGCGGCATTAGGTTCGGCATCACCATGGCGCGGGCGAAGTGGCGGCTGGTATAGGGCAATACGCTGTGCAACATCTCGTCGTCACGCAGATGGAGGTGCCAATCATCGGGGCGGCGGATCTTCAAGGTGGACTGCATTACGGTCATTACGAACTCCGGCTGATAGAGATGTTTGCGAGGCTGCATAGCGAGCGCGCTGCCAAGGTGCAACGGGTCGCGACGCGGTACATTAACGTTGCCGGGCGTTAAGGATAACGGGAAATGGCGCATGATGCATCCGTTAGTTACCTGGGATGACGAATTTGTGCGCGCGGCCGCGGCGGTTTCGACGTCGCGGCGAATAGGGGGACGCTGCCGGGGTACCTGCTAGCGCCAGTGTGGGCGGTTAATCAGGCGCGCGGAGTCGGGATGCGCGAAGCCGTCGTGGAGCCAGGGGATACGGAGCGGCCGCGCGCTTTTTATGTTCGGCGTGTGCCAGTGCGTATTGGTTGTCTAGCCCGGCGAATGACAGGGCGATGGGGACTGACGCGCCAGAGGCGTGGTCGTTGTGGGTGACAAGGTGCAGCGCTGAAGGTTTGGTTTTCATCCTGCCGGCATAAAAAAAGCCTCATCAGAGTCGTGATGAGGCTTTTTTCGTATTCCCACCGGATCGTTTAAGCGATTATCTGGCTTGATCGAGTGGGGCCAGACGGCGGTCTTTTAACGCCAGAAAGTAGCGTTTAGCCTTGTGGCATCGATGGCTTGGTCGCCGGTGCGCTCGCTTGGCTGGTCGCGGCTGCACCACCAGCCGCTCCACGTCCCTGGAAGTCATAGACCGGACGTACCCAGGTGCTGACGACGACGAGCGGGGCGACGTAGGCCGGCGCCGGTGCTCGGGTCATCGGTGCGCTGGCGTGACCGTGGGCATGGACGACCACACTTGCTTGTGCATGCGTTGCCATTTCCTGTGCGTGGGCGGTTACGCTGGCTTCGGCTTCGGCTTCGGCTTCGGCTTCGGCTTCGGCTTCGGCTTCGGCTTCGGCTTGTGCGAGCGGCGGAATCGTCTCGGCTAACGTCGGGGCGGCTGCGGCGCAGGCGGCGTGAGCCGGAGCCTCTTCGCGCGCGGCCATCTGCGCATCGTCGCTCTTGACATCCTCATCGGCATGGCTCTCGACGCCTGTCTCAACGACGGCAGCAGTAGGCGCGCTAAGCGCAGCGACCTGCGGTGCAGCGATGGCGGCGTCAGACTCGCTTAGTGCTTCGGTGGCGGCCGCTTCGCTGATCACAACGTCAGACGGCACAGCTGCTGGCTGAGGCGCGCTGTCGACGGTAGCGTGCGGAGCGCTTGCGTTGGAGGCGACGCCCTCGACAGTGGCGCGCTGTTCCACATCCTGGTTGTCGGCGCTAAGCGGGGTGACCGGATAGCTGATCCATACTTTGCCGGAGGCCATCTCGGGTGAGTAGACCGCCAGGGTTAACGGCATCGGTGACTGCTGCGGATAACGCTCGTCACGGTAACGGCGGCGGCGCTGACCGCTGACGCGCAGGTGACGCGGCGAGCGACGAGAGCGACGCGGCATGCCATTCTCATGGCGGTTAGCGTTCTCCTCTTCGCTGGCCGGCGCGGCGGCGGTTGGCGGGGTGTTTTCCGCAACCGGGGCGCTAACAGGCGGTAGCGCGGCTTTATTCTCGTCGGCAATAACCTCAAGTGATACGTCACTAGCGCTGGTCGCAATCGCCGCATTATCGACGATACGGACTTTCTGGCTCAGTTGGCGACGCTGACGACGTTGCGCCGGCGCGCTTTCTTCCGCGATCTCTTCATCGGGCTGTGCGGCGACATCCAGTGCTTTGACCTCTTGCTGCGCCTGACGCTTCTCTTCCTGACGACGACGTTGGCGCTCGTTACGCTGTTCGCGGCGTTGCTGCTGATCTTCGCGTGTTTGCTCACTTCCAGCCTCGGCGCTCTGCGCCGGTTGTGACTGACGGCGATTACGACGCTGTTCGTCACGCGCCTCGCGATTTTCGCGATTGCCACGCTCCTGACGCTCACCGCGTTCTGTACGCTCACCGCGTTCACCACGCTCTGTACGCTCGCCACGCTCACGGCGCGGATTCTGACGACGGGCGCGACGCTCTTGCGGTGCACGGCTCTCTTCACGCGGGCTTGCTGTCTCTGAAGCCGGAGCGGCTTCTTGCTGCGGTGCCTCGCCGGCGAAGATCCCTTTCAACGAGGCCATCAGGCGGCCGAACAGACCCGGACGGGCCGCGGCGGCTGGCTGGACGCGGGGCTCGCTCGGACGTACTGCGGCGGAAACCGGCGTGCTGTTGCTCTCTTCCAAGGGGGGCGCGGTGACATCCAGGCTAAAGGCAGCCAGCGCCGGTTGCTCTGGACGTTTACGCTCGGCCGGTACCTCTTCTTCACTACAGGCTTCTGCTTCGTGCAGTTGCGGCAACTTATAACTCAGGGTATGGGTCTCTTCGCCCTTGCGTACACGCATCACGGCGTAATGCGGCGTCTGCATCTGGTCGTTAGGTACCACGATCACCCGAACATCGGTCTGACGCTTTTCAATGGCGCTGACGGCGTCACGCTTCTCATTCAGCAGGTAGGAGGCGACCGGAACCGGTACGATGGCATGGACTTCGCGGGTGTTCTCCTTCAGCGCTTCTTCTTCGATCAGGCGCAGGATGGAGAGCGCCAGTGACTCGTTGTCGCGCACGGTGCCGGTGCCGTTACAACGCGGACAGACGTGGTGACTGGACTCGCCCAGTGACGGGCTGAGGCGCTGGCGTGACATTTCCAGCAAGCCAAAGCGCGAGATGCGACCGATCTGGATGCGTGCGCGGTCTTGACGCACCGCATCACGCAGGCGGTTTTCTACCTCGCGTTGGTGGCGCACCGGCGTCATGTCGATGAAGTCGATGACGATCAGACCGCCCAGGTCGCGTAGACGCAACTGACGGGCGATCTCGTCCGCCGCTTCCAGGTTAGTGTTAAAAGCGGTCTCTTCGATATCACCGCCGCGCGTGGCACGCGCGGAGTTGATGTCGATGGCGGTCAACGCCTCGGTGCTGTCAATGACGATAGAGCCGCCGGAAGGCAGGCGCACCTCACGCTGGAAGGCGGACTCGATCTGCGATTCGATTTGATAGTGGCTGAACAGCGGGATTTCGCCGGTGTACAGCTTAATCTTGCTGCTAAAGTCTGGGCGACCCAGGGCGGCGATATGCTGCTTGGCCAGATCGAGGATCTTCGGGTTGTCGATCAGGATCTCGCCGATATCCGGACGCAGGTAGTCGCGGAAGGCGCGCACGATGACGTTGCTTTCCTGATGGATCAGGAACGGTGCCGGGCGACCCTCTGCGGCTTTCTTGATGGCGTCCCAGTGTTTCAGGCGGAACGAGAGATCCCACTGCAACGCATCGGCAGACTTGCCGACGCCCGCGGTGCGGACGATGAGTCCCATTCCATCAGGGATTTGCAGCGACGAGAGTGCTTCTTTCAGTTCGGTGCGATCGTCACCCTCGATGCGACGAGAAATACCGCCGGCACGGGGGTTATTCGGCATCAATACCAGATAGCTACCCGCCAGGCTAATAAAGGTGGTCAACGCGGCACCTTTATTGCCGCGCTCCTCTTTATCGACCTGGACGATGACTTCCTGCCCCTCTCGCAGCACGTCTTTGATATTAGGACGGCCATGGGCGGAGTAGTTGCTAGGGAAGTATTCGCGGGCGATCTCTTTTAGGGGTAGGAAACCGTGTCTTTCGGCACCGTAATCGACGAAGGCAGCTTCTAGACTGGGTTCAATACGGGTGATTTTACCTTTGTAAATGTTCGCTTTTTTCTGCTCATGACCCGGGCTTTCGATATCCAGGTCGTACAGTCGCTGGCCATCCACAAGGGCGACACGCAACTCCTCCTGCTGAGTTGCGTTGATTAACATTCTTTTCATCGTTAACGTACTCGTTTTTTTGCATTGGCTACTTAAGCTGCGGGCGAAAAGACCTTTTCTGACCGGGAGGAAGACCGATGACCCCGAGTCTTATCGCAAAGTCGTCAACCTCACGGTTGTCGCCTGCATAGGGGCGCAATATTCGGTAAGCCTGCATTTCTTTGTGAAAGGCAGCGCTGTTTATCAGGATGACGCCGCAGAAAAAGGATGCGGCAAACTGAC
The DNA here is from genome assembly GCF_000474215.1 of Edwardsiella hoshinae NBRC 105699 = ATCC 33379. GTDB lineage: Bacteria > Pseudomonadota > Gammaproteobacteria > Enterobacterales > Enterobacteriaceae > Edwardsiella > Edwardsiella hoshinae. The sequence continues at coordinate 137,911 of NZ_BAUC01000003.1, read as the reverse complement.
TCCATGTTGTTGGTCAGACTGCGACCCGCAGCCCGCTAATTACTTGATTTCGCATTACGTCTTACGCCATTGCTGCATTTTTGCGCTATCAGGTAAACGTCGTATCCTGCTTCTTTTCCCACATTGGCGGAAAAAAACGCGGAAAACGGCTCCATTATTTCACTGCAATGGCAAATATAGCAAGATGCCATTGCGCCTTGTGCGCAGAAAGTTGCTCAATAGCACGACGTCATACTATTTGGCATATCTATGTATATACGCCGCCAGCGCGCTTGTCAGGGAGATCGCTGCATTATTGTTCTCGCGTGTCAAAATAGCAGTGGCGCGCAGGGCTGCCGCTCTTTAAAATCGCGCCCCATGAATACACAAAATACTTCCGTCAAGTTAGTCACGATCGCCGCCGACGAGGCGGGCCAGCGGATCGATAATTTTTTGCGCAACCAGCTGAAGGGTGTGCCGAAGAGTATGATTTACCGCATCGTGCGCAAGGGTGAGGTGCGGGTCAATAAGAAGCGCATCAAGCCGGAATATAAACTAGCAGCCGGGGATGAGGTGCGTATCCCGCCGGTGCGGGTCGCCGAGCGTGACGAGGCTCCGGTTTCCGCGCGGCTGGATAAAGTGGCGGCACTTAATGATTGCGTCCTGTATGAGGACGACTACCTGCTGGTGCTGAATAAGCCCTCCGGTACGGCGGTACATGGCGGCAGCGGATTGAGCTTCGGCGTGATTGAAGGGCTACGAGCCTTGCGTCCCGAGGCGCGTTTCCTCGAACTGGTACACCGTCTGGATCGCGAGACGTCAGGGGTGCTGTTGGTCGCCAAGAAGCGTTCTGCGTTACGCTCGCTGCATGAGCAACTGCGTGAGAAGGGGATGCAGAAGGATTACCTGGCCTTGGTGCGCGGCCAGTGGCAGTCGCACTGCAAGGTGGTGCAGGCGCCCTTATTAAAGAACATATTGCAGAGCGGGGAGCGCATCGTGCGGGTCAATGCGGAGGGGAAACCGTCAGAGACGCGCTTTAAAGTGGAAGAACGCTTCGCCAACGCGACCCTGGTGAAAGCCAGCCCGGTAACCGGGCGTACGCACCAGATCCGCGTCCATACCCAGCATGCCGGACATCCGATCGCTTTCGATGATCGTTATGGCGATCGCGAATTTGATCGTGAGCTGGCGGATACCGGCCTCAATCGCCTGTTTCTGCATGCGGCGGCCCTGCGTTTTGTCCACCCACATAGCGGCGAGACGATGCGGGTTGAGGCACCGTTGGACGGCACGTTGCGCCATTGTCTGGCGGTGCTACGCGCCCGTAACACGGCGCATTAACGTTCGCATCGCTTCACTCACCTCCGCTGGCTATCACGAGGCCATGCTGAGCGTCATGGGTTTCATCTCAACGCCAGGCATGGCCCGTGGCATGCTGCTGATGCATTGCGCAGCAGCATGCGCTTGCGCCTTAGGCTGACGGCCCGTGTCAGCGCATAGGTTGGCGACTGCCTCTATCGCCCACCGCGCTTTCCGGGGGGGAGCGCGGCAGCGCGCGGCGCGATTAGCCACGTGGCACCAGTAGCGGGTTGACGCCGTGACGGCGCAGCAGTGTGTTGAGCGCAATCAACGGCAGCCCGATCAGGGCGTTGGGATCGCGCCCCTCCAACCGTTCGAATAGCAGGATCCCCGCGCCTTCGCACATAAAGCTGCCGGCACAGTGTAATGGCTGTTCCAGCGCGACATAGGCGGTGATCTCCGCCTCGCTTAACTGACGAAAATGCACCTGGAAGGGTTCGCACAGGGTATGACACTCACCGCTGGTACTGTTGAGCACGCTTAATCCACTGTAGAAGGTGACGCATTGTGCGCTGGCGGCGCGCAACTGAGCACAGGCACGCTCAACGCTGAGAGGCTTGCCGCAGATTTGCCCATCCAGCACACACACCTGATCGCCGCCGATGATCAAATGATCGGGGTAGGCTACGGCCAGGGCGCGTGCCTTGGCTTCGGCCAGGCGACAGACTAACTCTGGCGCTGTTTCACCGGGCAGCGGTGTTTCGTCGGTGTGCGGTGCCGCGCAAATGAAGGGGAGCGCCAGTTTTTCCAACAAGGCGCGGCGATAGGGCGAGGTGGAGGCAAGCAGTAACGGCAACATATTTTTTTCCGAAAGCATGGCGTTAATCATGCCATCATTTTAAACTGTCCGCCGCTCAGGAAGCGAATATTGGGGAAAGGGGCGCGAGAGTGGCCTTTTCCTTTGACTCAATGGCTTTACAAAGTTAATATGCGCGCCCTATGCAAAAGGTAAAATTACCCTTGACCCTTGATCCGGTTCGCGCTGCGCAGAAGCGTTTAGACTATGTTGGTGTCTATGCTTCCGAGCAGGTTACGCGCTTAGCTGAATCTGTGGTCAGCGTGGACAGCGATGTCTGCGCTGAAATGTCCTTTTCGATCGACAATCAGCGCTTGGCTGTGATTCGCGGGCATGCCGACGTTACTGTAACGTTGCAATGTCAGCGTTGTAATCAGCCATTCCAGCATCAACTCCACGCAACGTATTGCTTCAGTCCGGTCGCCAATGACGAGCAGGCTGAGGCATTGCCGGAAATTTACGAGCCGATCGACGTCAACGAATATGGCGAGGTCGATCTGCTGGCGATGGTCGAAGATGAACTCATCCTTGCCTTGCCGGTGGTTCCGGTGCATGAATCTGAACACTGTGAAGTGTCCGACGCGGACATGGTATTCGGTCAGTTGCCTCCCGAGGCGGAAAAACCGAACCCATTTGCCGCACTAGCCAGTTTAAAGCGAAAGTAATCAAGGAGTAAGGTCAATGGCCGTACAGCAGAACAAAAAAACCCGCTCTTGCCGTGGTATGCGTCGTTCCCACGATGCGCTGACCACTGCAACCGTCTCTGTTGACAAGGTTTCCGGTGAAACTCACCTGCGTCACCACGTCACTGCGGATGGTTTCTACCGCGGTCGCAAGGTTATCGCTAAGTAATACAGCTCTGTATTAACAAGGCGATACCTTGACTCGTCTAACCCTTGCGTTAGATGCGATGAGCGGGGACTTTGGTCCCTGCATCACAGTGCCTGCCGCGTTGCAGGCACTGGCTTCAACTTCGTCACTGTCCCTTTTGTTGGTCGGCCAGCCCGACGCCATCGCGCCTTATCTCTCCGCCGCGGACGCAACGCTGCTTTCCCGCTTGCGCGTGGTCGCCGCCGAAACTGTGATCCCCAACGATGCCAAGCCATCACATGCTATTCGTCATAGCCGTGGCAGCTCGATGCGTGTCGCGCTAGAGCTGGTGAAAAATGGCGAGGCCCAGGCGGTGGTGAGTGCAGGAAACACTGGCGCGCTAATGGGGTTGGCGACACTGTTGCTAAAACCGCTCACGGGCATAGAACGCCCGGCGTTGGTGACGGTGTTGCCGAATCAACGCCAAGGGAGGACGGTGGTGCTGGATCTGGGGGCTAACGTGGCCTGTAGTAGCACCATGCTGGTACAATTCGCCGTGATGGGCGCGGTATTGGCCGAAGAGATCGTCGGCATCCCAGCTCCGCGTGTGGCGTTGCTGAATATCGGCGAGGAGGAGTGTAAGGGGCTGGACAATATCCGCGAAGCCGCCGCTGTGCTGAAGACAACGCCGGCCATCGACTATATTGGTTATCTGGAAGGCAATGATCTGCTGAGTGGAAAAACCGATGTATTGGTGTGTGACGGCTTCGTGGGTAATGTTACGCTGAAGACCATGGAGGGAGTGGTACGCATGTTCCTCTCCTTGCTGAAACCAGCGGGCGACAAACCTCGTAGCGCCTGGTGGCTACGCTGGTTAGGTCGTTGGATACAAAAAAGAGTTGCTAAGCGTTTCGGGCAGTTGAACCCCGACCAGTATAATGGCGCTTGTCTGTTAGGATTACGCGGCACCGTAATCAAGAGCCATGGGGCGGCAAACCAACGGGCATTCGCCGTCGCCATACAACAGGCTGTGCAGGCGGTGCAACGGCAGATCCCTGAGCGGATCGCGCTGCGCCTTAAGGCTGTATTACCCAAGAGTGACTAATCGTACATGCATACAAGAATTCTCGGTACGGGGAGCTACCTGCCCGTACAAGTACGCACCAATGCTGATTTAGAGAAAATGGTGGAGACCTCTGACGAGTGGATCGTCAGCCGTACCGGCATCCGTGAGCGTCGTATCGCCGCGCCGGACGAATCGGTCGCTACCATGGCATTTGAGGCCGCTAAACACGCCTTAGCGATGGCGCAGGTCGATAAAGACGACATCGGCCTGATCATCGTGGCAACCACCTCGGCGAATCACGCCTTCCCCAGCGCCGCCTGTGAGGTGCAGAATCTGCTGGAGATGCGCAACGGTTGTCCGGCGTTTGATGTCGCCGCCGCCTGCGCTGGCTTCACCTATGCCCTGAGCATCGCCGATCAGTATATTAAGAGTGGCGCGGTACGCCATGCGCTGGTGATCGGTTCCGATGCGCTGGCGCGTACCGTTGATCCGCAAGATCGCGGTACGGTGATCCTGTTTGGTGACGGTGCCGGTGCCGTGGTACTGGGAGCCTCCGAGCAGCCGGGTATCCTGTCGACGCACATTCATGCCGATGGCCGCTATGGGGCGCTGTTGACATTGCCCAATCGCCCGCGTCATACCGAAGACCAGGCTTACCTGACTATGGCCGGTAACGAGGTATTTAAGGTGGCGGTGACTGAACTGGCCCATATTGTCGATGAGACTTTGCAGGCGAACCAGCTGTCTCGAGAAGATCTCGACTGGCTGGTGCCGCATCAGGCTAACCTACGAATCATCAGCGCCACCGCCAAGAAATTGGGGATGAGTCTGGATAGCGTGGTGGTGACCCTGGATCGTCACGGCAATACTTCTGCGGCTTCGGTTCCGGCGGCGTTGGACGAGGCGGTGCGCGATGGCCGTATCCAACGTGGTCAGTTGATTTTGCTGGAAGCCTTTGGTGGAGGATTCACCTGGGGCTCCGCCTTGGTTCGTTTTTGATTTTTTGTTCAGGAAAACACTCATGTCTACATTTGCAATGGTATTCCCGGGACAAGGCTCGCAGAGCGTCGGGATGCTGGCCGATCTGGCCGCACACTATCCACTGGTCGAACAGACTTTCGCCGAGGCCTCCGAGGCTCTGGGTTATGATCTGTGGAGCCTGGTGCAGCAGGGGCCGGCCGAAGAACTGAACAAGACCTGGCAGACCCAACCGGCGCTGTTGACCGCGTCCGTAGCGATCTACCGTGTCTGGCAGCAGAACCATGGCAAGCAGCCGGCGATGATGGCAGGGCATAGCCTGGGAGAATACTCCGCGTTGGTGTGTGCCGGGGTAATTGACTTTAAACAAGCGGTACGCCTGGTCGAGCTACGTGGTCAGTTGATGCAGCAGGCGGTGCCGGAAGGTACCGGTGCCATGTATGCCATCATCGGCCTGGATAACGATGCGATCGCACAGGCCTGTGTCGACGCGGCCCAGGGCCAGGTCGTCGCACCGGTTAACTTCAACTCACCGGGACAAGTGGTGATCGCCGGTAATAAAGAGGCGGTCGAGCGTGCCGGTGCGGCGTGTAAAGCGGCTGGTGCCAAGCGGGCGCTACCCCTGCCGGTCAGCGTGCCGTCACATTGTGCCCTGATGAAGCCGGCGGCCGATAAACTGGCTGAGGCGCTGAAGGCGATCCCATTCATGGCGCCGCACTGTCCGGTGATCAATAACGTCGATGTGCAGCCGGCCAACGATGCGGAGGCGATCCGTGATGCATTGGTGCGCCAGCTGTACAACCCGGTACGTTGGACCGAAACTGTGCAGCAGATGGCCAGCGATGGCGTGACGCAGTTACTGGAAATCGGTCCGGGCAAAGTGTTGACTGGCCTGACCAAGCGTATCGTGGACAGCATGAGCGCGGCCGCGGTGAATGACTGCGCTTCCCTGAACGCCGCTCTCGAACAGTAAGACGAGGAAAACATGAGCTTAGAAGGTAAAATTGCACTGGTAACCGGTGCCAGCCGTGGCATTGGCCGCGCTATTGCCGAGACGTTGGTCGCACGCGGTGCGCGCGTCATCGGGACCGCTACCAGCGACAAGGGCGCGGAAGCTATCAGTGCCTATCTGGGCGATAACGGCAAGGGAATGGCGCTGAACGTGACTGATCCGGCCTCTATCGACAGTGTGCTGGAGCGCGTGCGTGCCGAGTTCGGCGAGATCGATATCCTGGTTAATAACGCCGGTATCACCCGCGACAATTTGCTGATGCGCATGAAGGATGATGAGTGGCAGGATATCCTGAACACCAACCTGACTTCGGTTTTCCGCCTGTCAAAAGCGGTAATGCGCGCTATGATGAAAAAGCGTTGTGGGCGCATCATTACCATCGGTTCGGTGGTGGGAACCATGGGGAACGCCGGGCAGGCTAACTATGCTGCCGCCAAGGCTGGCCTGATCGGGTTCAGTAAGTCGCTGGCGCGTGAAGTCGCTTCACGTGGTATTACTGTTAACGTGATTGCACCGGGTTTCATTGAAACCGACATGACGCGCGCACTCTCCGATGAGCAGCGCAGCGGCATTCTGGCTGAGGTTCCGGCCGGTCGTCTGGGCGATGCCAAAGAGATCGCCTCTGCTGTCGCATTTTTGGCTTCCGATGAGGCGGCTTACATTACCGGCGAGACGTTACATGTCAATGGCGGCATGTACATGATCTAAAAATCACGAAAACTATTTGCCTTTCTTGAGCGAAACACCGCAAAATAGGGCAAAATCGTGGTTTGACCAGCCGGGATTTGGTTGCATCTTTTTCAACTTTCAATACACTACGAAAACCATCGCGCAAGCGAGTTTTGATAGGAAATTTAAGAGTATGAGCACTATCGAAGAACGCGTTAAGAAAATCATTGTTGAACAGCTGGGTGTTAAAGAAGACGAAGTTGTGAATTCAGCTTCTTTCGTTGACGATCTGGGTGCTGATTCTCTTGACACCGTTGAACTGGTTATGGCTCTGGAAGAAGAGTTTGATACTGAGATTCCGGACGAAGAAGCAGAGAAGATCACCACTGTTCAGGCTGCTATCGACTACATCGAAGCTGCAAACAAGTAAGTGAACTCATCTAGGCGGTCACTCGACCGCCTACGTTTTTCCTGCGTTTAATCAGTATCATTTCCCTCCCTGGAGGACAAACGTGTCTAAGCGTCGAGTTGTTGTGACCGGACTGGGCATGTTGTCTCCTGTCGGCAATACCGTAGATTCCACATGGAATGCGCTTCTTGCCGGTCAGAGTGGCATCAGCCTGATCGACCATTTCGATACTAGCGCCTATGCAACGCGTTTTGCGGGCTTAGTAAAGGATTTTAATTGCGAAGAGCATATTTCGCGCAAAGACGCGCGGAAGATGGATCTCTTCATTCAGTACGGGATCATGGCTGGCATTCAGGCCTTCCACGACTCCGGGCTGGAGATTACGGAAGAAAACGCCCCGCGTATTGGCGCCGCTATCGGCTCCGGGATCGGCGGCTTAGGTTTAATCGAAGAGAACCACAGTGCGTTGATGCACGGCGGTCCGCGTAAGATTAGCCCGTTCTTCGTCCCGTCGACCATCGTCAATATGGTGGCCGGGCATCTGTCTATCATGTTAGGGCTGCGTGGTCCGAGCATTTCTATCGCCACGGCCTGTACCTCCGGCGTGCATAACATCGGCCATGCCGCGCGCATGATCGCCTACGGCGATGCCGACGCGATGCTGGCGGGGGGAGCCGAGAAGGCCAGTACCCAGTTGGGCGTTGGCGGATTCGGAGCCGCGCGTGCGCTCTCGACCCGTAACGATGATCCGCAGGCCGCCAGCCGTCCGTGGGATAAAGACCGCGACGGTTTTGTGCTAGGTGATGGCGCCGGCATCCTAGTGCTGGAAGAGTACCAGCATGCCTTGGCGCGCGGTGCCAAGATCTATGCCGAGCTGGTTGGCTTCGGCATGAGTAGTGATGCCTATCACATGACGTCACCGCCTGCCGATGGCGCAGGGGCGGCGCTGGCGATGGCAAACGCCTTGCGTGATGCGGGCGTGACGCCGGAACAGGTCGGCTATATCAACGCCCATGGCACCTCGACGTCAGCCGGCGACAAGGCGGAAACCCAGGCGGTGAAACGCGTCTATGGCGATGCCGCTGCGCGGGTGATGGTCAGTTCGACCAAGTCGATGACCGGCCACCTGCTGGGCGCGGCCGGCGCGGTAGAGTCGATCTTTACCATCCTGGCGCTGCGCGATCAGGTGGTGCCGCCGACCATTAACTTGGACAACCCCGATGAGGGCTGTGATCTGGACTTCGTGCCGCATGAAGCCCGCCAGGTTAGCGGTTTGGAGTATGCCCTGTGTAACTCCTTCGGCTTTGGCGGAACCAATGGCTCGATCATCTTCCGTAAGATGTAACCGGGTCACGCCGCCTAATGGCTCCTTCGGGAGCCATTTTTTTTGTCTCTGCGGGTAGAATAGGCGAATAGGGCAGCGCGGCAGAGGGAGTAAGGAGAAGGCATGTACTGGATCGATGGCGAAGAGCAGGCGCAGATTGCGTTGAGCGATCGTGGCCTGAACTATGGTGATGGGTGCTTCACCACCGCCCGGGTTTGGCAGGGGCGCATCGATGGATTGCGCGCCCATCTGGCACGCATGCAGCATGCCTGCGCGCGTCTACAGATCTACGGTGTGGATTGGGCGTGTTGGCAGGCGGAGGCTGAGCGTGCCGCCGCGCTACAAGGCGAGGGGATGCTGAAGAGCGTGATTACGCGCGGCAGCGGCGGACGCGGCTATGATCCGCATGGCGCCGACACCCCACGCCGGATCTTGCTCACGGCCGCAGCACCGGCGCACTACCCGAAGCTGCGCGAGCGGGGGATCACCTTGAGTGTCAGCCCGATACGCCTGGCGCGTCAGCCGCTGTTGGCCGGCATCAAGCACTTGAACCGACTGGAGCAGGTGTTGATCCGTGCCAACCTGGCGCAGAGCGCGGCGGATGAGGCGCTGGTGCTTGACACCCAGGATAGGCTGGTGGAATGCTGTGCGGCCAATCTATTCTGGCGCTGTGGACAGCAGGTTTTTACTCCACGTCTGACGCAGTGCGGTGTCGATGGAGTGATGCGCCAGCGTATCTGCCGTCTATTGGCGTCGAGTTCTTATCGTCTGCACGAAGTGGAGAGTGGGCTGGAGGCATTGCTCCAGGCCGATGAGGTGGTGGTGTGTAATGCGTTGATGCCGTTATTGCCGGTCAATCAGGCGGCGGGGCGGCGCTTTACGGCACGCACATTGTATCAATTTTTATTGCCGCATTGCTTAAACGGTGAGGCATAGCGGCGTGATGGCGGTGGAATGAAGAAAAAACGGATAGCCTTGATGGCGGCGTTGGTGCTGCTGTTACTGCTCGGTTTAGGTCTGCTGGGGTATCGGCAGGTGGAGCGGTTCGCTCACACGCCGTTGCCGTTGAGCCAACCGACACTGTTCAAACTGCCGGCCGGTAGCGGACGGGAGATGTTACAGACGCTGTTGCTACGCGATCGTCTGATCCAGTCGGGACGTTACCTTCCCTGGTTGTTGCAGTTGGAACCGGCGCTGGCCAAGTTTAAAGCGGGAACCTACCGACTGATGCCTGGTATGACGGTGCGTGACATGCTGGCGTTGTTTAGCAGTGGACGCGAGGCGCAATTCGATGTGCGTTTTATCGAGGGAACCCGCTTCAGCGACTGGTTGAAGGTCCTGGCCGATGCACCGCAGTTGAAGCATACCTTGCAACGGGCGAGTGAGGCGCAGATCGCCCAACAACTGGGGGTGAAGGCGGGACAGTCGTTGGAGGGGGGGTTCTATCCCGACACCTATCGTTATACCGCCGGCACCACGGATCTGATGCTATTGAAGCGCGCCTATGTACGCATGGAGAAAGAGGTGGAGCAACAGTGGGCGCAGCGTGATCGGACATTGCCCTACAAGACGCCGCAGCAGTTGGTCACCATGGCTTCGATCATCGAGAAAGAGACCGGATTAGGTGAGGAGCGTCCCAAGGTCGCCTCGGTATTTATCAACCGCCTGCGTATCGGTATGCGCCTGCAAACCGATCCGACGGTGATCTATGGTCTGGGAAAGGCCTATAATGGCAACCTAACGCGGCGCGATCTTCAGCAGCCGACCCCCTATAACACCTATGTGATCGCCGGCCTACCGCCGACGCCTATCGCCATGCCGAGTAAAGCCTCGCTGGTCGCGGCGGCGCATCCGGCCAAGACGCCCTACCTCTACTTCGTGGCAGATGGCAAGGGCGGACATGTATTTAGCACTAACCTGCAAAGCCATAATCAGGCGGTGCGCGCCTATTTGCAGGTATTAAGGGATAAGAATGAAAAGTAAGTTCATCGTGATCGAGGGGCTAGAGGGTGCCGGCAAGACGACGGCGCGCGAGGTGGTGGTGGAGGAGCTGCGCCGGCACGGGGTGCAAGAGGTGGTCTTCACCCGGGAGCCCGGCGGTACGCCGTTGGCCGAACAGTTGCGTCAGTTAGTGAAAGAGGGGTGTAGCGGGGAGACACTGACCGATCGCGCCGAGGTGTTGATGCTCTATGCCGCTCGGGTTCAACTGGTGGAGAATGTGATCAAGCCGGCGCTGGCGCGTGGCGCTTGGGTCATCGGTGACCGGCATGATCTCTCCTCGCAGGCCTATCAGGGCGGTGGGCGTGGCATCGATCCGCAACTGTTGCAGACCCTGCGTGATACGGTGCTGGGGGCCTTCAAGCCCGATCTCACCCTCTATCTGGATATCCCTCCCCAACAGGGGCTAGCGCGTGCGCGCAGTCGCGGCGAGCTGGATCGCATCGAGCGTGAGTCGCTGGCGTTTTTTGAACGTACCCGGGCGCGCTATCTGGCGTTGGCCAGCCAGGATGACAGCATCATCACCCTCGACGCCTCGCAGCCGCTGGCGCAGGTGAGTGCCGCCATCCGTCAAGCGTTGCAAGCGTGGCTGGCGCGTCAGGAGGCCCAGGCGTGAACTGGTATCCCTGGCTCAACGTCCCCTATCGTCAATTGTTGGCGCAGCATCAGAGCGGACGCGGTCACCATGCGCTGTTGTTGCATGCCATCGCTGGCATGGGGGAGGCGTCGCTGGTGTATGCCTTGGCGCGTTGGCTGCTTTGCCAACATCCCCTGGGGGAGAAGAGCTGCGGCCAGTGCCATGCTTGTCGACTGATGACGGCTGGCACGCATCCCGACTGGCATTGCCTCCAAGCGGAGAAAGGTAAAAGCACACTGGGCGTCGAGCCGGTACGTCAGATCATCGAGCAGTTGCAAAGCCATGCCCAGCAGGGCGGGGCGAAGATCGTCTGGATCGCGCGTTGCGAGCAACTGAGCGAGGCGGCGGCCAATGCGCTGTTAAAGACGCTGGAGGAGCCGCCTGCCCAGACCTATTTCCTGCTGACAACCCGAGAGCCGGCGCAGCTGCTGCCAACCTTGCGCAGTCGCTGTTTCTATCTGTATCTGGCACCGCCAGCGGAAAGCCACAGCTTGCATTGGCTGCAACAGCAACAACCCGGCGATCCCCAGGCGATGCATGCAGCCTTGCGGTTGTGCGCCGGGGCTCCTCTCGCCGCGCTGGCTTTGCTGCAACCGGCGCGCTGGGCGCAGCGTGAAGCCGTGTGTCAGGCGCTGAGCCAGGCGCTGGCAAGCCAGCAATGGCTCGATCTGCTGCCGTCGTTGAACCAGGAGGATGTTGCCGAGCGGCTGGGATGGTTATGTGCGCTGTTGTTAGATGCACAAAAACGCCAGCTCGCAGGCACCGCGAGTATCGCCAATTGTGATCAGGTAGCGCTGGTCAACCGCCTCGCGGAAACTTATGCCCCGGCTGAACTGCAACGCCTGTGGCACGCCTGGGTGGCGTGCCGTCATCAACTCCTGGCTACGCCGGGTATCAATCGTGAATTATTGCTGATGCGCCAGCTGTGCGCATAGCGCGATGCCTTGCCGGCTGATGTGTCGGCTTGGCATAGAGAGAAATAGGTTGCTTATGTATCTAGTTGATTCTCACTGCCATCTTGATGGCTTGGATTATGATGGGCTGCACGACAGCGTCGATAGCGTACTGGCCGCGGCACGCGAGCGCGGTGTCGAGTTAGTGTTGGCCGTTGCCACCACCCTGTCGGGTTATCGCGCGATGCGCACCCACATCGGCGAGCGTCCCGATGTGCTTTTCTCTTGCGGGGTGCATCCGTTGAATCTGGAAGAGCCGTACACGCCGGAGACGTTGCAGCAACTGGCCGCCGAGCCAGGAGTGATCGCGTTGGGTGAGACCGGGTTGGATTATTTCTACCAGCAGGACAACATCGCCGAGCAACAGGCATCGTTTCGCCAGCATATTCGTGCCGGCCGCGCACTGGGTAAACCGGTGATCGTGCATACTCGGGAGGCCCGCCAGGATACGCTGGCGATCCTGCGTGAGGAGGGGGCTGAGCAGTGCGGTGGGGTGCTGCATTGTTTCACGGAAGATAAGGCAACGGCGGCGGCGCTGCTGGATCTTGGTTTTTATCTTTCCTTCTCCGGAATTGTCACCTTTCGTAACGCTGAAGCGTTGCGCGAGGTGGCGCGCTATGTGCCACTCGATCGCCTGCTGGTGGAGACTGACTCCCCCTATCTGGCTCCGGTGCCGCACCGTGGACGCGAGAACCAGCCGGCTTATGTGCGCGATGTCGCCGACTATCTGGCACTATTGAAAGGTATTGACCCGCAAGAGCTGGCTGCCGCGACCAGTGCGAATTTTAGCCGCCTGTTTGCAGTAACATTGCCGCATGCCGATTAATATATTTTACGCTGCGTAAAAATGCCCATGAATGGGCATTTTTTGTGCATTTATTCGTTAATAAACTATCTGATAATTCAATATGATAGTTAATATCGGTCGATTTTCTTGCAAAAATGTTAAATAGATCGCTGTAATATGTGAAACGTGACAGCCATCAAACACAAAATACGCTATTTATTTTACTCTGTGTAAAAAACAACAGGGTGCAAAGACACCCCTTGCCCGGGGCCCTCTTCCCTATGGCACGCGCCGCCCCTGGCGTGAATAAAAAGAGCATTTTTACTCAGGAGCACACTCAGACATGTTTAAAAACGCATTTGCTAACCTGCAAAAGGTAGGCAAGTCGCTGATGCTGCCAGTATCAGTCTTGCCCATCGCAGGTATTCTTCTTGGCGTCGGTTCGGCTAACTTCAGTTGGCTGCCCGAGATTGTTTCCCATGTGATGGCCGAAGCCGGCGGTTCGGTATTTGCCAATATGCCGCTGATCTTCGCTATCGGCGTGGCATTAGGCTTCACTAACAACGATGGGGTATCGGCGCTGGCCGCCGTGGTCGCCTATGGCATCATGGTGAAAACCATGGCGGTGGTCGCACCGTTAGTGCTGCATTTGCCGGCCGAAGAGATCGCCTCGAAACACCTGGCGGATACCGGGGTGCTGGGTGGCATCATCGCCGGCGCTATCGCGGCCTATATGTTTAATCGCTTCTATCGCATCAAGCTGCCTGAGTATCTGGGTTTCTTCGCCGGTAAGCGTTTTGTGCCGATCATCTCGGGTCTGGCAGCTATTGCGCTTGGCGTGGGGCTCTCCTTCATTTGGCCGCCGATCGGCTCCGCCATTCAGCACTTCTCACAATGGGCGGCTTACCAAAACCCGGTGGTGGCCTTTGGCATCTATGGTCTGGTAGAGCGTGCGCTGGTGCCGTTTGGTTTGCACCATATCTGGAACGTACCTTTCCAGATGCAGATCGGTGAATATGTCAATGCGGCCGGACAAGTGTTCCACGGCGATATTCCGCGCTATATGGCGGGGGATCCGACGGCGGGCAAACTCTCTGGCGGCTTCCTGTTCAAGATGTACGGCCTGCCGGCCGCCGCGATTGCCATCTGGCATTCGGCGAAACCGGAGAACCGCGCTAAAGTCGCCGGGATCATGATTTCGGCAGCGCTGACCTCGTTCCTGACGGGGATCACCGAGCCGATCGAGTTCGCCTTTATGTTTGTGGCGCCGATCCTGTATGTGATCCACGCCATCCTGGCCGGTCTGGCTTTCCCGATCTGTATTCTGTTGGGGATGCGCGACGGTACCAGTTTCTCGCACGGCCTGATCGACTTCATCGTATTGAGCGGTAACGGCAGCAAGTTGTGGCTGTTCCCGATCGTCGGCCTGTGCTATGCCTTGCTGTACTATGTGATCTTCCGTGTGCTGATCGTCAAACTGAATCTGAAGACCCCGGGGCGCGAAGACAGCGCCGCCGAACAGGCGACCCAGGGCAGCAACGAGATGGCCGCTGCATTGGTACACGCCTTTGGGGGTAAGGACAACATTACCAACCTGGATGCGTGCATTACCCGCTTGCGCGTCAGCGTTGCCGATGTCGCCAAGGTGGATCAGGCCGGCTTGAAGAAGTTGGGTGCCGCAGGCGTCGTGGTGGCCGGTTCCGGCGTACAGGCCATTTTCGGCACTAAATCGGATAACCTGAAAACCGAGATGGATGACTATATTCGTAGCCATTGATGCAAGTCGGTGATACGCCTGTAACCGGGTGATTACATCGCTTCGCCCCCGTACTGACTGGACGGGGGTTTTTTTTGTTTATCGCACAACCGCGTGCACCACAAGAAAACGCCGATCAGAACGGTTAGCTTGGTCTGCGTCACGTCTCCCTACCGGTAACACCGCCGTCCATTGGAAGGCTCGCCTGGCTGCTCTTGGCTGAGAGGGCACATGTCGCCCGCTGAATTTATCCCCGAGATATGGCTTATTCCGCACCAGCTTAAGATCGTCTCCAGAAACCGATTTGGGGGTTAACTGAACTAAGGAATCCGCTGCACCAGTTATTGCTGGCTGGTTACGCTAGCGAAAATAGAGGCCCCCTACTGCGCGGTTTGTTTCAACTGGAGAAGAGACAAAAGCCGCAAGCGTTGCTAACGGCGCTGACATCGCCGGTGGCGCTAGCGAGAGGTACACGGATGACCCGCGCTGAACAATGCGGGTACAAAGGCATACAGCATGCGCCCATCTCCTCTGCCGCATAGCCGATAAGGCCATCTGCTCATGTGTGTTCCCTGAGCTTCGACTGTGCCGACTAGTAAATACATTTAATAAATTAAATTTAATATCGCTCTATCCTGAATACCAACAGCATTAACTCTTATTTTAATATTATCAAATCTAATTGATGTTACTTTTTTTTGGGGGCGTTTTATTTGCGACGTTCTATCATATTGGCTTGCTCGCGGCTTGGCGTTTTCCCCGGTGCTGTAAGATGATATTGATATATTTATATTAATAGTTTATTTGGATATATGATCGCGGCCAATGTATTACTGGTTTGCAGCACAAACGGCATCGTCGCCGTTTATTTTGGCGTCATCGTGAGGTGAGGTATCAAGGTGAATATTATGATTGATAATTTTTATACTGATTATTTTATATGAATGAAAAATGAAATGTTTTACTACACGCTAATTTATCAAGTTAAAACGAACTGGTCGCGGCAGCATAATACCGCGGACCGGTGCTATTTATTGGCGCTTCAATCCGCAGGCCAGGTCATGTCGAGTCTACCCTCTGACACCTGACCTATGCGGCATCACCGCACCGGCAGGTTGGCGCAGAGCCGGTAACCGAGTTCCCCTCGGGGCGGCGTCAAGGGAATACCATATTAAGGGTAACATTCATTCTCTGTATTTATTCTATTGGCCTGGGACGGTGGGTGGATCAAGCGCAATAGCACGCTTATCATAAGGATTTGATATGAATAAAATATTTTCATTAAAGTATAGCGCTAGCGCCGCAGGGTATATTGCGGTGGCTGAGATTTGTCGTGGCGCGCAAAAGTCCGGAACGGCGAGACGGCCATCTGGCGTGTCGCTGCTCTTATTTTTCAGCGCGCTGTTGAGTGTGCCGCCAGGTATTGCCAGCGTGGTCAGCGATGAGATCCCGTATTTGGTATTTCGCGACTTTGCGGAAAATAAGGGCGAGTTTCAACCCGGCACTAAAAATATAAAAATCTATGATAAATCGGGAGCGTTGGTCGGCGTCCTTGATCAGGCGCCGTTTCCTGATTTCAGCTCGGTCTCAGCCTTCGATAACGATACCGGTGGCATCGCGACGCTGGTGGCACCCCAGTACATTGCCAGTGTCGCCCATAACCGTGGTTATTCTGCGGTGGCTTTCGGCTATCGCGATGATGGCAGTAATCGTTATCGTTTGGTGGATCGCAATGATTATCCTGATAATTCTCTGGATTTCCATCTTCCCCGGCTAAATAAAATCGTTACCGAAGTCGTGCCCACTCCGATGACGACCGCGGGTACGGTCAAGGATACCTATAAAAATACCACCCGTTTTCCGGTGTTTTACCGGGTCGGGAGCGGCAGGCAGTATACGAAGACACGCGATGGGAGGTTGAATTATCTACAGGGACCTTACATCTATATGACTGGGGGAACCATCGGCGTACCGCAGATCTCCGATCGCTCCATCGTATCCAATCCGGGCAACACCTTTGATCCGGTCAATGGGCCGCTGGCCAGCTACGGTACCCCGGGAGACAGCGGCTCGCCGCTGTATACCTACGATGCTTATGAGGGGCGCTGGGTGTTGGTGGCGGTGGCGCGCGCCTACAGTGGCGATGCCGGTGCGACCAATTGGTGGGTCGTGTTGCCGAGCGATTTTATTCGCACGGCAATGGCGGAGGACAACGATCCGGCGATCACCCCCAGAGCGGGGCAGGGGGCGCTGCTCTGGACTTACAATAGTGACGCGCATAGTGGCACCCTTTCCCAACCGCAGAGCGGCGTTTCGTTTAGCATGCATGGGCCGACAGGAGAGGATCTGAATACCGGTAAAAACCTAACTTTTCAACGTAATGATTCAGGCACGGGCGGTGGTGAGATCGTGTTGCAGAGCAATATTGACCAGGGCGCCGGGGTACTGACCTTTGACGCTGATTATCGGGTTAGCGCCCAGAATGGGCAGACCTGGCAAGGCGGCGGCGTGATTATCAACCAGGATAAACAAGTCGATTGGCAGCTAAACGGTGTCGCCGGGGATAATCTGCACCGTTTGGGGACGGGGACGCTGCATATTAACGGGATGGGGGAGAATCCGGGCGGGCTGAAAGTGGGCGATGGTCTGACCCTGCTGGATCAACGCCCTGATGCGGCGGGGAAGGTGCGGGCCTTTCGCTCCCTGAATATCGCCAGCGGTCGTCCGACGGTAAAGTTGATGGCGGATCAGCAGTTGGATCCGGACAGTATCACTTGGGGCTTTCGTGGTGGGACGTTAGACGCTAACGGTCATGATCTGACCTTTCACCGCTTGAATATGGCCGACTATGGCGCTCAATTAACTAATAGCGCCAGTGAGACGGCAACAGTCACGCTGGATTTACGCAGGAGCGCTGATCCCAACTATTTGGTCCATGGTCGGTTCAGCGGCAAACTGGATCTGGTGAGCCAGATGCCCGGCGCGTCTGCCGGTACACTGGCCTTTGACGGCGGCATCGATATTGACGGTACGCTCAGCGCCAGCGGGCAGCGGCTGTTGTTTCAGGGACACCCGCGCATCCACGCGCGCGATTACTCCCGCAATCGTCCGCCGGTCTCCGCTGCCCAGCCCGATTGGGAGGAACGCCAGTTTACACTGAACACGCTAGCATTGACGCAGACCGATTTTAGCCTGGCGCGTAACGCCGCCATGCAGGGGGATATCCAGGCTAATGCCAGTAACATCACTTTGAATGATAGCCAGGTGTTTGTGGATAATCTCGATGGCGAAGGGGTCGCAATGGAGATAATGCCTGGGATATCGCGCGCGCCTGGCCAGGAACGTAGTCGCTATCGGGGTAATATTTCGCTGAATAATCGCTCGTCGCTGGATAGTGGCGGACGGTCCGCGGGAGCGATTACGGCGCGCGGTGGCGACATCAGATTGCAGTCGGGGGCCGAGCATCAGGGGGATATTACGCTGAGTGCTGCGGACCTAACCATTCAGGGCAATCATCAGGGAGCCATCTCGGCCGATGGTGGTAGCCGAGTCACCTTGGCGCGGGGCAGCGTACAAAACGGGGATATTACGCTGACGAATGCGGCGACGCTGACGATGGCTAATCGCAACCATAGCGCTATCACGGCGGCGGCCAGTCGTATTTCGTTGACTTCAAGCGCGGAGCATCAGGGTGTGCTTGCGCTCCGCGATCACACAGCCCTGACCCTCCAAGGGCGTAACAGCGGCATCATTACGGCGGCCGCCAGTGAGGTCACGCTGGCGCCAGGCGCGGAGCATCGCGGGATAGTGGCGCTCCGCGATCACGCGCGTCTGGCGCTCCAAGGGCGTAGCAATGGCGCCATCACGGCGTCCGCCAGTGAGATCACGCTAGCCCCGGACGCGGAGTATCGCGGAACGCTTGACCTTAGGGAGCACGCGACATTGGCGTCACAGGGACACAGCAATGGCGCCATCACGGCGTCCGCCAGTGAGATCACGCTCGCTTCGGACGCGGAGCATCGCGGAACGCTTGACCTTAGGGAGCAGGCGACATTGGCGTCACAGGGACACAGCAATGGCACCATCACGGCGGAGGCCAGTCAGCTCACTTTGCAGGGCAAGCACAGCCGTCATGATGGCGAGGTGAACTTGAGCAATAATGCGACCTTGT
Source organism: Edwardsiella hoshinae NBRC 105699 = ATCC 33379 (assembly GCF_000474215.1). Taxonomy (GTDB): domain Bacteria; phylum Pseudomonadota; class Gammaproteobacteria; order Enterobacterales; family Enterobacteriaceae; genus Edwardsiella; species Edwardsiella hoshinae. The sequence goes on along the minus strand of NZ_BAUC01000003.1, from coordinate 119,207 downwards.
TCAGCCAGGGCTTCATTGACGGGGACATTCATGCCGTCGCCAGTCAAGTGACGCTGGAGAACGACCATCGCGGCAATATTGTCCTGACGGCAGGGGCTACGCTGACAGAGCAGGGTACGGTATCTTCCGGTAACGGCAACGATATTGTTGCCGATAACAGCCAAGTGACGCTGGAGAGCGGATACGAGCGACGGGGTGGCGCGATTACCCTGCGTCATGCATCAACCTTGATCAGCAAGGGAAATAACGCCAGTGATATCAGCGCAGATGGCAGCCGCGTGAGTCTTGAAGGGCCGGGGATGTTTAGCGGCAATCTGGCGCTGGCTAATGGATCGGCGCTGACGCTGTATAACCATAACCGCAGCCCGATTGTGGCGAGCGCCAGCCAGGTGACGCTGACGCCGGGCAGTGAGCACCGCGATGGGGCGATGACTCTCAGCGATAACGCGGCCTTGACTATTCAGGGGCGTAACAGCGGTACCATCATGGCGCGGCACAGCACAGTAACGCTAGATGGCGCAGGACAGCATCATGGCGATATCGCTCTGAATGATAATGCTCGGCTGACGGTGAAGGCGGCCGCGGCAACGCCAATATCCGCCGCGGCGCCGCTACCGTTGCTGCGTTCGGCGCCTCCCCCGCAGCTTAGCGGCGCTATTACGCTACATGCTCAGTCGACGCTGGATTCCGAAGGGCAGAGTGTTGCAACGATGACGGCCAGTAACGCCAGCGCGGTGCATCTGGGCGTGCACAGCCGCCATACGGGGCCCATTACCTTACAGGCCTCGACACTGAACGCCGCTGGGGTCAGCGTAGGCGACTGGAGTGCGGGCAATACGAGCACTATCATCTTGCGGGAGAGGGGACAGCAACTAGGCGATATCAACCTGGCTAACGGCAGCAGGTTGATGGCTCAGGGCGATGTTGAAGGTAAGCTCCATGCCGAGCATGGGCGCATTACCTTGCAGCCGCAGGGGATACTGAGGGGCGATATCCACCTAGAGGCCGCCTCCCGCCTGATCTCCGAGGGCAAGAGCGAGGGGGCGCTGAGGGTCGATGCCAGCAGCGTGACCTTGCAGGGTGATGGGCTGCATAGGGGGGCCGTCACCCTGGATAATGGCGCCATGTTGGCTATTCAAGCGCCGACGCTGGGGACGGCGCCGGCAGAGACAAGGAGGCAACTGCAAGGCGATGTACACCTGATGCACGCATCATCGTTAATCTCCGCAGGACGTATCGATGGAAAGCTGAGCGCGGCGGACAGTACGCTATATCTGGGGCCGGGGAGCCAGCATCAAGGGGGTGACATCGCATTGAACGAGGGCGCGATACTGGCGTTGGACGGTCGTAATCAGAGCGCTATCAAGGGCGCAGCGAGCCTGCTGACGTTGGGGCGTAGCGCCGAGCAGCAAGGCGATATTACGCTAAGCCATGGGGCGTTTCTTACCAGCGCGGGCCGTAGTCACGGTGTGATTGATCTGAACGACAGTGGCGCTTACTTTGGGCCGGAGAGCCAGCATCGGGGCGATCTCTACCTAACGGGGGATAACGCGCGCTTAGCGCTATTGGGCGGGGCGGCGTTGCAGGGCGATCTGCATGTCGCCGGTGAGAGTCTGTTGCGCTTTGGCGTCAAGCCGGCGATGGGGTGGCCGATTAGCGCAACGCCGTCCACTGGCGGGACAGTGGACTACCGTGGCCGTATCGCAGCGCCACAGGCCCACGTTGAGATGTACGATACCTTGTGGCGCATGAGTGGCGACTCCAGACTCGCTGCGTTGCAGGCCGAGAACAGTCTGATCAGCGCGACCGGCAGCGATTTTATGACCTTAAACGTGGATCGTCTGCACGCCGACGGTGCGCTGGTGGCGTTGCGTGCCGACGAGGCAGGCAGCGATCGGCTGGTGATCAACGAGAGACTGAGCGGCAACAACAACGTCGTGCTGGTGAATTATCTGGAGCCGACCCTGCCGCAAGGGCGGCTGAACGTTAGCCTGATCAGCGCCCCTGCGGGTAGTGACCGAGAAAGCTTCCGCACCCGTCTCCAGCCTATGGGCTTTAGCGAAGTGATGCCGGAGTTGATCACCCGCGAGTCGGACGGACAAATGGACTGGGTGCTGAGCGGCTTTGCCGTGGCGCCGGATGCGCAGCGTGAAGAGGATGCCGTCAGCTTGCTCTCCTTGAATTATCGCCGCTTTATGGCCGAGGTGCAGTATCTGGACAAACGCCAGCTGGATCTGCGTAACGATCCATCGGCCAGTGGCGTGTGGGCCAGGCTTCTGCACGGAGCGGGCAGCGCGGCGGAAAACTACCGTGACCGCTATCTGCACCTACAGCTAGGGGCCGATCGCCGCTATGCGTTGAGGGGGACGGGCGAGTTGCTGGCGGGGGCTACGTTCACCGTGACCGATGGTCGAGCCAGCGGCGATGCCTTTAGTAGTCGGAGTCGTACGCTGGGGGCCGGGCTGTATGCCACGGCGCTGTTTCCCTCCGGATGGTTTGTCGATCTGAACGGTAAGTACGCCCACCAACGTACCGTCTACCAGGTCAGCCTGGCGGGGCTGGGGGAACGTCAGGCGAATAACCACGCCTGGTACGCGCGCGCTGATGTCGGCTACCGTTACGCGTTGAGTGAGCATACCTTCATCGAGCCGCACCTGGAATTGGTGTCTGGCGGGTATTCATCCACCCGCTTCGACTGGCAGGATCACGGTATGGCGGTGTCGCTGGCGCAACCGGGATTTACGCCGTTGCTGGCGACGGCGGGCCTCGCGCTGGGCAAGCACTTCATTAGCGGGCAGGGGCAAACCACGCTGCGTATGGCTATAGACTATCAGAGCGAACTACTGACGACGGGGGATACGCAGTTGCGTGACGCCAGCGGCGAACGGACGATCCGCGGCGATCGCGACGCTCGGTTGCGCTATAGCCTGGGGATTGAGAGTCGGATCAGCGACGCTCTACAACTGGGACTGGAGGTGGAGCGCAGCAGCTTCGGTGACTATAACCTGGACTATAGTCTTCAAGCCACCCTACGCTACCGCTTCTAAGAGGGTGGCACCCGCCACTGCGACGGGCACCGGGGTGGCGCATGGCAAGGGCGGCGGGGCCGCCCCGGCGCGTTTAGCCGTTTAACAGATGCCCCATCTTGGCCGCCTTGGTAGCCAGATAGCGTTCATTCTTCGGATTCCGCCCGACGATCAGCGGTACACGCTCAACGATGTTGATCCCCGCTTGGGTCAGGATATCGACCTTTTTCGGGTTATTGGTCAACAGCCGAACTTGGCTTACGCCCAGCAATTTAAACATATCGGCGCACAGGGTGAAGTCACGCTCATCGGCGGCGAAGCCCAACTGATGGTTGGCTTCGACGGTGTCGGCGCCTTGATCCTGCAAGGCATAAGCACGGATCTTGTTGAGCAGGCCGATGTTGCGTCCCTCCTGACGATGGTACAGCAGGATGCCACGTCCCTCTTCTGCAATGTGCTCCAGTGCAGCCTCCAACTGAAAGCCGCAGTCGCAGCGCAGGCTGAACAGGGCATCGCCCGTCAGACACTCGGAGTGAACACGCGCCAGTACCGGCGTTGCGCCGGAAATATCTCCATAAACCAGGGCCAAATGGTCATGACCTGTCGCAATCTCTTCAAAGCCGACCATTAAAAAGTCGCCCCATGGCGTCGGCAGTTTTGCCTCTGCCACCTGTTTAAGCTGCATGTTTGTCTCCACAACCACATCATTTTCCATCATGACGGCGTCACATCTACGGCGCGCTGCGGATGTAGATAGCACAGGGCGCGTAAGGTCATGAGTGACGCTTCCTACTTCGGCTACAAAAATCAGGCCTCATTTTGCCATAAAATGCGCGGCAATCTCGGTCAAGAAAGCACATTTGTTGTAGTTGATACCGCAAAAAAAGGAATAAAAATGCTGCATCAATTGTAAAACTATGGGCTGATATGGTGATGCCGAGGGCGGTATTCAAGCGCAAGAGGCAAAGAGGTGGCGATGACGGTATAAAAATAGCGCATCACGCAATAAACCCTTGCCTTTCTGTCAGGCGGGGTTTCCATGCCCCATGAGTAAATGTTAATTTAGACGCTGTCTCGATTTTGTAAGCATTATTCATTTGCTTAACCTGAACAACAGGAAGAAATGTGAAATATTTGCTGATTTTTCTGATCGTCTTGGCGATCTTCGTACTGTCGGTCACCCTCGGCACGCAAAATGATCAGCTGGTTACCTTCAACTATTTGTTAGCGAAGGGCGAGTACCGTCTGTCGACGCTGCTGGCGACGCTGTTCGCGGCGGGCTTCGTGCTGGGCTGGGTGATCTGCGGTCTGTTCTATCTGCGTGTGCGCGTGGGGCTGGCGCGCGCGCAGCGTAAGATTCGGCGTTTGGAACAGCAACTGGCCCCGGCTGATGCGCCGGTTAGCGCCAATGCCAACGTCGCGTCGACCCCTGCCGCCAAGGAATAATCGCCATGCTCGAGCTGCTGTTTCTGCTTCTCCCGGTAGCGGCTGCCTACGGCTGGTATATGGGGCGCAGGAGCGCACAGCAGGATAAACAGCAAGAGGCGAATCGCCTGTCGCGTGAATACGTGACCGGGGTGAACTTCCTGTTGTCTAACCAGCAAGATCAGGCGGTCGAGCTGTTTCTCGATATGCTCAAGGAGGACAGCAACGCCGTCGAAGCGCATCTGACACTCGGTAACCTGTTTCGTTCTCGTGGCGAGGTCGATCGCGCCATTCGTATCCACCAATCGTTGATGGAGAGCGCGTCGCTCTCCTTTGAGCAACGCCTGCTGGCGGTGCAACAGTTGGGGCGCGACTATATGGCAGCGGGCTTGTACGACCGCGCCGAGGAGATGTTCAGCCAACTGGTGGATGAGGCCGATTTTCGCCTATCGGCGTTGCAACAATTACTGGTGATCCACCAGGCGACCAGTGACTGGCACAAAGCCATCGAAGTGGCGGAGAAACTGGTGCGCTTGGGTAAAGAGCAGCAGCGAGGTGAAATCGCCCATTTCTATTGTGAACTGGCGTTGCAGGCGATGGGCAGCGACGATCTCGACAAGGCGCAAAGCCTGTTGAAGAAGGCGGCGGTGGCAGATAAGGGCTGCGCGCGGGTTTCTATTATGCAAGGGCGGGTCTATCAAGCCTTGGGTGAGCCGGCGAAGGCCGTAACGGCCTTCGCTCAGGTTCTGGAGCAGGATCGTGCTTTCGTTAGTGAGGTCTTGCCGCTGATGGAAACCTGCTATCAGGCGCTGGGTCAAGCGGCGCCGTGGCATGATTTTTTGCGTCGTTGCGTCGAGGAGGATGCCGGTGCCAGCGCCGAGTTGATGTTGGGCCAGGTGATTGAGGCCGAAGAGGGGCTGGAAGCCGCCCAGATCTATGTCAGCCGCCAGCTACAGCGTCACCCGACTATGCGCGTGTTTCACCGTCTGATGGATTACCACCTGGCGGAGGCCGAGGATGGTCGGGCGCGCGAGAGTCTTTTGTTGCTGCGAGACATGGTGGGCGAGCAGATCCGCACCAAGCCCCGTTACCGTTGCTTGAAATGCGGCTTCACCGCCCACAGCCTGTACTGGCACTGTCCTTCTTGTCGGGCTTGGGCGACGGTCAAACCGATCCGCGGATTGGACGGCCAGTAAACACTGGGCGGGATTTGTCCCTAGATACGATGGCGATGCCCTAGGCAGAGCAGGGCGCGCTGTGTACAATGCCCCCCCTGAAAAAGGTATTTCTCCGATAAACGCCAGATTCAGGAACCCACCATGTCAAAATCTATCCCGATGCGTGCCCCTAGCCACTCGCCGATCATCGTCGCCCTCGACTATGCCGACCAAAATGCCGCCCTGGCGCTGGTGGATACTCTCGATCCACGCGACTGCCGTCTGAAGATCGGCAAAGAGATGTTTACCCTGTTCGGGCCGCAACTGGTTCGTACCTTGCAGCAGCGTGGCTTCGATATCTTTCTGGATCTTAAGTTTCATGATATTCCCAATACCGTAGCGCGTGCTGTCGCGGCGGCGGCAGAGCTGGGGGTATGGATGGTCAATGTGCATGCCAGCGGTAGTGCGCGGATGATGACGGCTGCGCGTGAGGCGTTATTGCCTTATGGCGCGGAGGCGCCACGGTTGATCGCGGTGACGGTATTGACCAGCATGGCGCAGGCCGATCTACAGGCGATCGGTATCGACATGGCGCCGGCCGATTACGCCGAGCACCTGGCGCGTTTGACCCAGTCTTGTGGGTTGGACGGGGTGGTCTGTTCGGCCCAGGAGGCGGCGCGTCTTAAGGCCTGTTGCGGGTCGGCGTTTAATTTGGTCACGCCGGGCATCCGCCCGATGGGAAGCGAAGCCGGGGATCAGCGGCGTATCATGACGCCGCAACAGGCGCTACAGGCCGGCGTCGATTACATGGTGATCGGGCGTCCGATCACCCAGGCGGCGGATCCCGCCGAGGCGTTGCGCGCCATTCTGGCGAGCCTGGCATAATAAGAGACAGAGAAGCGAGTCATGCAAGATAATAACAGTCGTCTGGTTTACTCCACCGCTAGCGGGCGTGTCCCGCAGGCGCCGGAGACGGTCGTACGGCCCAAAGGGGACGGTATCGTGCGTATTCAGCGCCAGACCAGTGGGCGTAAAGGGAAGGGGGTCTGCGTGATCACCGGATTGGATCTGGATGATGCCGCGACCCACGCGCTGGCGGCCGAGTTGAAGAAACGTTGTGGCTGTGGTGGCAGCGTGCGCGATGGGGTGATCGAGATCCAGGGCGATAAACGCGACCTGTTAAAACAGTTAATTGAGGCGAAAGGGATGCGGGTGAAGTTAGCCGGCGGTTAAGATCTGCCCCACGCGGCCGTAAGCGAGCCAACAAGAAAGCCGGCAATCTTGCCGGCTTTTTCATTTGTACGCTGGGCGTTACCCCGTTGGTATCACCGACCGACCTGATGGCCGATCAATCCGCCGATAGCGGCACCGCCGACGGTACCCAGTGCACTGCCATCGGTCAGAATGGCACCGCCGATCGCGCCGGCACCGGCACCGATGGCGGTATTGCGATCGCGTTTAGACATGTTGGAACAGGCACTGAGGGAAGCGACCAGGGCGAGGGCTAAGGCGACGCTGGTGGCGCGTTTCATGGAGAGGTTCATGTTGGGCTCCTTACTGCGTCCGACACGTTTTAAGTATAGTTGAGGCGTGCCGGAACCGGCTGATAATGAGTGCAGTATAGGCGGCAGGGAATTTATCGACAGGTAAATAGTCTGATTTCTGCCGCCCTCGGAACAGCGTTGCTGAGGGCGGCAAAAGAGAGGATCAGGCATGTGGTTGTCGGCGGCGGCGTAGCAGCAGCAGTAGGGTACCGATCAAGCCGCTGACCAGTAGTACTACCGGCAGGACGATGAGGATCGACATCACCTGATCCTGATGCTGCTGGACGAAAGGGATGTGGCTAATGGCCAGCCCCAAGCCCATCACCACGCCAACCCAGAGTAGAGCGCTGATCCAGTTGAAGAGCTGGAAACGCGTGTTACGCAGCCCGGACAACCCGGCGAGAACCGGTAGGATGGTACGCACGAAGGCCAAGAAACGACCAATGAGCAAGGCCATCAAACCATGACGATGAAACAGATTGTAAGCACGCTGGTGGTATTGCGGCGGCAGACGTAACAGCCAGCCTTGCACCAGACGGGTATCTCCCAGCCAACGCCCCTGCAAGTAGCTCAACCAACACCCTAGGCTAGAGGCGATGACCAGCAGGCACAGCGTCGGGAAAAAGGGGAGCACTGAGCGCGCGATCAGGGCACCGGATAACAGCAACAGACTGTCGCCCGGTAGGAAGGCGGCGGGGAGCAGGCCATTTTCTAATACTAGGGTAGTAAACAGAATGGCGTAAATAATCCAGACAATATGCGGATCGCTTAGCACGGCGAAATCGTGGGCCCACAGTGCATGCAGGATCGCTTTGATGACTTCCATTACGTTACCTTAATTAACCACGAACAGGGGTCTGAAGGAAAAAGCCGCGTTGGGCAGTGCGCATACCGGTGATCAGGCTGGTTGCCTATTATGTGATCTGCCGCACCCCAAATATCAGACAAGTTCGCAGGAGAGAGATACCCAACAATGGTACCATAAATAAGATAATACAATTGTAAATCAGTCTGAAATAGCGTGCGGGAATGTGACTGCCGTGGGAATCCGAGGTGTCCGGCGTTGAAAAAATGCGCAGCTGTCCATATCGGCGGTCGCCGAGGGCGGGAGATATGGCAGACGGCGAAGACACAGACTGATACAGAATGGGCCGCGGCACAACAGATTGGCCCTTTTCTTGTCCGCTTGACGCATTAGGATAGTAGCAAAACATTTCTAGAGGAAATGATGATGAATAAACCCTTTCTATGGCTGGGCGCCGGCCTGATGGCATGGTATGCCGCCAGCGCATTGGCGGAGCCCAGCACCTCGGTGGCGATCGATACGCCACATCCGGTCAGTAGTGTCCCCTCAGCCGCTATTGCGCCGGCAGTTGGCGCCGCCGCGGACAACAGCGCCGCCGCGGCCGCTCAAGCGCAGGTGAAGGTGCCTGCCGCTAGCCTGCGTTATGAGCAGGCATTGCAGTTAGCTTTTTATCATGAGGTCTACCGGCGCTGTAATCAGCAGAACAGCTTATCACCGCTGTATAACACTACAGTGGATGCGTTGCGTACGGTGACATCGTTGGGCGAGAAGAACCGCCTGACGGATCTGCTGTATAACGAGATGGCAGGTAATGCATTGGGAATGGCGATGGCCAGCGATCCCGATCGTCAGCGTTGCACCGTGGCGGGCGATATCTACCAACAATTGCTAAATAGCGGCGCGCCTAACGCTCTACAGCAAGATTTCCGTCTGCAATTACCAAGCGATGCGCCGCCTGCCGCCTGAGTGGCAGCATGACGACGCATTTAGGCCAGCTTTAACTCCTTCGCCGCTCGGGCGATGATCTCTAGCGCCCGGCGGATCTTTACCGCCGACAGGGCACTAAAGCCAAAGAGCATCAGCGGAGCGCCATCCTGCTCCAGGTAGGCGCGCTCCGAGCCGTTACACATACTTTGCAGGGTATCGAAGCGCACGCCGTCGCGCAGGCAGCGCTCACGCAGGCGATTGACACTCTGCGCACTGAGATCGGTTTTGAGCGTCAGGTGCAGCCCGGATGAGGTGCCTAACAGGCGGGCGCGGGGAAACAGCGCGCTCAACCCCTCGCGCAGCAACGCCTGACGAGCGGCGTATTCCAATTCCAGCTTACGCAGGTGGCGGTGATAGCCCTGATCCGACATGAAATCGGCGAGAAACTGTTGGTATAGCCAACTGGCGCCATGATTCCATAACGCCTTCAGATTCAAGATAGGCTCGACCAGCCGATCCGGACAGACCATAAAGCCGAGACGCATCCCCGGGCCCAACGTCTTTGAGAAACTACTCAGATAGATTACGTTGTTGGCGTCTTCCAGTGATTTGAGCGCGGGCAATGGCTGGGTGCCATACAGAAAGGTGGTGTCGTAGTCATCCTCTATCACATAGGCATTAGAGCGGCGTGACCAGTCGAGCAGGGCAAGGCGGCGTGCCAGCGGTAGGGTACTGCCGACCGGGTATTGATGCGAGGGGGTGACATAGGCTAAGGCACACTGCTGCTCGGGTAACCGATCGGTACGTAGCCCGTATTCATCGACCGGAATAGCGTGGATCTGCGGGGAGAAGCTATTAAACAGATTCCAGGCACCGGAGTAACATGGCGACTCGACAGTGATGTGCTCCTGCGGGGTTAGCAAGGTCCGCGCCAGCAGAGCTAACCCCTCCTGTACGCCATTGGTGATGATGATGTGTTGTGCATCGGTATGGATCCCGCGCGCCGCGGCCAGATACTTGACCAGCTCCTGACGCAGCGAGAGCAGACCGGCCGGTGGATGATAGCGAGTCATCAGCAAATGTTTGCTGCGCGATGCTTTGTTGTTCCAACTACGCCAACGTTGCCAGGGGAAAGCCGACTCATCTGGGTTACCTAGGCTGAAGAACAGAGGACTGTCGACGTCGACATAAGTGTCCGGGGCTTGAGTACATAGCACACTGGGGGGATGATCCAGTTCATGCCGCGCCGCCGGCGTTTCAGGGAGATCGATGTGACTGGCGTAGATCACGTCATAGCCAACACCGGGCCGACTAGCGATAAACCCTTCTTGCTGTAGCTTTTCATACACGGCGGTGATGGTATTGCGTGATACGTGCAGCTTACTGCCCAATTCACGGATCGAGGGCAGACGTTCACCATGTTGCAATGAACCATTGTGAAGCGCGGTGTGGAATTGCTGATAGAGTTGCGTTTGTAGCGCAAGCGGGCTGTTGCGATCTAGAGTAAACGACAGCATAGCAGATACCAAAGAGGATTAACGTACTGATAGCGCAGCCATCAGCATAGCGGATCGTGAGGCGCGCATGCAATGCACCTTGCGCTCAACTCACCATGAAGTAGTAGAGATCGAAGGCTAACAGTAACAGCGACACGACGAGGTAAAAGATCAGGTGATGGCGAACATTGTCGATCAGGCGTTGCAGTAGACGGTCAAGCATGATGCCTCACGGCACAAGGAGCGAGATTCGAGTATAGGAAAAACCCGTCTGCTCCTCAACCTTCGTCATCACCCTCTAATAGAGGTGGCGCAGCAGGTTATACAGATAACAGAGTTCGATGCGGTTTCTTACGTGCATTTTCTCGATAATACGCCGCTTGTGGGCGTAGATCGTCCGGGGACTGAGGTGTAAACGCTGGGCGATACGATGGTTGACGATCTGCTGCATCCAGTCATGCAGTACGCTGATCTCGCGTGCGGTGAGCAGCGGCCAGGCGCCGTAGATCTGTGCGATCGGATAAGCGGGCTCTAGCGCTGGTGGATGCGGCAGTCGACTGATCAGGTGCAATAACGCCGGGGTCATCTTTTTATTGATTAAATAAATGCCATTTTTTAAATACAGCGGTTGTTTAGTATAGGGATAGTGAGCCTGTGTATAAATAAAGCAGACCGCGCGCCGTGGGCGATGGAGAAAAGCCTGTAAGCCGCGATTAATATCATGGTGCTGGCAATAGACGCTGAGGTTAGCGAAGATAAAATCCATTTGCTCTGTCGTGTGGTTATCGCGGATGCTCGTGATGTCATCAATATAATTAATATTGATGTTTTTCTCATCCTTGATAAATAAATCGATGCCCATTTGGGTATAGCGGCAGGGCTCAATAACCAATAACTCCATGACTCGTCCTTTAGCGATCGCGCCGGTCGTTTATGGCGCGAGGTAAGGCGCCATGCTTGGCGTAGTTCCGTGAGCAGGCGTGACACGGGGCGATAATAGGGAATAACGCTACGAGGTGTTTTAAGCGCTCAAACTAATTTCTTTGCCGTACCCTGTCAATGGGAAAAGCCCCCATCTGTAAGTGAGGTGGGATTATTTTTCTTTCGATGAGATAACATATAAATAATAAAAATAAATCGTCATAATTAAATAGATATTGGTAAGTGAAATTCCCTTGGCGAGCGAATGAGGAGAGAGGGAGGCTCGTCTCGTCTGGGGGGCCGGGTAGCTACGGTTGGCCTCCTAGCCCGCGCTTTGCGATGGCAGAGGAGAGGAGCAGCGGCGCAGGCTATCCCACCAGGACAGAGGCGCGTTGTTTAATGCCACAGTCAACGTACGAGGGCCGGCACATGGAGCGAGTGCTGGGTGCGTCCAGCCTGCGTCAGGTTAACGTTAGTTGAGCGCTAGTCCAAGCGATGCGCCCCTCGTCGGATAGCGAGGAGGGGCGGGGATCTGGTCAACGCTTAGCGAGTCACCGCCGGCCAACGTCCCAGCCGAAAGGGACTCAGATTGAGCGCGGGCGCTTCACCGCGCGTCAGGGCAAGTGCCAGTTCGGCTAACGCCGGCGCCAATTTAAATCCATGGCTACCGAGGCCGGCAACTACGGTGATCGCCGGCGCTTGGGGCAGGCGATCGAGGATAAGATGATCGTCAGGCGTACAGGCGATGCTGGCGATGTCGCCGTGTAGGCAGGGGCCAACGTGGGGGAGAAATCGTTGCAGATAGTCATGGATCTCGTCATCCTCTTGGGCGTCGCGGGCTCGGGGGCAGCGCGCGGGTGGGGTGACGCGCACCCCACCATCGTAGCGCCCAGCCTTAAGGGCGCCATCGACGGCAGGGAAACTGTAGAAATAGTGGCCCTGCGCGGTCAGGGTGTGCAAGGCAGGGAAGTGCTGCGCCTCGCTGAGATTCGGCCCGGCTTGATACCAGGCGAAGGGTTTACATAGGATACGCAGCGGTAGTTGGGGTAACAGACTGTGTGTCCCGCTACCGGCACAGATGATGACGCGTCGGGCGCGCCATTCGCCCTGGGCGGCTAACAGGCGTACACCATCCCTCTCAGGATGCCAGGCGTGTAATGGACAATCAAAGTGCAGTTGGGCGCCTAATTCTGCCGCCTTCTCGATCAGGCTGGCGATGGCCAGATGGCATTTCAGGTAGCCGGCATCCGGCTCCAACAGTGCATCGTATGTCGCCGGTAGGGCGATTGCCGGCCAGCGCTCCGCGAGCGCCGCCTGGCTCAAGTCGTTGAGCGTTACGCCCTGCTGGGCCGCGCTGGCTCGGGTACCGCGCATGAAGGTACTGTGTCGTGGCCCCAGGCTGAGTACACCGCAGCGATGAAACAGGGGTAAGGCGCTGATCTCCTCTAACGCGAGCCATAGCTGTTGTGCCCGTTGGGCTAGCGCAGCGTATTGTGGGGTCGCCGCGTCGGTGTGGCGGATGAGACGGGTATCGCCATGATGGCCGCCCTGATGGTGCGGGGGCGAGTGGCGATCAAACAAGGCGACGTTGAGGCCGGCTAGCGCGGCATAATAACCGGCCGCGGCGCCGACAGAGCCGCTGCCAACGATTGCCAGATCATAGTCCATCTCCGCCTCCGTTTCGCTTTCTCCGCACCTGTCGCATCCGGCGCGTATGTCGTCTCACTACCTGTTAGTGTATACCGGGATGGCGTAGGCCGCCTGAGGGGGCGAAAGAAAAACACCGCCTGGCGGCGGTGTTGGGGGGAACGTTAATGCTTGATATAGTCAAGCTGTTGGTAATCGCTCTCTTCGATCTTGGCGATCCCGGCCTCCAGGATGGTAATGAGTTGCCGGGCTACATCGGTAGTCAACCACAGCGTGCGGTCGACGCGAGCATCCTCCGGGGGTTGATCTTGCGATGAAAGGTAGTGAAGACGGATCATTAAGGCATCGTAACTGTCTACGGTACTGATATCCCAACCGACAACCGGGTGCGTCTGGATCACTTCATCTTTGCCGTTCATAAGACCCCCTTAAGCGTAGTCACTAAAAATGCGTACTAACGAGGAGCAATAAGCTAGGATCAACAAACGCATGCCATGCGCCTTTTCAGTATATGCTTCCGCGCCACGGGCGATAGTTTTTTTCCCTCTTTACAATAAAAAACCTGATGTAGCAGGTAATTGGGCCAGGATTTAGACCTGGCGGCATTTCACTCGGGGATGTCGGGGCTGAACCAGTCGTCGGCACTCTCCCAGGTTTCTTGCAGGATCGTTTCGATGATCTCCCGATCGCTCTTACCGCCTCCCAGAACACTCAGGTTATTGGCACCAGCCTGGCGTACCTGCACGATGCAGTCGGGGTAGCGCGGTTGAAGACGCCGGGAAAACTCTTGCTGAAAGGCATCAAGCGCCCCGTCAGGTAGCGGGTTGCGCTTGTCTAGAGTCAGTTCAATGCGCATGGTTCACTCCTTAATGAGTTGTTTACTGTGAATATATACAGTATCGCTAGCCGCACGCAAGCGCTGACGTAGGTTTTTTTCTCTATCATCCCTATCAACGAATACCGTTTTCGGAGACTTTATCGACGGCGATCGCCAGCGCCTCTAACTGCGCTCGCGCTGTCTCGGCGAGACGATAGTCGGTGATCACGCGGCTGATAGCGCCGCTGGGCTGCAAGGGGTTGGGATGGATCTGGCCGAACTTCGACGCGTCGGTCAGGATGATATTTTGCGCCCCCTTGGCGAGAACCGCATTGACCACATCGGCGCGCATCATGTCGCGCCCGGTGAATCCGGTGTCGGGATGGAAGCCGTCGATGCCGATGAAAGCCTTACTGAAATAGACCTGTTGAATGCACTGGCGCGTTAACGGGCCGACGACGGTCTCGCTACGCTTCTGGTGCAGACCGCCCAACAGGATGACATCGCAGTCGGTCTCCTTGAGCAGGTGGGCGATATAGGTGCTGACGGTGACCAAGGTAATGTGTTTACGCTCGGCTAGGTAGCGCGCCAACAGGGCATTGGTGCTGCCGCTTTCGATGAAGATGGTTTCGCCGTCGTCCACCAGCGAGGCGGCATAGGCGGCTAGCTGCTGCTTCAGCGTGAAGTTGATCATCATGCGTGCATCGACCTCGTCGCTGTCCAGCGCAAGGGCAAAGCCGTGTACGCGTTTGAGGTAGCTACGTTTCTCTAGTTGCGTCAGATCCTGGCGAATGGTGACCTCGGAAACCTGGCAGAGATGAGCCAGTTCAGCGACGCTGATACGGCGTTTGTCGTTTACTAATTGCAGAATGCGTTGTTGTCTGGCGTTCATGGCGTCCTATACAAGTAGGCGGCAGGCGGCGCCGACGAAGTGTGCGCCACGATCGATACAGTCATGATAACACTGCATCTTGATGGGATGAATATGTCACGCCTGGGGCTGAGCCGTGCGCGGGGGCGGAGTGCGCATCGCCAGCTTAGCGCACGGTGCTTGAAGTGTAAAAAATCGGCGCTAGCGCACAAAAAGTAACCAAACAATCGCAGCTTTCTTTGATTTGAATCAATTTTGGTATGACCATATTACCCTTTGTGGTATCGTGCCCGCAGTGAATGACATTAACCTTCGTCAGCCAAGCCGCCACGCTGGGTTATGCGGAAGTCATCTTCGGTTAACGAATGGTTTACATTTTTTACCAAGGGAGAGAGCTTTGAGCGCAGCAAAAAAGAAAATCGTGATTGTCGGCGGTGGTGCCGGCGGACTCGAACTGGCAACCAGTCTGGGCCATTCGCTGGGGCGGAAAGGCAAGGCGGAGGTGGTGCTGATCGATCGTAACCATAGCCACCTGTGGAAGCCCTTATTGCACGAAGTCGCGACCGGTTCGTTGGACGATGGGGTCGACGCGTTGAGCTACCTGGCTCACGCGCGGGCGCATCATTTTACCTTCCAACTGGGCAGCATGACTGCGCTCGATCGCCAGAGCCGCCGAGTGACCTTGGCGGCGATCCATGACGAGCAGGGTGCCTTGTTGGTGGCTGAGCGCCAGCTCGATTACGATATCCTGGTGATGTCGTTGGGCAGTACCTCGAACGACTTCGGGACACCGGGCGTCAGCCAGAATTGCATCTTCCTGGACAGTCCGCAGCAGGCACATCGTTTCCATAACGAGATGCTTAACCTCTTCCTGAAATACTCAGCGGCGGGTAAGCCGGAGGAGAAGGTTAATATTGCCATCGTCGGCGGGGGCGCGACTGGGGTAGAGCTGTCTGCCGAACTGCACAACGCGGTCCAGCAACTACAGAGCTACGGTTACGAGAACCTGAGCAGCGCAGCGTTGAATGTGACATTGGTCGAGGCGGGGGAACGTATCCTGCCGGCATTGCCGCCGCGCATCTCGGCCGCGGCCCATCAGGAACTGAGTAAACTCGGTGTACGCGTGCTGACTCAGACTATGGTTACCCGCGCCGAGAGCAACGGTCTACAGACCAAAGGCGGTGAGTTTATCCCAGCCGATCTGATGGTGTGGGCGGCAGGTATCAAGGCGGCGGACTTCTTGCGCGATATCGGTGGCCTGGAGAGCAACCGCATCAACCAACTGGTCGTTGAGCCGACGCTGCAAACCACGCGCGATGCGCACATCTTCGCGATCGGCGATTGCGCCGCCTGCCCGCAGGCGAACGGCAGCATTGTGCCGCCGCGTGGGCAGGCCGCACACCAGATGGCGAGCCTGTGTGCCGACAACATCCTGGCGTTGTTGCAGGGCAAAAAGCTGAAACCATTCATCTATCGCGATCGCGGTTCGCTGGTCTCGCTCTCCGAGTTTAGCGCCGTCGGTAGTTTGATGGGCAACCTGACGCGTGGCTCGATGATGATCGAGGGGCGTATCGCCCGGCTGATGTACATCTCGCTTTACCGTATGCATCAGATAGCGCTGCACGGTTACCTGAAGACTGGCTTGCGCATGTTGGTCGATAGCATCAACCGGGTGATCCGCCCACATCTCAAACTGCATTAATCCCGCGACAGGCGCCGCGCGGCGGCGCCTGTAACCTATCTATTGACCGCGTTAGGTGTGACGCGCACACTGAACAGTCCGTTATCTGCGACTGGTTTTTCTCGATGTCATCCGATTCTGCTTTTCGTCTGACGCTCTCGCGCCAAGAAGTGATCCTGATCTTCATTACCATGCTCTGGGGTGGCACCTTTCTCATCGTGCACCATGCGATGACGCTAAGCGGCCCTTTCTTCTTTGTCGGCTTACGTTTCGCCGCCGCTACCCTGATGCTACTGTTGCTAAGCTGGCGTCATCTGCATGGTTTCACCCGCCGTGAACTGGTCTGGGGGATGAGCATCGGCGCGGCGATTGCCGCCGGCTATGGTTTGCAGACCTATGGCCTGCAAACCATCAGCAGCAGTAAGTCGGCCTTTATGACCGCGCTGTATGTGCCGTTGGTGCCGCTGTTACAGTGGCTGTTCCTCGGACGCCGGCCGCAGCTGATGGCCTGGATTGGCATTGGCCTAGCGTTTCTCGGTCTGCTGCTGCTGTCGGGACCGCAGGCAGGGAACGGTGAGTTCGGCATCGGCGAGATGACGACGCTGCTGAGTACCTTGGCTATCGCCGCGGAGATCATTCTGATCAGCGGCTGTGCCGGTCGGGTGGATGTGCGCCGGGTAACCCTGATCCAGTTGGCGACGGCGTCGTTGCTCAGCTTTATGCTGATGTGGCCGAATGGCGAGGCGCTGCCGCCCTGTTCAAGCTATTTGTTGTTCAGCGCCTTGGGGTTGGGGGCCGCTAGCGGCATCATTCAGGTGACCATGAACTGGGCGCAACGCAGTGTCTCGCCGACCCGCGCCACGGTGATCTACGCCGGTGAACCGGTATGGGCCGGAGTGGTGGGGCGCATCGCTGGCGAACGCCTGCCGGGGGTGGCGTTGCTGGGGGCCGCGCTGATCGTGATTGGGGTGGTGATCAGCGAATTGAAGCTGAAATCCCGCCGGCGTCGCGTGCGCCCCTCAGAATAGTCTTGAATCCTGTCCCGCTGCCCGCGCGGCGGGCATTTCTTCCGTTATTCCGATTGTTGATGCCCGGCGCTCTGCGCACACTGACTGCCATCACTTGGCTCATCACGGGTCGTAGCGCGACATTGGCCGCGGCACCGGGCTAGAAAACAAGAAGGATCACGCAGATGATGAATAAATCCATGTTGGCCGGTATCGGCATTGGGGTGGCGGCGGCGTTAAGTGTGGCGGCGGTCGCCGGGTTGAAGGTCTTTGATACGGCGCCGCAGTACGCGCGGGTGCTCTCGGTTCAGCCGATCCATGAGATGATCAAGACACCGCGTCGGGTATGCCGTGAGGTGACCGTGATGCATCGCCGGCCGGTACAGGATGAGAATCGCCTGGCGGGCTCACTGTTGGGCGCGGTAGCCGGTGGGGTGCTAGGCCATCAGGTCGGCAGTGGACGGGGACGCGATGTGGCGACGGTACTCGGGGCGCTGGGCGGTGGTTATGCTGGCAACCAGATCCAGGATCGTATGCAGCAGAATGATACTTATGCCACCCGCGAACAGCGTTGCAGCACCGAGTATGATAAGTCGCGACGTCTGCTGGGCTATGACGTCACCTACTTAATCGGTGAACAGCGCGGCCGGGTACGCATGGATCGCGATCCCGGATCGCAGATCCCGCTGGACAGCAAGGGACAACTGATTATCGACCAGAAAGCCTAACGCATCCAGCGTGTGACATGATGCACGCTCGATGAGCGAAAACACAGACGGCCCTACGGGGCCGTCTGTGTTGATTGCTGCCGACCTCAGCGCGGGCCGAGGGCGAGACACCGATTAGAGACGGTGCTCGGCGAAAGCCGCCAACAGTTGGCTGATGAACGCTAACCGCACCGGACGTTCGCTGAGATCGCGGATAAACTTCAGCTTGCTGGGGCCATCCAGGCGGAAAACCCCTGGCTGCTGTTGCAGCAGTCCGATCAGATAGCTCGGGTCGACGTGGTTGTTCTCGCTGAACTCGATGAAGCCTCCCTTGTCATGCCCTTCGATGCGCCGAATACCCAACGCCGCCGCCTGTTGACGCAGCGCGGCGCACTGTAACAGGTTGCGTGCCGCATCGGGCAACGGGCCGAAGCGGTCGATCAGCTCGGCGCGTAGATCGGCCAACGCCTCCGCGTCGCTGGCGCTGGCGATGCGCTTGTAGAACGAGAGGCGGGTGCCGACGTCGGGGATCATCTCCTCCGGCAACAGGGTCGGCATGCGTAGCTCCACCTCGGTCTGTTGGCTAGTCAGATCTTCCAGCGAGGGTTCGCGCCCGGCCTTCAGGGCATCGACGGCGCTCTCCAGCAACTCCATATACAGCGAGAAGCCAACGCTGGCCATCTGGCCACTCTGATCGTCTCCCAGCAGCTCGCCGGCCCCGCGGATCTCCAGATCGTGCGTTGCCAGGGCGAAACCGGCACCGAGATCTTCCAGTGAGGCGATGGCCTCCAGACGTTTCTGGGCGTCGACGGTCATCGCTTTCGGCGGCGGGGTGAGCAGATAGGCGTAGGCCTGATGGTAAGAGCGGCCTACACGCCCGCGCAACTGGTGCAATTGCGCCAGACCGAAGTGGTCGGCACGCTCGATGATGATGGTGTTGGCGCTGGGGATGTCGATACCCGTCTCAATGATGGTGGTACACACCAGCACATTGAAACGCTGGTGGTGGAAGTCGTTCATCACCCGCTCCAGTTCGCGTTCGCGCATCTGGCCATGGCCGATGGCGATGCGCGCCTCCGGCACCAGAGTCGCCAGCCGATCGGCGGCCTTCTGGATGGAGTCGACGTCGTTATACAGGTAGTACACCTGACCGCCACGTAGGGTTTCGCGCAGGATCGCTTCGCGCACCAACAGGCTATCGTACTCGCGCACGAAGGTCTTGACCGCCATACGGCGCGCCGGCGGGGTTGCGATGATGGAGAGATCGCGCATGCCGCTCATCGCCATGTTCAGGGTGCGCGGGATCGGCGTCGCCGTCAGGGTCAGGATGTCGACGTCGGCGCGCAGCGCTTTGATACGCTCCTTCTGACGCACACCGAAACGGTGTTCCTCATCGACGATCAGCAGCCCCAGATCTTTCCATAGCACATCGGTCTGTAGCAGCTTATGGGTACCGATCAGGATGTCGACCTTGCCCTCGGCGGTATCCGCCAGCACCTGGGCCTGTTCCTTGGCGCTGCGGAAGCGCGAGATCAATTCGATGCGCACCGGCCAGTTGGCGAAGCGGTCGCGGAAGTTATCATAATGCTGTTGCGCCAGCAGGGTGGTCGGCACCAGCACTGCCACCTGTTTACTGTTATGCACCGCCAGGAAGGCGGCGCGCATCGCTACCTCCGTCTTGCCGAAACCGACGTCGCCGCATACCAGACGATCCATTGCCAGCGGCTGGCACATGTCACTGAGTACCGCATTGATCGCCATCTCCTGATCCGGCGTGGTTTCGAACGGGAAGCCCTGACAGAACAGTTGATAGGCTTCACGGTCGTGGTGGAAGGCGAAGCCCGCCTTGGCGGCGCGCATGGCGTAGATGTCCAACAGCTCGGCGGCCACATCACGCACTTTCTCCGCCGCTTTCTGGCGTGCACGCGTCCAGGCGTCGCCCCCTAGGCGGTGCAGAGGCGCGCTTTCGTCGGCACCGCCGGCGTAGCGGCTTAGCAGATGCAGGGAAGAGACCGGTACATAGAGCTTGGCATCGCCGGCATAACTGAGGATCAGGTATTCGCCCTTGATCCCGCCCGCCTCCAGGGTGGTCATGCCGCCGTAGCGTCCAACACCGTGCTCCAGATGCACCACCGGTTGGCCGGGGGCCAATTCGGCTAGGTTGCGGATCAGGGTATCGGTATTGATGGTGCGCCGATTGTCTTGGCGCCGTCGGCTGACGCGCTCACCGAGCAGATCGCTTTCGCAGATCAGTGCCAGCCCCAGCGGGCTGTTGATGAAGCCGTGCTCGCTGGCGCCGACCATGATGTAGTGACCGCCGGGTTCGGCTTCCTCCAAGCGGGCGATCAGCCGGGGAGTGATCTGAATGCGCGCCAGCAGCTCCAGCAGGGTCTCACGCCGGCCTTCGCTCTCGGCGGAGAACACCACGCTGCCGTCGAACTGTGCCAGGAAGCGTTGCAGGTTTTCCAGCGGCTTCTTGCTTTGAGCCTCGACCGCCAGGCGTGGGAGCGGTTGGTAGTGCAGATTGCTGTGCCCGGCCCGCTCGCTGAGCACCTCACGGGTCAGTTGGATGCGTGGCCACTGCTTGAGGGCGGCAAATAACTCGTCGACCCGCATCCACAGACTTTCCGGTGCCAGCAGGGGACGCATCGGATCGACACCCCGGCTCTGGTGGCGCTGCACGATGTCTTGCCAGAAACGCTCGGCGGCCTGATGCAGATCGCCCAGGCCTAACACCAGGGTGCCGGCGGGCAGGTAGCTGAACAGGGTGGGCAGCGGTTGGCTGAAGAATAATGGTTGCCAATACTCGATCCCTGCCGGCCAGATCCCCTTGCTAACCTGCTGATAGATATGCTCGGCGTCGCGACGTACCTCGAAGTGCTCGCGCCACTGGCTGCGGAACAGTTCGATGGCGTGCTTGTCGGTCGGGAACTCGTGTGCTGGCAGCAGATCGATACGCTCGACGTCGTTTAAGGTGCGTTGGCTGTCGACGTCGAACAGACGCAGGCTGTCGATCTCGTCATCGAAGAAGTCGATGCGGTAAGGTTCATCGCTGCCCATCGGGAACAAGTCGAGCAGGGCGCCACGGGTGGCGAACTCGCCATGCTCCATCACCTGATCCACACTGCGGTAGCCGGCTTGTTCTAATTGGCCGCGTAGGGTGTCACGCGAGAGACGCTGCCCCTTTTGCATCACCAGGGCATGGCTGTGCAGGAAGCTGTGCGGGCAGACGCGTTGCATCAGGGTGTTGATCGGCAGGATGATGATTCCGCGCTCCATCCCCGGCAGATGGTAGAGGCTGGAGAGACGGGCGGAGATGATGTCCTGGTGCGGTGAGAAGTTGTCGTAGGGCAGGGTCTCCCAGTCGGCCAGGGTGGTGACCCACTGGCGGCTAAATTGGGGGATCTCGTCGCGCAGACGGAGCGCGGTCTGCATGTCGGGCACCACCAGCATCACCGCCCCGGGATGGCGTGCGGCGATCTCGGCGCATTCCAAGGCGCAGGCCGAGCCGCTGAGCTGGCCCAGTTGGCGGACATCGCCGGCGCGGGCCGGCAACGGGTAGCGTTCTGGCAGGGTAAGTCGATATTGTTCAGACATAGGGCGTTAGCGGATCTCGTGTACGTCGTGTCCCGCGCTGGGGAGCAATACGGATGTCAGCATAGATAATACCACTATATGCTCGTGGCGCGACATGCGCGCGCCATGACGCGATACCGCTGGCGGGCGTCGCGATGCCCATTGTGGTAACCTGTTCACAGACATATACTTGCCAATCACTTTGCGCATTGCAAGAAAGAGAGCCATGCATCAACCTGTCGCCCTATTTATTGGCCTGCGTTACATGCGCGGGCGCGCTTCGGACCGCTTCGGTCGGTTTGTTTCCTGGTTATCCACTATCGGCATCACATTGGGCGTGATGGCGTTGGTCACCGTGTTGTCGGTGATGAACGGCTTTGAGCGTGATCTGGAGCAGAGCATCCTCAGCCTGATGCCGCAGGCGCTGGTCACCACGCCGCAAGGCGAGTTGGATCCCACCCACTACCCGGCCTCGTTGCTGAGCGGGTTGCCCGGCGTGACGCGCGTCGCGCCGCTGACCAGCGGTGATGTGGTGTTGCAAAGCCCACACAGCGTTGGGGTAGGCGTGATGATCGGCGTTAACCCACAGGAGGCCGATCCGTTGGATCGCTATCTCAGCGGCGTCAGTCAGCAACAGTTACAGCCGGGTCAGTACCGCGCCATTCTCGGCAGCCAGTTAGCCGCCTCCCTTGGCGTCAAGGCGGGCGACCGGGTACGCCTGATGGTGCCGAGCGCCAGCCAGTTTACCCCGATGGGGCGTATTCCCAGCCAGCGCATCTTCACCGTGATCGGCACCTTTAACGCCGATAGCGAGGTGGATCAGACGCAGTTGCTGGTCAACCAGCAGGATGCCTCGCGCCTAATGCGCTACCCGTTGGGGCATATCAGCGGCTGGCGCCTGTTTATGCAACGTCCGCTGGACATCGAAGCGCTGGTGGCACATCCGTTGCCTGATGGCCTCGTGTGGCAAGACTGGCGGGCGCGGAAGGGCGAACTGTTCCAGGCGGTGAAGATGGAGAAGAACATGATGGGGCTGCTGTTAAGCCTGATCGTCGCCGTCGCCGCCTTTAACATCATCACCTCTCTGGGGCTGCTGGTGATGGAGAAACAGGGGGAGGTAGCCATTTTGCAAACCCAAGGGCTGACCCGGCGCCAGATCATGAGCGTCTTCATGGTGCAGGGGGCCAGCGCCGGCATCATCGGCTCGCTGTTGGGCGCCCTGTTGGGGGCGTTGCTGGCCAGCCAACTGAATACCCTACTGCCATGGCTGGGCGATATGCTTGGCGGCGGTACGCTACCGGTAGACATTCATGCCGCCCAGGTAGTGACTATCACCCTGGTTGCCATGCTGCTTTCCCTGTTGTCAACGCTTTATCCGTCATGGCGCGCCGCCGCCGTTCATCCTGCCGAGGCATTACGTTATGAGTAACCCTTCATCCCCGACGCCCATCCTGTTGCAGTGCAACGACCTGAGCAAGAGCTATCAGGAGGGCAAGCTAAGTACCGATGTCCTGCGTCATGTCTCGTTCGACATTCATCCGGGGGAGATGATGGCGATCGTCGGCAGCTCCGGCTCTGGTAAAAGCACCCTGTTACACCTGCTGGGGGGGTTGGATAGCCCGAGCGCCGGGGAGGTGATCTTCAAGGGGCAGTCGCTCAACCGCATGTCAGCGTCGGACAAAGCGGCGTTGCGTAATCGTGAGTTGGGCTTTATCTACCAGTTTCATCACCTGCTGCCCGACTTCAACGCGTTGGAGAATGTGATGATGCCGCTATTGATCGGCGGCATGAAGCCGAAGCAGGCTCAGCCTCAGGCGCTGGCGATGTTAAAGGCGGTCGGGCTGGCGCATCGCGCCCACCACCGCCCGTCGGAGTTGTCCGGTGGCGAGCGCCAACGCGTTGCTATTGCGCGGGCGCTGGTGCATAACCCGTCGCTGGTGTTGGCCGACGAGCCGACCGGCAACCTGGACATGCGCACCGCCGACACCATCTTCGATCTGTTGGGCGAACTGAATATGCGTCAGGGTACCGCTTTCTTGGTGGTGACCCATGACCTGGCGCTGGCGCGTCGTTTACGCCGCCAGTTGGAGATGCGCGATGGTCAGTTGACCCAGGAGCTGACGCTGATGGAGGCGCAGTGATGGGCATGCCGCTGGCTTTACAGATTGCCCGGCGCTTCAGCCGGGGACGGCGCCGAGGCGGGATGGTTTCGCTGATCTCGGTGATCTCGACCGTCGGTATCGCGTTAGGGGTGGCGGTGTTGATCGTCGGCCTGAGCGCGATGAACGGCTTTGAGCGCGAACTGGATCAGCGCATCTTATCGGTGGTTCCGCACGGAGAGATTTATCCGGTGGAGCAGCCCTTCCACGACTGGTCGTCGGTTCTGACGCGCGTCGCGCGGGTCAAGGGGGTGGTGGGAGCGGCGCCCTATGTCACTTTCACCGGTCTGATGGAGCATGGCAGTCAGCTGCGTGCGGTGCAGGTGCGTGGGGTCGACCCCACCCAGGAGAGTCAGGTTAGTGCGTTGCCGCGTTATGTATTGGATAACGCCTGGGCGGATTTCCGCGCCGGTAGTCAACAGGTGGTCTTGGGTAAGGGCGTGGCTGACGCTCTGGGCGTCCGGCGTGGCGACTGGGTAACGGTGATGGTACCTAACAGCGATCCGCAGATGAAGCTGCTACAGCCTAAGCGTATCCGCCTCCAGGTGAGCGGCATCCTCCAGTTGAGCGGCATGTTGGATCACACCCTGGCGCTGGTGCCGTTGGCCGATGCCCAGCAGTATCAGGAGCTGGGTGACAGCGTGACCGGGATCGCCATCAAGGTGGCCGATCCGTTCAGTGCCGATAAAGTAGTGCGTGCCGCCGGTGAGGTGACCCACGACTATGTCTATATTCGCAGTTGGAAAGGCACCTACGGCTATATGTTCCGTGACATTCAGATGATTCGCGTGATCATGTATCTGGCGATGGTGTTGGTGATCGGTGTAGCCTGTTTCAACATCGTCTCCACCCTGGTGATGGCGGTAAAGGATAAGAGCGGCGACATCGCCGTGCTGCGTACCCTGGGGGCGAAGGATGGCCTGATCCGCGCCATCTTCATCTGGTATGGCTTGTTAGCCGGCTTGCTGGGTAGCCTGTGCGGGGTGGCGATCGGCGTGCTGGCTTCGTTGAAGTTGACTCTGATCGGGCGTTTCATCGAGCGTCTACTGGGGCATCGCCTGCTCTCAGGCGACATTTACCCGATCGATTTTCTTCCTAGCCAGTTACAGTGGCTGGATGTCCTGGCGGTATTACTGACCGCCATCATCCTCAGTCTGCTGGCGAGTTGGTATCCGGCGCGGCGCGCGAGTCGTATCGATCCGGCGCGGGTATTAAGCGGCGGCCAGTGATGGAGGCGACGATGTACTACGGTTTCGATCTCGGTGGCAGCAAGCTGGCGCTCGGCGTGTACGACCAACAGCTCAGCCAGGTAGGGTATTGGCGCGTGGCGACGCCGCGTGACGATTACCCGGCGTTACTGGCGGCGTTGACGGCGCTGACCGAGGAGGCCGATCGGCGTTATGGCACTGCGGGCAGTGTCGGCATCGGCATCCCTGGCCTGCAACGCCCGGACGGTACGCTATTCTGCGCCAATGTGCCGGCGGTGATGGGGCAGCCGTTGGCCGCCGATCTGGCGGCGCGTCTCGCTCGTCCGGTGCGTATCGAGAATGACGCCAACTGCTTTACCCTTTCAGAGGCTTGGGATCCGGCGGCGCAGGCCTATACCAGCGTGCTGGGGATCATTCTGGGCACTGGCGTCGGCGGCGGCTTGGTGAGTGATGGGCGTATCTACCGGGGTGCCAACGGCGTGGCCGGTGAGTTCGGCCATCTGCGCTTGCCGCTGGATGCGCTCGACTACCTGGGGCGCGAGACGCCGCGCCTCGCATGCGGCTGCGGTCAGTGTGGCTGCCTGGAGAACTACATCTCAGGGCGAGGCTTCGCTTGGCTGTATCAGTGGCGTCATGGGGAGACGTTGAGCGCTCCCCAGCTTGTGGCGCGTTATCGCCAGGGGGAGCGGCGCGCGCGGCAACACGCCGCCGATTTCGCCGAACTACTGGCCATCTGCTTGGCCAATCTGTTTACCGTGCTCGATCCCCAATTGGTGGTGATCGGGGGCGGTCTGTCTAATTTTAGCGAGTTGTTTGCCTTGCTGGAGTCGCGTATTGCGCGTCACCTGCTACGCGTCGCCACACCGCCGCGCATCCTACCGGCGCGTTACGGCGACGATGGCGGGACACGCGGCGCGGCGTTCCTGCATCTGAGCGACGCCCGTTGCGCGGCCCGAGGGTCGGCGTGTGCGGATTAAGGAGTCATCATCATCATGAAAACGCGTCATCGTATCTGTCGCTTCAGAAAGAATAAACGGCTGCGCCATCAGCGCCTACGCTCGCTGGTCTATTATGAGGATATAGTATGGGGAGGCGGCATGAATAAAGAGGATACGATGAATCGACCGCGCGTCGTGGTGTTGACGGGTGCTGGCATCTCTGCCGAGTCCGGTATTCGCACCTTTCGGGCGGCGGATGGTCTGTGGGAAGAGCACCGGGTAGAGGATGTCGCCACCCCAGAGGGCTATCGGCGAGATCCCGCGTTGGTACAGGCATTCTACAACGCTCGCCGCCGTCAGTTGCAAATGCCGACCATCCAACCAAATGCCGCCCATCTGGCGCTGGCTCGCTTGGAGCAGGTGCTGGGCGACCGTTTCCTGTTGGTGACTCAGAATATCGATAATCTGCACGAGCGGGCCGGCAACCAGCGCATCATCCATATGCATGGCGAACTGCTCAAGGCGCGCTGTACCCAGTCGGGGCAGGTAGTAAAGTGGCTTGGCGATCTGAGCGTGGACGATCGTTGCCACTGCTGCCAGATCCCAGCACCGTTGCGTCCGCATGTGGTGTGGTTCGGCGAGATGCCTATCGGCATGGATGAGATCTATCAGGCGTTGCAGCAGGCGGATGAGTTTATCGCTATCGGTACCTCCGGCCATGTCTATCCGGCAGCCGGCTTCGTCCATGAGGCGCGGCTAAGCGGTGCCCATACCGTGGAGTTGAATCTGGAGCCGAGTCAAGTCGAAAGCGAGTTTGCCGAGAAGCATTATGGCCCGGCCAGTCAGGTGGTGCCGCATTATCTCCAGCAGCTGTTAATCCGCTGCGGACTTCCTTCCACATCAGTGTGATGGTGCGGGGCGCTGATGCGCCCCGGCCTGTGTTGCCCCCCTTAATGGGGGGGAGCGTTAGTCCTGAAAGAACCAATAACCGTTATTGACTAGCCCGGTCAGGATGGTGAGAAACGCCGGGTCTTCTAGCGCCGCGCCCAAACGAGCGCTGTTCAGGCAGCTGTGACGCGCCAGGGCGTCGAGCGCGGCCGAGTTCGGGCAGTCGAGTTGCTCCCCATTGACGTAGCATGCCTCGGCGATACGCAGTACCCGAATGCCGCCTAAGCGTTCCAGCACTTCACCGGCCTGTAGCAGTTCGTAGATCTCGCCCGCCTGGTAGGGCGGTTCCGGCGGCGCGATGTCCAACTCATGGCGTGATTGGCTGATGAACTCGCCGAACCATTGGCGGAAGTGGTCACCATCGTTCAATTGGGCGATCATCATGGCGCGCAAAGCCTCCAGCTCCTGTGGCAGGATCTCGGCCGGATTGTCGCGCGCTGTCAGTTGCGGATCGGCATAGTGGTTGGCGCCGAGATCGTGCGCCAGCATATGATCGGCGAAACCGCTGATCAACTCGCGGGCATTGGGTGCGCGGAAACCGACGGAGTAATTGAGCGCATTCTCCAGGGCGTATCCCTCATGGGGAAAGTGGGGCGGAATATATAGAATGTCGCCGGCGCTCAGCTCCACATCGATAATCGCCTCGAAGGGATCGACCTGGAGTAGATCCGGATGCGGACAATGCTGCCGGCGTTGCCCTTTCTCCCCGACACGCCAGCGTCGGCGGCCGCTGCCCTGAATAATAAACACGTCGTACTGGTCGATGTGCGGGCCGACGCCGCCGCCAGGGACTGAGAAAGAGATCATCAGATCGTCCACGCGCCAGTCTGGCAATTGGCGGAACGGGCGCATCAGCGCCGCTGCTGGTGAGTGCCAGTGATCGACCGCCTGCACCAGCAGCGACCAGTTGGTCTCACCGAGGTGGTCATAGCTGGTAAACGGGCCGTGGGCAACCTGCCACGCGCCCTCCTCGTGACAGACCAAGCGGCTGTCCACCTCTTGCTCCATCGCCAGCCCTGCCAGCTCGTCCGGCGACAGTGGATCGATGAAATTCTTGAAACCGTGCCGGATAACCAACGGGCGCTTTTGCCAATATGTTTGCAGGAATTCCTGCCAGTTGAGATCGAGCTGATAGTCCATGATTGCAATCCTGTGATGGTTGGTGGCACAGCGGCAAGTATAACGGATGGCACGCCGTCAGCCGCCGAGGCCGAGGGCATTTTGTGCCCTCGTCGACGGAATTAATCATTTTCCAACTGCTGCTGGCCGAAGCGCACGCACATGCGCGCGCCGCCCAAGGGGCTAGCGCCAATGGTGACGCTACCATCATATTGCGCAACCAACTCATCCACCAACGCCAGCCCCAGTCCCTGACCGGGGCGTAGGGTATCGGCCCGCTGACCGCGGGCGAACACCAATTCATGCTTATCGCTGGGGATGCCCGGGCCATCGTCGTCCACCCACAACAGCAGGTTATCGCCCCGTAGACAGGCGCTGACTTCGACGAACTCCAGGCAGTATTTGCAGGCGTTGTCCAACAGGTTACCCATCACCTCCATCAGATCGTTCTTCTCGCCGATGAAGGTCAACTCCGGCGGGATATCCAGCGAGATGTCGACCCCTTTACGTTGGTAAACCTTGTTGAGCGCCGAGGCCAGGGCATCGAGGATCGCCGGTACCGAATGCACCTCGCGATTGAGCACGCTATGCTCCGACTGGGCGCTGGCGCGGTGCAGGTAGTAGCCGATCTGTTGGGAAATTCGGCTGATTTGTTCCAGCATGATCGGTTCGGCCTGCTCGATGGTTAGGCTCTTGCTGTTGCGCAACGAGCGCAGGGTGCTCTGTAACACCGCCAGCGGGGTCTTCAAGCTGTGAGTCAGATCGGCGAGGGTGGTGCGGTAGCGGGTATAGCGTTGCCGCTCGTTGCTCAACAAGATGTTGAGGTTACGCACCAGACCGCGCAGTTCGAGAGGCGGATTTTCGCTTAGACTATCCCGTTGCCCTTTTTCCAGTTCGCGTACTTGGCTGGCGACATCTTTAATCGGTTGCAGGCTCCAATAGGCGGCCAGCCACAACAGGGGCACCACTAACAAGACGTTGGCGATCAACACATAGCTGAACCAGCCCCAGACCATATCCGAGTTCTGTAGCTCCTGTGGGATGGTATCGACTACCACGATGGTCAGCGCCGGGAGATGGTCGGTGGCGGCGTACTGGCTGACGGCGACCGAGTGGGTCATGGCATCGGCGCTGTCGTCGTCGTAATCTTTGAGTTGATCCTGCATTTGCGGGTTATCACCCAGCACCGTACTACTGAAGTGTTTGTTGCTATCGATCTCGTAGAAACCGGGTTTCTCCAGCCAGGCGTGATCGATGCGTTTCTCCAGCGCGGGTACCCGACGCTGACTCCAGAGCAGACGCCCCTCGCGATCGTAGATCATCACCAGGGTCGGGGTATTCAACGCCATGTTGGGGGGCGGGGTGATGGTCAGTCGTCCGTCCTGCCAGTGAGCCAGGCTGAAGAAAAGATTGCTTTCGCCGCGCAGCAGACGGTAGGTGGTCTTATCGAAGCTGACGGCGTAGCCGACCACGGCCACTAGGCCATAGGCCAGCGACAAGAGAAACACCATGGCGGCGGTGGCCAGCATGAAACGGGTGCGTAGTGAGAAA
The DNA here is from genome assembly GCF_000474215.1 of Edwardsiella hoshinae NBRC 105699 = ATCC 33379. Classification (GTDB taxonomy): domain Bacteria; phylum Pseudomonadota; class Gammaproteobacteria; order Enterobacterales; family Enterobacteriaceae; genus Edwardsiella; species Edwardsiella hoshinae. The sequence goes on along the minus strand of NZ_BAUC01000003.1, from coordinate 89,677 downwards.
GGGCGAGCGTTCCAGGCTCGCCAGCGCTGACGCATCATGCCGGTACGTCGAAGCGGTAACCTTGACCACGTACGGTGGTGATGACCTCCGCCGGAAACGCACTCTGTAGTTTCTTACGCAAGCGTCCCATTAGGACGTCAATGGTATGGCTTTCGCGCAGTTCGGCATCGGGGTAGAGTTGCAGCATCAGCGCATCCTTACTGACCACCTTGCCGTTGTTGCGGATCAGCGTCTCCATGATGGTGTATTCGAAGGCGGTGAGTTTGATCAGCGTGTCGCTGACCCGTAGCTCGCGGCGCGACAGATCGACCTGGAATGGGGGCAGGCTGATGATCTGTGAGGCCAGCCCGCTATTGCGGCGCATCAACGCCTGCATGCGCGCCAGTACCTCCTCCAGGTGAAACGGTTTGGTGACATAGTCATCGGCGCCGGCTTCCAACACCGTCACTTTCTCCTGCCAACTTTCGCGGGCGGTGAGCACCAGGATCGGCAGGGTAACCTGCTCGCCACGCCAGCGGCGGATCAGACTCAGACCATCCTCGCCCGGTAAACCGAGATCGACGATCGCGATGTCCGGGCTCTGTTCGCGGACGAAAAAATCGGCCTCTTTAGCATTTTCCGCCGCATCGACCTGGTGGCCCAGTTCACGCATCTGTACCGCCAGATGGTGGCGCAGTAAGTTGTTGTCTTCGACGACTAAGATACGCATATTCAGATCCTTCCACTATCGTGTCGGGGGTACAATAACTCCCCGAAATGCATGGTTTCACCCTAGCGGAAAGTGGCTATAGCGTCCATGAAATATTGCTGACGTTGCCCGCTTTCCCTGAACCTGCCCGCCGGGTGTTGCCGACGGCGTCAGATGGGCTAACCATAAACACCTTAATGTCAACGCAAGATAAACTGGCTGATTATCGTTGGCGGGAGACGCTGTGTCGGCAGGGTGTGATGCAGCGCGCGCGGCGAAACGGTGATGATTGCTGCTTTTGGTATTGTTAAGGTACTATTGGCGATTGATGAGCGAACAGAGTGAGAGAGCGAGTATGACTGAGTTGGCGACGCAAACCGATGCCCAACGCGGTAACGAAGCGGAGACGGCGCCGCGTATCTTGGGCGCGTTATATGGCCAGATGTTGGGGGATGCCTTGGCCATGCCATCGGAGTTGTGGCCGCGGGAGCGGGTTCGCCAGCACTTCGGTTGGATCGATCGTTTCCTTGATGGACCGGCAGAGAATAGCGCCGCCTGTTATTTCCTCGCCGGGCAGTATACCGATGACACCTCGATGGCGTTGGCACTGGCTGATGCATTGATCGAGGCGGAGGGCGAGGTGGTGCCCGAGTTGATCGCGCGTAATATCATGGCCTGGGCCGAGGAGTTCAATGCCTTCGAGCGCAATATCCTCGGCCCCAGCTCACGCCAGGCGTTGAGCGAACAGCAGGCCGGGATGGCGATCGCCGCACAGGAGAATAACGGTATTACTAACGGTGCTGCGATGCGTATCTCCCCCTTAGGCTGTCTATTGCCGTCGGCACCGCTGCCGGCATTCGTCGAGCAGGTGTGGCAGGCTTCGAGCCCGACCCATAAGTCGGACATCGCAGTTGCCGGGGCGGTAGTGATCGCCTGGGCGGTCTCGCGGGCGATCGAGGGGGCGAATTGGGCGGAGATCCGCCTGGCGCTGCCCGGCGTGGCCGCCTATGCCCAACAATATCGTCCCTCCACTTTTAGCCCGTCGCTGGCCGCCCGTCTCGAACTGGCACTGGGGGTGAGCGAGACGGCATCGGGCTATGAGCAGGGTAGCGAACGGATCTATCAGTTGATCGGCGCCGGCGTCTCGACCATCGAGTCGGTGCCGGCGGCCATCGCCATGGTCGATCTGGCGCAGGGATGTCCGAACCGTTGCGCCGAGCTGTGCGCCAATTTGGGCGGTGATACCGACACCATCGGGGCGATGGCGACGGCGATTTGCGGGGCGCTCACCGGGGTTCAGGCGATCCGCGCCGATTGGCTGGCGACCTTGCAGCGGGTCAACCCACTGGATATGCAGCATTACGCCACGGCGTTGCAGCGTCTACGTCAGCAGCACGCGCAGTGCTGATTGTTGCACGGGCCGCGCTGCCGGCCCGCTCGTCTTAATCCTCCGCCGTGTATTCGTACATATCCCCACGGCAGTAGTTGATGCTGTATTCCAATGGTCGTTGAGCCTGATCGCACAGTAATTGACGGATCACCAGCATGGCGGTCGGCGCCGGAATGCCCAGCTTCTGTTGTAGCGAGGGGTCAGCTAGGCTGGCGCTGAGCTGGCTGGTGAGCCGGCCGAACTGGATCTGGCGAGCGCGCAGATAGGCATACAAGGAGTCGCCGATCTCGTTGCAGTGACCGATAGCCTCGCGCACCACGTAAGAGATGGCCAGCGAGAGATTCTCGCCATCCACGCTGCGGATACGCTCCAGGCGATAGACTGGTGTGTCGATAGGCAGCGCCAGTTTTTCGGCGATGGTGGCGGATGCCGGCACCAGTTCCCGTGACAGCCAACGGGTGCCAGGTGTATGGCCCAGCATGGCGACCTCATCGGAGAAGCCTTTGATATTGGTGAGCGAATAGGCCAGCGCTGGCACCGGCACCTGTTTGATCTGGGTACCAAAGCCACGTCCGCGCCCGATGATGTCATCTTGTTCCAGGCAGGCTAACGCCTTGCGTACCGTGATGCGTGAGATCTTCAACGCTTCGGTGAAGGCACGTTCGCTAGGCAGAAAGTCGCCCGGTTGCAACATCCCCTGAGCGATGGCTTGGCGGATGGACTCGTTGAAACGTAGATAAATGGGCATGGAGCCAGGTTGAGCGAGGTCATCACGGAGCTTGTGTAGCAGTGGAGTTGGATCGGCACTCATAGCGTTCGGCATCAATCATAAGCTGTATTGGATGATCCCAGTGTAATCGCTGGCGGGGCGAGGCAGAAGTAAAAAGTCGGTATGCTGTGACAGAAAGCGCGTCGTGGAGGGGAATTTGCGCCATCCGCAGGCGGCAGATGGCGCAAAAGTGAACATCAGGCGAATCGATTACTTCAGCTTATCGACCAGTTGGCTGGCGGCGCCGAGATAAGAGGCCGGCGTCATCGCCTTCAGCCGCTGCTTCTCCGCTTCCGGCAATGCCAGGCCGTCGATGAAGCGCTGCATCCCAGCGGCATCGACACGTTTACCGCGCGTCAGCTCTTTCAGCTTCTCGTACGGTTTCTCGATACCATAGCGGCGCATGACCGTCTGTACCGGTTCGGCCAGCAGCTCCCAGTTATGATCCAGCTCGTCCAGCAGGTGATCGTGATTAACCTCCAGCTTGCTCAATCCCTTCAGGGTCGCCGCATAGGCGATCAGCGCATATCCCAGGCCAACTCCCAGGTTGCGCAGTACCGTGGAGTCGGTCAGATCGCGCTGCCAGCGGGAGACGGGCAGTTTGGCGGCCAGGTGGCCGAGCAGGGCATTGGACAAGCCGAGGTTGCCTTCGGAGTTTTCGAAGTCGATCGGGTTGACCTTGTGCGGCATGGTTGACGAGCCGATTTCACCAGCGATGGTCTTTTGCTTGAAGTGGTTCAGCGCGATATAGCCCCACAGGTCGCGATCGAAGTCGATCAGAATAGTGTTGAAGCGGGCGACGCAGTCAAACAACTCGGCGATATAGTCGTGCGGCTCGATCTGGGTGGTGTAGGGGTTCCACTGAATACCCAGCGAGGTGACGAAGCTTTCGCTAAAGGCGTGCCAATCGATCTGCGGGTAGGCCGCCAGGTGGGCGTTGTAGTTACCGACGGCCCCGTTGATCTTGCCCAGGATCTCGACTTGAGACAGTTGACGCAACTGGCGCTCCAGACGGTAGGCGACGTTAGCGAACTCTTTGCCGACGGTAGTCGGGGTAGCTGGTTGACCATGGGTACGCGCCATCAACGGGATGTCACGGTACGTCTGTGCCAAGCCCTGAATGGTCGCGATCAGTTGGCGCCAGGTCGGCTTCAATACATCTTCACGCGCGCTGTGCAGCATGAGGGCGTGGGAGAGGTTGTTGATGTCTTCGGAGGTGCAGGCGAAGTGGATGAATTCGGAAACCGCGTGCAGCGCCGGGTACTCGGCGACCTTCTCTTTCAGAAAGTATTCGACGGCCTTTACGTCGTGATTCGTGGTGCGCTCGATGGTTTTGATGCGGCGGGCATCCTCTTCGTTGAATTCGCTGACGATACGGTCGAGGAAAGCGTTTGCCTGGGCGTCAAAAGCCGGCACTTCGCCGATCTCTGCACAGGCGGCCAGTTTTTGCAGCCAACGCACTTCTACCTGGACACGAAACTTCAACAGACCGAACTCACTAAAGATCGGCCGCAGGGCGGTGACTTTGTCGCCGTAACGGCCGTCGATCGGTGATACGGCGGTCAGAGAGGATAATTCCATCGGTAGCAACTCCTGGGGTTGGGAAAGGTTAACTATGAGTCAATAAATTCTGCGCCATTTGGAACAGGCGGTTACGCGAGAACATCAGCTGTAGGCGGCTGCCGCCGACCTGTTGCCACAGGATCCCCGCCCGGATACCGGCCAGCAAGGCGGCGCGCACTCGAGCTTGAATCAGCGAGTTTTGCAAGATGCTGGGCGAACCGGTGACCTGGATGCGCGGCCCCAATGGGCTAATGACATCGACATAAATGGCGGCCAGCGCGCTGATGATGGTGTCGGACTCCAGATCGAAGTGCGCCAGTTGGCGATCGAGCTCAGCGATGCGCCCGGAGAGGGTCGCCAGGGCCTGCCGGTTGCTATACAGTTTGCGCTCAAGCAGCATCAGACTCAGGCAGTAGCGGGTTAACTCGGCCCCCGGTCCTTGGCGGTTGGCGTTCAACACATTGAGCAGTGTCTCCAGCCCCGGTTTAAGTACGCGCTCATGGTCACCGAACACCGCCAGGGTCGTAGGCGGATCGGTTTGAAGAATACTGTGCAGCGAGGTGCGCAGAGCGCTACTGTCGCATTGTCCCTCATGGGCTAACTGCTGAACCAGACGCGCTGACTGACAGATACCGGCTAATGCCAGGGTGATGTCATAGTAATTCTTCGCCACGTTGACTCCTGTTTGCGGGCAGCGAGGCACCGACGATGAAGCGCCGATGCGGGATTCTGACGCCCGATCATGCCATAAACCCGACGCTAAACCTAGCGACATGGGCGATTGAAACCGACAACTGGCGCACATCTGCGCAAACGATGGCGTCGCAGCCGATCGCTCAGGTGACGATGATGCAGTTTTTCCCCTGGCGTTTAGCGCGGTATAGCGCCTCATCGGCCTGGGCGATGGCATGTTTAAGGTTGGAATGGCCGTCGAAATGGGTCAGGCCGAAGGAGGCGGTGACCCAAGCGCGTTGGCCGTGACCGAGATAGAGTGGGGCATGGCTGATCAGCCGGCGCAGATGTTCGCAGCGTGCGTTGGCCTGAGTGATCTCCAGCCCGGTGAACAGGATGATAAACTCCTCGCCGCCGAAACGGGCGATATAGTCTTGCGGCGAGAGGGTTTGGTTGGCCATCTTCGCCAGCGTGATCAGAACCTGATCGCCACAGAGATGGCCGTAATGGTCGTTGATCTGCTTGAAGTTATCGATATCGATCATCGCGATGCAACAGGGACGCCGCTCACGCTCTAAGGTCAGGATCTGTTGTTGCAGCCCTTGACGGTTGTAGGTTTGGGTCAGTTGATCGCGCAGCGCGGATTCGCGCAGGGTGAAGTAGGCGTTGATACTGCGCTGTTTTAGGGTCAGCGTCTGGTAGCAGAGCAGCAGGCAACAGTAGGCGATAACCTGGTGCAACAGCGCATCCAGCAGTTCGATGCGTTGCGCCAGTTCCGGAACGATGATCAGCAGGTGGAACAGGGCAACCAGCGAGATGCACAGGATAAACACACGCAGGGTATTGCGCTGCCAGATGCGGCTCAGCAGCAGCGGTGCCAGCATCAGGCCGATAAACAGATTATCGAGAACAAAACCTCCGGTGGTGATGAAGTTCAGAAGCCAGGCGGTCAGTCCGGCGCACCAACCCGCGAAAAAAGTGACCAGGATCATCGGCACAATTTCGAACGAATAGTGGATATGGGCGCTTACAGGCATTTTGCTGCCGCTGAGGTACCAGGAGAGTAAACCGGCGATCACCCCCCACAGGATACGTCCCGGCAAGGGCGAGTAGGGACCGAGCGCCCGCTGCTGACTCAGCGCAAAGTAACTGACGGAGAGAGTCGCGTAGGTGACGCAAGCGTTGATATACAGAAGATCGAGGGATTGCAGCGGACTCATGACTCAGTATCGACCGGGTTCAGACTTTTCTGAGTGTAACATAATCGGGACAATGAGCCGCCCACCGTGAGTGCAGTGCGCGGCGGGACAAGCGTAAAGCCAGCCAGACAGTTGTGTCTCACCGCCCCGGCTGGCCGAACGGATTAATCGATAAGACGCGCTTCAATGATGCCGCCACCGAGGCAGACTTCATCTTGATAGAAGACAGCGGATTGACCTGGCGTGACGGCGGCGACCGGTTGATCGAAACGAACCTCGATGCGGGTATCGTCGAGCGGGATCACCCGGCAAGGGATATCGGCCTGGCGATAGCGCGTCTTCACCGTGCAACGCAGCTCGGTGGTCAGCGGGCGACGATCGACCCAGTGTAGCTGCTGGGCGATCAAGCCATTGGAGAACAGGCGCGGATGATCATGCCCCTGGGCGACCACTAGCACGTTATTGGCCACATCTTTATCCACCACATACCATGGTTCCTCGTTACCGTCTTTCGTGCCGCCGATACCCAGCCCCTTGCGTTGGCCCAGCGTGTGGTACATTAACCCCTGGTGCTCGCCGATCGTCTGGCCATCGACAGTGATGATCTTACCTGGCTGCGCCGGCAGATAACGCCCGAGGAAGTCGCGGAACTTGCGCTCGCCGATGAAGCAGATGCCGGTAGAGTCTTTCTTCTTGGCCGTTGCCAGATCCAACTGGGCGGCAATGCGCCGTACCTCGGGTTTCTCCAGCTCACCGACCGGGAACAGGCTCTGTGCTACTTGCTGGTAGCTAAGGGTATAGAGAAAATAGCTCTGATCTTTGTTGGCATCCACGCCGCGCAGTAACTGGGTGGTACCGTCGATGTCACGCCGGCGCACGTAGTGGCCGGTGGCGATGTAGTCGGCTCCCAGATCTTCGGCGGCGAACTCTAGGAAAGCCTTAAATTTGATCTCTTTGTTGCACAGGATGTCCGGGTTAGGCGTGCGTCCGGCACGGTACTCCTGCAAGAACAACTCGAAGACATTGTCCCAGTACTCGGCGGCGAAGTTGACGGTGTGCAGTTCAATACCAAGCTTGTCGCAGACCGCCTGGGCATCGGCCAGATCGGCGGCTGCGGAACAATACTCGTCGTTATCGTCCTCTTCCCAGTTCTTCATGAACAGGCCAGCAACCTGATACCCCTGTTGTTGTAATAAATAGGCGGATACGGAGGAATCGACGCCGCCGGACATCCCGACGATCACTTTTTTCTGGCTGTTATCTGACATGAGACTCTCGCAGTCTGAGTGGAACATAAACGAACGCGTAGTCTACCACGTTGCCGCAGGGCGCGCACCGCCTGTGCGCGGCCGTCAAGGGATGGGCGGATAGGCGCACAGCAGAGACAGCGGATAACGTTCCCCGCGCTGATAGCTGAGCAGGCTCTCTGCTACCAGCGGCGAACGTAACTGCGACGAGGCGAGAATCTGTTCAGCGGGGAGCCACAGGCAGCGGTCGATGTCGCTGTCGTGTGGTTCGGCGGCCAGACAATGAGCCAGATCGATGGCAAAGGTGAAGCGTAGAAACGGGGTGGCGTCCGGCGCTACCCATTGGAATATTTGTAGCAGGGATTGTGGTTCGGCGCGCAGCCCGCTCTCTTCCCACAATTCGCGCGCTGCGGCCTGCAATAGCGTCTCGCCCGGCTCCAGATGGCCGGCGGGCTGGTTCCAACGCGCCTGACCATCGATGGTCTCTTCGACGATCAAAAAGCGCCCCTCCGCCTGCACGACGCAGGCGACGGTGACATGCGGTTTCAACATAGTGACTCCTCACTGGCCACCGGGGTGAGTTGCCTCAGGGCCAGTCGATCTCACGCCAGCAACCCGGCGCCAGATCCTCTAAGGTAAGGGTACCGATACTATACCGGATCAGACGTAGCGTGGGATAACCGATATGCGCCGTCATGCGGCGGACTTGACGGTTGCGCCCCTCATACAGCGTGATCTTCAGCCAAGTGGTGGGGATATGCTTACGCTCGCGGATAGGCGGATTGCGCGGCCACAGCCAGTTCGGTTCGCACACCCGTTCTACTTGGGCCGGTAGCGTCGGGCCATCCTTTAGTGTCAGGCCTTGGCGGAAGCGGGCCAGGTCAGACTCCGTCGGCTCGCCCTCCACCTGTACGTAGTATACCTTGCCAGTGCGCTTGCCCGGTTGGGTCAGTTGTGCCTGAAGTTGCCCATCGTTGGTTAATACCAGCAAACCCTCGCTGTCGCGATCCAAGCGCCCGGCGGCATAGATTCCCGGCAGCGGGATATAGTCTTTCAGGGTGGCGCGTCCCTGCTCATCGGTGAACTGGGGCAGTACGTCGAAAGGCTTATTGAAGATCACCACCCGCCGCGGTGCCGGCGGGCGTTTGTCTATACTGGGACGACGGAGCGGGCGTTGTGGACGGCGTGTACGAGATTTGGGGTCTGATTTTGACATTTTCCTGGCCATATAGGATGTTAGCAAGGCGCATGAGCAAAACTGTGCGTCATGGCGCACGGATTATAGCTAAAAATGTATTCCGATTGGCGTTATCCTTCAATTCAAGTAATATTGACACGGATTTTACAGGTGATTAACAAAAAATAGGGTAAAACACGAGGTAATATTTATTAAATCAACCGGTTGATTCCTGCAAGGTGCGGGCGAAACCTAAGCAAGTTACGCGGAGGGAGAAGTTAATGGAAAGTAAAGTCGTGGTGCCGGCTGAAGGGCAGAAAATTAGTGTTGACGCGCAGGGAAAACTGAACGTTCCGGCACAGCCCATCATTCCGTTTATCGAAGGGGATGGCATTGGGGTCGATGTGACGCCGGCGATGATCAACGTAGTCGATGCCGCCGTTGCTAAGGCATATCACGGTGAGCGCAAGATCGCTTGGATGGAGATCTACACCGGTGAGAAAGCGACCCACGTTTACGGCCAAGACGTATGGCTGCCTGATGAAACGCTGGCGTTGATCCGTGAATACCGCGTAGCGATTAAAGGCCCTTTAACGACTCCGGTCGGTGGTGGTATTCGTTCGCTCAATGTCGCTCTGCGTCAGCAGTTGGATCTGTATATTTGTCTACGACCGGTGCGTTACTACCAAGGGACTCCGAGTCCGGTGAAACAGCCGGAGTTGACCGATATGGTGATTTTCCGCGAGAACGCCGAAGATATTTACGCGGGTATCGAATGGAAGGCCGATAGCCCTGAAGCGAAGAAGGTGATCAACTTCCTGCGTGAGGAGATGGGGGTCAATAAGATTCGCTTCACCGATCACTGCGGTATCGGGGTGAAGCCGTGCTCCGAGCAGGGTAGCAAACGCCTGGTGCGAGCGGCTATCGAGTATGCCATCGCCAACGATCGTGAGTCGGTGACCCTGGTGCATAAGGGCAACATCATGAAGTTTACCGAGGGTGCCTTCAAGGATTGGGGCTACCAATTAGCGCGCGAGGCGTTCGGCGGAGAGCCGATCGATGGCGGTCCATGGCTGGCGGTGAAGAATCCGCGTAACGGTAAAACCATCGTGATCAAGGATGTGATCGCCGATGCCTTCCTGCAACAGATCCTGCTGCGCCCGGCGGAGTATGACGTAATCGCCTGTATGAACTTGAATGGTGACTATATTTCCGATGCATTGGCCGCTCAGGTCGGCGGCATTGGCATCGCGCCGGGGGCTAACATTGGTGATGCGTGTGCGTTGTTTGAGGCGACTCACGGCACCGCGCCTAAATATGCCGGTCAGGATAAGGTGAACCCGGGCTCGATCATCCTCTCTGCCGAGATGATGCTGCGTCACATGGGCTGGACGGAAGCGGCGGACCTGATTGTTAAAGGTATGGAAGGGGCGATCGCCAATAAGACCGTGACCTATGACTTCGAACGTCTGATGGATGGTGCTAAGCTGCTGAAATGTTCAGAGTTTGGCGATGCGATCATCGACAACATGTGATTTTTTCAGATAACATATAGCCAACATAAATTGTTAATTTTATGTTGGCTTTTTATCTGCACATCTTTCCCCAAAACTTCCCCAAAACTCTTCCCCAAAACCGTGCAAAAAATAATCAACTTTAGGGTGCTCATATCAACGCAAGCTAGGATGAGAGAGCTCGCTGCTAAACGGCAATAACCATCCATGCTTTCCCTCGGTCATCGTTATATTTATCCGTCATTTTCTGTGATTTATGTCCCAGCAGTTTTTGTGTCTCCAGTCCCTGTTCCCGCTAGCGTCGTTCAGACAGAGTACGTTGTGGTTGGCCGTCTGTCGTCAGCCGCGAGGCGGTGGGTATCGCCTGGGGGGCGTTTTACGGGAGGGGGGATCATGGCTAAGTATCCGCGAGTCGGCCATCTGTACCAAGACGTGTATGAGCATACCGTGCGTGTGGTTGCGACGAGTGCAGAGAGGCAACGGATTACCTATCAGCGAACTGAACCGGCCTATGGCTGGACGATTAACGCGGCCTTGGTTGTGTTCAACGCCCGTTTCAGGAGGCTAGCATGAGCATTGATCAACGATTAATCGCCCACCGGCGGGTGGGTAGGTACGATCAGATTTTGACATCCGCCGGGTTGTGCTGCTTCAGCCAGTCCTTGAGGGCGGCATCCATGCGTGTTTGCCATCCACGTCCGGTTGAGCGGAATGCGGCGATGACCTCCGGGGAGTACCGGATAGTGGCGGATTGTTTAGTTGGCTTATCGGATGATGGTCTTCCGCGCCGAACACGTTTTTTGCCGTCATACAGGTCTGCACTGGCAAAAAACGCCTCATCCAGCTCTGGCGCATCATCCGGATCAACCCAGGTACTTTTCAAATCTTTTAATTTCTCGCTCATTGGCTTTCCTCATAGAGATAATGCGCCGCACGTTACCGCGTGGCGTCCAGACCATGACAACAATTCTGGCATCCAGTTTCCCTACGGTGATTTTTCTGATCTCCCCATAGTCCTGGCGGCAGTCTTCGGCGGTGAAGTGCATCCCCGCGAAGATTTCACCGGCTCTGGCGAAATCAATGCCGCGTTCCAGCAGCGTTTTCTCCCGCTTGTTCTGGTCGTATTCAATTTTCATACAATTAGTGTAGTTACATTAAATCGGAAGTCAAACGTTGATTCTTTAAATTGCGGGCGCTACACTGCGCTAGCAACGGCAAAATCCGTTGCCGGGATTTGCACCCCGGAATTGATCACAGCGCACGACCGCGCTTTAGCGGTTTTTTTGTGTGCGATGCACGGCTACATCCAGTTTATGGTGGGGCGTGCAGGGCAGTCTTCGGACTGGCCGGTTTCTGTGGTCACCGGTAGTGCAAACCCTGCACGTCTCACCACCCATGAGATTTGCACCTCTAGTGGTGAGTTGAAAAAACTGACCACAGAGGCTGCCATCATGGCTACGATCCCCGTCCTCGATCACCCTGAAATCACCGTTATCAACGGTCAGGTTGTTACTTCTTCTGTCGCTATTGCCGACTATTTCCTCAAGCGTCACGATGACGTTCTAAAGAAAATCCGTACTCTCGAATGTTCCTCCGATTTTCATGCCCGCAATTTTGCGGAGATGTTTATCGATGTGACCATTGGTAATGGAGCCGTTCGCCGAACCCCTACCTACCAAATCACCCGCGATGGTTTCGCGTTCCTGGCGATGGGCTTTACCGGCAAGCGGGCGGCCCGGTTCAAAGAAGCCTCCATCACCGCCTTTAACCAGATGGAAAGGGTCCTAAATGGCGTACCAGCGCTACCAGGCCCCGCACCCAATGCGCACGCGGTATATCTCTACATGACAGAGATCCACCGGGTGTGGATGGCTCACCTGTACCCGATGCTGGTGGCTTCCCAGTCTCCACTGGCTCACCGCCTGCATGACGACATCAACGATGCTCTTTTCGCCTCAGCGCTTGTCGATCGTTCGCTGAACAGCAACAAGGAGGTATGCGATGAGTAGCAAATTGCATGGCCTGGTATGGGAAGGGTGTGCCCATGCTGGTCTGATCCTTTCTCGCGTGGCTGTGATGGCACGGTTAGCGGATGACAGCAACGATGAGGGGCTGTCGTGGCCGGCGGTGGAGACTATCCAGCGTCAGATAGGTGCCAAGAGCAAGACCACAGTTTCGGCGGCGATTGATGAGCTGGCGCGTGATGGCTGGCTGACTAAGGCTGCCCGTAAGTCTGGTGGGCGTGATCTGAGCAATGTTTACCAGATCAATGTCGATAAGCTGGAGGCGGCGGTTGTTGCATGACTACTAAGTCTAGGAAGTAGGGGGAGCGCGTTGTTCCCCCCGCGCTTGCCCCCATTATAAGGGAGCAAGCTAGGTAACGCTCTACTTGCTGGAGGCGTGATGACTTATTTAGTTACATTCCATGTTGTTTTCCAGCCATAACTATCAAAAATAGTTTTAGCTTCGTTGCTAGATAAGAACGCAATGAACTCTTTTGCTTTCTTGTTATTAATCCCCGCTGGGGTATAGGCGATGCTCACGGGGCGATAAATACGGTACTGAGGCTCAACAGGGATCAGATCCGCCGAGTCTTTCAAGTTGTAGTACCAGTGATTCCAGATGATCATTGCATCAATGCTGGTGTCCTCTTGCCATTTTTTAACCGCTTCCGCGCTGTTATTAGCATAAAATGCAATTTTATGGTTGATGTTATTGATATCTGCAATATTACCAGTTCTACCGATTACATCCTCCCACAGGCCGCTTTGACCGGCACCATTTACCACGATAATCTTCACCGGCTCCTTGAGCAGTGAGTTAATACCGTGGATGCCTTTAGGGTTATCCTTACGGACTAGGATGGATACCGGGCGCAGATATAGCGCAGTATTATTTGTGAGATTAAAGTCCTTTTTTAATTGATGTAGCATGATTTCTGAACCGGAAAAGATCAGATCGGCATTTTGCTTAGCTTTTGCTTGCCATTTGGCAGGCGGACCGAAGGTTACGTTGACGGTGACACCGTATTTTTCTTGAAACTGTTTGGCGCTTGCTTGCAGCGCCGGGGCGGGGCCGCCGGGGCCATAGATATTGAGAGTTTCTTGTGCCATGGCGCTGAGGGGAAGCAATAATGTTGCAGTAAGTAGATATTTCTTCATGATACCTCCTGTTACGTTGTGTGCTTAAATGTTGTTTTTGAGTTTAAAGGAGGCGGATTTAGGTTCTTTAATTGTTACTACCTATTTATTTAATTGGAAATACCTATTGAACTAACTGGCGTATCGCAGAGGGAGCGCGTTCGGCGGTGTTGTGTTTTGGGGAGGTAAGAATTTACTAGCCTCTCTCCCTATAGTAGAAAAGGCCGCGGGTATGCCGGGGATGCGGACGGCGCGGGGAGAGTCGAATACGATGCCTATTGCCTGCACGCTGATGCTATTCCGGCCCCTTTAGGCTGTCGGAACAAAACGCATGTGCACGGTGATCTCGCTTGCTGTTTCTTGTGTTGCGGCGTGAGGTGGTTCGTTATCGCTGTGGCCCTCTCTATCTGGAGCGCGGTATGCACAGCGGCATACGCTGGCGTTGCTACATGTGTAGATCCCTGGCCTAAGGCGCGCGGTTACGAGCAGGAATCGTCATCGTCTGGGTGGCGGCGCTAGCGTGCGACGTACCGGCGGATCTGCGCATCCCTTTTGCCGTGGGGATGCCAAGCCCAGCGCTCAAGAGACAGCTTGTTACTCCCCATCGAAGGCGTGACGCTCCTGAGGAACGTTGAGACTAGCCTTGCCATAGTCGGGTCAATCCCCCCCGGCGGCGAGCGCCCAGCAGCGCCACGGGCAGTGGTAGATGTCCTAGCAAGAAATACAGGGAGAAGAAGATAGCTCAGATAGGGAATGATGGCCCATAGCCCGTACAGGAGAGTGTGGCGCAAGGCATCGAGGGCGCGCTCACGGCCAACGATGTAATGCGTGAGCCAGACGAAGCGGGGAAACATCGGTTCCAGCCCGGCCAGATAGTAATTTTTACTGCGGGAGCAGAGGGCGATCAATACCACCGCCAATGCGCCGATCACCGCTTTGAGCGCGAGCCCCATGCCGGACTCCTGATGCCGACTGCGCATCCGACATCCCCGGGGAAGGCGTGTAATGGTACATAACGCCCTGCCTGGCCGGGGTAAGGCAGCCTGTCGGTGCGTAAGTCGCCGACTTACTGACGATAGACGTGTTTGATTTGCGCCATGGTTTTCTTGAAGGCTTCGGATTGTTCCTGATCTTCCAACCGGCCCGCATATTTTTCCATATTGATGATCACTTTACCGGCATCAGCCTGCCCCATGGCCTTGAGCATCTCGGTCAGGGTGGCTTTCAGACAGGTGACCTCGTGCGTCAAAGCTTCGAGGGTCGCTTCGGTAGAAAAATCAGCGTTGCTCATACGTTACCTTTTGTTAATCTGGCGCACCCGTTGCGGGATGCGCGGTTGTTCGTTTGACGATCCGCCACCATGCGCCTGCGCGCGGCCACGGCATAATCGGCGGCGAAGTATATCACAATATATCGGATATTGTGCTGTAACATTGTTAGTATTGATTTTATGGCGATGAAGGCTATTTTTCTTATTTTTGCCTAATCTTCGGCCGCCGTTGTCGCCATTCTTGCGCCTGCTGAGGTCATTTCAGCGGGATCATTTCGGAGGTATCGCCGTGGCTATTTGGCCGAGCACGCTATTATATTCCCGCGAGGTGTTTTTGGCGCTGAAACGGCCATCCAGCGAGGTGATAGGTTTGCACTATGGAAAAAGCATTGATTTAATAAATTGATTTTTAATGATATTTTTATATAAGCTGAAAAAACGAACAATTGTGCTGACCTATCTTTTTTAGCGAATTTTCTGCATTAAGTAACATTTAATCTATTCATTCTTTCGCTAAAAAACAGTAGACTGAGAAAGCTACTTATAAAGTATGTTGTTGTTTCCACAGCTGGGAGATTTATCTTTGATTAGCGTTCTTCTTGTTGATGACCACGAACTGGTGCGCGCAGGGATACGACGCATTCTTGAAGATATTAAAGGAATTAAAGTGGTGGGAGAGGCGCAGTGTGGCGAAGACGCGGTGAAGTGGTGCCGCAGCAACTGTGCCGATATTGTGTTGATGGATATGAATATGCCGGGGATCGGCGGTCTGGAGGCGACCCGTAAGATCTTACGGGTGAAGCCCGAGGTGAAAGTCATCATGTTGACCATCCACACGGAAAACCCGTTGCCGGCTAAGGTGATGCAGGCCGGTGCTTTCGGCTATCTCAGCAAGGGCGCGGCACCGCAGGAGATGATCAGTGCGATTCGTGCGGTGTATTCCGGCCAGCGCTACATTGCTTCCGACATCGCCCAGCAGATGGCGTTGAGCCAACTGGCGCCACAGAATGAGTCGCCGTTCGGTTGTTTATCCGAGCGTGAACTCCAGATTATGCTGATGATCACCAACGGCAGTAAGGTGACGGAGATTTCCGAACAGCTGAATCTGAGCCCTAAAACCGTTAACAGCTACCGTTATCGCATGTTTAGCAAACTGAACATCAGCGGGGATGTCGAATTGACCCATTTGGCGATCCGGCACGGGCTGTGCAATGCAGAGAAAATCCTAAGCGGTGAGTGAATGTTTCGATGCGGTCGCCTTCCTCAAGACGGTGACCTGCCAACCGGGGGTGTACCGGATGTACGAGGCCGGCGGCGAGGTGATCTACGTCGGCAAGGCTAAAGATCTCAAAAAACGTCTCTCCAGCTATTTCCGCCGTCAGCTCGCCAGCCGCAAGACCGAGGCCCTGGTCCGCCAGATCGCTCATATCGATGTCACCGTGACTCACACGGAGACCGAGGCGTTGTTGCTGGAACACAATTACATCAAGCGTTACCAGCCGCGCTACAATGTCTTGCTACGCGATGATAAGTCTTACCCTCTGATCTACCTTAGCGCCGAGCGTCACCCTCGTCTGGCGGTGCATCGCGGTGCCAAGCGCGCTCGTGGCGACTATTTCGGCCCCTTCCCGAACGCCAGCGCGGTGCGGGAGACCCTGGCCCTGCTGCAAAAGTTGTTTCCTATTCGTCAGTGTGAAGATAGCGTTTACCGCAATCGCTCGCGTCCCTGCCTGCAATACCAGATCCAGCGTTGCTTGGGGCCCTGTGTCGCCGGCCTGGTCAGCGACCAGGAGTATGCACGTCAGGTTGACTATGTGCGCCTGTTCCTTTCTGGTAAAGACAGCCAGGTGGTGGATGCGTTAGTCGCCCGCATGGAGGAGGCCAGCCGAGCGTTACGTTTTGAAGAGGCGGCGCGCTTGCGCGACCAGATCCAGGCGGTGCGCCGGGTGACCGAACGCCAGTTCATCTCTGGCGATCACGACGACATCGATGTCGTCGGCGTCGCGTTTGAGGCAGGGATGGCCTGCGTCCATGTGCTGTTTATCCGCCAGGGGCAGGTGTTAGGCAGTCGCAGCTACTTTCCACGCGTGCCCGCCGGCACGGAGCTCGCCGAGGTGGTGCAGACCTTCATCGGTCAGTTCTATTTGCAAGGCAGCCAGACGCGTACCTTGCCCGGGGAGATCTTAATCGACTTCGCGCTGCCGGAGCGACAACTGTTGGCCGCATCGATCAGCGAGCTAGCCGGGCGTCGCATTCACATCCAGTCACAGCCACGCGGTGATCGGGCGCGTTACCTGAAACTGGCGCGCACCAATGCAGCCACGGCGCTCAGCAGCAAGCTCTCCCAACAGTCGACCATCCTGCAACGCCTCAGTCAACTGGAGCAGGTGTTACAGCGTGCCGACATTCAACGCATGGAGTGTTTCGATATCAGCCACACCCTGGGGGAGGAGACGGTGGCCTCCTGCGTGGTCTTCGATCGCAATGGACCGCTGCGTAGCGAATATCGACGCTATAATATTAGTGGTATTACCCCTGGCGATGACTATGCCGCCATGCGCCAGGTGTTACGCCGCCGCTATGGCAAGGCGCTAAATGACGAGAAGATCCCCGACGTCATCTTCATCGACGGTGGCAAAGGGCAACTGGCACAGGCCAAAGAGGTCTTCGCCGAGTTGGCGGTGACTTGGGATAAAACGCGCCCCTTGCTGCTGGGTATCGCCAAGGGGAGTGATCGTAAGGCGGGATTGGAAACCTTATTCTTGGTCCCACACGGTGAGGGCTTCTCCCTAGCCCCAGATTCACCGGCGTTGCATCTGATCCAACATATCCGCGACGAGTCGCATAACCATGCCATCAGCGGTCACCGGAAAAAGCGGGCTAAGGTGCGTAACACCAGCGCGTTGGAGTCCATCGAGGGCATCGGCCCGAAACGACGCCAACAGTTGCTTAAGTATATGGGAGGAATGCAATCGCTGCGCGACGCCAGTGTCGATGAGATCGCAAAAGTGCCCGGTATTTCAGTCGCATTGGCGGAAAAGATCCACTATGCGTTGAAACAATAAGGGCGTTGTAGCAACATAAACGCAATATCCACGAAAGGAAGATAGTCACCGTACTATGCGCTTAAATATCCCTACGCTATTGACGCTGTTTCGCGTCATTCTGATCCCGTTTTTTGTCTTGGCCTTCTATCTTCCGTTCACCTGGGCCCCTTTCGCCTGTGCGCTGATCTTCGTGGTGGCGGCGGTGACCGACTGGTTCGATGGCTTTCTCGCCCGGCGCTGGAAACAAACCACCCGTTTCGGCGCCTTCCTCGACCCGGTGGCCGATAAGGTGATGGTGGCGACGGCGCTGGTGCTGGTGACTGAGTATTATCACGTTTGGTGGGTGACGCTGCCGGCGGCCACCATGATCGCCCGCGAGATCATCATTTCTGCGCTGCGGGAATGGATGGCGGAGATCGGTAAACGCAGCAGCGTGGCCGTCTCTTGGATCGGTAAGGTGAAGACGACCGCACAGATGCTGGCGTTAGTTGGGCTATTATGGCGCCCGGACATCTCTATCATCATCGCCGGGGTAGTGGCACTGTATATCGCCGCCGTGTTGACCTTCTGGTCGATGTTTCAGTACCTGAGCGCCGCGCGTGGCGATCTCTTGGATTCATGAGGCCGCTGCGTTAAAAAGCGGCAAACGCACGTCCGATGCGAAAAAGAGAGTTGACGCCGTCAGTCAGATAAGTAGAATGCATCGCATCGGACGGCAATAATGAAATGCCAGAAGATACAACTAAATAAGTTGATTATGCGGGAATAGCTCAGTTGGTAGAGCACAACCTTGCCAAGGTTGGGGTCGCGAGTTCGAGTCTCGTTTCCCGCTCCAAATTTTATGACTGTGCCGATGCGGCTAGGTCATCCGGTTTGGCGCGTTAACAAAGCGGTTATGTAGCGGATTGCAAATCCGTCTAGTCCGGTTCGACTCCGGAACGCGCCTCCATTTTATTTGTCGCCGCCCGGATGGTGGAATCGGTAGACACAAGGGATTTAAAATCCCTCGGCGTTCGCGCTGTGCGGGTTCAAGTCCCGCTCCGGGTACCATGACAAATAATATAAAAATCAATGCGAAAGCATTGCATCTAAACCACCGTAAGGTGGTTTTTTTGTGCTTCTACATCACCTTTCATAATATTCTCCCGGCCATCACTGCCCATCTACCGTCGGAACGATCGGGATCTTTCGGTCATAACGAGCGGTTTGCTCTACGTTCTTATGACCAGAAATGGCCTGCTTCTCGTAGATGTTCCCCTTCAGATCAGAGATACCCTGAGCCTTCAGATCGTGAAAGGTGAAGTTAAAGTCCAACTTGGGGTATTGCTCTTAGGCTGCTTTCTTTGCCTGACGCCAACGACTGTTGAAACCGTCCCGGCTGTACTTGTGACCAGAGCGCTACCTGATGGCATATCGTGTACTTTTACCTAGTGGGGGGGAGGATATCTGCCAATTATTCCTTGAGTGTTCCCCGCGCTCGCGGGGATAAATCGTTTGGCCAATGCTTGGATGACGCCGCGCGTTAGTGTTCCCCGCGCTCGCGGGGATAAATCCCATTCCGCCGGTGACGCAACCGTTAAGCGAGACGGTGTTCCCCGCGCCCGTGGGGATAAATCGTCGTTTATGAAGATCGCGTTGTCCGGTCGTTTTGTGTTCCCCACGCTACAGCTGATAGCCTGTATGGCATTCATTGCGCGTCGCAGAGACTCCGGTTAGGAGGCCTATCCCATCGCGTTGTGTTTAGCTCTAGTAGAACGTAGCTGGGGCATTATGAATAATATCTAAGGCTATGGCTTTTTACTGTTATGGAAAACCTGCACCATGTTAAAAAAATGCCTTTCCCATCCTATTATCGCCTTGGCTTCGCTGCTACTGATTATCCTTATCATCGTGTTGTTCCTCTTCTTCTTGCACCGCCCACAGACGCCGGAATATGTCACCGCTCCTGTACGCAAAGGTGATATCGAAAATGCCGTGCTGGCAACTGGCCGAATCGATGCAATCGAGCGTGTTAACGTCGGGGCTCAGGTATCGGGCCAGGTTAAGTCGTTGAACGTGAAATTGGGCGATCGTGTCACTAAAGGGCAACTGATTGCCTATATTGACGATGTGCCGCAGCGTAATGAGTTGCGTAACGCCGAAGCCGCGCTCAATGTGGTTAACGCCGATCTGCAAGCAAAAAAAGCACTCTTGAAACAGGCTGAACTGCGTTTTAAGCGTCAGCGCCAACTGCTGAGCGAAGACGCTAGTTCGCGCGAAGATGTTGAATCCGCAGAGGCCACACTCGCGACTGCTCGCGCTGAATTATTGTCTCTGAATGCCAAGCTTATCCAAGCACAGATAGAAGTAGATAAAAAAAAGGTCGACCTGAGTTATACCCGGGTTGTCGCCCCGATGGACGGTATCGTTATCGCCGTCGTCACTCAACAGGGGCAGACGGTTAATGCCAGCCAAAGTGCCCCCACGATTATTAAGCTAGCGCGGCTGGATGTTATGACCATCAAAGCACAGATCTCCGAGGCCGATATCACCCGGATATCCGCTGGGCAGAAAGCACGGTTCACCATTTTCTCTGAGCCGGACAAGCACTATGAGGCGACCTTGCGCACCATAGAGTTAGCGCCAGAGTCGGTGATGAAAGATGATTCGCTTGCCGGCAGCAGTTCCACTTCGGGGAGCGCGCCCTCGAATGCCTCTGTTTACTATAACGCGCTGTTCGACGTGCCTAACTCCGCAAATCATTTTCGTATTGGCATGACAGCGCAGGTCACGTTGTTGACCAGTGAAGCTAACAATACGCTGCTGGTGCCGATTCAGGCGGTGCATCATGCGGATGGGAATCAGCAGCAAGTACAGGTTTTGACTGATGACGGTAAGCTGGAAAACCGCGCGGTGAAAACCGGGATAACGAACAGCGTGGATATTCAGATCCTAGAAGGCGTAACGGTTGGGGAAAATGTCGTATTGTCGCAGTCGGGTGAAATCGCGTCTGAGGAGGGGAATATTCCGTGAGAAATATCATCGAATTGCGAGGGATTACCCGGATCTATGGCAAAGGCGATCAAGCGATTACTGTCCTGAACAATGTGCATCTGACTATTGCGGCCGGGGAGATGGTGGCGATCATCGGGGCCTCCGGCTCAGGGAAGTCGACCCTGATGAATATCATGGGTTGTCTTGATGTCCCCACTCGCGGCGACTATTTCATCGATGGAAAAAACAGCGCTCAGCTTTCTGCGGATGCGTTGGCAGAGGTACGGCGGGAGTATATCGGCTTTATTTTCCAGCGTTACCATCTGATGCCGGATCTTAGCGCGCTGGATAACGTGGAGATCCCTGCGATTTACGCCAATAGTCGGCGTGACCAGCGTAGGTTACGAGCGGCCATGTTGTTGGCTAAGCTTGGGCTGGCGGGGCGGGAACACCATAAGCCCAGTGAACTTTCCGGTGGCCAGCAACAGCGCGTCAGCATTGCCCGTTCGCTCATTAACGGGGGCGAAATTATCCTGGCTGACGAGCCAACCGGCGCCTTGGATTCACAGTCCGGGCAGGAGGTGTTGGCCATTCTGCATAAGCTTAACCAGCGTGGTCATACGGTTGTGATGGTGACCCATGATATGAAGGTGGCGCAACACGCTAACCGTATTATCGAGCTGCGTGACGGCGAAATTATCTCTGATAAAGGCAGCCGTGCCCTGTCCGCAGCGACCTTTACGCCGCCGGACAAGACTCAGCAGCGTCGCTGGCAGAGTGTGCTCGATCGTAGCCGCGAATCCCTACACATGGCGCTAAAAGCGATGAATGCGCACCGACTGCGCACCATGCTAACCATGACGGGCATTATTTTCGGTATCGCCGCGGTGGTTACCGTTGTGGCTCTGGGGGAGGGGGCAAAGCAACAAACGCTGGATAATATCAAAGCGCTGGGCACCAACATGGTCAGTATCTACCCTGGCCAGGATTTCTTCGACGATAGCAGCGAGGAGATTCGTACATTGGTTCCAGCCGACGCTGAAGCATTAGCACAACAAGGGTTTATTGACAGCGTGAGCCCGGAGGTTAGCGCCTCGGATACTATTCGTTTTCGCGCGAAATCAGCCACCGCTTCAATCAATGGCGTCGGTCGTGACTATTTCCGAGTTAATGGTATTACGTTATTGCAAGGGGCGACCTTTCGGGACGATCGTGCCGCCCAGCAGGAGGTGATCATCGATGAAAATGCGCGCAAAGCATTATTCGATGCCGCTGGATTACCAGCCCTGGGGCAAGTTGTCTTCCTCGGATCCGTGCCCGCGCGTGTCGTTGGTGTCGCGAAAAGCAATAACCGTCGCTATGCGCCAAACCGTATTACCGTGTGGATGCCTTACAGCACGGTCATGTACCGTATGACTGGCAAACCCATTCTGAGCAGTATCAGCGTCCGGTTGAAAGATCATGTCGCTAATGAGGCGGCGGTTAACGCTATCTCACAGCTCCTAACTCAGCGCCACGGAGTAAAAGACTTCCAGCTCTACAATGTCGAGCAGATAAGAAAATCTATCGAGCGAACCTCAATGACGTTTAACCTGCTCATTATCATGGTGGCCTGCATCTCGCTGATGATCGGGAGTATCGGGGTGATGAACATTATGCTGGTTTCCGTCACTGAACGAACCCATGAAATAGGGGTGCGCATGGCGGTAGGGGCGCGCCGGATCGATATTATGCAGCAGTTTATGATTGAAGCTGTGCTGATTTGCTTGATCGGCGGTGTCGTAGGGATTGCGCTGTCATACGCGGCAGGCGCACTGTTTAGCGCGCTAGCGGGAGGCATGTTTACGGCGATTTATTCGTGGCAGAGCGCCATGGTAGCATTTTTCTGCTCAACGCTCATCGGCATGATCTTCGGTTATCTCCCCGCGCGTAAGGCGGCAAGAATGGATCCGGTCGTTTCACTGGCCAGCGAGTAATGCATGAAAATTTTATCCTCTTTATCGTTGTCCCTTGCTGTTATGCTCAGTGCAGGCTGCGGCAACACGTTAAAAAGTGACTATCACGCGCCCAAAGTAGATTATCCCGCCAATTGGTACCAGGATGAGGCGTCCGACGATCAGGTGCCGTTTGACTGGCAAGCATTTAACGATCCCTTGCTGGCGCGTTGGCTCCGCCAGGTCATGGAAAGCAATAACGAGGTAGCCATCGCCATTCTGCGGCTATACCGTGCCCGGCTTGATGCGGAAAGGGTCGGCATTACCAGCGCGCCTGGCTTAAACGGCGCATTAAACGCGGACGGCAAAACGCCGCTAGACAACGGCGCTGGCTGGATGAAAGGCAGCAGCGCCACCCTCAACACCAGCTATGAACTGGATCTCTGGGGGAAAATCGCCCGTCAGCGCGATGCCGCAGAATGGGCGAGCCGTGCTACCGAGCAGGATTTGCGCTCAGCGAAACTGACGCTACTTGCTGAGGCCAGTAATAACTACTGGCACCTCGGTTATGTTAATCAACAGATAGCCGTTCTTCAGCAGAGCATCAGTTACGCAAGGGCGACCCTGCGTTTGGCTGAGGCGCGCTATCGAGCAGGGAGCGCTTCGGCACTGGATGTGGTAGAGGCGCAACAAAGCCTACTGACCCAGGAAAATAGACTGACAGCGTTGCAGCGTGTACGTTTGCAGACGTTAAACCAGCAAGCGGTTCTGCTGGGTAGCGCGCCAGGCCAGCCCGTTGTTGAACCCAGCACGTTGCCAAAAGGCGCTATGCCGCAGGTGAAAGCCAATATTCCAGCCAGTGTACTGTGGCGTCGGCCCGATATCAGCGCACAAGAATGGCGCGTGCGCGAGGCGTTAGCCAACGTTGATATCCGGCGCAGCGAATACTACCCCACCTTCACGCTGACAGGCTCCCTCGGCACCAGCAGTCATTCGTTACTCACGTTCTTGCAAAATCCGCTGGGCTCCGTAGGTGGCAGTTTGACGCTACCTTTCCTGGAGTGGCGGCAGCGAGGGATTGAGGTAAAGATAGCCCGCAATGACTACCAGCGACGACTGTTGGAGTTTAAACAGGCGCTTTATAAAGCCATGAGCAGTATCGAAGACGCACTCTCCCTACGTAAGCAGCTTCTGGCTCAGGAGGTCAGGCTGCGGGAGGCCCTTGCGTTAGCGCGAAGGTCGGAGCGACTAAATGAGGCGCGTTACCGCCAGGGGGCTGTGCGTATCTCGTTCTGGCTTGATGCTCAGGAAAAACGCCGTCAGAGTGAACTGTTGCTAGATGAAAACCGCTTTCATCAGTTGCAGAATCTGGCAAAAATCTATCTGGAATTTGGTGGCTCGCCGACCTTTCCCTAAGCGTGATTACCCCATCCCCGGGCGCGGTAATAGGGATTTACTGCGCCCCGGGGCGTTCAACGCGTCCTCAGGCGAATACGGTTGCCTCCAGACGGTGAGTATGAGCAAACCCCGTTTTATGAGTTTATCAGGTAAATACGGTCGCCATCGCGTCTTCGGTGCGGTGGCCTGGCTTCCTGCGTGGCGGAGGCTCCGCGAGTAGACAACCTATTTTCAGCTTGGGGGGGTTAACCTTGCGCGCTATTTTCACGTGTTGTCGGTGATAGTATGCCGGAGGATTCGTGAGTTTCCTCCCTCTGCAATGTAGGTCGCACTGCGAGAATGATGGTTTTTCTGTTAAGTCAATATTGTTTCTGTTAACGCCATTGCTGCGGGCTTTTATTATTTAATGTCCGCGCTTATTAGTTTTTTCGCTATCATCTATCTCTGTTGTTGAATAATATTTAATTTTAGATTTTTCGGTTATTTTTTAGCTAATTTATATTGTTTTGTTTTTTGTTGTTTTTATTTTTTCTTGCTGATTTTAAAGCACTATTTCTGTTGGTGTGAGAATAAATTAATATTTTGCCAAGTTAAGTAATTGCGATGTTTATCTGGGGTCCATTGCTTGCTTTTTAGTGGATGGTTATTGAGTTGTGTTATGCGCTCAGATGTATGTGCTGATCATATGCTTCCTGTGCGATATAAAAGAGTGTGCAATATATTTTCCATACTCAATCCATTTGATTAGAATAGTCTGCGCTGAGGCCTATCACTCTCAGCATTAATTTATCCGTCGTTTGCCGAGTAGCGTGCCTCCAGGAAGATTGGTGGGGTATGGGAATAGCTGCTCTCTTAACTAACGCGGCAATGAATCCTGGTTTTTTCGGCTTGAGATAGCGCGCATGAATTCCGGCGCACATGACTGAAAATCCATCCTAGTTATTAATCGTAATATTGCCGACGCACAGCGCACGGATTGTCATGGCGTTACGGGATTAGCTCCTGCGCGGCTATTACTATATAAGCAACTGAAGTAGGTAATAGGTTAAATGGAACGATTTATTCTGTCAGGAACCTGCTTTTATGAACTGAATGGACTCGGGCTGCTGTTGCAAGAGGCCGGTTACTCCGTGTGCCGCGAGGCGGCGGTCACGGCGTTCACGCCCAACGATGTGTTTGTACTGGCGTTGAGTGCCGAGCCCTTGTTGGGCTGGGGGCGCCATGTGCGTCGTATCCGCCACTACCGCCGCCAACTGCCTTGCCGTATGGTGGTACTGGTTCCCCCGAGCCTCAGTACCTTGCGGGTCTTTGATAGCACATGCCCGGTGATTTCGGGCCGTCTGCCGGGGGAAGAACTGGTCGCTCAGCTTCAGAACTTATGTCAGGCAGCGTTAGCGCTGCCGTGCGAGCCGCAGAGCTCATCTCGCTTACTGAACTTTCGCCAGGGCGGCAGCCGACGGCAATTATTAAAACAGTATCGGGAGAACGCGCCCTTACGTGGAATGAGCAAAAGCGACTATTACCATCGTGACCGCTTGCTGAATGTGTTGGGAATACAAAAAATGCAGACCTTGCACATCGTCGGGCAAGAGTTGCTGAGCTGAGCGGTTAACCCGCGGGCATGATGAGATAGTTTTTGGCCGCCACGGATGTTGTGAGCAAGAGATTCCGTGATGAAAAGACGCATTGTGTCTGGGTTAAGCGCCAGCGGGATGCCGAGGGGGAGACGTTCAGGCTCGCGCGGGGCGAGCCTGGCAGTGGGACACTATCGGCTGCGGTGTTCGTCCGTAAAAGGGGCTGGACGTCGCTGGCCGAGTCCATAACTGGGCGGAAAGCGTGGGGAAAAGGGGAGGGGATGCCGCTAACGTCGCGCATCCGACCTAGCTCTAGGGGGATACGCGTTAGCGGCGCTCGGCAAACGGCACTATTCCCTTGCTTGCAGGTAACGCCGACCATACTGGTCGGCAACCAGCAGGGCGGCGTAAACCTGATCCGGCGTAGCGCCGCCAGGCATGTTGTGCATTGTCTCGCCATCACCACAAGAGGCATCCGCCACGATGCGCATTTTCGCTGGGATATCCTGTTTGATGCCCAGTTGCGCCAGGGTGATGGGCAGGCCGACGGTATGACACAGCGCGGCGACCGCTGCGATCTCATCAAGCGGGGCATTTCCCAGCACCAATTGCGTTAAGGTGCCGAATGCGACCTTCTCGCCATGGTAATAGGGGTGGGGGTCCGCAATGGCCGTCAGACCGTTATGCACCGCGTGTGCCGCTGCCAGACCGCCGCTTTCAAAACCGACGCCGCTTAGGTAGGTGTTGGCTTCAATTACGCGCTCTAGCGCTGGTGTGACCACCTGTTGCTCTGCGGCCAACATCGCTTTCTCCCCCTCTTCGAGCAGGGTGTGGTAGCACAGTTTAGCCAGCGCTAGCGCGGCCTGAGTACAGGCGCCTCCCGCCAGGGTGGTTGCGCTGCTGCGTGAGCAGGCGCGCGCCTCAAACCAGGTTGCCAATGCATCGCCGATCCCGGCCGCCAGTAGACGTGCAGGCGCACCCGCAATGATTTGGCTGTCGACAATCACCCGATCCGGGTTATGAGGCAGCACCAGGTAGCGCTCAAACTCACCGCTGTCGGTGTAGATAACGGCGAGCGCGCTACATGGCGCATCGGTTGATGCGATGGTCGGTGCGATCGCGACAGGGACACCCATAAAATGTGCCAGTGCCTTGGCGCAATCCAGCGTTTTCCCACCGCCGATACCCAACACCGCATTGCACTTGGCTTGCTCAGCGATGCCATACAGTCTATCGATTTCATTTTGTGAGCATTCGCCGTCAAAGGGGGTTATCTCCAGCGAAAGGTGCGCATTTTTAAAACTTTTCTCTAGTGCATCCTGGGCAAAGCTTAAAACATAGTGATCCCCGACTACCAGCCAGCGTTCTGCCAGCGGCGTGAGGTATTCACCCAGACGTGTGATGGCATGCGCTCCTTGGATATACTTACCCGGCTATTGAATAATGCTATCCATTGTTTATCCCTTAAAGCGCCAGGTTGCCGAATGCGTTTTGCCAATCTTGCTCAAACTTATCTATTGCCGCCAGGACCGCCGGGGTATCCAGCAACTGTTGTGCGATCGCGACAGGCAGGGTGAGCGCCGTGCAGCCGGCCAGCAAGCAGTCCAACGCTTGGCGCGGCGTCTTAAAGCTGGCCGCCAACACTTTGCTTTCTGGCGCGTGCTGTTCCAGTAGGCGTTGTAATTCCCGCACGGTACGAATACCGTCACCGCCTTGTGCATCAATGCGGTTAACGTACGGCGCGACATATTTCGCCCCCGCCAGCGCCGCGAGCAGTCCCTGCGAGGCACTGTACACGGCCGTCCCCAATGTGGTGATCCCCTCTTTTTTCAGCTGCTTAATCGCCGCCAGGCCTTCAGACGTCACCGGAATTTTCACTATGATCCCCGGCATGGCATTACTCAGCCGTTTGGCTTCCTCCACCATCCCTTGTGCGTCGCGACTCATGGTCTGGGCGAACAGAATGCCCTGCTGGCCGATGGCGTGTTGTAACCGCGGCAACAGCGCCCAGATAGGCGTTTTACTGGCGGCGACAATGCTTGGGTTCGTCGTGACGCCGGCAAGCGGGAAGATCCGCCAGAGACGTTCGACCTCCGCCACGTTGGCGGTATCCAGATACAGTTCCATAGTTTTTCCTTTACAGTGCTAGTTCATGTCGCAGCAGGTTGGCGATAGCGTCGGCGGACGCGGCGTTAACCAGCGCGTTGCGGAATTCTTCGTGCATGATGCGGCGGGCCAAGCGCGAGAAAATACGCATATGTTGGTCGCCAGCGGCGTGTTTGTTGAGCGTCAGCATGATGATGAACTGTGCATCGTCATCACCCCAGCGCACCGGGGCTTTCAGGCGCGCCACACTGATGGTCGACTGCTCAATATGCGCCGATTTGCTGTGTGGAATTGCGAAACCGAAGCCCAATCCGGTGGAGAAGACCGCTTCGCGCGACCACAGTTCGGCCTCCAGCTTACGCGGATAGCGGCAGCGGTTTGCCAGCAGCAGATTGTCGGTCATCCCTTTGAGCACCTCTTCTTTGCTACGCCAGTCGCTATCCAACGTAATGCATTGGAGGCTGATTAGCGGTGCATCTTGCTGGGTCATGCGGAACTGGGTTAATAGATGCTCCACCTCGAGGACAGTACAACAGGCCATCGCCTGATTGAGCAAGTATCGACAGGCGCAGCTGTCGAGTTGCGCCATCTGCGCCTTAGCGCTGGGGATGGAGGGCGCGCTCATGCTGATCTCATCCAGTCCCAGTCCTACCAAGAGCGGCAGTATCGCGCTTTGTGCGCCGAACTCGCCGCATAAGCCAATCCATTTCCCCTGCCGATGAACCGCCTGCACGGCGAAATCCAGCGCGCGCAGGAAGGCCGGATTCAGGCTGTTATAGTGACGGGTGACTTTGGCGTTGTCGCGATCGACCGCTAACAGATATTGCGTCAGGTCATTACTACCGATACTAAAGAAATCAATCTCTGCACAGCATTGATCGATGATGAACATCACCGACGGAACCTCCAGCATAATACCGAGCGGGATCGTCTCATCAAATGGAATCTGTTCATCGCGTAGCTGCTGCTTAGCCTCTGCCAGCTTCTCTTTCACCCACAAAATCTCCTCCATGGCGGAGATCATCGGGAGCATGATTTTCAGGCTGCCGTGGGCCGATGCGCGGAGGATTGAGCGCAACTGAGTGGTGAAGAGTGCGGCGTACTCTTCATAAATACGTACAGCACGATAGCCGAGAAAGGGGTTGGTTTCGGCAGGAATATTCAGGTACTCGACTGGTTTATCGCCACCGATATCCATGGTGCGGACAATAATGCTGCGCCCCTGGGCGGATTCCAGCGTCTGGCAGAAGAGTGTGTACAGTTCGTGCTCATCCGGGGCGCAGGTGCGATCCATATACAACATTTCTGTGCGGAACAGGCCAACGGCCTCTGCACCGTGGGTAACAGCCGCTTGCGCCTCCACCGCATGGGCAATATTGGCGGCAATCTCTATGCGCATGCCCTCAGCCGTGCGGGCCTCCCGTGTCCGCCAGATACGCTGCTGTTCCTGGAGGGCATGTTGTACCCGAGCCTCCTGCTGATAGTAGCGAGTGATCGCTTCATCGGGGGCAACGATAAGCGCGCCCGCGTTACCATCCAGGTAAACCGTCTGTTGCAGCCACGGTGTTAACTGCGCAGTCTCGACACCGACCAGCGTAGGAATGTTGCATGATCGGGCGAGAATGACGGTGTGGGAGGTGGTGCCGCCACTTTTTAGCAGCAGGCCTTTGAGGTGAGTTTTATCCAGTTCAAGAAACTGGCTGGGAGTGAGTTCATCCGCCATACAGATAGCGGGTTGCGTAAGTTTACCCGGTGCCGGGAAACGGTGTTCGCCATAAATTTGCTGGAGAAGTTGGTAGCAGACGTCACGGACATCCAGCACTCGCTCCTGGAGATAACGATGACTGGAGCGGCTGCATTCATCACTGAAGTGTTCGGCGCTGTCGATAATCGCTTGGGCACAGCTTAACCCGCGAGAGACGCCCGCGATCATGTGCTGGCGTAATGCAGCGTCGCCCGCCAGCGAACGATGGACTTGCAGAATGGCACTGGTAGTGCCGTCGCTATCGGGGAGGCGGGATTCAATATTTTTCATTAACTGCACTAGGCCATTATCCGGCGCGGACTGCTCGCTATCCCTATCGTGTATGGGGGGAAGGGGGCCTAACGCATTGAAATCCAGGGAGGCGAGCCGCGTCAGAACGCCGCCCGCGCTGCCTGAACAGACGCTGCGGGCGCGGAAAAGTTGTGGATGTAGATGGGTTAGCGATGCCGGAAGCGGTGCCAGCACGCTGTCTTCGACGTCCGGCAGCGGCGTATCACAGAGGGGAAATTCATCGTGTAGCCATTGGCTCAGGCGCTGGTGGGCAGCCTGTTCGTCGGTGTCAGAAATCAATAACTGGCAGCAGTCACCCGCCAAGGTGTCGGTACCAATCAGCGCGAGCGCGCTTTTGGCGTTACCTTTACGGCCGGTGCGCCGGTTATGCCATTCAATATGCGAGGTAAATGTATTGCACAATGTCTCAATGTGACTTGCCGGACGTGCATGTACCCCGTTGGCTAGCGCACAAGTAAATTCCACAATTAAGGACATCGCCTCTCTCCCATAGCGGTTTTCTGGTTACAGAATAAGAGGGGATTGCCGGGGCGTGCCATGTGACAAATCTGCCAAACGCTGGACAAATGTAATATAAGCGTCAAAGTGAGAACTCCCTCACACGTTACTCCCTATCCCCTGCATCTGAGTTCCTCATTCGCAATAGGGCTTAAGTTATGAGGCGGGTCGCATTTTTTTGTTGATGTTACAAAAATCCAGTAAATGGCCTTTTTATCCACTGTCTGCACCCTAGCGGATTACCTATTATTTTCCGCAACAACATTATTGACATGGCCTTAATCCGCCCGGGAGCGACTTATGAAAGCGTTGGTGCCGATCCTGAAAAATACTCGCCAGCACCTGATGACCGGTGTTTCGCATATGATCCCCTTTGTGGTGGCTGGCGGAATTTTGCTGGCGGTCGCCGTGATGCTGTATGGCAAGGGAGCGGTACCCGATGCGGCAACAGATCCCAATCTCAAGAAACTTTTTGATATGGGGGGCGCGGGACTGACGTTGATGGTGCCTTTCCTGGCGGCATATATCGGTTACGCCATCGCCGAGCGGGCTGCGCTGGCGCCTTGTGCGATAGGCGCATGGGGCGGTAATAGCTTCGGCGCTGGGTTCTTCGGGGCGTTGATTGCCGGGCTCATCGGCGGCATGGTGGTGCACTATTTGAAACAGATCCCCGTGCACAAGGTATTGCGCTCAGTGATGCCTATTTTTGTTATTCCTATCGTTGGCACCTTTATTACCGCTGGCATCATGATGTGGGGACGGGGTGAGCCTGTGGGCGCTTTGACCACCAGTTTAACCGCATGGTTACAGGGTATGCAGCAGGGTAGCATTGTCGTGCTGGCGATTATTTTAGGATTGATGCTGGCCTTTGATATGGGCGGGCCGGTGAATAAAGTCGCTTACGCTTTCATGTTGATTTGTGTGTCGCAGGGCGTTTATAGCGTAGTGGCCATCGCCGTGGGCGCTGTCGTCACGGCAGTCTGTGTTAACGTGCTGAAAAGTCTGGCGCGTAAGAAGGTGTCTCCGGGGGACGAAAAAGATGCCGACTTGGATTTGGATTTCGCAATTAATTAAGCGAGGAATGCGCCATGACTAAAATTATTGCAGTAACAGCCTGCCCGTCTGGTGTCGCACACACCTATATGGCGGCCGAGGCGCTGGAAAGCGCCGCCAAAGCCAAAGGCTGGGAAGTCAAAGTCGAGACTCAAGGCTCAATTGGGCTGGAAAACGCGCTGACTGCGCTTGACGTGGCCGAGGCTGATCTCGTCATCCTGACGAAAGATATCGGCATCAAGTTTGAGGCGCGTTTTGCTGGCAAAACCATCGTGCGCGTCAACATCAGCGATGCGGTAAAACGTGCCGACGCCATTATGAACAAGATCGGTGCGCATCTTGCGCAAACCGCGTAACGTTAAGCTACCTGCTGGCGCTGGGTGCCAGCGTATCGGTGCTACAGGGTGAGTGCATGTAGGCCCGATACGACATTCACGGCGCTATTCGGCAATCAGTATGCCCACCGAGGTTCTTTATGAGCAATCGCATCCAACGTTTAAAACATGCGCTATTCCAAAATGATCGTGAGATTTCACTGGAGCGGGCGCTGTTGTATACCGCCAGCCATCGGCAGACGGAGGGCGAACCCGCTATTTTGCGTCGAGCGAAGGCGACGGCGTATATCCTTGAGCATGTCGCGATCGCGATCCGTGATGAAGAGCTGATTGCCGGGAACCGTACCGTTAAGCCGCGCGCGGGCATTATGTCGCCGGAGATGGACCCCTACTGGCTGTTGAACGAGTTGGATCAGTTTCCGACACGTCCGCAGGACCGTTTTGCGATAAGCGACGACGATAAGCGTCTTTATCGGGAGGTGTTGTTTCCCTACTGGGAAAAACGCGCAATGAAGGATTTCATCAATGCCCAGATGACCGATGAGGTAAAGGCTGCGGTCAGTAGCCAGATTTTTAGTATTAACCAGACCGATAAAGGGCAGGGGCATATCATTATTGATTATCCGCGCCTCTTGAATCAGGGACTCGGCGCGCTGGTAACACAGTTGCGATGCCACCGCCAACGGCAGCCGGATAACCACTTTTATCAGGCGGCGTTGTTGCTGCTTGAGGCTTCACAAAACCACATTTTACGTTATGCGGTGCTGGCGGAGGCGATGGCGGAAAACAGCCCAGATACGGCGCGTCGCCAGGAGTTGCTCACGATTGCCGCCAACTCCCGCCATATTGTGCAGCACAAGCCACAGACTTTCTGGCAGGCGTGCCAGTTGTTCTGGTACATGAACATCATTTTGCAGTATGAATCTAACGCTAGCTCGCTCTCGCTGGGGCGTTTCGATCAGTATATGTTGCCGTTCTACCAGGCTTCGTTGGCTCAGGGGGAAAATCCCGACTGCTTACAAGAACTCCTGGCGTCATTATGGGTGAAATGCAATGACATCGTTCTGTTACGCTCCACCAGTAGCGCCCGTTATTTCGCCGGCTTCCCAACAGGATATACCGCACTGCTCGGTGGCTTGACCGAGAACGGACGCAGCGCGGTGAACGCGCTTTCCTTCCTCTGCCTCGATGCATACCAGGGAGTACAACTGCCGCAGCCAAATCTTGGGGTACGCGTTAATACGTTGGTTGACGCCCCTTTCTTGCTGAAAACAGCTGAGACCATTCGTCTCGGTACCGGCATTCCGCAGATCTTTAATGATGAGGTCGTGGTACCCGCTTTTCTAAATCGTGGCGTGTCGCTGGAGGATGCGCGAGATTACGCGGTGGTCGGCTGTGTGGAGCTGTCGATTCCGGGCCGAACGTACGGCTTGCACGACATCGCCATGTTCAACTTGTTGAAAGTGATGGAGATCAGCCTATATGAGAATGAAGGCAAGCCGGCCCTGACCTATGAAGAGCTGCTGGCGCATCTTCGCGCCAATATTAGCCACTACATCACGTTAATGGTCGAGGGTAGCAATATCTGCGATATTGGCCATCGTGACTGGGCGCCGGTTCCTTTGCTCTCGTCGTTCATCTGCGACTGCTTGGATAAGGGCCGTGACATTACCGACGGTGGTGCTCGTTATAACTTTTCTGGCGTACAGGGCATTGGGATCGCCAATCTGAGCGATGCGCTGCATGCGTTAAATGGGCTGGTGTTCGACCAGCAGCGCTTAAGCTTTGATGAGCTACTGTCGGTGTTAAAAGAGAACTTTGCCACGCAAGAAGGCAAAAAAGTGCGCGCTAGACTGATTAATCGCTTTGAAAAATACGGCAACGATATTGATGATGTGGATAACATCAGCGCTGAACTGTTGCGTTTTTACTGTAAAGAAGTGGAAAAATACCGTAATCCGCGCGGTGGGCAATTCACGCCAGGCTCCTACACCGTTTCCGCTCACGTGCCGCTAGGCTCCGTCGTGGGGGCGACACCGGATGGCCGCTTGGCCGGCGAGCAACTGGCTGACGGCGGTCTGTCGCCTATGCGGGGGCAGGATATGCAGGGGCCGACGGCGGTGCTGAAATCGGTAAGTAAGCTGGATAACGTACTGCTTTCAAACGGCACCTTATTGAACGTAAAGTTTACTCCGGCAACGCTCGATGGCGAGGGCGGGTTACGCAAACTGGCGGATTTCTTGCGGGCCTTTACCCAGCTTAAGCTACAGCACATCCAGTTTAATGTGGTGAATGCCGAAACCTTACGGGAGGCGCAACGCCGTCCACAAGACTTCGCCGGATTGGTGGTGCGCGTCGCAGGTTACAGTGCCTTCTTTGTCGAGTTATCGCGGGAGATTCAGGATGACATCATTCGTCGCACCGCGCATGAACTGTGAGGTTATTGCGCCGCGCAGCGATGAGGTCGCGCGCATCTTCAATATTCAACGTTATTCGCTGAATGATGGGCACGGTATTCGTACGGTGGTCTTTTTTAAAGGCTGTCCGCACTCGTGCCCATGGTGTGCGAATCCGGAGTCAATCTCGCCGCGCATTGAGACGGTACGGCGAGAGAGTAAATGCCTGCATTGTATGCCCTGCCTGATGGATGCCGATGCGTGTCCATCCGGGGCGTTTGAGCGTATTGGCCGAGATATTACCTTGGATGAGCTAGAGCGAGAGGTACTAAAAGATGAGATCTTTTTTCGTACTTCCGGCGGAGGGGTAACGCTCTCCGGGGGAGAGGTGTTGATGCAGGCGCCTTTCGCCAGCCGGTTTTTACTGCGGCTGACGCGGCTGGGGATTCCGTGCGCCATCGAAACCGCTGGCGATGCTCCCGCTCGCCGCCTGTTATTGCTGGCAAAAGCGTGCGATGAAGTGCTGTTCGATCTCAAAATGATGGATGATATTCAGGCGTGCGAGGTACTCAATATCAATCTGCCGCGAGTGCTGGACAATTTGCGCCTGCTCGTCAGGGAAGGGATCAATGTCATCCCGCGTTTGCCGTTAATTCCTGGGTATACACTCACTCGCGCGAATTTACAGCAAGCGTTGGCGTTCCTGGCAGCATTGGGTATAAAACAGGTCCATCTGCTACCGTTCCACCGGTATGGTGATGCAAAATATCGCTTGCTTGGACGGACGTGGTCGATGAAGACTGTCCCGACGCCATCGGTGTCAGCGTTGGCGGCAGCGCGTGAGATGGCGGAGCGCGCCGGTTTTCAGGTAACCCTAGGAGGTTAATATGGCAATGGTACCCGTACGACATCTGGTCGCAGTGACCGCTTGCGTGAGTGGTGTCGCGCATACCTATATGGCCGCCGAACGGTTGGAAAAGCTCTGTCAACAAGAGAAGTGGCACATTAAGATTGAGACTCAAGGCGCGCTCGGCACCGAAAATCATTTAACGCCAGAGGAGATCTGCTGTGCCGATGTGGTGGTGTTGCTCACCGATATTGAACTGGCGGAGGCGGAGCGTTTCAGCCAGTGTTGCTATGTCCAGTCCGGCATCAGCACTTTTCTGCGCGATCCTGCGCGGGTGATGAGCGCCGTGCGTAAACTCCTTTCTGCCCCCCAACACACCCATCTTATTCTGGATTAATTTTTTTCTGTCAATTGGCTGTGATACTGCCGACGATACTCCGACGGCGAACGCTCTGTGTTTTTACGAAACAGACGACAGAAGTAGTTACTGTCGACAAACCCACAGCTGTGCGCCACCTCTTTCACCTTCAGATCGTAGCCTTTCAGCAGCGTCTTGGCATGCTCTAGACGCGTAGCGTTCAGGTATTCGTTAAAGCCGATGGTTCCTATTTTTTGAAACAGATGAGAAAGATAATTGGGTGAAATATAAAACGCTTGCGCGACCGACTCCCGGGTAAGAGGACGGGCGTAATGATCGTCGATGTAGTCGCGGATGGCCTCAAACAGCGCTTGGCTGCGTGATGCGGTTTGGATCTGGCTGCCCAACAGGTCGCGGCAATGGCTTAACAGGCTAGCGACAATTAAACGGGCGGTTTGCTGCTCCTGAGGCTGCATCTGCATCTCATTAAGCGTATGCAGCAGGAATGCGCCGATACGCGGCCCGCGTCGAGCAACATTCTGCTTCGTCAGGTTTTGATGCTGCTTGCCATCCCAATGAACGATGCTGAAACCCAGTTGCTGTTTACCGAACAGGATACTGAGCGTCGTCACCGGCGTTTGCCAGCGTGGGAAATTCCAGCTCCCCGCCGGAACGTATAGGACATCACCGGCCATTAGAGGAATGTCAGCGCCGCCGATACTGCTATCAGCAAACTCGCCCTCCAGCACTATCTCCAGCCGGGGGAAACTGACCTGGTAAGCCAGTTCCGGCGTCAGGCCGCCAGTGTTGGCAAAATAGATCTGGTGTAGCGCTGTAGGGCCAGTGATAAGGCGGGAGAGCTGATGGCTGACGTCGTGATACATGTTAATCCTTTGCTGAGCGCAGAGAGAGAAACAGTAACGTTGATAATGAAAAAAGGCCACACCTAAAAGCGCAGCCTGGGGAGCAATGACTGATTCGTCAGCCAGTGGATAATGCGGTGTCCAGATGCCGGCGTGGAACGCGTGTCCAGCATTCATCCTCGCTCCACGCTGTGCTAAAACGTGTGGCGACATGCTCGCCGTTGCGGGATGCAGCAGGCCGCGGGCGCGTTGAGCCACACGACATACCTAGTTATTGGCTGCGGCGTCAGTTTTTCTTTGGTTTTCCTTTTTAGGAAATACAAAGATGATGACAATGCCAACAAAAATGAGTGCGACACCAATCAAGTCTCTGATGGATAGCATGTTACCCAAAAAGATCATACCTGATGCCATCGCAATCGCGGGGGCGGCCAATGAGTTGATCGCGGCTATATTGGCAGGCAACTTACTGGCAATTGAGGCCCAACAAAGCCAGCCGATTGCGCTAGCAATGACCGAAACGTAAAGGAATGAGAACACGAATGTTTGATTAATCACCATTGGGCTATGAGGCATATACCAGGCTAAAAACAGCAAAGGCACGGTTCCATAAAGCATCTGCCATGATGTCAGGTTCAATACATTCGTTGCCGGGTTCTTTTTAAGGATCCATTTGAGGATGAGTACGCTGATCCCCCATGACAACCCGCTTGATAATGCCATCAATGAAGAGAGGATTTGCTTGCTGTCATTAATATTCCATGGTGCAACAACAATCACAAAGCCGATGATTGGAATCAACAGTTTGATCCCTTGAGTGATGGCGATTCTTTGCTTTAACACCAAAACATTCAGTAAAATCACCCAAATTGGCATTGAGTAAACCAATACGGATACTTTACCCGCGCCGCCATGTGTGAGTGCAAAAACCGCAAACGCGGTAAAGCCGGTCGTTTGTGTCAAGCCATACAATAGGGTCGGGATAAATGGCGGCGGCGCCATGGATACGCTTTTTCTTTTGATAAATAGTACGATAAATAATGCAACGACACCCCCGCCGATCTTGAATAGGCTTAACATCCATACGCCGCCCATCAGAGGGAGGGCGTTTTTTGATACCACCCAAAAATTGCCCCAAACGAGCCATAAAACGATAAGCAGTAAATATGCTGTTTTTTTGTCTTTAGATATGGAAGCCATATATCAGTCGCTATGTTATAAGAAATAATGCGGCCAGGAAAAAGCATATCTCATGCCAATCTTTTCATCTTGTTGAATTTAATGGGTTTGTTTATTAGCCAAGGTCGTCATCTAACGCGGATGATGACATTTTCGTTATCATTGCGCCTCAAATAAGATGCGGAGATGTCGTGTGTTTTGTGACAATGATCACAAAGCAAACATGCTCGATTAGGGGCGGCATGACGCCTGTCGCGTAGACTGCACCGGGTGTGAAACACGAGGCGGGACAGGGGGAAATACGGTTGCTAGCCACATAATACGTTATCAGAGGGAAGCGACGTTAACGTCATGGCTGGTTAGCGCGGTGTGCCAAGTGATGATGCGGAATATCGTCTGGCTCCTGCGTTGTCAGCGTTGGCGAGAAGTACCGAGCGCGGAGACTGCCGATCCAGCGGACGGGCGCTTTATTCAATAACGCTCTGAACATGGGGGTGAAAAACACAGGTTCAGACTAATCCGAGTCCGTATTTATAGTGTAATAAATCAAGGTGATTATCGTTTTAGGAAACGACACCTGACATCAAATTAATGTATTATTTTAGATCTGCATCACATTTTTATTACTGCCGCATTGCGCACTCGTTATTTCGAGATAATTATATTTGCGACTTGAGAATTGATAATTGAATATTTTATGTGAATAATGCCAACGGTTTGATTTTATGGAAAAAACATATGTTGCGTTATGATTTTGCCCGCCTCCTCCGGCGGGTTTTTTATATCTCTAATTAATTTCCGTTTGAAATGAAATATTAATTATCATGTATTGTAATGTGCAATTATTAAATTACTTTATGAATTATGTCATTCAGACCAAGAGAGCACGCGCTGGCTGACGAGGGCCGGCGCGGGCAGAGAGGGATAATGGCGCTTGGCAGCGCGTTAAATTATCCGTCTGCTCTCACACCTTTGGCGCTTACACTGTTTGGCGTCACCTGATCCGGCTCTCCCCCCAGGACGCCAGAAGGCGTCGCACGCCTCTTACTTGCTAGTTTTCCCCCGCTCACGGACGGTGATGCGCCGTGTGATCACGCTACGGAGTTGCCTAAAGACATCACGCTATACGATCGTGCCGCGCTTGATCTTTCGCTGTTTACGCCTTCTCCCATGAACGGAGGCCAGTAGATGACAAGCTTTTGCTCATTGTGTCAGTGTTGGGTAGCATGAACGGGCATGGGTTAGGTTGTACAGCAAGGATATCCAGGATGCAGAAGCGGCTGACGATTAAAGATATTGCCCGGCTCAGTGGTGTGGGTAAATCCACCGTATCACGGGTGCTGAATCAGGAGAGTGGGGTTAATCCCGCCACCCGCGAACGGGTGGAGGCCATCATGAAGCAGCAAGGGTTCGCGCCGTCGCGCTCTGCCCGGGCGATGCGTAGCCAGAGTGATAAAGTGGTGGCGATCATCGTGACCCGCTTGGATTCCTTGTCGGAAAATCTGGTGATACAGACGATGTTGCCGGTGTTCTACGCGCATGGTTATGATCCGATCATGATGGAGAGCCAGTTTTCGCCAGATAAAGTCGCCGAGCACCTTGGCATGCTGCGTCGCCGCTGTGTCGACGGCGTGATCCTGTTCGGTTTCAGCGGCGTAGATGAGCGATTGTTGGCCGCATGGCAGTCCTCGTTGGTGATGCTGGCACGTGATGCCGATGGCTTCTCCTCGGTTTGCTACGATGACGAGGGGGCGATTGTCATGCTGATGCAGCGGTTGTATCAGCAGGGGCATCGTCATATTAGTTTTCTGGGCGTCCCCTCCAGCGATGTGACGACCGGCTTGCGTCGTTATCAGGCATATTGTCAGTTTTGTCATAAAAATCATCTGACTCCGCGAGCCACATTGCCAGGGTTGGCGATGAAGCAGGGATATGATGCGGTGGCGGATGTCATCACGCCGGCGACTAGCGCTCTGGTATGTGCCACCGATAGTCTGGCGCTCGGTGCCAGTAAATACCTCCAAGAGCAGCAGCTTACCTCCCTACAGTTGGCCAGCGTGGGGAATACGCCGTTGATGCAGTTTCTACATCCCGAAATCATTACCGTTGACCCCGGTTATGCCGAGGCAGGACGACAGGCCGCGAAGCAGCTGTTGGCGCAGATCAATGGCCGCACCGAGGTGCGCCAAATAGTGATCCCTGGGCGTCTGGCCTAATTCACTCTGATCATAAATTAGACGAATATTTGTGATCTCGGCCAATGATCGGGAACGTTCCCATTTTTCTTTCACCCCAAAGGGGATAGCCTGACGCCAGGTCGTAACTACCTTGGATACGGGGCCTCTTTATGAAAAAAGTTAATCAGCAAGATATTGATACACTGATCCAACTGGTTGGCGGTCGTGAAAATATTGCGACCGTTAGCCACTGTATTACTCGTCTACGTTTTGTGTTGAATCGGCCTGAGAAGGCCAATCCACAGGCGATAGAAGCGCTGCCGATGGTTAAGGGATGCTTTACCAATGCAGGGCAGTTCCAGGTAGTAATTGGCACGGATGTCGACGATTACTACCGGGCATTGCTAGCAACAACGGGGCTCGATTCTGCCGATAAAGATCAGGCGAAGCGGGCTGCGCGTCAGAATATGAAGTGGTATGAGCGTCTGATTTCCCATTTCGCCGAGATCTTCTTTCCCTTACTACCGGCCTTGATCAGTGGTGGCCTGATCCTGGGTTTTCGTAATGTGATTGGCGATTTGCCGATGAGCAACGGTCAGACTCTGGCCCAAATCTACCCGGTGTTGAAAACGGCTTATGATTTCTTGTGGCTGATCGGTGAGGCCATCTTCTTCTACCTGCCGGTGGGGATCTGTTGGTCCACGGTGAAGAAGATGGGGGGCTCGCCCATTCTGGGGATCGTGCTGGGTATCACCCTGGTTTCTCCCCAATTGATGAACGCCTATATGCTGGGACGTCAGGTGCCTGAAGTGTGGAATTTTGGCCTGTTTACCATCGCCAAGGTGGGCTATCAGGCCCAGGTGATTCCGGCGCTGTTAGCCGGTTTGACCCTTGGCTTCATTGAGACACGCCTTAAGCGGATCGTGCCGGATTATCTCTATCTGGTGGTGGTTCCAGTGTGTTCGCTGATCCTGTCGGTATTTTTAGCCCATGCGCTGATCGGCCCCTTTGGGCGTTGGATCGGTGATGGGGTGGCGTTTGCGGTACGTCATTTGATGACCGGCAGTTTCGCCCCGGTGGGGGCGGCGCTGTTTGGCTTTCTGTATGCCCCGCTGGTGATCACCGGGGGACACCAGACTACCTTGGCTATCGACATGCAGATGATCCAGAGCATGGGGGGAACGCCGTTGTGGCCGTTAATCGCTCTGTCGAATATCGCCCAAGCTTCTGCGGTGGTCGGCATTATCATTTGTAGCCGCAAGCGCAATGAGCGTGAGATTTCGGTTCCTGCGGCGATTTCGGCTTATCTGGGGGTGACCGAACCGGCCATGTATGGGATTAACCTGAAGTACCGCTTCCCCATGCTGTGCGCGATGATCGGCTCCGGGCTAGCCGGTTTGCTGTGTGGCTTGAATGGCGTCCTTGCGAATGGGATTGGCGTAGGTGGCTTGCCTGGTATCCTCTCGATCCAACCAATCTACTGGCCGGTTTATGCCTTGGCGATGATCATCGCCGTGGTGGTACCGATTGTTCTGACCTCGCTGGTTTAT
Source organism: Edwardsiella hoshinae NBRC 105699 = ATCC 33379 (assembly GCF_000474215.1). Taxonomy (GTDB): domain Bacteria; phylum Pseudomonadota; class Gammaproteobacteria; order Enterobacterales; family Enterobacteriaceae; genus Edwardsiella; species Edwardsiella hoshinae. Next base: position 48,704 of record NZ_BAUC01000003.1, on the reverse strand, counting down.
CAGCGTAAGTTTCGTCAGGGCACACTACAGGCAGCGTAGGGGGCGGGAAAGACCTTGGTTATTCCCAGGACGTTGTTAATGAGGAAAATGTGATGGAAACCGTAGCTCACTGGTGGCAAAACGGTGTTATTTACCAGATCTATCCGAAAAGTTTTCAGGATACGACCGGCAGCGGCAGCGGCGATCTCCCAGGCGTTATCTCCCGACTCGATTATCTGCAAACCTTAGGGGTCGATGCCATCTGGTTAACGCCATTTTATGTGTCCCCCCAGGTGGATAATGGCTATGACGTGGCGGACTACACCGCCATTGATCCGGCCTATGGCACGCTGGCCGACTTTGATCAATTGGTGGCCGAGGCAAAAGCGCGCGGCATCCGCATCGTGCTGGATATGGTGTTTAACCATACCTCCACCGCTCATCCATGGTTTCGTGCCGCCTGTCAGCCAGATAGTGCTTATCGCTCGTTTTACATCTGGCGCGATCGGCCCAATAACTGGAGTGCCAAGTTTGGCGGCAGCGCCTGGGCGTGGCAGGCCGATCGCCAGCAATACTATTTGCATTTGTTTACCCCACAACAGGCGGATCTTAACTGGGAAAATCCGGCGGTACGCGCCGAACTGAAGAAAGTCGCCGCCTTTTGGGCCGATCGCGGCGTTGCCGGCCTGCGTCTTGATGTGGTTAATCTGATCTCTAAAACGCAGAGTTTTCCGGATGACCAGCAGGGAGATGGTCGGCGTTTTTATACCGATGGCCCGCGGGTACATGAGTTTTTACAGGAGATGAGCCGTGATCTATTCACTCCGCGTAATCTGATGACCGTCGGAGAGATGTCATCGACCTCGCTGGCACACTGCCAGCGCTATGCGGCGCTGGATGGACGGGAATTGTCGATGACCTTCAATTTTCATCATCTGAAGGTGGATTATCCGAACGGAGAAAAATGGACACAGGCGCAGCCGGACTACGTGGCGTTAAAGGCGTTATTCAGCCACTGGCAACGCGGGATGCATTCGGTGGCTTGGAATGCTTTATTCTGGTGTAACCACGATCAGCCACGGATCGTATCGCGCTTTGGCGATGAGGGCGAGTACCGGGTTCCGTCAGCCAAAATGTTGGCGATGGTGCTTCATGGCATGCAAGGGACGCCTTACATTTATCAGGGGGAAGAGATTGGCATGACCAACCCGCACTTTCGTCAACTGAGTGAATATCGCGACGTGGAAAGCCTCAATATGTTTCGCCAGCGGCAGGCGCAGGGGCAAGACGCCGAGACATTGCTGGCGATCCTGGCCTGTCGCTCACGCGATAATGGACGGACTCCGATGCAGTGGAGTGCGGCCGTGCATGCTGGGTTTAGCAGCGCGACCCCGTGGATTGGCCTATGTGATAATGCGGACGAGATTAATGTCGAGGCGGCCCTAGGCGATCGTGATTCGGTCTTTTATACCTACCAGGCGCTGATTGCGTTGCGTAAACGTCTGCCGCTGCTCTGTTGGGGGGATTACCAGGATCTCTTGCCGGCCTCGCGCGTGTTGTGGTGTTACCGCCGGCGCTGGCAGGGACAGACATTGCTGGTGGTCGCGAATCTCAGCCGGGAGCGACAACGCTGGACGCCTAGCGAGCCCGGCGGTGACGGCTGGCAATGTTTGCTCAGCAACTATCCGGATAGCGCCGAGCAGCCGCAAGCAATGTATTTGCGTCCTTATGAAGCGGTATGGTGGTTACAGCACTGAGTGATCCCGTCTCCCCGGGCGGCGTTCGAAGTAGAGAGGAGCCATCCGGGCGCGCGTTTTAGCTGGTAGTAGCAGGCACAGCCCTCATCATACCTTGGTGCTGTATGAGCACCGAGGTATGATGAGGTGAGCGGGCATGTTCTGCCACGAATACACGCGCAGCCCGTGCATATCTCCCCCTGTTGCGCGCGTCGCCTCAGGTGTTAAACGCGCATCACCGTCACGCCACGGGCCTCAAGCTGTTGCAGGATCATAGGGTTAGCATTTTTCCCCGTGATCACCATGTCGATTTGCTCGGCTGTACTAAATAACATGCCGGCGCGTTCCCCCACTTTACTGCTATCGACCAGTACGACCAGTTTACTGACGACGCTGAGCATTTTCTGTTCAGCCATGGCTGTGAGCATGTCGGTCTTGTACAAACCATCGGCGGTGAGGCCTTTACCACTGGTAAACATCCAGTGGCCTGCATATAGCGTGTTTTCGCTGCTCTGCGGACTCAGCGTAATCGACTGGGTCTTATGGTACTGCCCGCCCATGATGATGACGCTTTCGTGTTCTTGGTCGATCAGGTAATTCGCCAATGGCAGATAGTTGGTGATAATCTGTACCGGTTTGCCACACATCTCGCGGCCCAGCAGAAATGCGGTCGAGCCGCAGTTGATGACCACACTTTCGCCTGAGCTCACCAATTGAGATGCCGCCTTGGCAATACGGACTTTTTCATCGTGATTTTGTGCCTGATGCAAGTTCAGCGGCGTCCAGCGTGGGCGCTGCTGGGCGATGGCTTTTGCGCCGTTGCGTACTTTTTTGAGCTTACCGCTGGCATCGAGTTTATTGATATCACGACGCGCCGTCGCTGGAGAGATCCCCAGGCGCTCGGTGACGTTTTCCACGGTGACAAAGCCCAATTGTGCCAGCATCTCCAGTAATATTTGATGTCTTTGTGCTTCGGTCATGCGCGATTCCGGGATGAATTGATTTAAAAAGATGATATCTGAAATAAACTGAAAATACTAAGGCCAAGAGGAAAATGCCGGAGAGATCCGGCATACGTTATGGTTAGAGGAAGGATTTAAACGGCAAGTCCGGCTCTATACTAAAGCAATCATCAAAACCGCGTGGGTAGTGATATTCGATGTTATCTTTATCAAGCGGCCAGATGAATTTTCCGCCGACTTGCCAGATAAACGGCTTGAAATGGTACTTGAGGCGATCCTTTTTCATTTGCCACAGCGCACGGATCTCCTGGGGATCGGCTTGGAAGTTTGACCAGATATCATGGTGGAACGGGATAATAACCTGGGTATTCAGCGACTCTGCCATACGCAGAATATCCGCGCTGGTCATTTTATCCGTGATACCACGGGGGTTTTCACCATAGGAGCCTAGGGCGACATCAATCCGATATTCATTGCCGTGCTTCGCATAGTAGTTAGAGTAATGGGAGTCCCCACTGTGGTACAGATTACCGCCCGGTGTTTTAAACAGATAGTTTACCGCACGGGCGTCCATACCGTCTGGCAAAACCCCGGCCGCTTGTTGGTTGGCCGGTAAAGTGATCAGTGCAGTACGGTCAAACGAATCAAGAGCATGTATCTCAATATCTTTGATTTTTACCACATCCCCTGGTCTCACCACGATACAGCGAGCCTTAGGCACGCCCCAGCTAACCCATAAATCCACGCAGGTCTGTGGTCCAATGAATGGCACATCCTGTGCACAATTCTGGATTACGGCTGCCGCGACATTCACATCAATATGATCGTTATGATCGTGGGTTGCCAGTACGGCATCGATCTGACGGATGGCGAACGGATCGAGTACAAACGGCGTGGTACGTAGATTAGGCTGTAATTTCTTCACCCCCGCCATACGTTGCATCTGATGGCCTGCTTTCATCAACGGATTGCCGTGAGTTCGTTTGCCGGTTCCACACCAGAAATCGACGCAGACATTCGTCGCGCCTTCTGATTTCAGCCAGATCCCGGTACAGCCGAGCCACCACATGGCAAAGGTGCCTGCTGCCACCTGTTCCTGCTCTATCTCTTCATTCAGCCAGGTTCCCCATTCCGGAAAGGTGCTGAGGATCCATGATTCACGCGTGATACTGTTCACTTTACTCATCGTATTCACCTTCATAGCGGTTCAGTTTAAATCATACTGTGACTTAATTTGATTCATACTGACACTTTGCTATCAAGATGGCAATGGCTGAATTGACACTTTAGCATGGGTTTAGCAAAGGTAATATAATGGACTGGTAAGAGGGGGTAGTGATGATTTTTTTCTATCAATATGATCTGTATTGATTTTTTTCAACATATCTCGCTGGGTAGCCAAGCATCACGCAAGCATGCTAATTATTGCGCGTCACGTCACATTTAATCAAAATAAATCTTATTATGATTGTTTTTGAAATCATGAGTGAATGTGAAGCATTGTAAATAGGTCAGTATTGAGCAATTCCGTCTACTGGAGATCGTTATGGAGATCCTCTACAACATTTTTACTGTTTTTTTTAATCAGGTCATGACGAATGCGCCATTGCTACTGGGTATTGTGACCTGTATCGGTTATATCCTGCTGCGAAAAAGTATCAGTGTCATTATTAAAGGAACGATAAAAACGATTATCGGTTTTATGCTGCTACAGGCGGGTTCTGGGATCCTGACTAGCACCTTCAAACCGGTCGTCGCGAAGATGTCGGAAATATACGGTATTAATGGTGCCATTTCAGATACCTATGCAGCGATGATGGCAACCGTTGAGCGCATGGGCAACGCCTACAGTTGGGTGGGCTATGCCGTACTGCTAGCGTTGGCACTGAATATTGGTTATGTCCTGTTGCGCCGAATTACCGGTATCCGCACCATCATGTTGACCGGGCACATCATGTTTCAGCAGGCCGGGCTGATCGCGGTTTCTTTCTACATCTTTGGTTATTCGATGTGGACGACGATTATCTGTACGGCGATCCTGGTCTCTCTGTATTGGGGGATCACCGCCAATATGATGTACCAGCCAACACAGGAGGTAACCGGAGGTTGTGGTTTCTCCATTGGTCACCAACAGCAGTTTGCTTCGTGGATTGCTTATAAAATTGCCCCTTATCTGGGGAAAAAAGAAGAGAGTGTTGAAGATCTTAACCTACCGGGCTGGTTGAATATTTTCCATGACAACATCGTTTCTACCGCCATTGTGATGACTATCTTTTTTGGCGCGATTCTACTTTCTTTCGGTATTGATACCGTACAGGCGATGGCGGGTAAAACCCACTGGACGATCTATATTCTGCAAACCGGTTTCTCGTTCGCGGTGGCCATATTCATCATTATCCAAGGTGTGCGCATGTTTGTGGCCGAACTCTCTGAAGCCTTTAACGGTATCTCACAACGACTGATCCCCGGCGCGGTGCTGGCGATTGACTGCGCCGCCATCTATAGCTTCGCGCCGAATGCGGTAGTCTGGGGCTTTATGTGGGGTACCGTCGGTCAACTGATTGCCGTGGGGATTCTGGTGGCTTGTGGTTCATCCATTCTGATCATTCCCGGCTTTATTCCGATGTTTTTCTCTAACGCCACCATCGGTGTCTTTGCCAACCATTTTGGCGGTTGGCGCGCGGCGCTCAAAATTTGCCTGGTGATGGGGATGATAGAAATCTTTGGCTGTGTGTGGGCGGTGAAACTGACCGGCATGAGCGCCTGGATGGGGATGGCGGATTGGTCGATTCTGGCACCGCCGATGATGCAAGGCTTTTTCTCTCTCGGCATCGCATTTATGGGGGTGATGTTGATTATTGCATTGCTCTACATGTTCTTTGCCGGGCGTACCTTGCGCGCTGAAGAAGATGCGGAAAAACGACTAGCGGATCATTCTGTTCAATAAGAGGTTTGGATTATGACGGTACGAATTCTGGCAGTATGTGGTAACGGGCAGGGCAGTTCCATGATCATGAAAATGAAAGTGGATCAGTTTTTAACCCAGGAGAATATCGATCACTCGGTGAATAGCTGTGCCGTTGGTGAATATAAAAGTGAGCTGAATAGTGCGGACATTATTATCGCATCTACCCATATCGTCGGTGAGATTAGCGTTTCCGGTAACAAATATGTTATTGGCGTCCGCAATATGTTATCGCCGGCGGATTTTGGGCCGAAATTGCTGGAGGTGATCAAAGCACATTTCCCCCAGGATGTAAGGTAAGGAGTTCTCATGAAATTACGTGATTCGCTGGCAGAAAACCATTCTATTCGCTTGCAAGTCGCCGCCGATACCTGGCAGCAGGCGGTAAAAATCGGGGTTGATCTGTTGGTTAGCGCTGATGTGGTAGAGCCTCGTTACTATCAGGCGATTTTAGATGGCGTCGCGCAGCATGGCCCCTATTTTGTCATCGCACCAGGCCTGGCGATGCCGCATGGTCGACCAGAAGAGGGCGTGAAAAAAAATGGCTTTGCACTGGTGACCCTGAAGGAACCGTTAGTGTTTAACCACGAAGATAACGATCCGGTTGATATTCTCATCACGCTGGCGGCGGTCGATGCAAATACGCATCAGGAGGTCGGTATCATGCAAATCGTGAATTTATTTGAAGATGAAGCCAATTTCGATCGGTTGCGCGCCTGCCGTACCGAGCAGGACGTGTTGAACTTAATTGACCGCACTAACGCTACGCTTAATGCCTAGGAGGTAAATATCATGTCATTACCCATGTTGCAGGTCGCGTTGGATAATCAAACACTATCCCATGCCTATGAAACGACTCGTCTGATCGCACAGGAGGTCGATATTATTGAAGTCGGCACTATTTTGTGTGTCGGTGAAGGCGTACGTGCCGTTCGTGACCTGAAGGCGCTCTATCCGCATAAAATCGTATTGGCCGACGCTAAAATTGCTGACGCCGGGAAAATCCTCGCTCGGATGTGCTTCGAAGCCAATGCGGACTGGGTGACGGTCATCTGCTGCGCGGATATTAATACCGCGAAAGGGGCATTGGATGTTGCACGAGAATTCGGCGGGGATATACAAATCGAACTGACCGGCTACTGGACGTGGCAACAGGCACAGGCCTGGCGTGACGCAGGAATTCAGCAGGTCGTGTATCACCGTAGCCGGGATGCGCAGGCGGCCGGTGTGGCGTGGAGTGAGGGGGATATCCACGCCATCAAACAGCTGTCGGATATGGGATTTAAAGTCACGGTCACCGGCGGTTTGGCGCTGGGCGATCTTCCCCTGTTCCAAGGCATCCCTATTCACGTTTTTATCGCCGGTCGCAGCATTCGTGATGCCGCCTCTCCGGTTGAGGCGGCCCGTCAGTTTAAACAGGCTATCGCCCAATTGTGGGGATAAGGAGCGGATATGTTGTCACAACAGATCCCGCTTGGCATTTATGAGAAAGCCCTCCCTGCTGGGGAGAGTTGGCTGGCCCGCCTGCAACTGGCAAAAACGCTGGGTTTCGATTTTGTTGAGATGTCAGTGGATGAAACTGATGCGCGCCTGGCGCGTCTTGACTGGGGCGCTGAACAGCGCTTGGCGCTGATCCGCGCCATTGCGGAAACCGGTGTGCGTATTCCCTCTCTCTGCCTGAGCGCGCATCGCCGTTTCCCTCTGGGCAGTGAGGATGATGATGTGCGGGCACAGGCGCTGGAGATCATGCGTAAAGCCATCCAGTTTGCCCAGGATGTGGGGATCCGCGTGATCCAGTTAGCGGGCTACGACGTGTATTATCAACAGGCGAATGCTAATACACGTTGTCGGTTCCGCGCAGGGCTGAAAGCGAGCGTGGATATGGCCAGTCGTGCACAGGTGACGCTGGCGATGGAGATCATGGACTACCCGCTGATGAACTCCATCAGCAAGGCATTGGGTTACCTGCATTATCTCAATAACCCCTGGTTTCAGCTGTACCCCGATATCGGAAATCTGTCGGCGTGGGATAACGATGTGCAAATGGAATTGCAGGCAGGAATTGGCCATATCGTGGCGGTGCACGTCAAAGATAGCAAGCCGGGCGTGTTTAAGAATGTCGCGTTCGGCGAGGGGGTGGTGGACTTTGAGCGTTGCTTTGCCACGCTCAAGCAGCATGGCTACTGCGGGCCGTACTTGATTGAGATGTGGAGTGAGACGGCGGATGATCCTGCGCGTGAAGTGGCGCAAGCTCGTGATTGGGTGAAGGCGCGCATGGCTGGCGCCGGTCTACTGGAGACAGAGTAATGCACACGTTGAAACAGCAGGTATGCGACGCCAACTTGAGTTTACCCCGTTACGGGTTGGTGACGTTTACGTGGGGGAATGTCAGCGCCATCGATCGTGAACGTGGGCTGGTGGTGATCAAACCCAGTGGTGTCGCCTACGAAACCATGCAGACCGACGATATGGTGGTGGTGGATATGGCGGGGCGAGTCGTAGAGGGGCGCTACCGTCCTTCTTCCGACACCGCGACGCACCTGGCCTTGTACCAGCGTTACCCGTCACTCGGCGGCATCGTGCATACGCACTCTACTCACGCCACCGCATGGGCACAGGCCGGGTTGGCGATACCGGCGCTAGGAACGACCCATGCCGATTATTTTTTCGGCGATATTCCGTGTACCCGAGCGCTGACAGTAGAGGAGGTGCAGGGAGAATATGAATTGAACACCGGTAAGGTGATCTGCGAGACGTTGGGGGAGGTGGAGCCATTGTATACCCCGGGAGTGGTGGTCTATCAGCATGGTCCGTTTGCCTGGGGTAAAGATGCGCAGGATGCGGTACACAACGCGGTAGTGATGGAAGAGGTGGCTCGGATGGCCTGGATTGCGCGCGGGATCAACCCGCATCTCTGCCCCATCAACGATTATCTACTGAATAAACACTTTATGCGCAAGCATGGACCGCATGCCTACTATGGGCAAAAATGAAACGGGAGTCCCGGATCGTCGCATCGTTTGATGGGGATTTCCGGGGCGCTTTTTACCCGCCCCAAAATACCGCTATGCCTCGCTGTCGCGGCGCGACGTGCAGCCCCGTTGTCATCCGTGAGCCTTCTCCGTGGCTATTCAGGACGTGACTGCCCTCTATGATAATGCGGCCGCTTGGGCGGAATGACTCTTCGGTAAGGGGTTACCGAGTCGAGCGAGCTGTGGCTGAGTGGATGGCACAGAGCAGGCCGTTGTGTTGGCATCCCGCAATAGGCGATTGATATGATGCGCTTTCGGCGCGTCCTGTCTCTGGCATAAGACATTCCCCGTGGGAAACGAGGTAAATACGATAAGAGCGAGTGATTCATATTGATATAAAAAGTTAATGAGGTGCGTCGTCCCGCTCGGATGTATTATCATAGGCAGAAAATAAAGCGTACTTTTTTATTGTTTGGCTGTTGCTAACAAGCCATATCTTTATATTAATCATCTGATGATGAATCTATTATTAGATGCGCAGGCCGTTGCGATGCACTGCATGGTAATGTTGTGAGCAAGAGGCCCTGGCTGAAGAAGCGACGCGCTGCGATGGTGTTCGTTTGAGCGCGGGCGGTGTTGCGGCACATTATTGCTATCATGACTGTAATCTAAATAAAAGTGGGTGATGGCTGACATGTTAATTCGCTGAGGGGGTTCCCCCTAATGCATTATCACCGGGCGTTATTTCGTTCCCGAGGAAAAACTCTCCGAACTAAGCGTATTTAACCGGGGGCGTTGCGTTATATCAAAAAATTGACTCGCGCTATTGCGTTCAGCCTCGTAGTGTTCGACGTCTAGCTAAGACGTAAGAGCAATAATGATAAGTGCTGCAAATGCGCGTACTACTCACATCAGCCTCAATAGGGAATGATGCCGCACGGTCGTCGCAATATCTTAACCCGTCTTGTTTGGACGGGTTTCTTTTATGGTGCCGTGGTACGCCGATCATAATATAAGCAACGCGCATCTTGCCCGTTTTCCCCTCCTAACGACCATGCTTCGCGACGCCATTCAATGCTGGCATACCGCCATCCATATAGTCAGACGTGTCGCCATGGCCGCTCATGGGCCCAGGCCGGGGAGTGCAAGGTAGATACGCGCGCAGGTAATCATTAATTATTAGCATGACGTTAATGATCTCGTCACGCGCTTAATTGATTGCTTTATTACCACCACCCACACTCTACCTCACGTCAAGCAATCAAAACGATTCGCTGAATCAGGAGGTTGATAATGTTATCTGGGCAAAGACCCGCACGCGTCTGGAATACCCGCCATATCGAGAAGCAGCGGCGGCTGGCGTCTATACCGGTGCAGGGTAAGGTTCTCGCCACCGCAGATATGAGCGCGATGTTGGAGAAACTCATCGCACCAGGAGATCGCGTCGTACTCGAGGGGAATAACCAAAAACAGGCAGACTTCCTGTCGCGCATGTTAGCTGAGGTGAATCCTCGGCAGGTTCATGATTTGCATATGATCATGCCAAGCGTAGGCCGCAGTGAGCATCTGGATATTTTTGAAAAGGGCATCGCTCATAAGCTGGATTTCTCTTTCTCGGGAACCCAAAGCTTGCGCATCGCGCAACTGCTGGAGGATGGCCTATTGGAAATCGGTGCCATTCATACTTACATCGAACTGTATGCGCGTCTTTATGTCGACTTGGTTCCTAACGTGGCGCTGGTTGCCGGCTATAAAGCTGATCGGAAAGGTAATCTTTACACCGGCCCCAGTACCGAAGATACCCCGGCATTAGTCGAGGCCGCCGCTTTTCACGGCGGTATTGTCATCGCTCAGGTGAATGAGTTGGTGGAAGATGAATGTGACTTGCCGCGGGTCGATATTCCTGGATCATGGGTCGATTATGTCGTCGTCGCAGATAAGCCCTTTTTTATTGAGCCCCTATTTACCCGTGATCCCCGCCTGATCAAACAACAGCATATCTTAATGGCGATGATGGCCATCAAAGGCATCTATGCGGCTCATCAGGTGCATTCGTTGAATCACGGTATTGGATTTAATACCGCGGCTATCGAATTGCTGTTGCCGACTTATGGCGAGCGGCTTGGTTTGCGCGGCAAAATTTGCCAGCACTGGACGCTAAATCCGCATCCGACACTGATACCGGCGATTGAAAGCGGTTGGGTGGAGAGTGTGCACTGTTTCGGTGGTGAGTTGGGCATGGAGGCATACACGCGCGCCCGTCCCGATATTTTCTTTACCGGAATCGATGGTTCAATGCGTTCTAACCGCGCGCTGTGCCAATTGGCCGGCCAATATGCGGTCGATATGTTCATCGGCGCTACGCTACAAGTGGATGGGGTGGCCAACTCGTCCACGGTGACCCAGGGACGCCTTTCCGGTTTTGGCGGTGCGCCCAACATGGGTCATGACCCGCATGGTCGCCGCCATGCGACGCCAGCCTGGTTGCATATGATCACCGAGCCAGATCCGCTTAAGCGGGGGAAAAAGCTGGTCGTTCAGATGGTGGAAACCTTCCAGGCGGGGGTGAAACCGACCTTTGTCGAAACACTGGATGCGGTTGAGGTGGCGCAGACGGCTGGGATGCCGTTGGCGCCGGTGATGATCTACGGTGATGACGTGACCCATGTCTTGACCGAAGAAGGCATTGCTTATCTTTACCGGGCGGAGAGTTTGGAAGAGCGCCGGGCGATGGTCGCAGCCGTGGCGGGGATCACGGATATTGGCTTGGGTGTTGATGCTAAGCGCGTCGCCGCATTACGCCAGAGTGGCAAGGTGGTTTATCCGGAAGATCTCGGGATCCGTCGTACCGATGCAACACGTTCGTTGCTGGCGGCGAGCAGTGTCGCCGACTTGGTGACGTGGTCCGGCGGCCTCTATAACCCGCCGGCGAAATTCCGGAGCTGGTAATGAAAGGCCTGCCGCAAATCCAGCCTGAGGATAGCGCCGCATGGTTGGCAGAGCTCGCGACGCAGTGCCTGCTGGCCGAAGCGCGATTAACGCCGAAACCCGGTCTGGTCGATCAACGAGGGCGTGGCGCTCACCATGATTTATCGCTGCCATTGATGGAGCGCTCCGCATACAGCCTGACCGCTATGTTTCAGGCGCTGGCGCAACACAGCTGGCGGCGCCCGGCAGATATGGCACTCAGACAAACTATCGGACAACTCGGCCGTGCGGGCGAACGCCAGATGATGACGGCAACGGGCGGGGTTAATACTCACCGGGGAGCCATCTGGGCGCTGGGCTTGTTGGTCAGCGCGCTGGCGATGCGCGGGGGACACGGCACGGCGCGGCAGGTGGCGATAATGGCCGCGGAATTGGCAACGATTCCGGATGACGCGGCGCCGAAGATCTTCAGCAATGGGTTGCGTGTTACACAGCGCTATCGTCTACCGGGGGCGAAAGAGGAGGCGCAACAAGCGTTTCCCCATGTGATGCAGCTTGGCTTGCCTCAGCTTCGGTTAAGCCGACGCAACGGTAGCCGTGAGGATCAGGCCAGGCTGGATGCCTTGATGGCCATCATGACCTCACTCCCCGATACCTGTGTGCTCTCTCGTGCGGGCATGAGCGGACTCACCACGATGCAGCGCGGTGCCCGCAGCGTACTGCGGATGGGGGGCTGCGCGCACCCGGCGGGCGTACAGGCGTTAGCCCGTTTAGATCAGCAAATGCTGGCGCTGAACGCTTCACCGGGCGGTGCGGCGGATCTGCTCGCCGCCACGCTGTTTCTCGATCGTATTGAATCGCCTTATTAAAGCGTTAAGAGGATGTTATGGAACAGATTAGGTTAACCATACCGGCCAGCCGTACCCTGAAGGGGAAAGCGTTAGCCGGTGTCGTGGGCTCTGGGGATATGGAGGTGTTATTTAGCGCCGATCAGAGTCAGACGTTATCCGTTGATATCACGACTTCCATCGATAATAGCCGTGCGCGATGGGAAGCGTTATTCGCCCGTTTGCAGATGGTTAGCCGCTTGCCGGCTGGCGAAATGATCATCCACGATTTTGGGGCAACGCCCGGAGTGGCGCGCATTCGTATCGAACAGGTTTTTGAAGAGGTGAGCTATGCATGATGATGACAGCTTTATCGAATTAAGCGCACGCCAGCGTGCCCGCGTACTACTGGATGCAGGCAGTAGCCGGGAACTGCTTGACCCCTTTGCTGGGGTGATGTCGCCGTGGCTGGGGCCGCAGGGGATTGTTCCTCAGGCCGATGATGGCATGGTGGTGATGAAAGGAACCCTCCAAGGTAAGCCGACAGTTGTTGTAGCGATAGAGGGAGCGTTTCAAGGCGGCAGCATGGGGGAAGTGTCGGGCGCGAAAATGGCGGCGGCGCTGGAGCTGGCCGCCGAGGATAATCGGCATGGCATCCCAACGCAGGCCGTGCTGAGCCTTGAGACCGGCGGTGTGCGTTTGCAGGAGGCAAACTTGGGTCTGGCGGCGATTGCCGACATCCATGCCGCGATCGTTGATCTGCGGCGTTATACCCCGGTAGTTGGGATTGTGGCCGGAACGGTAGGTTGCTTCGGCGGCATGTCCATCGCCGCGGGGCTGTGCAGCTATTTAATCGTCACCCGCGAGGCGCGTCTGGGATTAAATGGCCCGCAGGTGATTGAGCAGGAAGCCGGGATTGCCGAGTATGATTCCCGTGATCGGCCGTTTATCTGGCGTATGACCGGTGGCGAGGTGCGCTATCACAGTGGGTTAGTGGATGCCCTTGTCAACGATGGGGTTAACGCGGTGAAAACTGCGCTAAACAGCGCGCTGGCGCAAGGTATTCCCGCCCAATACCGTACCGACGATTACGATGCGTATCTGGCACGCCTCAACCGTTTCGATACCCGCAATCAGGCGGATGCCGAACAGATTAACGCCTTCTTTGCCCAGGAGGTGAAATGATGAGTCATGCCATGAAACGTAACCGAGCTGAGGTCTGGTTGGAAACCTTGGCGCCAGCGGCCCCGCGGTTGGGCGGGTTGTGCCCATCCGTGCAGGTACGTGATGGTGAATTGGACGCGGAAACCGTCCGTTTTGTCGCGGTAGTCCCCGATGCCAATAACCACTTTCCTCGCGCTCGCAATGGGGAAGTTGGCCTATTAGAGGGGTGGACCTTGGCTAAGGTGATCAGTGAAACCATCGACGCTGACGCCGATAACGCCGTGAAGCGTCCGATCGTGGCACTGATTGATGTCCCCAGCCAAGCATACGGGCGCCGTGAAGAGGGATTCGGCATCCACCAGGCGTTGGCGGGGGCCGCCGCGGCCTATGCTAATGCGCGTCTGAACGGTCATCCGGTGATTGGTCTTATCGTGGGGAAAGCAATGTCGGGGGCGTTTTTGGCGCATGGTTATCAGGCCAACCGCCTGATCGCCTTCGATGATGAGACGGTACAAATCCATGCGATGGGTAAAGCTTCCGCTGCCCGCATCACCCTACGCAGTGTGGCGGCGCTGGAGAAACTGGCGGCAACGATCCCCCCGATGGCCTATGACATTACTAGTTATGCTTCGCTGGGGCTGCTTGCGGATCTGCTAGCGATTTCCCACCCTGATGCCCCCTCAGCACGCGATCGGGCCTTGGTGGTCAGCGCCTTACAACACGCCATTCATGAGGCTCGCCAAGATGCGACGCTCACCAGCCGCTTAGGCGCTAAGCATCGTCGCAGCTCTGTTTTCGTTCGCTCATCCATGCGAGCGAGTTGGTAAATAAGACGTAGTTACAGACTCGGCCTTACGGGCGTGCCATGCGCCTGTGTGGCCGAGCGGATCAGGAAAATAATAATCATTGCGTCTGTATTAGCAGGTTTATTCGTTACAAGGTGAATTATGACTTATGTGATTGTTCATGCGCTGGCACCGATTTTTATCATCATGTTGCTGGGGTTTTGGGCCGGAAAGGCCAAAATGGTAGATAACAACAATGTTTCCTTGCTCAATATCTTTGTCATGGATTTTGCGCTGCCCGCGGCGTTATTTAGCGCCACAGTACAAACACCGTGGCTTGGGATCGTCGCGCAGTCACCGTTGATCTTGGTGTTGACGCTGGCGATGTGGATCACGTACGCGGCGATCTATTTCTTGGCGACCGGTGTCTTTCATAAAGCGCCGCAAGACGCGGCGGTACTGACACTGACGGTGGCCTTGCCGAACTATGCGGCGTTGGGTTTGCCGATCCTCGGGAGTGTGTTGGGGGAAGGGGCCTCGACCTCGCTCTCCGTTGCGGCGTCTATCGCCTGTGGTTCTGTGCTGATGACGCCGTTCTGTTTGCTGATCCTGGAACGTGAGAAGGCGCGCGCGACGGGCGATAACGCCGATTCGACGCTGGCGATGTTGCCGCTGTTGATGTGGCGTTCATTGAAGAAGCCAATCGTCCTGGGGCCGCTGTTGGGGGTTGTGCTGTCGGCGCTCGGCATCAGCATGCCGGCATTGCTACTGGCGGCGATCAAACCGTTAGGATTGTCCGCCACTGCCGCGGCGTTGTTCCTGACCGGGGTGATCCTGTCCGCCCGTAAGCTACAAATCAATACCATAGTGATCAGCGCCACCGTTACCAAACTGTTGATTCAACCGGCGATAGCTTGGGGCATTGTGCTGGCCCTCGGCTTACATGGCGCGTTGGCGATCACGGCCATTCTCATGGTTGCGTTGTCCGCCGGTTTCTTCGGGGTGGTGTTCGGTAATCGTTTTGGTGTCCAGTCACCGGATGCGGAGGCGGTGTTACTGTTGAGCTCGGTACTGTGTATTTTGTCGCTGCCGTTGTTTATCTCACTGACAGCAGGCTATTAAATGAAGATGGCACCCTTACGTCCGCATGATCTTGTGTGGCTGAACAGGCGTGATGCCCTCGAGGGGGTGACGGCGGAGTGGCTGGATCAGCACTGGACGCTCGACCTACCGTTGGTTGTGCGGCGTGATGTTGACGCACAGGGCAGGATCCCCGTCGGCGTCCGGGGTGTCAGTCGTGAGCAGCGGGCCGCCGGCTGGGTTAAGCCCGCGGCGATCACGCGCGTCTGCACGCCCCTATCGTTGGCTGATGTGCCAAGATTATTGCGTTCAAACTTTATCACCCAGCCCACGCTACAGATGGCCTTATGCTTGGCGCGGCAAGTGTGGCCGTGGGAATGGGGAATCACCGGTAGCGTGGGGTACGCATTAGCGACGGGGCGACCGGTGATCCATGTGACCAGCGATCTGGACTTACTGATCCGTGCACCTCGACCGCTGTCAGGCGAAGTGGTGGCGAGATGGTGCCAACAGTTGGCGACGGGGCCCTGTCGAGTGGATACGCAAGTAGAGACGGCACTCGGCGCATTTGCTCTCAATGAATGGCGGCGCAGCGAAAAAGTATTGTTAAAAACCTCGTATGGGCCACGCCTCGTGCGCGACCCATGGGGCCAGGAGGCGTGAATGAGCATTTTGTTTACCTTCCCTGGACAGGGCACGCAACATCCAGGCATGTTGCGACACCTTCCAGGAACGGAGTTAGCCCAGGCGCGGAGCGTGCTGGGGGATGAGGTGGATACGCTGGACGCGTCCCATGCCTTACAGCATACCCGGGCGGTGCAGCTTTCCTTATTGATCGCTGGGGTGGCCTGGGCGCGTGAGTTAGTCCGTGGTGGCGTAACCCCTTCTATGGTCAGCGGCCTGTCTATCGGTGCGTATCCGGCGGCGGTTATTGCCGGGGCATTGGATTTTAGTGATGCACTAAAGCTGGTTGCACTTCGTGGCGATCTGATGGAACAAGCGTACCCCCACGGTTACGGGTTAACGGCGATCATGGGGTTAACTGCGCGCCAGATGAGCGCATTGCTTACAGACAGTGGCGCCTACATCGCGAATCTTAACGCGGAATGTCAAATTGTCATCGCCGGGAGTGACGAGGCGATGGCTGAGGTGGCCGCACGGGCTAGAGCGGCGGGGGCCAGCAAAGTAGCACGCTTGGCGGTGAGTGTCCCGTCGCACTGTGCGCTCTTGGCGCAGCCGGCGCAGCGCTTGCTGGCGGCATTTCACCGGGTGACACTCTCTCGTCCGCGTTATGCTTACCTTAGTAGTAGTAGCGCTCGCCTGTTATGGCAGCCGGAGCGCATTGCCGAGGATCTGGCAATGAACATGGCGCGTACCGTTCGTTGGTACGAGACCATGATTGCCGCGAACGAACGCGGGGGACGTTTGGCGATTGAAATGCCGCCAGGCAATGTATTGACCCGCCTGACACGCCAGGCTGCATGGGAAGGCGAGGCGGTCGCATTAGCACAGTGTGGGATGACGACGGCGCAAGCGTTAGCGAAGCGCGTCCAGGAGTAATGCTGTGCAGCACTGACACGATGCGTGGTGAGCAAGCGATGATTCGCCACAAATTAACCGGGGTGTTGTAAGGCGTGGGCGTACATCCGCCCCTCTGCCGCTAACGCCAGCAGGTTAGGATCCCGCTCGCGATTGCGGGCGAAGACAATCGCGATGAGCTGTTGCATTTGGTAGGGGGAGGCTAACGTTAACAACTGTACCGAGTGTTTATACATTGCCTGCATGCGTCCCGGCACCAAGGTAAAGCCTACCCCCGCTTGCACCAGGCTGAGCATCGAGAAAATATCGTTCACGTGGGTAATAATCTCGGGTTTAAACCCGGCGATATGAAAGGCCTCTTGAAAGCCGGCGTAGGTCGCAAACCCTTCCGCCAATGAGACGAATTTCTGCTCCCGATAATCGCGCAGATCTGCGCATGGCTGGGGCCGCAGGGGGGTGTTCAGCGGGGCCGCCAAGTAGATACTGTCATGAAACAGGGGGAGGACTTCCAAGGTATTATGGTCGATATCACTTTCTGAAGTCGATATCAGTATTGCGTCTAGGCTGCCGTCCTCCAGCATTGCCAACAGCGCCTGGTTAGAGTTCATTGTTAACTCCAATTCCAGATCGGGGCGGCGCAGTTTCATTCCCATAATTAGGCGCGGCACGGTTTCTAGCGTCAGTGAGTAAAGTGTCCCGAGGCGTAAACGTCCTTGCCCAATGCCTGCCGTGTGACGGGTTTCCTCCAGTCCTCGCGCCATTAATTGACTAATTTCCTGGCAATATTCTAGCAAGGTCCAGGCCGCCGGCTGTGCTAGCAAATTACGGCCTTTATGTACAAACAGCGGGCAGCGAACATTCTCCTCTAGTGTATGCAGGGCGCGGTGGACGCTGACGCCACTGATATCTAGGGCCTCCGCCGTCCTGGCAATGTTACCTTTTTCCATAAACGTCATGAAGATACGTAACTTGCGAAAGGTGATCTCATCGAGACTCAAGGGCGGCATCGATCTACTCCTGGGCGATAAAATCGCTTCTCTGATGGTCGGGAGCGAGCTCAATGGCCGATTCCCACTGTGTCTATCATACCACCCCTCAGGTTGCGAGCAGAAACGAAGCGTGTCGACAGTGAGTGACGATTATCGTGGCTTATGTGGCTTATATAGTAACGGGTGTTTGTTCCAGCAGTTGAAGGCTCGCGGAGCTACCAGTGTGCTGCCGCGGATAATTTTCTTGTGTGTTATACCGGCCATCTCCGCGATTAAGGCGGCGATGGCCGAGTTTATGCAAGGGATAGCTTAGCGAGGTTCACCAAGGGGGATCTCAGGATCTGGCTGATGAGTTATCCGGTTTCTCAGGTCGCGTCGAATAATTTCAATCGTCCAGAACCAAATAAGATGACCGACGATCTCTGAAACATTCTCATACCAAGGAAGATCAATCAGCGGCGGTGTTAATCCCATCAGTGGCAGAGAAATCATATGGACAAAAATTTGCGCTAATAGACCCGCAAACAACCCTTGCCACAGTTTAATCTTAGGGAAGCGCTCTGCCACTACACAATATCCCACGGCAAAGATGACTGAGAAGATAATGTGTGTTACACCGACCCAGTTGAAGACATGTCCGGCAAAGGTATACACCGCGGCATTCGGATCTGCCACCCCTAACCAGTCACGCAGGAAAAGATAGGGGGGGTTGAGGAAATTACGAGAGCAATCAATATGATTGGCCGCGCGGATTAATGACTCAGGGCCACATGCCGCGCTAAATATATCCGTAGGGCTCCGTGGCGGCAGGGGATTCTCCGCCCCCCATTTTACGAATGCCGAAATAACGCCGGCGATTAAACCAATAAATAAGGCCACGCCATAGTGCCTACGCGCGGGAGGTGTTTGCTCAAACAAATTCATTTCATTACCTTTTCTCAGTGTGTTACAAACCATATTCAAATGGATGGATATTAAATATGAAATAATTTACACAAGCGTAACAAACGTGCCGCGGCTATATATCCTAGGCTCGTTCTGGCGCTTAGCGTATCCACCATGCTGAGATGTTCTTATAGTAAACCAATAGGGTTATTCAGCACGCAGTGTATTGATATCAAAGAAGCGATGCTAATCCTGGCGCAGCGAGATAGAAGCTGAATCGTGAGTTATTTTTTACTCCTCATCTTATATTAATGCAACAAGTATTTAAGTATTGCGGGCAATGAGCTTAATCGTTTTTGCTCGTTTCTTGTGATTATTATTTACCAAGCGTTATCTTACCTGATGATAATTATCAGGCGGACGTAATGATATTCTCTGTTTTGGTTCACTGACGTTGTTTATGATTGTTCTGTTGGCAACAGCAGGTTCGCTGGGAGGGATAGGCCTGTGGCAGAAAATAGGGCTTATCTTAGGGAGGCTTGGCAGGCAAAAAGCAGACACGTCATCGCCGTTGCAACCCGTTTCGCCATTTACCGGCGGTTATCATGCATAGCGTGCTGGCAGGTGAAAAACAGGTTGCAATGCGCAACGATTTTTTTATTTTGTAGCGGAGCCATCCATGGTTACGGATGTATTTTTCTTGTGTTGGTCAGGATACGCTGAACGCAGGCGGATGACTATGTTGTGACCAAGTCGAGTGTTGGCCGGTGATGGTAACGCGTTGAGCACGTAGCGTAGTACGAAGCGGATGGCGAGTGGTTGACGACGAAATCGGGAAGGGGAGCAGCATCAGTAACGCTATCTGCGTTCATATCGTCAGAGTGACGCCTTTTAGCGCTGGAGGCGCAGCGGACATTGTGTTTAAGCAAACATGCCGCTCACTTGGCGAGTAGCCTGAATGGAAATCAACGGGGGCCACAAGTAGGCGCTACGCCGCCACGATGAAAACATGAAGGATAACAGAGTCGCATCTCTGTGGCTCTGTTACGTTTCATATTAACGGTACTTAACGTGCATTTGTCGGAGCGGTTAAACGGGCTTCACCGATCTTATGTTGCAAAATAAAGAAGCCAGCATAGGCAGGAGAAACATTCGCTGGAATATCTAATTTTGCGACATTCAACGCATACACGGTAATTTGGTAGTTATGAGGTTTCGCACCCGCCGGAGGGCAAGCGCCACCAAAGCCATCATAGCCGAAATCATTGCGCAATTGAATTGCACCTTTCGGCAAATCAGTGCTGTTTTTTGCTCCGACATTTTCAGCTAAATGGTGTACATCAGCCGGAATATCTATCATCATCCAATGCCACCAACCGCTTCCAGTGGGGGCATCGGGATCATACATCGTCACCGCAAAACTCTTTGTCCCGGCGGGAACATCAGTCCATGTCAGCGCCGGCGACTCATTTTTCCCAGTACATCCCCAACCATTAAAAATTTGTGCATTCTGTAGCCCTTTACTATTTTCTACCGTTGGGCTAGTTAGCTCCATCGCCTGCGCGCTCAGACTAAATAAACCACATAGTATTAATGCGCTAGAGAGGATTTTTTTGGCAAACATAAGCTTATCTCCATATGGTACAACTGTTATTGACGCTTACTAGGGTGATAATCATATTGTCCGTAAAGAATAAAATCTATTTTCTAATTCCAGCTATTCATCGGCAAGGTATGATCTGTAACAGATGATGAGAAAATCGCATCTTGTAATATTTGCAAGCCATAGCTGGAATGGTGTTAATTTAACAAGCAGCAGAACACGATCTGAATACTGATCGTGTTCTTGGTTCGTGAGTATTTTCGTTTTCCGCTACCAGTATATTATTGCAAAATGCTGCTGCGTAGATAGAAGTAACCATCTAGCAATACTCTGGCGGTCCGATTGACTACTGACTTGGCTAGTTTATAGCCATTACCATCCTGAGCAACCGCAGTATCGATAAAGATAATTCCGCTGGGATGGCCGATGTTCAGCCGTTCACGCTGATGAGCATGTAATGATAGGATATCATGGACTAGGGTGCCTGGAATACGTGCCGCGGCGCCTAATGCAATGGTCCCGGTAACCGGATGTGCCTTGTGCATTGTTTGCATGAAAACCAAGCGCGAAATAATATCGCAGTCGACTTCATCAATGTCCCGGCCATTAAATGTCGTGTGTTTCTTTGGCGCACTAACGATGGAGAAGAAAGGTGCAAAGGGGATTTCACTGGCGGCTTTGCGCCAATCATCAATCAACCCGATCTTTTGCGCCGCCTTGCCTCTGATTTCCTCAATCAACTTCATTCGTTCGGGATCGGCGATAATTTCAGCGGGGGTTTCGGTACCCTTCAGCCCTAAATCGGACGAAGAAATAAAGACGGTGACGTTACCCGCATCAACAATGGATACTTTGTAGTTTTTATCACCGCATTGAATCAGATCATATGCCTGCCCGGTAGGTAATAAGCATCCGGTTGCCGCGCCGCCGCTATCGGCCCAGTCTAACTCAACGTTAGCCGCCGTTCCCGGTACACCATCGATTTGTGTTTCACCATCAACGCAGGGCATACCATCTTTCACCGGCACATGGGCGATTAAGATACGGCCCGTATTGACCATATGGATGCGTATGGTGGTCATCGGCTCTTTGGCTTGTACCAAGCCTTTATGGATGGCAAAGCAGCCCACCGCGGAGGAGATATTGCCACAATTACCTTTATAATCGATAAAGGCATCGGTAATGCTTACCTGGCCAAAAATATAGTCAACATCGGCATCAGGTCGGCTGGATGGAGCGATAATGGCTAGCTTACTGGTCAGCGGATCGGCGCCTCCCAGACCATCGATTTGACGCAGATCCGGGCTACCAAAAATCGACAGAATGATGCGATCTCTTAAGGCCTCATCCTCTGGCAAGGCATTTTTCATAATGAAAATGCCTTTGCTGGTCCCGCCCCTGACAATGGAGACAGGGAACAGCGTTGTTTCAGTTTGCATGATTAGCTCCTACTTTTTTCAAATAGTTGACCAACCCACCTTCACGGATCATTTCCATGATATTATCAGGCAACTTAGTGCACTGATAAACCGTTCCCTGAGTGATGTTTTTAATCTCACCGTGAGTAATATCAATCACTAACTCATCCCCTTGACGGATCTCGCCTGCCTGAGGGGTGGTGATTGCCGGGATACCTAGGTTAATGCAATTGCGATAAAAAATACGGGCAAAAGAGCAGGCGACAACCGCCTGGATGCCAAGGTATTTTAATGTTAACGGCGAGGTTTCCCGTGAAGATCCTGAGCCCAGATTATTCTCGGCGACAAAGATGTCACCCACTCTAACTTGACCGGCAAAATCAGGATTAACAGCTGACATGCAATACGGCGCCGCATCCTCAATGCTCAACTCCATATATTGAGGAGGTGAGATGATATCCGTATTTATATTATCACCGAACTTCCAAACCTTACCCCGAATATGATCATTCATTATCGCATCCTCACATAAAGTTTTGCGGTGAAGTGATGTATCCTGTCAATGCTGCCGCCGCTACAGACAGCGGTGATGCCAGGTAGATATTTGATGTTTTGCTTCCCATACGGCCGATGAAGTTCCGGTTACTGGCGGAGATACATGTCTCATCATCAGCCAACAGACCGGAGTGCAGGCCTACACAAACGCCACAGGTCGGAGCAAGAATGGTAGCACCGGCATCGGCAAGCGTGCTCAGGATCCCATTATGGCTGGCTTTTTGCCAAATTTTTTGCGATGCCGGGGAGACCAAGAAACGAATGCCACTGGCTATTTTTTTTCCTTTTAAGAAGTTGGCTGCGGCTTCCAGGTCACTATAACGGCCACCGGTACATGAACCCAGGTAAGCCTGATCGATTTTTTTCCCTGCGACATTAATAATATCGGTCACATTATCCACATTATGCGGACAAGCGATTTGCGGAGGTAGTTCCTCAGCATTAAAGTGGAGCGTGTTAATATAGTGTGCATCGGCATCAGGTTGATATACTTGATATTGTTCTGAGGTGATGCCCATGTCTTGCAAATATTCTTGCGCCAGTTTATCAACCGGCATTAATCCGACTTTTGCCCCCATCTCGACGGCCATGTTGGTAATGGCCATACGCTGCTCAATCGGCATATCGGCAAATGTTGAACCACAAAACTCAACTGAATGGTAGGTTGCCCCGGCATGACCGATACAGCCGATGGTTTTTAAGGAGATATCTTTCGCCATCACCCCTGGCTGGAGTTTACCACTCCACTCGACCTTCTGGGTTTCTGGTACTTTCAGCCAAGTTTTCCCGGTCACCAGGATCCCCAGCATTTCCGTGGAACCGACACCGCTGGCAAAAGCCCCAAGCGCGCCGCCCATACAGGTATGGGAATCTGTGCCTAGGATCAGACTGCCAGGAAGAACATGCCCTTCTTCGACCATGATTTGGTGGCAGGGCCCTTTAAATTCATGATAATTACAGATGCCGTGATCGTGGGACCAGTCGCGGGTGAATTTAACAATATCAGCCTGGCGGGTATTCGCCGGCGGCGTGTAGTGATCCGAAATAACAACGACGCGATCGCGATGCAGAATGGGCATCTTAAGCATTTCCATTTGCTCTGCGATTTGCACTCGCGGCCCGAGGATATCATCCATCATCGCCTTATCTACATCTACCCAAACGACATCACCAGCACTCACTTCGGCTACGCCTGCTTTTGCCGCGATAATTTTCTCAGCAATTGTTTTTCCCATACATCCTCACTGTAGCGAAGCAGACAATGCATGTCTGCTCCGCATTACATGCTAGTTAAAAAGAAAACTCGTCATAACGTCTAGCTTTTATCAACATGCCACTGATAGAGCATGGTACGAGTTCCCGTATCTGATTG
This sequence comes from Edwardsiella hoshinae NBRC 105699 = ATCC 33379, assembly GCF_000474215.1. Taxonomy (GTDB): domain Bacteria; phylum Pseudomonadota; class Gammaproteobacteria; order Enterobacterales; family Enterobacteriaceae; genus Edwardsiella; species Edwardsiella hoshinae. The sequence goes on along the minus strand of NZ_BAUC01000003.1, from coordinate 24,945 downwards.
GCAACATCTAAAAGTTTGGCTAAATCGATATTGCTGTTAATCCCCATACGATTTAGCATGTTGACTAAATCTTCTGTCGCCGCATTTCCCGCAGCACCCGGAGCGAAGGGGCATCCGCCCAATCCGCCGATGGCACTTTCAAAGCGATCCACCCCTTGCAGCATGGCGGCATAGATATTTGCCAGCGCCATCCCATGCGTATTATGGAGATGCAATGCGAGCTGAATATTAGAGAAGTTCTGCTTAACTTCATGCAGTAAAAGCTCAACTTGCCGAGGATTAGCCACACCGATGGTATCGCATAGCGTAAAACTGTTGATACCAATCTCTTGGGCCGAACGCATTAATGCAATCACGTCACTAACCGGCACTTTTCCCTGGAATGGGCAGCCAAAAGCCGTTGCAACACCCAGCGTTACTTCTGCTTCAGGCAAATTTTTCTTTAATTCACACAGCGCCTCAAATGATTGCTGTGGCGTCCGATTCATATTTTTTTGGTTATGTAAGGGACTGGCTGAGATAATATAGTTAACTTTTTTGATACCGCAGGAGAGCGCGCGCTCGGCACCCTTCACGTTTGGAATGAGCGCCATGATGTTAACATCAGTATCTTTTGCCATGGCAACAGCATATTCTGCAACGGTTGCCGCATCTTTCATTTGTGGAATCGCTTTCGGGCTAACGAATGAGGTGACCTCAATATTTTTAGCGCCACTGCGGAAGATGCCTTCAATAATATTTATTTTGGTTTCGGTTGGAATCCATTGCTCAATATTTTGAAATCCGTCACGCGGACAGACTTCTGTCAGCGTAACGCGCTCCGGTAGCTTAAAGCATGAGCTGTCTAGAGGATAGCTATTCATGATCACAGCGCTCCTTTGGCCGCTAATGCGTTAACTTCTTCAGCGCTCAGGTTCAGGTATTTTTGCAAGATCTCTACGTTATGCTCACCCAACTGCGGTGAGGATTCCGGCTGTTCGTAATGATCTTCACTCAGCTTAATCGGGTTGCCGGTAACTTTAATTTTGCCGGCGATGGGATGTTCCATATCTACAAACATTTCGCGCACTTCCGCGATATGGTGATCATTAACGACACGGTCAATGGTATTGATCGGGCCGGCAGGAACGCCCACCTCCAGGATCATATTGGTGGCGGTATCAATTGTTTTATCGCTGAGCCACTCTTCGATGATTTCTTTCAGTGCGCTATGGTTCTTGACACGCAATGGGTTGGTCAAGAAGCGAGGATCTTCGATCAGATGAGGCATCTCCATCAGATTACACAGGGCATGGTACAATTTATCGTTACCGGCCCCAATAACCATGCTGCCGTCTGAACATTTGAATGAGTCGTAAGGATAAATTGACTCATAACGGTTGCCGTTACGACCCGGGAGGCGGCCAGAGCTGAGGTAGATCTGATTAATGATTTCCAGCCCGGCGACGACGGAATCGACCAAGGCGACATCCACTTTTTGTCCTTCGCCAGTTACTCTGGCACGGTGTTCAGCGGCGAGCACGCCAACCGTCATAAACAAACCGGCGAGGACATCAGAGATGGCAGTACCGCAGCGGGTGGCTTCACCTCCCGGCCAACCGGTAGTACTCATCAAGCCACCCATTGCCTGACCGATGATGTCATAACCGGCACGTTTTGAATAAGGACCGTAGTGACCGAAACCAGATACGCAACCATAGACGAGGCGAGGATTAATTTCTTTTAATTTGTCATAGCCAACGCCGAGTTTTTCCATGGTCCCGGGACGGAAGTTTTCAATAAGAATATCTGCTTTGGCAACCAGTTTTAAAAAGATAGCCACGCCATCGGGATCTTTAAGATTGATGGTCATCCCTTTTTTATTACGGTTTAAGTTCATGTAATAAGCACTCTCGCCATTAATAAATGGGGCAAAAGAGCGGCTGTCATCACCATGAACCGGTGTTTCTATTTTGATCACCGTGGCACCCATATCAGCCAGTAACATCCCGCTAAAGGGACCTGCTAATACACGGGTCAGATCCAGTACCACCAGATCACTGATTGTTTTATTACTCATATCGCATCACTCTCTATAGGTGTTTGTTGATGATGCCTTTAAGTTTGCAGATATCGTGCCAACTTTTAATTTGGCAAAATTCGTTACTAATATATTGAAAATAAAGTAATTTTTGTTTTGTGCCCAAAGATGGCTTTTTATGCACCCATAACAATATCGTTATCTGTAAAACAATTTTGTTATGGGTGGGATTCTGTCAATCACAATGACGTGAGACTTAGCGCGATATGGCGCCATCGGAGAGAGAAATTTTTATATAAGAATTCACAGGATACTCAGCCTGTATCGCGAACAGCAACAAGTCGCCCAGTGCCCCCCAGACGCCGCTCAGCGATAACGTTTCAGTGAGCGAAACGCGAGAGTCGAATAGCGCCGCGCTCTCCCCATGATGCCGACGGGGATGGCGTCAAGCCGTTTCCATCGTGCCCGCCAAAACCTCGATGACCAGAGCTAATCCGCGCTGTGCTCGGGCATATTGGTGCTTGCCTGGGTGGGCGTTGGCGAAGGCGGCAGGTACTTTAGCCAGCATAGGATTGATTCCGTAATAGCGCACGCAGCCGGTAAGCGCACAGCAATACGTTACTTCTGCTCGTTGGGCGGTAACGCGGCTAACACAGGGTTAGGTGCATTGCCGCAGGAGTCAAGGTAGTATATTAGCGCTAGCACGACAGCTTACCGGTGTGGGCAATGAGGTATGATGTCCGGCGAGACGATGCTTGCCAGAACAAGGTTTGTAGCAAATTGGTGTTGAACTTATTTTAATTAATGCTACGGAGGTGCCGAGATGATAGATGTGCTGGACATGGATATCGCCAAGAGTTTTATTCTCAATTTCCCTGGGATCATATCCGTTCGTGATTCTCATCATAAAATCGTCTATGTAAATCCTCCCTTTTTGGACTGGCTAAAAAAAATCACTGACATTAATCCAATCGGATTTACTAATCAGGAATTGGGTAAAAATTTCGATGCCGGCACCGCTGAGCTATTTGCTCAGTGTCATGATTTGGAAATAGCCTACAAATTTAATGAAAAAATAAATAATAGGATTATTAATTATAAAGATAAGACTGGCCGGCTTTGTTACTTCGATATACTTAAATTCAAGGTTTGTATCAATGGGGAGGATTATATCTTTTCTATTGGTAAAGATGTGACAGACATGTATAGCAAACTTACCCTATATAAACATAAAGCGGCTAGAGATGTCTTGACCGGTTTGTTAAACCGTTCAGCCTTAGATGAGATTGGTGTTTTTAACAACAGTGTTTTTATCTACATCGATCTCGATAACTTCAAGAAAGTCAATGACTGCTATGGTCATGTGACTGGTGATAATATATTGGTGCGTTTTTCTCAACTCCTGCTCAAGGTGTTCTCCGTGAGTAATGGCATTGTGGCCAGGATCGGCGGCGATGAATTTTTGGTTATCATTAAAGAGGTTGCCTCTGAGGCTAATGTAAAAAATCACCTCCGAGAGGTCAGAGCATTATTCAATGCGGAATTCGGCGACTATACGGGTATCGGGTTCGATTTCTCGCTGGGTTACTGCCGATTTAGCCACAGTATTGAGCATACCCTGGTTGAGGTTGATGGTTTGATGTATAAAGATAAATCCGAGAAACAGTGCTGATAGTGGTAATTGCTGTCTGGCTGGTTTAGGTAAGCTAAATCAGCGGGGAGGGGGAAACAAGGGGGAGGGCTAACCGCTAAGATCCCTTCAGTCTATCGGCATGACAGAGGTCGTGATGAAATGGAGGAGGCCGCGCTGAGTCGGTTATTTCTCTGGCGATTTCCGTAAGACGGACATCGGATGATGTCTAGATGAGATGAATGGGAATTGCCATCCTGATACAGGATGGCAATCTGTAGGGAAGAGATAAGTTTCTATCTTGTATTGATTGGTGAATTTATTATCTTATGATTTTTGTGACGCGGTTACCGGAGCGGTACCCTCATTACTTTTCTTTTTTGAAGTCGCAAATATAATAATGATGCCGCCAAAAATCAGTGCTACCCCTAAGAGATCCGTTGTAGATAGCATATTGCCTAAGAAAATCATACCAGACATCATGGCGACAGCCGGCGCAGCAAGTGAGTTGATGGAGGCAATGTTAGCAGGAAGTTTACTGGCAATAGCAGCCCAGCAGAACCAGCCCAACGCACTGACTACGATAGAAATGTAGAGGAAAGATAGAATAAATGTTTGGTTAAAGACGATCGGCGTATGGGGCATATACCATGCTAAGGCGATCAATGGGACTAAGCCATACAGCATTTGCCATGCAGTCAGATTTAATACATTAACGGTAGGGTTCTTTTTCAGAATCCATTTCAGGATAAGTACGCTAACCCCCCAGGAGAGGCCGCCCAGCAGCGCCATAACAGAAGAGATGACTTGTTTGCTTTCATTAATATTCCAAGGGGCAACCACGATCACAAAGCCAATAATCGGAATAGCGAGCTTCATCGCTTGACTAACGGCTAGTTTTTGTTTTAACACCAAGGTGTTTAAGACAATAACCCAAATTGGCATTGAATATGCCAGTACCGAAACTTTACCAGCGCCGCCATGGGTGAGAGCGAAAACCGTCAGTGCAGTAAAACCGGTGGTTTGCGTCAATCCGTAAAGCAGTGTTGGGATAAATGGCGGTGGTGTCATTGACAGGCTATTTCTTTTAATGAAAAGCACGATAAATAATACGACAACCCCCCCGGCTATCTTGAATAGACTGAGCATCCAGGCGCCCCCCATGACTGGGAGCGCGTTCTTTGATACAACCCAAAAGTTCCCCCAAACTAGCCATAGGACAACGAGAAGCAAATAAGCTGTTTTTTTATCTTTAGACATACCATCCATAAGACCCTCACTCATTTATGTAATCGGAAGTGATTTAACGGAAAACGACGAATTGTATAAAGCACTTAGCGTGCCAACTTTTCAAGTTACTGAATTTGATTGGTTTTTAATGTTTTTCGAGAGGCCCGATGGAATATTAATAACTTTTTTGTTATTGCTTCATTTCAAATTAGATATTGATATTTCTGATGATTGTGATCACGATCACTCGGCTATCTGTTGCGACTAACTTATTGCGCCGACTTTTTTTGGCTGATAATAACCACGCTGAATAAAAATAAGTTATCATGAAGTGAATGCGGCTGTGGTTTTAAGCGCGCATGATATTGGCGACTTTCTTTGTTGTAACGTAGCGACGGCAAGATATCCTGGAGTGATTGACGCATGGCCTGTGGCGATATTAATGTGATTGTCAATATATATAGAGCAAAAGTGTTATCTAAAACATGTTGAGTGATGCGCTAGCGTTTGTTTCGGGAAAATTTAGCCGGCGGCGCGTATCGCGCTCCCTAAACGTGCGCGGCGATGACAGCGCATCACGGGATGCCGTTGCCGTACCTGTCGTCAGTAAACGGATAGTGCGAGTGACGACGAGCTTGCAGGAGACGGCACCATCGCTCTAGCTGGTGGTATCATAGCCAGTATGCCGATGATTTAAAAAGATAACACACTGGAAATTTTATACTTTGTCCCGAGAGGCAATGATGTGTCTTGACCGATAACGGGACATCATTCAGAGGAATCGCTATGGCTATCCCGTTTCATTTTGCCTTTATCGCGCCTTATCCCCAGTTGGCAATGCTGGCACAGCAGCAGGCTGACGCGTTGAACTGTCGTTTAACGGTGATTGATGGGGCTTTTGATGCCGTAGCGCGTCAGGTGTCCTGCTTACCGAAAGAGATCGCGGCGGTGATCAGCCGCGGCGGTACTGCGGAGAAAATCCACTTATATACGCACAAACCGGTCGTCTCGATTGAGACGAGCGCCTTAGACTTGTTGGCGCTACTGTTGCCGCTACGTGGTCAGGCTACGACCATCGGCGTGATCAGCTATCACCAACCGTTACCAGGGGTTGAGTTGATTGCTCAGGCATTGGGGATGCGTATCTACCAGGATGTCTTCCATAGCCGGGAGGATATCGATGCGCTGTTGCAGCATGATGATATGCGCCAGTTAGATATTATCGTGGGCGGGATCCTGGTGGTGAGCGCCGCGCAGCGTTTGGGGGTGAATGCGCGTTTATTGACGGCGGATGCAGATGCGATTCATCGCGCGTTGCAGCAAGCCATATTGTTGGCGCAGGCGGAGGATGAAAGCCGTCAGAAGGCCGCACAACTGGATACGATGCTGTCGACGATTGCCGAGGCCCTGATTGTGACCGACGATCAAGATCGCATCATCCAGGTCAACCCTGCGGCGCTCAAGATCTTGCAATGCGAGTTGTCGGAAGTCATGGGGTTGGAGATCCGTACCCTAATCCCCGAGTCTCAAACCCAGGACGTGTTAAGAAGCCAACAGAGTCAATTGGGGCAAGTGCTAGAGGTCAAAGGTGAAACCTTTGTGGCGAACCGAGTCCCAATTATTAGCCAAGGACGTAGTCTGGGGGTTGTCTGTACGCTGTCGGCCTCGCGCTTGATCCGCCATGCCGAACACCGCCTACGCGAGAAAGAGCGGCATCGCCAAGGGTTTGTTGCGCGTTATGACATCGATGATATTCTAACCGCCTCGCCGAAGATGCAGGCGCTGAAAACGCTGGTGCTACACTATGCCGCGACCCAGGCTAACGTCTTGATCCAGGGGGAGTCGGGCACCGGTAAGGAGTTATTCGCCCAGAGCATTCACCGCAACAGCTCGCGCAGCCACCGTCCCTTTGTCGCGATTAACTGTGCGGCGATTCCGGAAAACTTGTTGGAGAGTGAGCTATTTGGCTATGTCGATGGCGCCTTTACCGGGGCGACGCGTAAGGGTAAGGCCGGGCTGTTCGAGTTGGCGCACGGCGGCACGCTCTTCTTAGATGAGATTGGTGAATTACCCTTGAATATGCAGACCAAGCTGCTACGTGTCTTGCAAGAAAAAGAGATCATGCGTATTGGCAGTAACGAGGTCGTGCCGGTCGATGTCCGTATTATCACCGCGACTAATCAGGACTTACAGGGGCAGATTGGTGAGCGTCTGTTCCGTAGTGATCTGTATTATCGGTTGAATACGCTCCATATTCAGATCCCACCCTTGCGTAGCCGAGATAATGATATTTGTTTTCTGGGGCATCGTTTTCTGCAAGAAATGGGATGTGATTTGACCGAGCAGAAAGAGCAGGCGCTTCTGGCGGAACTGTGCCGCCATCCATTTAATGGTAACGTGCGCGAGTTGCGCGCTATCATAGAGCGCTTTTCCATCCTCTACCGTGTTTTTCCCGCCCTCTCACCGAACCAACTGTTGCAACGTTATTGCCTGAGCGAAGAGGGCGCTAACATAGCGGAAAAGGTCGCCGCCGCAGAGGGCGATGTGTTGGTCTGCCAGATCCCCCTATTGGATGATTTCAAATTGATGACCAACCACTGCCAAAACCAGATCATTCAGTATTACTTGGAGCGTAATCAGCAAAATCAGAAGAAGGTTGCCCAACTACTAAACATTAGCAAGATGAGTATCTATCGTCATCTCAATGGGCAACTGGTGGCTAAGTAGGTTGATGAGGTGCGAACGCGGCCTTCAGGCCGCGAGACACCGTTAGCCACAGCGAGGTTAGCGTCGAGGTGCTCAAGGCGCGCTGCCTGGTCGAGGCGCACGCAGATGACCCCGCGACAAAGCGCGTCGTACCGGCTCGCCATCTTGGTGAGCGGATGCGGCTGGCTTAACATGCAGGCATCGGCACGAGGAGGGACGATGGCAGCGGTTGAACCGTCGTTACCCGGAGTGCGCCTTTTGCCATGTCGGCCTCCCGCCAGCGTACTGATGGTTAACGGGTGCCATCACTCATGACGGAAAAACATTGGTAATACTATATTACTTATATTTGCATCTTTGTCTGATTGCTTTTTTCTAGATTAATGCTAAAGACGCCATGAATTAATAGGGCATAAGTCGTAACAAAAAATAACGCGTCAAGGCATCGCGCGCCGCGCTATTCTATTAAAAGAGCGACGCATACCTACAACGATAGTGTCGCTCGCGGCGTCAGGGCGATTTTTCTACATTAAGTGTCGTTCAGCGCCGGAAATTGATGTTATGATCGCGCCCCCAATTCGCTCGGCGGATGGCGTGTATTGCGTGGAAAAGACTATCTCGCGCGGTTATTTTATTTTGTCAAACTTTTACCTTGGCAACTATTTTTTTATTCAGTTATGAGGATGTTTATTCATGTCCCAATCGGCTATTCGTCTGCAAGATTCTATTGCCGCAGGCTTGATTAATGGTGTGATCAACGGCTTGATCGCGCACTGGCATTTTAAGGCGGTGGCAGCAGTACCGCTGTCGCTCAATGCCATCGCACATGAACAAACATCGGTATGGGGAGAGGCGATCTCGCTGACATTTGGTCTGGGGATTATATTGTCGCTGATTACCGCCAAGTTATTTGTTAGACATTTGCACAAGGCATGCCCGGCGATGCAAAACAGCATTAATCCGTCATTTTGGCGACGCATGCTGCCCATCGCGGTCACTCAATGTGCGGCACTCTTCGGCTGGTTTGTGGCGCTGGCGGTGATCTGGACCAAGTATATGGGCGAGATCCTTGTCCCCAGCACGTGGGCGGCCTTCTTGGTCGGCGGGTTTGCATTTGTCATCACGCTGTTCATTGAATACCGCACCAAACAGAGTCTAATTACCAAAAAAATTAGTCTGTTAGATTGATTTCGTTTTCCCTATGATTTTAGCAAAGGAACAAGAGTAATGCGTGACCCCAATACGCTGGACGCGCGTGGTGCGGCGCCATCTGCGCAGGACAAGACCAAGCAGGCGCGTTCGCTGACGTATTTCATTTTCCTGGCGGTTTTTATTCTGTGGATCTATAGCTTGTGGGCCGATCGCATGACTCCGATGACCGATATGGGCCGGGTCAATGGTGAAGTCATCCGTCTGGTTCCGCAGGTTTCCGGCCCGATTGCCAGTATTCATGTCGCCAATAACGAAGCGGTGACGAAGGGGCAACTGCTGGTCACCATTGATAAAGCGCCTTTCGCGCTGGAAGTCAAAGCGGCTGAATTGGCTTTGCAACAGGCCGCCCAGTCCTACCATGCGGACTCGGCCTCCATCAAGGTTGCGAAAGCTAACGAGGCATCAGCCCGCGCCGTTGCCAATAATGCCCGGTTACAGGTCGAACGGTACAGGGTGCTACTGAAAAAGGGCACCATCAGCCAGGCTGCCATGGATGATACGCTGACCCAGTTGAGAACCGCCGAGGCCAATCTGGCGCAAATGAGCTCCGCACTGGAAAAGGCCCGTTTTGAGATTGGCCCGCGTGGGGAAGAAAATCCCGAAATTCAGGCGGTACTCAACAAGCGCGCGCAAGCCAGGCTTAATCTCGAATATACGGATTTGAAGGCGCCGGCCAATGGCGTCATCACCAACATGGTGCTGGCAACCGGCAACTACGCCAGCGCCGGCCAACCACTGCTGACCTTTATTAATACCGATAAACTGTGGCTGACCGCCATGGTCAGGGAGAACTCGCTGGCGCATTTGAAGCGGGGGGATGGCGTCAAAGTGGTGTTGGATGCGTATCCTGGTCAGGTATTCTCGGGGAAAATCAGCTCCATCGGCTTTGGTAGCAGTGGCAACGGCAACTTGCAGGTCGATGCGAGTAGCGGGCTGCTGGATTCACCGACCACGAACCCGAGCGCCCAGCGTTTTCCCGTCAATATCCAACTTGATGCTCTGCCGCCCAGAGTGAACCTACGCTACGGCGGTCGTGCGGTGGTCGCGTTCTATCCGGGACGCTCATACCTAGGCGAGCGACTGGAAGATCTGTGGATATGGGCATGGAGTTACATCAGCTATGTTTCATAGTCCCGCCAACGCCTTACTGCGGGTCGCGCTATTCCCGGTGCTGTTGCTGTTTTGGCAATATGTATTTGGGACGGATTTACCGCTGTTGGCGCCGGCTATGTGCGCGGTATTCCTCACCACGACGCACAATCCTCCGCCGCTCATCATGGTGTTTTTGATGGCGGTGGTGCTGTACCTGACTTCCTGGCTCCAAGCCTGGTTGGCCAATTTGCTGCTGGATTATCCTTACGTCTATTACCTGGCCCTATTAGGGATATTCTACTGGTGCATGGATCGAACGCGGAAAAATGCGCAGGACCTGGTGGCGATTTTGCTCATGGTGGCAACGGCGATGATTGCCGTTTTCGTTAAACAGAAAGCGATTTCGGTTGATCAAATACCGCTGGCCCTGCTGAAGAATATCTTCGTCGCAGGGTTTACCGCCTACCTCGCCTATTTTATTTTCCCGGGCGGAGAGCCATTAACCGATGCCAGTGCAGCCGCCAATAGCGCCGGCACACGTCCCCATCAGCGTTGGCACACCCTGTTTAAGGCGGCACTGGTGCTGGTTATCCTCTATATCGGCATTACGCTCGATCTGGAGCAGAGCACGATTATTACCATCGTAGTTGCGCTGATCATCAAAGATTCCAATCCCGCCCTGGGGCACAACTACGGCATCAGGCGTCTACTGACGACCTATGCCAGTGTGCTCTATGCGCTTCCTCCTTTGATCATGTGCGTGTTGCAAACCAACTTGCTTGGGCAATTGGGCGTCACGCTCGTTTGCGCCTTATTTATGGGGATCCACGCGGTCGAGAAAAAGGCCAGTTATAACTCGATTCAACTGCTCTATTCGAGCTATGTGGTCTTGGTGTTTTACTCGATTACTTCAACTAGCATCGATGCCTTTAGCGATGGCCTGATCCGCTTTAGCTCCGTGATGTTGGCGGTAGCCCTGGGCGTCATGGCGCTGATTGTCATGCAGCCCACCACAGCCGCAGACAACGCCAGCCGGTAGCCAAATGGCGCTACGCGCCTCTTCTACGCCCGCGATGAGCGCCAAATAGCATCGTGGTGCACAGCGTTGTTAAGGCGCATGAAGCTTACACGGGTCGCGTCATTTAATGGTGATTTTTGCGATGAGTGCCTGAATGTTCACCGGTACCTGTCACGGGAAGATGCGCGGGAAAAGATCGCGCCGAGGCAACAGGAATGTAACCGACGCAGATGTCACCCATCGTTAACTAACCCGCTACGCAGGCGTTTATCTAACGTCAGCCAAAAGGCCCGGCATCTCTGATGCAACCCGGCCCAACGCCTGGGGGAGGTCATCTTGTCGAGCCTTACATTAAGTTGACGCCGCCGCTGATCAGTTTGAGCAGGTGCTGCGTAGGCCAGTGGCGGGTTAACCCGTGTTGCGCGAGGTGGTGCTTCAGCGCATCGACATCATGTCGGCGCTGATCCAGCAGCAAACCGACGACGCTGCCGCTGTGCGCCACGTTGACGCCATACAGGCCGTACTTCTCTACCATGGCCAGCAGCGCGGGAAACCCCGCCTTTGGTAACAGCCGCTGGCTGGCGATGGCGCTGAGGGTGGTCGCCTCGCCTAGGCGGTAAGGATCGTGGCGCTGGCAGGCCTCTCGCAGCCGCTGCCAGGCGCGTTGCAGCGCCGCCGCCTCCGCCACTAACGCCTTTTGGCGCGCGCGGCGATGGTAGTCCGCTGTACGTAAGGTTAGCGGGCTTTCGAGCAGCAACACATCCACTTCGGGCGCGCTGCCGCAGGCGATCTGGGTGGAGGCATCGTTATGATCGAACAGGGTCAGCTGGCGAAACAGGGTGCTGTCGGTCGGCTCCAGCGCCACGCACAGTGCGGCCAGCGTCGGCTCGTCCAACTGCCGCCCCAGATGTTGTGCGGTCGCCACGGCGGTGGCGGCGATATCCGCCGTGCTGCTGGCCATCCCCTTGGCCAAGGGGATGGTTGAGTGGATAGTGAGGCGTAATGCCCGGCTCATCTGCGCCGGGTAGCCCCAGTGGTGCAGTAGGCGCTCGATCATCGCCCGGGCGAGCGGGCGCTCCTGCGCTAGCGGCGTGCCGTCGCACACTTCGACCGTGCTGTACCAGGCGATGGGGCAGGAGACCAACTTCTCACCACCTAAAATCCAGCCCTGGATGAGCTCTCCGCATGATGCGGGACACTGGGCAACTGCCACCGATTTATCCTCTTTTGCTCTCTTTTGCCGCATAGTGTCATGCTAATTGATGGATTGCTATATTTTTTAATGTGTTACGACTGGATGGCGCGGTAGACGCAGCGGGATCTCCGCAGGCGACGGCGCAGGGGAACAACAACAGAAATAGGTCACGATATTGTAGACAAGATTAGTGTAATAAATTGATTCAAAACTATAAATAATAAAATCCCACCCAAATGCAGAGACCATCAGCACATAATGATATTTTTATGCTAAATTGCGTCGGTTTTTATCGATGTGATGGGATACAGTATATCCGAGAATCTATTGGCGCATGCATTGCGCACTGAATGAACGTATAGCGCACCGCCTCGACCAAAAGTGCGTCGTACCCGGTTTCGCGACTGTGCCGTGGCGCCAGGCCGCTAAGAATAAAGAGACCGACAGGTTTTGCCATCGTGTATGGCAGGGAAGGGGGTGAGAATCCCCCGCAGCCCCCGCTGCTGTGATGCTGACGACCCCGTGAACACCACTGATCGCAAGATTGGGAAGGCCGGGCGAGGAGGACGCTAAGCCAGAAGACCGGCCTGTCGGTGACGATCAACAACTTCGGTGGGAAGTGGGTTGCTCAGATGCATCGCGTCACCGAACGGGGCTGGCGAGCATCGATACATCCCTACCACCCTGAATAGGATCAGGGTCATGACGGCAAAGCCGTACGCGTTTGTTCTGGCCGGCACCGGCAGCGGTTGTGGTAAGACCACGCTGACGCTGGGACTGCTGAAGGTATTGCAGCAGCGTGGATTACGCGTGCAGCCGTACAAAGTGGGGCCGGATTATCTCGATACCGGCTGGCACACGGCGGTTTGCGGGGTTGCCTCCCGCAATCTCGACAGCTTTATGCTACCCGCCCCGACGCTGAATGCGTTATTCAACGCGCAGATGCAGCAGGCCGATGTCGCCGTCATCGAAGGGGTGATGGGACTGTATGACGGCTATGGCACCGATCCTGCTTATTGCAGTACGGCGGCGATGGCCAAGCAGCTCGGCTGCCCGGTGATCCTGCTGGTGGACGGTAAGGCGGTGTCCACCTCCATCGCCGCGACGGTCATGGGGTTTCAGCACTTTGACCCGAGCCTGAATATCGCCGGGGTGATCGTCAATCGGGTCAACAGCGCGGCGCATTTTGCGCTGCTCAAGACGGCGATCGAGCACTATTGCGCCCTTCCGGTGCTCGGCCATGTGCCCAGCGTCGAGGGGATCTCCCTGCCGGAGCGTCACCTGGGACTGGTGACCGCGCGCGAATCGTTGGTGACGGCGCAACCCTGGCGCGATTTCGCCGCTACGCTCGAACAGACGCTCGATATCGATCGGCTACTGGCCCTCTGCTCGCTGACGTCGTTACCGCCGGGCGTCTGGCCGGATTTGCCTCCTGCCGACGCCGGCCGCGGGTTGCGGCTGGCCATAGCCGAAGATGAGGCGTTCAACTTCTATTATCCGGACAATATCCAACTGCTCGCCCGCTGCGGCGTCGAGATCGTGTCTTTTAGCCCATTGCATGATGCCCAGTTGCCCGATTGTCAGATGGTCTGGCTGGGCGGCGGCTATCCGGAGCTGTACGCCAAGGCGTTGGCGGCCAACGAGACGATGCTGGACAGCCTGCGCCAGGCGCAGCGGCGTGGTGTGGCGATCTATGGCGAATGCGGCGGGTTGATGTATCTCGGCAGTACCTTAGAGGATGCACAGGGCGAGACGCATCGCATGGCTAATATTATTCCCGGTCACAGTAAAATGGGGAAGCGGCTCACCCGCTTTGGCTACTGCGAGGCGCAGGCGTGCCAGGCGACGCTGCTGGCGGCGCCCGGCGAGGTGCTGCGCGGTCACGAGTTTCACTATTCCGATTTTACCCCACAGACCCCGGCGCTCCTGGCGTGCCGCAAGGTGTGCGATGGTCAAACACGTCAGACCTGGTCGGGGGGCTGGCAGGTGGGCAGTGCCTTTGCCAGTTATCTGCACCTCCACTTCGCCCAGCGTCCGCGGATGCTGATGCATTGGCTGGCGGCGGCTAGGAGGGCGCAATGACGTTGTTAGCCTGGTGTGTCGCCTGGCTGCTCGACAGCCTGATTGGCGATCCGCCGCATTGGCCGCATCCGGTACGCTGGATAGGCCGACTGATTGACGTGGTGCAGCGCCAGGTGCGGCGCTACTGCCATAGCGACCGGGCGCTGCGTATCGGCGGTGGGGTGATGTGGCTGTTGGTGGTGGGCGTGACCTGGGGCGTGGCTTGGGGAGGATTAGCGCTGGCGCGGGCCATCCATCCTTGGTTGGGCTGGCTCGTCGAGGTGTGGATGATCTTTACCGTGCTGGCGGGGCGTTGCCTGGCGCAGGCCGCGCGCGCGGTGGCGTTGCCGCTACAGGCGGGGCGGCTCCAGGAGAGCCAGGAGAAACTGGCCTGGATCGTGGGGCGTGACACCCGCCAGCTGCAACCCGCGCAGATCAACCGTGCGGTGGTCGAGACCGTCGCAGAAAATACCGTGGATGGCGTTATCGCGCCGCTGTTCTTCCTGTTGCTGGGCGGCGCCCCGTTGGCGATGGCCTATAAGGCGGTCAATACCCTCGACTCGATGGTGGGTTACAAGCAGGAAAAATACCGGGCGATCGGTATGGTCAGCGCCCGCATGGACGATGTGGCGAATGCCATCCCGGCGCGGCTAAGCTGGTTGCTGCTGAGTGTCGCGGCGGGCTTGTGCCGCGCCGATTTCAGCCGCGCGCTGCGCATTGGCTGGCGCGATCGTTATCAACACAGCAGCCCCAATTGCGCCTGGTCGGAGGCGACAGTGGCCGGTGCGTTGGGTATTCGTCTCGGCGGGCCTAACGATTACTTTGGCGAGCGGGTCGAGAAGCCCTGGATCGGTGACGCGCTGCGCCCGATCGCCGTCGCTGATATTTCCCGCACGATCCGATTGATGTGGGTCGCCTCCACGCTGGCGCTGCTGCTGTTTATCGCCGCGCGCTGGTTGCTGGTCGGCGCGGCCTGAGGAGCACACCATGCATTACATCCAGCAACCCCAGGCGATCGAAAGCAAGAGCTTCGCCATTATCGATACGATCATCCGCGAGACGCGGCCGGATTATCGCTTCGCCAGCCCACTGCATGAAGCGATCATCAAGCGGGTTATCCATACCACCGCCGATTTCGACTGGCTGGATATGCTCTGGTTTTCCCCGGATGCGTTGGCGCGCCTCACGGCAGCGTTGAGCCGTCCTTCTATTCTTTATACCGACACCAGCATGGCGCTCGCTGGCATCAATAAGCCGCTGTTGGCCCGCTTCGGCGGCGAGTGCCGCTGCTATATCCGTGATGCCCGGGTGATGGCGCAGGCACAGGCACAGGGGATCACCCGCTCCATGGCGGCGGTGGATGTCGCGCTGGCGGAGACAGCGGCCGAGGCGCGGGTGTTCGTCTTCGGTAACGCGCCGACGGCGTTGTTTCGTCTGTTAGAGCTGGGCGCACCGGTCAGCGGTGTGATCGGGGTGCCGGTGGGATTCGTCGGGGCGGCGGAGTCGAAGGCGGCGCTGACGCGCAGTGCGCTGCCGGCCATCGCCGCACTCGGACGTAAAGGCGGTAGCAATGTGGCGGCGGCGATCGTCAACGCCATCCTTTATCACTTGCGGGAGGCGCAATGAGCGACCCGACCTTTACGGCCCCGGTATGGCACCACGGTAAGGCGTTGCGTAAGGGCTATACTACCGGCTCCTGTGCGACGGCGGCGGCCAAGGTCGCCGCGTTGATGGCATTGCGCCAGCATCTGATCCACCAGGTGTCCATCGTGACGCCGAGCGGCGTCACCCTGACGCTGAATGTCGAGTCCCCGCATATCGAGGGACAACAAGCCGTCGCCGCCATTCGTAAGGATGGTGGCGACGACGTCGACGCGACGCACGGCATGCTGATTTTTGCGCGGGTGACGCTCGACGGCAGCGGCGAGATCCACCTGCGTGGTGGCCAGGGGATTGGAACCGTAACGCGCCCCGGGGTGGGGCTGCCGGTCGGCAGCGCGGCGATCAATCACACTCCGCGCCAGACCATTGAGGCCGCGGTACGCGAGGCGATCGGGCCGGCGCGCGGAGCCGAGGTCGAAATTTTTGCTCCCGAAGGCGAGGCCCGTGCGCAGCAGACCTATAACGCCCGGCTCGGTATCCTGGGCGGCATCTCGATCATCGGCACCACCGGCATTGTGACGCCGATGTCGGAAGAGAGCTGGAAACGTGCCTTGGCGCTGGAGTTAGAGGTGAAGCGCGCCGCCGGGCTGGAGCGAGTGGTGCTGGTGCCCGGCAATCACGGCGCGCGCTTCGCCGGCGAGCAGTTGGGGATCGACGCCGACAGCGTGGTCACCATGAGTAACTTTGTCGGCTATATGATCGATGAGGCGGTGCGCTTGGGCTTTCGCCACATCGTGCTGGTCGGCCATCCCGGCAAACTGAGTAAGATCGCCGCCGGGATCTTCCACACCCACAGTCACATCGCCGATGCCCGTATGGAGACGCTGGTCGCCCATCTGGCGCTGCTCGGCGCCCCGCTGGCGCTGTTGAAATTGGTCAGTGAGTGTGACACCACCGAGGCCGCGTTGGCGCCGATCGCAACTTACGGTTTTCAGTCTCTGTTTGATCATCTCGCCGAGCGCATCTGTCAGCGTGTCCAGGAGCGGTTGCGCTTCACCCGCCAGCCGCCGGTCTGTGACGCTATCCTGTTTTCCTTCGATAATCAGGTGTTGGGCAGCAACCGCCCCGTCGCGGCGATCGCCGAGGCGCTGCAATGTTGACGGTGGTGGGGATGGGGCCGGCGGGCGGGCAACTGTTGACGCCAGCGGCGCGCGCGGCGATCGACGGCGCCGAGATCCTGGTGGGCGGGCGCCGTCACCTGCAACAGTTTGCGGAGTTTGGCGGGACGACCTTTACCTTGGGGGCCAACATCCCCGAGTTGCTGCGCTGGCTCGAGGCGCAACAGGAGAAGCGGGTGGTGATCCTGGCTTCGGGCGACCCGCTATTTTATGGCATCGGTACGCGACTGTTGGCGCATTTTGGCCGCGAGCGGGTATGCATCATTCCCGGCATTAGCGCGGTGCAGTACCTGTGCGCCCGGGCGGGAATCGATATGAACGAGATGTGGCTCACCAGTAGCCATGGACGGCCAGTCGACTTTGATGCGCTGGTGCGCCATAGCAAGGTGGCGCTGGTGACGGATGCGCGCTGCGGTCCACGTGAGATCGCCGCGCAGTTGGTGGCGCGTGGAAAAGGGCGGCGTTGGATGGTGGTGGGAGAAAACCTGGCAATGGACAACGAACGTATTCACTGGCTGCGCGCCAGCGAGGTCGATGGCGAATATGACATGAATAGCGTGGTGATCCTTGATGAAAGATGAGCGATTCTTACGCGGTGAGAACGTGCCGATGACCAAGGAGGCGGTACGCGCCTTCGTCCTGGCCAAGCTTGAGCTGCATCACGCCCGCCACCTGATCGATGTCGGCGCCGGCACCGGGAGTGTGTCGATCGAGGCGGCGCTACAATGCCCTAGCTTACAGGTGACGGCGATTGAACGAGAGCCCGCGGCGTTACGCCTGCTGGCCGAAAACCGGCAGCATTTCGCGTGCGCTAATCTGACGATCCGGGCGGGCGAGGCGCCACTGCCTGGGGTCGAACAAGCCGATGCCGTGTTTATCGGCGGCAGCGGTGGCCGCCTGACGGCGCTGATCGACTGGTCTTTAGTGCAGCTTCATCCTGGCGGCCGCTTGGTGCTGACCTTTATCTTGCAGGAGAGTCTGCATGAGGCGTTGGACTATCTGCGGCACTGTGGCGTCGCGGCGCTCGACTGCGTACAGATGCAGGTTGCCACCCTCAGCGCGCTCGGTCGTGGCCACTACTTCAAAGCACATAATCCGGTTTTTGTCCTCGCCTGTCACAAGGAGTAACAGCATGTCTGAGCGTTTCGATCCGCGGTGTGTGTGGTTTGTCGGTGCCGGGCCAGGCGACCGCGAACTGATCACCCTCAAGGGTTACCGCCTGTTGCAGCAGGCGCAGTTGGTCATCTACGCGGGCTCGCTGATCAATCCGGCACTGTTGGAGTATTGCCCACCCGAGGCCGAGCGCCACGATAGCGCGACGCTGCATCTGACGCAGATCCTCGATCTGATGGAGGCGGGGGTGAGGGCCGGCAAGACCGTGGTACGCCTACAAACCGGCGATGTCTCGCTCTATGGCTCGGTGCGTGAGCAGGGGGAGGAGTTAACGAAACGCGGCATCGCCTGGCAGGTGGTGCCGGGCGTCAGCGCTTTCCTCGGCGCGGCGGCCGAACTCGGCGTGGAGTATACCGTGCCGCAACTCTCCCAGAGCCTGATCATCACCCGGCTCGCCGGGCGGACGCCGGTACCGGAGGGCGAGCGGTTGGAGGCGCTGGCCAGCCACCGTACCTCGATGGCGATCTACCTGTCGGTTCAACGCATTCAGCGGGTGGTCGAACGGTTGATCGCCGGCGGCTACCCGCCTCAGACGCCGGTGGCGGTGCTGTATAAGGCGACCTGGCCGGACAGCCAGTGTGTGCGCGGCACCTTGGGGGATATCGCCGAGCAGGTCAAGACCGCCGGGATCCGCAAGACGGCGCTGATCCTGGTCGGAGATTTCCTGGGCGCTGAGTATCACTATTCCCGGCTTTATGCGGCGGACTTCAGCCATGAATATCGCCAAGCCTGAGTCCATCGCCTTATTTTGTCTCACCCCTGGTGGCGTGGCACTGGCGCAGCGGTTGGCGGCGCAGTTGCCGCTCACCTGCTTTACCAGCGATGCACTGTTAGTCCCGGGATTTCTGCCGTGCGAGGGGGGCTTTGCTCAGGCGGCGCGCGCGGCTTTCGCCCACTATTCGGCGCTGATCTTCATCGGTGCGACCGGCATCGTGGTGCGGGTATTGGCCCCCTGCCTACAAGACAAGTTATGCGATCCGGCGGTACTGGTGATCGACGAGCGTGGTCAGCATGTCATTAGCCTACTCTCCGGTCATGCCGGCGGCGCGAACGCGCTGACGCGTCATCTGGCAGGGCTACTGGAGGCCGATCCGGTGATCACCACCGCCACGGATGTCAACGGCATGGCGGCGCTGGACATGCTGGCCATCCAGTTGCAGGCCCGGATGCCCGATTTTCGCTCGGCGGTGAAACGCGTCAACCAGATGTTGGTGAGCCAGCGACGGGTGGGGCTGTGGGGGGACGGTCACTGCGCACTGGCGCTCAGCCAGTGCGATCTGCGCGGTTTTATCCGCGTGGACGATCTGCAACGGTTACCGCCCCTGGACGGGCTGATCTGCGTCACCCTGCGTGACTCGCTGCCGCCTCTGGCGCTACCGCATTGGAAACTGGTGCCGCAGCGCGTGGTGGCCGGTATCGGTTGTCGACGCGGCACACCGTTTGCCTTGTTGGCGGCGCTGTTGGCGCGCCAGTTGGCGGCACTGCACCTCGATCCGCTGGCGCTGAAGGCGATTGGCAGTGTCGAACAGAAGCGGGATGAGGCGGGACTATGGCAACTGGCCGACCATTGGCAGGTGCCGTTTACCCTCTTCAGCGCCGACGCGTTGCGTGCCCATGAGCATCGTTTTCCCGCTTCGGCTTTCGTTCGCCGTACGGTAGGGGTCGGCAGTGTCTCGGCGCCGGCCGCCTGGCTGCTGAGTCAGGGGCACATATTGGGCGATACCCTGCGAGCGCAGGGCGTCACTATCACGTTGGGAGTCACACACTGATGTTAACGGTAATCGGTATCGGCCCGGGTTCACAGGCTATGATGACCCAGGAGGCCATCGAGGCGTTACAGGCGGCGGAGATCGTCGTCGGTTACAAGACCTACACCCACCTGGTGAAGGCTTTTACCGGTGATAAGCCGGTGATCAAGACCGGGATGTGCAAGGAGATCGAGCGCTGTCAGACGGCGATCGATCTGGCGCAAGCGGGGCATCGCGTCGCGTTGATCAGCAGCGGTGACGCGGGGATCTACGGCATGGCGGGGCTAGTGCTCGAACTGGTCGGCAAACAACACCTCGATCTGGAGGTGCGCCTCATTCCCGGCATGACCGCCAGCATTGCCGCCGCCTCCTTGCTTGGCGCGCCGTTGATGCATGACTTCTGCCATATCAGTCTTAGCGATCTGTTGACCCCGTGGCCGGTGATCGAAAAACGCATTATCGCCGCCGGCGAAGCGGACTTCGTCATCTGCTTCTATAACCCGCGCAGTCGGGGACGAGAGGGGCATCTGGCGCGGGCGTTTGCGCTACTCGCCGCCAGCAAGCCGCCACAGACCCCGGTCGGGGTGGTGAAGTCCGCTGGACGCAAGAAACAGGCGAAGTGGCTGACCACCCTGGAGGAGATGGACTTTGCCCCGGTGGACATGACCAGTCTGGTGATCGTCGGCAATCAGGCGACCTATGTGCAGGACGGCTTGATGATCACGCCGCGGGGATACGCGCTGTGAGCGTGGGCGAGGTGTTGGTTATCGGCGGCACTCGTGATGCGCGAGCGTTATGCCAGCAACTGGACGCGGCCGGCGTGCGCTATACCCTGTCGGTGGCGACGCCGACGGGGGCGGCGCTGGCCGGTGAGATCCTCGGCCAGGTGCGTTGTGGCCGGATGGAGCGCGCGCAGATGGTCGCGTGGCTACGCGCGAACGGCACTCGCTGGGTGATCGACGCCTCACATCCCTACGCCGAACTGGTGAGCCGTAACATCAGCGCGGCCTGCCAGACCTTGGGTGTGACGTTGAGCCGGTACCAGCGTCGGTCACAACTCAGTGAACTGACCCACCCGTTACTTTACCGTGCGGCGGATATCGCGACGGCCTGCGAGCTGGTGCGGCCGTTGGGGGAGCGCGTGTTGCTGACCACCGGCAGCAAGGATCTGGCGCATTGGTGCGCCGGATTACCGGAGAAAACCTTACTGGCTCGGGTGTTACCGCTGCCTGAGGTGCTGGCGCACTGTGCTGCCCTCGGCCTCGGCGTCGGACAGATCTTCGCGCTGTGTGGGCCCTTCGATGCGGCGTTTAATGCCGCGTTCTATCGTCACTGCCGCGCCGATGTGGTGATCACCAAGGACTCCGGCGCGGAGGGGGGCTATCGGGAGAAGGTCGAGCCCTGCCTCGCGGCCGGCATTCCTTGCATCGTTATTCGGCGCCCGGCCACGTTAGTGACGGGCGCGGAGTTATTGGACAGTCCGGCTGCTTTTCAACGGCGTTTAGCGCGCTGGTTGGCCGACAATTAAAGGAGTAGCAGATGAAAAAGGCGCTTCTGGTGGTGAGTTTTGGCACCAGCTATCACGAGACTGGCGAAAAGAACATTGTGGCTTGCGAGCGCGCGCTGGCGGCCAGTTGCCCCGAGCGGGATCAGTTCCGGGCCTTTACCTCTGGAATGATCATTCGCAAGCTGCGTGAGCGCGACGGGATACGGATCGATACCCCGTTGCAGGCCCTGCAACGACTGGCGGCGCTGGGCTACCAAGATGTGGCGATTCAGTCACTGCACATCATCAATGGCGATGAGTACCAGAAGATCGTCCGCGAGGCCCAGATGATGCGCCCGTCGTTCGCGCGCCTTACCCTGGGCGGGCCGTTACTGAGTCACCATGCGGACTACCAACAGCTGATGCAGGCGTTGCGCCAGCAGATGCCGGCGCTGACGGCACGCGAGCGGGTGGTGTTTATGGGCCACGGCGCCAGTCATCACGCCTTCGCCGCCTATGCCTGCCTCGATCACATGATGATGGCGCAGGGCTTTCCCGGACGGGTCGGCGCGCTAGAGAGTTACCCGGAGGTCGAGGTGCTGATCACCAGCTTACGCCGCGAAGGTGTCGACGCGGTGCATCTGATGCCGCTGATGCTGGTCGCCGGCGATCATGCGCTCAACGATATGGCCTCCGATGAGGCGGACTCCTGGAAAATGCGCTTCAACGCCGCGGGGATCTCGGCGACGCCGTGGCTGAACGGCTTGGGTGAGAATCCGGCTGTGCGGGCGATGTTTGTCGCGCACTTGCAGCAGGCACTGGATGGCAGCATGGAGGCGGCGGCGTGACGGGAAAACTGTATGCCCTGAGTACGGGGCCGGGGGCCGCCGATCTGGTCACCGTGCGCGCCGCGCGTCTTCTCGCTACGCTGGATGTGCTCTACGCCCCGGCGGGACGGCGCGGCGGCGATAGCCTGGCGCTCGCTATTGTGCGGGAGTATATCGCGCCGCAGACCGAGATCCGCTGTTGCCACTTTCCGATGAGCGCCGACAATGCGGAAAAGACGGCGGTATGGGATGCGATCGCCACCGAGCTTACCCAGGCGGTCGCTGCGGGTAAGCGCGTCGGTTTTATCACGCTCGGCGACGCTATGTTGTTCAGCACCTGGGTCTTCCTGCTCCAGCGCATCGGTCATCCCGAATGGCTGGAGATTGTGCCCGGCGTGACCGCGTTCGCCGCCATCGCTGCGCGCGCACAAACGCCGTTGGCGATGGAGCAGCAGTCGTTGGCGGTGATCGCCTGCACCGCGCCGGAGGCGGAGATCGTCCAGGCGTTACAGCGGCATGATAGCGTGGTGCTGATGAAGGTCTATGGCCGCTTTGCCCGCATTAAGGCGTTACTGGCGCAGGCTGGGCTGTTGGGTTGCGCGTTGATGATGAGCGAGGCCACGCTCCCCGGCGAACGTTGCTGGCGTCAGTTGGATGAGGTCGACGATGAACAGCCACTCGCTTACTTTTCTACCATCTTGGTCAACAAGCGGTGGCGGCGGACGCCAGGCGACGAAGTTGTCTGCTGAGGCGGATGCCGTGTAACGGGCGAGTGGCGTCCGAACGGCACAGGCGCGCCCCTCTGTCGGCCAGGGGGCCCAAGGTCGTAGATATCTGTCCAGCGGGCGAGTGGTGTGGCGGCTAGCGGTCGATTTGCAGTTCAAAACGGTAAGGCTTCACCTTGTGGCGCCGCGCCTCCGCACGGCTTTGTAAGATACGAAGCTGATATTTCCCACTGGCGGGTAAGGTGTAACGCCCTTGGCTATCCAACGCTGGCGAGTATTTTCCTAAGTCAATCGCATCGTCGATGCCCGGGCCGAATAGCATGGCATCGACCGTCTCTTTGTCCAGGGTGAGACGCAGGCGTTGCCCCTGGTTGGCACGGAAGACATAGCTATCGTAATCATATCCTGTAATGCTACCGCTATAGTGTGCGTGGTCATGCCCCTTGGGAAATTCGACGTTGATCTGCTTGCCGGCAGCGGTGGCAGTGATGCTGAGCGTGGAAAGCAATAAGGTGAGGGCGGCGCGGGTTGTCCTGTTCATAGGCGTTCTCTTCTCCTATCGGTTAGACGCCGATTTTAGCCTAACTTCGGCGCGTGACTTAATCGGATTTTTCTTGTAACTAACTGGATTTTAGTCGTTTTATTCCTTTTTTGGGCAGAGTAAACCCTGGGCCGCCACGGCACATCCCCATCTACCGGGCGACCTCATCTAGCGAACTTTGCGCTTGGCCTAGGGGTGGATCTGTTGCTGCCATGCCGCCCCGAAACGGTAGTCAAATTCAGCGGGGAAGAAGCGCATCCGTCCGGCGTAGGGCGTAAAGGTGAACTCGCTAAAGTAAATCTCGTCGCCGACTAAGAACCAATCCATCCGGCAATAATCGAAGTCGGCGGTCAGCTGGCGTGAGAGAGCCAGCATTTCGTCGAGCTTGGCGGGCTTACTGATACGCGGATCGAGATTGTTAGGGTAATGGGTTTGGCGATAGCCGACACGGACATCTTGGCGTTGCCAGTTTTCATCATAAATATTGACCGATTCCCGGCCCCGGCTATCACTGAAATCCACTTCGATGAATTTAGGCTGGCCCGCGAAGCAATGCACCCGAAATAGCTCTGGAGTAATGTCTTGCTCGCCCTGGGCAAAGACATCCAAATATTTTTCACAGAGAATTCTCGCTGTTATATTCTTATAGTGCCTTTCGCGAGTGGTTACATACATATTTCGCGATAAGTAAAAGTTTATTTTTTCCCGTGCGCTGGCAATATCGAACCGGGCCTTATCGGTGCATACGATGGCACTGGCGCTATCGTGCGAACATTTAATCACGAATTTCTGCGGCAGAGTATTAAAATCGATATGATCGAAGGATGAATAAACGCCTAGGGTTGCTACCACATACTTTTCACCGATCTGTTGACGCACGAATTCACGGGCGTTGATCTTGTCGGCCAGCTCTGTAAAGCGTTGGTTTCTATCAAAGAGCATACGAAATATGATTTTTTCATTAAACGTTTGCGGCGGTGAGAGTTGCAGTTCTCGACCGAAGTCATCATAAAAACGTTTGGCTTTGAATCGTCTGTCGCTTTGCAACCAGGCGCGTAATACCTTTAGACGATATTCGCCCCTTTTTAACAGCCATTTATTCGTCATGGCAAATCTTCCCTTGTCTAAAATCATGCCGTAGAGCTTTATTGGTATTTGGCCTATGTGTAATTGTGTGACTTATCTTGGCGGATAAATCATACCTATTTCTTTGCCTCGAAGAATAAATGTTAAGTAAACGGCAGAGGGCTTCATGATAATTTCTGCTTTGAATTATAACGTCAGTTACGGTGTGTGGCGGCTCGCCCTATTCGTTAGACGCGATGTACAGAAATTTCATTCATCGGGTTAGCGACGGCGAGTTGCCATTCGAACTGATAATACTGTGCGGAGCGGTTTTCCCTGGCGTGAGCGGCCAGCGGCCTTTGCGTGAGGTACGCCAAGCCAGCGGCTGGCGCGAGGATTGCTTGCTGCACCCAGGCCTGGGGGGACGTCGGGCGTG
>NZ_BAUC01000004.1 GCF_000474215.1 Edwardsiella hoshinae NBRC 105699 = ATCC 33379 | reverse complement strand
GCATGCCGAAATCATGGCGCCGAGCCAGCGCTGCGAACTGGCCGCGCGGGGCATAGCGGATATGCATGACTATCCCTAGTGTGGCCAGGCGGGTGCGCAGCGCGGCGACATAGTGCAACTGGCTCGCGTAGGGGAGTAACAAGGTAAAGGCGAAGCGTTGCCCGCTATGGAGATTGATCAATACCTCCCCCTGACGGCGCCAGCCTGCCTGCGTCAGCAGCGCCTGAGCCTGGCGCAGGGCCCTCTTTCCGGCACCTCCCGGGCGGTAAATATGGTGAAAGAGCGGCGGGGGCAATTGCGCTTGTAGCGGTGCCAGCCAGAGCAGTTCGGCGGCATCGGGGTAGGTGCGGGCCGCGTAGGGCGTTTGCTGAAAGTAGCTGTTCGTGCGGCGATAGGCCGCATGATACCAACGCTGGTTGAGGCGCGGAAAGTCGAAGGCTAGCGAGATGGCCTGGCGAACCCGTCGGTCGTGGAATAGGGACAATTGATTGTTGAACGCCAGCCAACGCGTCGCCTGGGCCGCTTGGCTCGTGCGCACGAGGCGAATGATTTGCCCTTGGCGCACGGCGCGTCCAGTGTATTGTTGCGCCCAGGCTGCGGGTGAGCGCTCCAAGCGGAGATCCAGTGCGTCGTGTAGAAAGGCCGCGCGTGCCGCGGCGTCATTGGGATAATAGTGGTAGCTCAGGATCGCGAAGTTATCACGCCCGCGGTTAACGGGCAGATCAGCGGCCCAGTAGTCGCTCAGACGTTGGTAGGTCACCGAATGACCGAGCCGGTAGCAGGCAACGCGGTAGGGGCCGCTGCCGATAGGCGGGGTGCGCAGTGGTTGGTCCAAGCGCTGATGGCGCCAGGCATGTTGTGGCAGGATAGGCAGTTGAGTCAACAGCGCGAAGATGCGTGCTTTATCGGGATGCGGTTGGTCGATGCGTAGCGATAATGGACTGAGTACCTGTAGCGTGACGCCGCGAAAGCGCTGGCGAAACGCGACGGGGCCTTGCTGCATCAGGGCATGAAAGCTAAAAACGACATCGCTGGCGCTGATCGGCGTGCGATCTTGAAAACGGGCTTGTGGGTTGAGGCGGATCTCAGCCCAACGAAAGCGTCGATCGGCGCGGATCGCGGAGCCGATCAAGGGATAGGCGCTGGCGGGCTCATCCGCCGACAAGGTGAACAGGGTATCGAACAGCCGGGCGCTGTGGATGGCCGGCGTCCCCTGTGCGGCGTAGGGATTAAAGTTATCGTAACTGCCGAGGGCGGCGAGGCGTAGGGTGCCGCCTTTAGGGGCCGCCGGATTGGCATAATCGAAATGATTGAAGCCGGCGGCGTAACGAGCTTGGCCGAATAGGGAGAGAGCGTAACGTTCGTCAATGCGGTCGGATTGGGCCGTCGCGCAGACACTCCAGCACAGTAGGAGCGCCGCCAGCGGCCGTGCGAGGGAGACAAACATGGCAAGCAGATTCCAGTGAGTGAGCGTGGGACACTGGCGGGAGCGCGCCACGCGGCATACGGCCATTGGCCGTGGGATAGCAACGCCAGTATACGCCAGACGCGCCGCTATTGCCGAGTGAGACGGAGTAGGTCTACGTCGGTGAAATGGGTATACTTGCCGCCCTGTATCCGTAATCCCCGACTTCGACGATGAATAACCAGCCAGTTACGCCGCCTGTGCGGCGGCAGAAAGCGAGCCTGCATCCCCGCAACCGCCATCAGGGGCGCTACGATATGGCGGCGCTATGTCAGGCATCGCCAGCCTTGCGTCCTTTCCTGCGCACCACTCCGCGCGGTGAAGCGAGCATCGATTTCGCTGACCCCCTGGCGGTACGCGCCCTGAATCAGGCGTTGTTAGCGCAGGTGTATGGCATCGCCCATTGGGATATTCCCGCACAGTTTCTCTGCCCGCCGATCCCGGGACGTGCCGATTACCTGCACTATCTGGCCGATCTGCTGGCTAGCCGGCGCTCGGATGGTCAGATCCCGCGCGGGGCACAGACGTGTATTCTAGACATCGGCACGGGTGCCAACTGTATCTATCCATTATTGGGGCAGGCCGAGTACGGCTGGCGTTTTACCGCCAGCGATATCTCGCCGCAGGCGCTGGCGGCGGCTACGGCGATTATTCAGGCTAACCCTGGGCTGGCGACGCGTATCCGGTTGCGGCGTCAGCGTCAGCCGCAGGCGATCTTCCACGGTGTCCTTAAACCTGGTGAGTGCTACGCCGCGACGATGTGTAATCCCCCATTTCACCGCGACGCTGTCGAGGCGGCGGCGGGCAGCCAGCGGAAACGGGCCAACCTGGGGCTAGCGACGACGGCCGCCGCGTTGAACTTTGGCGGTCAAGCGGATGAGTTGTGGTGTCCCGGAGGCGAGCAGGGCTTCATCCTGCGGATGATCGCTGAAAGTCGCGAGTTTGCAGAACAGGTGGGCTGGTTTACGTCGCTGGTGTCGAGGCGTGAGACGTTGCCAGCCTTGCGTAAGGCTTTGCGGGCCGTTCAGGCGCGCGAGGTGCGTGAGATCAGTATGGCACAGGGGCAGAAGGTGAGTCGTTTTATCGCCTGGCGCTTCTAAACGGCTGCGGTGAACAGGAGCACCCCAGCGGGCGCTCCTCTGTTTCTTGTCGGCCAGCGGCGTTAGGCGACGTGTTGTAGGAATTCGCGCAGACGTTCGTTGGGCGGGTTATGGATCAGCTGTTGTGGCTCGCCATCGGCGCTGATGCGTCCCTTATCGACGAAGATCAGTCGTGAGGCCACCTTCTCGGCAAAACCGATCTCATGGGTGACGATCACCATGGTCATGCCTTCTTCGGCTAGATCCTTCATTACCGTCAGGACTTCATGGCGCAGTTCGGGATCCAGCGCCGATGTCGGCTCATCGAACAACATTAACTTCGGTTTCACCGCTAGGGCGCGGGCGATGGCGACACGCTGTTGTTGCCCGCCGGACAGTTCGGAGGGGTAGTGATGGGCGCGCTCCGACAGTCCGACCTTGGCGAGCAGGACGCGGGCGCGCTGCTCGGCGTCTGCACGGCTCATGCCACGTACGCGCATCGGGCCGAACATGACGTTCTCCAGCGCGCTAAGATGAGGGAACAGATAGAACTGCTGGAATACCATTCCCGCCTCCTGGCGGATCAGACGCTCGTCCACCTTGGGATCGTTCACATCCATGCCATCGACTAACAGTTGGCCGCCGCTAATCACCTCTAACTTGTTGATGCAGCGTAGTAGGGTAGATTTTCCCGAGCCGGATGGGCCGATGATCACCACCACCTCGCCCGGCTGAATACGCAGGTTAATATCGTGTAGGACGGCGGTCTGACCGAAGCTTTTATCGACGTTTTTAAATTCAATCATATAATTTTCAATCTTCTTTCCAGACGGCGTAAGACAAAGCTGAGGGCGAGCGTCATGATCAGATAGATCACGGCGACAGCGCTCCAAATCTCCATGGCGCGGAAGTTACCGGCGATGATCTCTTGACCCTGGCGGGTCAGTTCGGCGACGCCGATGACGATAAACAGTGAGGTATCCTTGATGCTGACGATCCACTGATTACCCAGCGGCGGCAGCATGCGGCGCAGCGCCAGCGGCATGATCACGTAGCGTAAGGTATCGCGCCGCGACAGTCCCAGCGCCAGGCCGGCCTCGCGGAAGCCGCTGTGGATGGAAAGCACCGCCCCGCGCGTGATCTCGGCGATATAGGCTCCGGAGTTGATCATGATGGTGGTGACGGCGGCGGTGAAAGGATCGATACGCAGCGGCATCATCATCGGTAAGGCGAAGTAGATAAACATCACCTGCACCACGATGGGCGTGCCGCGGATCAGCTCGATGAACACCAAGGCGACGTGGTTGCTTAGCCAGCCGCCAAAGGCGCGAGCGAAGCCGGCGGCCAGGCCGATGACCAGGCCGCCGAGTAGCCCTAGCACCGAGATCCAGAGGGTGAGTTTGGCGCCTTCCAGCAACAGCGGGATGGCATCCCAGATGGCGCTCCAGTCAAACTGCATGTTGATTCTCCTGGTAAAACGAGATTGTTACCGTGCAACGCCCATGCGGGCAAAGGGGGCGCCCGATAGGCGCCCAAAGCATGACGATTATTTCGGTTCGACACCGAACCATTTTTTATAGATGGCGGCGTAAGTGCCGTTTTCTTTCAGAGTTTTCAACGCACCGTTGACCTGTTCGCGTAACGCATCGCTGCCTTTCGGGAAGGCGATGCCGTAGGCTTGGGCTTCCAATGAATCGCCCACCGCCTTGAACTGACCGTTACCGGCGGTCTTGATAAAGTAGAGGATGTTCGGCGTATCGTGCAGCACGGCGTCGGCACGGCCGGTAGCCAACTCCAGATAGGCGTTATCGATGTTAGGGAACTGGCGCAGATCCTTGCTCTTCACGTGCGCTTTTGCGTAGTCCACCCCGGCGGTACCGCTCTTGACGGCTAACACCTTACCATCCAGATCCTTGATGCCTTTGATCTCGGCGTTATCGCTCTTAACCATCACTATCAGGCCGCTGTTGTAGTAGCCGTCGGAGAAGTCGATGGCCTTCTTCCGCTCTTCCGTGATGCTGATCCCGGCCAGTGCCAGATCGACGTTATGGGTTTGCAATGCCGGAATGATGCCGCTGAAATCCATCGGCTTCAGGGTATAGCTTAGGTGCAGCTGTTTAGCGATGGCCTCCCACAGATCGATATCGAAGCCGACATACTTGTCACCTTTCTTAAACTCGAAGGGGACGAAGGCGGTGTCGGTGGCGACGATCAGCGGTTTTTCCGCCGCCTGCGCGCTGAGGGCGAAGGTGAGGGCGAGGGCGGCTACAGAGGCTTTCAACAGTGATTTCATTGTAATGGTTCCTTGTCGTGGCGATAACCCGCTGGGCGGTGTCCCGTCATGCTACGCGTCAGCGACGCGAATCAGGACACGGCCTTATGTTTTCCCGTTTACTAATGAAAAAAACGTGCCAACAATTTATTTTTATTTATTATCAATGAATTATAGTCATATTTGCCATTGATGCCTCGTAGCGTATGGAGCGGGTGGCATAAAATTGCACTGTTTTTGTGCGTCGTGATTTATTTTGGTGCAGCGATGGGGCAGAGGTGAACAGGGTTGGTGCAGTAGAAGATGATTGTACAAAATAACGACAGTCATCATCTTCATTGTAGAGGCATTTTTATGTTATGCGGCAGCGCTCCGCGACGGTGCGGGCGCACCATGGCGGAGCGTCGCAGCCCGCCTTAGCCGTGCTCCGCCTGATAACACTGTTGTGTCAGCCAGAGCGCGACCCCTTGGCGACAGGCATCGAAACAGGGCTGTGGTAGCTGATGTGGATCGCACCACTGCCAGCCTTCGCACTTATGTGGCTCACAACGCAACGCTTCGCCTTTCTCTGGTGCCGCGACCTGCATAATGATGGAGACGGTATGGACGCCCTCCTCTTGCCAGGTCTGTAGATTGTTGGTCACACCAACAAAGCGCGGCGTCGCTATTTGCAGCGCGCACTCTTCGGCGACTTCACGTATCGCCGTCTGTTCGAAGCTCTCGCCCGCCTCGACATGACCGCCGGGGATAGACCAGTAGGGGGCGTGACTGCCGCAGCGTTTTCCCAGCAGGATTTGGCCGGCCGCATTCACAATGATTACGCCGACCCCCACATTGACTGCCATGTATATTCCTCCATCAGCAAATTTCAGCCACTCCATTGTCGCACGTCGGATTGCGCGATGACAGCCTTCAGCAAAAATGTGCTGAAGGTCTAAAATTTAGTCAGCTATCGGGAGAAGTTCTTGCTTAACCTGCTTAGAAATACCAGACTAATAGAAACGATTCAGCGGTATAAGCTGGGGTGCCTTAGGCGAGTCGGTTTTATTTTTTACCCCATAAAGCTGAAACGATTCAATTCGCCGATGTGCATGACGCAGGCGCGACAACGAGGAGCATCCATCTATGTTTCATCTGACCCTACAGGATATTCACCTGGCTGCGGAAGCGGGAAATAAAGAAGAGGCCATCAGGCAGGTTGCGGCGGCCTTGGTTCAGGCCGGCTATGTCGGCGAAGGCTATGAGCAGGGCATGTTACAACGTGAGAAACAGACGCCGACCTATTTGGGTAACGGTATCGCCATTCCTCACGGCACGACCGATACCCGCGAGCAGGTGCGGAAGACTGGGGTTCAGGTGTTTCAGTTCCCGCAGGGGGTGGACTGGGGAGAGGGGCAGCGCGCCTATGTGGTGATCGGCATCGCCGCCCAGTCCGACGAACATTTGGCGCTGCTGCGTCAGTTGACACATGTGTTGGGTGACGAGAGTGTCAGCCGTGAATTAGCGCAAACGACGTCGGCTGAAACCCTACGCAGTTTGTTACTCGGCGAGCGTCGCGTCGCTGAGTTCCGTTTCGATATCAGCATGATCGCTCTGGATGTAGAGACGGATAACCTGATGACACTACAGGCGCTGAATGCCGGACGTCTACAACAATGTGGTGCAGTGGGGAGTGAGTTTGTCAGTGATGTCATCACTCGCCCCCCATTGTGCCTCGGCCAAGGGATCTGGCTATGTGATAGCGCGCTGGGCGTCAACGCCAGCGCGGCGGCGGTGGCGCGTGTGCGTCAGCCATTTGAGGTTGATGGTGAACGTGTAGCCTTGCTGCTGACGGTCGCCATGGCCGATGCCCAACCGGAAGGGATGCTGGATTACCTGAGCCGTTTGCTGCTACAGCAACAAGCTGAACGTTTGCTGACGGCACAGAGTGCAGCGGAGGTGCTGGCCTACCTGACCAGTGAGCTGACGGATCAGCAGCTCAGCTTGAGCGCCGAGTTTACCATCCGCAATGTGCATGGATTGCATGCCCGTCCGGGCGCACAACTGGTGAATACCATCAAGCAATTTGCAAGCCAGATAACCGTTGCCAACCTTGATGGCAGCGGGGTTCCGGTCAATGGCCGCAGTCTGATGAAAGTCGTCGCACTGGGGGTTAAAAAAGGTCACCGTCTGCGTTTTACTGCCAGCGGCAGCGACGCGCAGCAGGCTTTAGACGTTATTGGTCAGGCCATCGCAGATGGCCTCGGCGAGGAAATATCATGAGTAGAAGAGTAGCAACCATCACCTTAAACCCGGCTTACGATCTGGTTGGCTATTGTGCCGAGATCGAGCGCGGTGAAGTCAACCGGGTGCAGACCGCCGGGCTGCATGCCGCGGGTAAGGGGATCAACGTCGCTAAAGTGCTGAAGGATCTGGGCATCGATGTGACAGTAGGCGGTTTTCTGGGCAAGGACAACCAAGATGGTTTTCAGCAGTTGTTCAGCGAGCTGGGGATCGCCAACCGCTTTCAAGTCGTACCGGGACGCACACGCATCAATGTGAAGCTGACGGAGAAAGATGGCGCGGTCACCGACTTTAACTTCTCCGGTTTCGACGTCAGCAAGAGTGACTGGGATCGTTTCGTCAATGATTCGCTCAGTTGGTTGGGACAGTTCGATATGGTGTGTGTCAGCGGCAGTCTACCGGCTGGCGTGGCGGCGGACGACTTCACCGACTGGATGCGACGTCTGCGCAGTCAGTGCCCGTGCATCATCTTCGACAGCAGTCGCGAGGCGTTGGTCGCCGGACTGAAGGCGGCACCGTGGTTGGTGAAGCCGAATCGTCGCGAGCTGGAGATTTGGGCAGGCCGTGCGTTGCCGACCTTGGCGGATGTGGTTGGCGCGGCGCATGCGCTGCGTGACCAGGGGATCGCCCATGTGGTGATTTCGCTCGGCGCCGAAGGTGCGCTGTGGGTCAACGCCTCTGGCGCCTGGCTGGCGAAGCCGCCGGCGGTTGAGGTTATCAGTACTGTCGGGGCCGGTGACTCGATGGTGGGCGGGCTGATTTATGGCCTGATGATGCGCGAATCCAGCGAACATACCCTACGACTGGCCACGGCAGTGTCTGCCTTGGCGGTTAGCCAGAGCAATGTTGGCATTACCGATCGGACTCAACTTGCCGCGATGATGGCGCGCGTGGAGCTCGATCCTTTTAACTGATTGCGGAGGGCGAGATGAATACCCTACTGATTACCGAAGGTGCGCAGGGCGAAGCCCGTTGTTTCCTGGCCCGGCGTATGCTGGAAGCGGCAGGTCAACAGCGGCAGATTAGCTGGGTGACCCACCCGCAGGAGGCGGAGTTGGTGTTGTTTATCGGCGACGATGAGCCTCAGGATGCGGCGCTGGAAGGACGGCGCGTTTACCGCGCCACGGTGGTCGAGGCGATCCGTCAGCCGGCGGAGTTATTGGCCCGGGCACAACGCGATGCCACGCCTTACCATTATGTGGCACCGGTGGCGCCTGTCGCGGGGGCACGCCCGCTGCGGCTGGTGGCGGTCACCGCCTGCCCGACTGGGGTGGCCCACACCTTTATGGCGGCCGAGGCGTTAGAGGCGGAGGCGCGACGCCGTGGTTGGCAGGTCAAGGTCGAGACGCGTGGATCGGTAGGGGCGGGTAATGCCATCACGCCAGAAGAGGTGGCTCAGGCCGATTTGGTGGTGGTGGCGGCCGACATCGAGGTGGATCTGGCGAAGTTCGCCGGAAAGCCGATGTATCGGACCAGCACCGGCTTGGCGCTGAAGAAGAGCGCACAGGAACTGGATAAGGCGCAACGGGAGGCGGTGATCTATCAACCAGCATCCGCGGCGAGCGCACCGGCGACGGCGAACGGCAAGAAGGAAGCGGGCGGTGCCTATCGCCATCTGCTGACCGGCGTTTCCTATATGCTGCCGATGGTGGTGGCGGGGGGGTTATGCATCGCGCTCTCTTTCGTCTTCGGTATCCAGGCCTTTAAGGAGCCGGGTACGCTGGCAGCGGCGCTGATGCGGATCGGCGGGGACTCGGCTTTCGCCTTGATGGTGCCGGTCTTGGCCGGCTATATCGCCTTCTCCATCGCCGATCGTCCCGGCCTGACGCCAGGGCTGATCGGCGGGATGTTGGCGGTCAGTCTCGGTTCCGGTTTTATCGGTGGCATCATCGCCGGTTTCCTCGCCGGCTATGTCGCGCGCGCCATTAGTAACGGCCTCAAGCTACCCGCCAGCATGGAGGCGCTGAAGCCGATCCTGATCATCCCGCTGTTATCGAGTCTCATCGTCGGTCTGGCGATGATCTATGTTATCGGTACGCCGGTGGCCAAGATCCTGGCGTGGCTGACGCACTGGTTGCAAACCATGGGGACGGCCAATGCAGTGATCCTGGGGGCAATCCTCGGGGCGATGATGTGTACCGACATGGGGGGGCCGGTTAACAAGGCTGCCTATGCTTTCGGCGTCGGGTTGCTCAGTACCCAGACCTATGGCCCGATGGCCGCCATCATGGCCGCCGGGATGGTACCGCCGCTGGCGATGGGGCTGGCGACGCTGGTGGCGCGACGCAAATTCGCTGCAAGCGAGCGAGAGGGCGGCAAGGCGGCGGTGATCTTAGGGCTATGCTTTATCACCGAGGGGGCGATCCCCTTCGCCGCCCGTGACCCGATGCGTGTCTTGCCGTGCTGTATCCTGGGCGGCGCGTTGACCGGGGCGTTATCGATGCTGTTCGGCGCCAAGCTGATGGCACCGCACGGTGGGTTGTTTGTCCTGCTGATCCCTGGTGCGATCTCGCCGGTGTTGCCTTACCTGTTGGCCATCGTAGCTGGGACGCTGTTGAGCGGGCTGTTGTATGCCCTGATCAAGCAGCCGGACGGCAGCCAGGCGCAAGCGGAGCAGGCGACGGCACACTAAGCGTCTTTTTCGTGACCCAGAGGCGGGGGAGTCGACAGGCTCCCCCGCTTTTTTATTTATACTGCATCGCGTTCTTGCTGCTGGGTGCCCATAGTGTGACGGTGAGTGAAACGCCAGCCGATGGCCAGGGCGATAAACCACAGCGGAGTGACCATTAACGCCTGGCGGGTATCGTTTTCCAGCGTGAGCAGGATCAGCACGCCGAGTAGAAACACTAGGCATACCCCACTCATTACGATGCCCAGAGGCATCGGGTAATGAGAGGCAGCATGGTGTTGCGGGTAACGCCGCCGGTAGACCAAATAGCTGCATAGGATGATCGACCAGACAAACATAAACAGTACCGCTGAGACTGTGGTTATCAGGGTGAAGACGGTGATGACGTTAGGGATCAGGTACAGCAGCACCACCCCACCCGTGAGGCATAAACAAGAGAACAGTAACCCGGCGGCGGGGACCGATCGTGGCGACAGGCGGGCGAAGCGTCGGGGGGCTAAGCCGCTCTGTGCCAGCCCATACAGCATGCGGCTGGTAGAGAAGATACCGCTATTGGCGGAAGAGGCGGCGGAGGTCAGCACCACGAAGTTGACGATTCCGGCGGCGGCCGGTAATCCAGCCAGTACGAACAGCTCGACAAATGGGCTTTTGTTTGCCACCACCTGGTGCCAGGGGGTGACGATCATAATGCTACACAGCGCCAGGACGTAGAACATGATGATGCGCAGCGGTATGGCATTGATCGCTTTGGGTAGTACTTGCTGCGGGTTGCGGGTCTCTGCCGCCGTGGTGCCGACCAACTCGATGCCGACAAAGGCGAAAACAGCAATCTGAAACCCGGCGAAGAATCCACTGATCCCATGGGGGAAGAGGCCATCGCGCCACAGGTTGCTGAAGGCGGCCTGCTCGCCGGAGGGGGAGCGGAAACCCGTGAACGCCATGCCGAAGCCGATCAGGATCAACGCGATGATGGCGATGATCTTGATCATTGCAAACCAGAACTCGGTTTCGCCGAACAGCTTGACTGTGACCAAGTTGAGCGAGAGCAACAGGATTACGCAGGAGAGCGAGATGATCCAGTCCGCCAAGTGGGGAAACCAGAAGTGGGCATAGGCAGTAATGGCAACCACGTCGGCCATCCCGGTGACCACCCAGCAGAACCAATAGGTCCAACCGGTAAAGTAGCCGGCCCGTGGCCCGAGCAGATCGGTGGCGAAGTCGCTGAATGATTTATATGCCAGGTTGGAGAGTAGCAGTTCGCCCATCGCCCGCATCACGAAGAACAGCATGAAGCCAATGATCATATAAACGAATATGATCGATGGGCCCGCCAAGCTGATGGTTTTGCCTGAGCCCATAAATAGGCCGGTGCCGATGGCTCCTCCGATAGCGATGAGTTGAATGTGGCGATTGCTCAGATGACGCTGTAGCTGCTCTCCCGGGGGCGCGTCGGAATGGGCTTCCTGTGGTGCGATGCGATTTTCCATGTCTGCTCTTCCTGTCTGATTAGCGTGAGGAAAGGCGTCGGCTTGCGTCATGTCGCGCTCTGTCGCCGTTGCCGCAATGTTGCTTCTGCGCTATGAATAGTAGGGGCTGTTGCATATTTTGCATACAGCGACGAGGTCGTTATGTTAATAAAATGTGTGTTTTTATGTAAGCGTTGGTTTTTGCGTGGGGGAGGGATAGCAAAAACGCTGCCGAGGCAGCGTTTGAGTGGGACAGGAAAACGGTCGGTATATCAGCTGTGCGTATCGGTCTGCGCGAGTTGGACGCCAGGCAGGACGCGACGCGCCTCACGGTAGCGTTTATTCCAGTAAGCCTCGTTCAGGCTAGAGATGGTCACGCCACTACTGGTAGAGGCATGCACGAACTGATCATTGCCTAGGTAGATGCCGACATGACGCCCGGTAGAGCCGGCACGAAACAGCACCAAATCGCCGATACGGAGCTTGGAACGCTTAATGGCGCGCCCGCTTCCCTCCTGCTGAGAGGTGGAACGCGGCAGCTCTAAGCCGAATTGTTCACGGAAAGTTCGTTGCACGAAAGCCGAGCAGTCGATGCCACGCTTGCTATCGCCGCCCAAACGGTAACGGACGCCTTTCCAGCTCGCGTACTGATCCATGATCTTGGACTTGATGTCCACATTGCGCACCATCTCTTCGAATTCATCCTGAGACGCTTGCAGTAAAAGGTTATCTTTGTTGGTAACCGCATGCGTATCAGTTTGAGCGTAGTGATCGCGAGGTGCTGTGGTACATGCTGAAAGTAACACTGCGACGGCGATGGCGGGTGCCAGGCGCAGAATGTATCTCAGAACTGGTTGAGACTTGACCATTATAAACCGTTTCCCTTGTTGTCCTTAACGACCTGTCATGTCGCTATCTAAAAATGACCCTTCCTGAGACTAATTTCCGCGTGAGAGGCTGACAATCACACTAGGGTAGAATTGTGCAGCAGAACACACTTTTTGTCCTGTTTTATTCCTATCGCCGGCAAAAATTTGCGCCTGCAAAAGTAAAATTATGGAATAAACGTCAGGTTATCGCCTGTCTCTTGGGGGATATTCAGTAGAAGCTACTAAGCTAATCATATGTAAAACAGACAAATATATGACTTATTCTCCTGATCTGCGCCGCCTTATTATAAGGAGGAAAAAACGAAACGGGGAGAGATATCTTATCAATAAGTAAGCAATGGTTTAATTTGACACATTTAGTAATATATTCGCCTGTAATCTCTCCAGATTATCCTTTTCTCGAGGCCATTTTACCGTCTAACCCTCGCCGCCGTTTCCATTGGTAGCGGAAGCGATGGAGATGACGAGGGGGTTCCCAGCTAGCACCATCTCCTGACCTTTCGATAGGGTGCACATGTCTCCGGTGCGCTGAAGGGGGGACTCGCGCGCCCTGGTCGAGGCGTCGTGCCGATAACAGGGGGCGGTATGCCAGACGCGGTTTGGCATACCGCCGTACCGTCACGCCGCCCGCTCTTGCTCCTGACTATGGGCATGTGGGGAGGGCGAGCATCGGGGTTAGTGTGCGTCGTCGTCGACTTGGCGGCGTGTGCGCAACTTTAATAGTGCGCTCTGCAAGCTGTTCCAATCCGCCTCGGCGTCGTGGATCACCTCGATGCGGCTATCCGGTGGCACGACGGGGCTGGTTTCGATGTGGAAATCCTCCCCTTGGCGGTTGACGCGCAGCGTCCCTTCGGCGACGCGTAAGACGCCCTTGATGCGGCGCAGCGGGGTGAGGCGTACCCACTCCAGTAGACCGACGGTATCGAAGACGCTGTCTGCATTAAAGATCCAGCCGCAACTGTAGTATCCCTGGCCTTGATTGAGCGCCCGGCGCCACCCCTGACCCGGTTGTAGCCGTAAGGCGGCGATGCCGGAAGCGGTAGCCGAGATGGCATGATGATGCCTGGATGCGGGGAGGGCGGGCGCGGGTAGGCGTGGTGTATCGAGCCAGCGAGCGTCGAGTTGACCTTGTTGAGTCTCGATCAGCGTGCGTTCGGCCGCATGTTGCTGCCACCACTGCTGTAAACGCTCACGTGTCTCGCTGTCGTAGGTATCGCACTTGTTCGCCACGATGATATCCGCGACGGCCAGTTGGGCGTTGAAGCTCTCATCATGACGTAGGCGCTCCTCGCCAAGTTGACGCGCATCTAGCAGGCATAGGGTTGCCTGGAGTGTCAGCCAAGCATGGTAGCTGTCACTTGAGAGTTGTCGCAGGATCTGGCTGGGGTGACCTAACCCAGTCGGTTCGATCAGTAACCGATCGGGCTGCTCCTTCAATAGCGTGTTTAAGCCGATTTGCATCGGCAACCCATTGACGCAACAAAGACATCCACCGGGGATCTCCTTCAATAGGGCACCACTATCGGCCAGTAATGCGCCGTCGATGCCGATTTCGCCAAATTCATTGACCAGTATGGCCCAGCGTTCCTGCGCCGGCTTGTGG
Source organism: Edwardsiella hoshinae NBRC 105699 = ATCC 33379 (assembly GCF_000474215.1). Taxonomy (GTDB): domain Bacteria; phylum Pseudomonadota; class Gammaproteobacteria; order Enterobacterales; family Enterobacteriaceae; genus Edwardsiella; species Edwardsiella hoshinae. Next base: position 149,076 of record NZ_BAUC01000004.1, on the reverse strand, counting down.
GCCAGTAGATGGCGTAGGGTCGTGGTTTTGCCGCTGCCGAGAAAACCGGTGATCACATTTACACGGGTCATTGTCTATTCCTTCTCCGTTTTATCTACCGCACCGGGAGAAACGGATGTTTTGTGAGGGGGAAAACATTCTTGAGAAAAATTGACGGCGAGACAACCCCAAAAGTGTCGAGGATTTACGCGAACACCATGTATTTAATCATTACTTGGCATTTTGTGCACTGTGTTTAAGTGTTTTATCCTAAGATTTAATTTTTATTTGGTTTTTAATTCTGTATTGGTTTCTGTAGAAGAAATAACTGAAGTTTTGATCTGGATAGCCGTTATTAATCAATGAGTTCTGCTATGTTTCAAGGAGGATGTTAACAAGGAATGTCTCTGTTTTTTCAGCCATTATTGCCTAGGCAGGGTGAAAAAACGCAGTAACTTGACGACAGGAGTGATATATGAAGCGCGAGTATTTATCACTGTTTAAGGTTGTCGCTGTGGGGATGTTATTGATGGCCGGATTGGCCGTAGGACCCGCCCAAGGCCAAAGCTCGGGTGTAGTCCATTTTGGAGGTATAATTGAGGAGGATGGCTGTCAGGTTAATGTGGTAAATAATCAGGTTCATTCCTCGTGTTATCGTGATGGTAAGCGCCAGAGGGTCAAACACGATATCGGTAGACTATACGAGGCCGATTGGCGTCTACCTGCTCAGGTGGGGGAAGGCCGTTTGATCTGGATGGACACGGCGCATACTCAGGCACTGATCACTGTCGTGTATCGTTGATGCTCCTGCCCGGGACGTTCCGGCGCGAGCGGGAACGTCCTTTCTAGCATGGGTTGTCTTGTTGGGAGGCACCCTGTTGTCTTATCTGCTTTTTCCTTAACGAATCAACGCTGTGATACAATCAGCCCAAGCTAGACGCAGCAGCGTATAATTCTTGGCAATTGGCCTGTCCAATTGTAGTTTTCTCTGCACCAGCGCATATCCAGAGGGGCAAGCCATGAGATTGTATCAGGAAGTGGGCAACACGCTACGTGCCGCTATTGCACGCGGCGAGTATCCTATCGGGGAGCGTTTGCCCCCAGAGCGCGATATCGCCGAGCAGTTCGATGTGAGCCGGAGCGTGGTGCGCGAGGCGTTGATCATGTTGGAGTTAGAGCATTTGATCGACGTACGCAAGGGGTCGGGGGTGTATGTGGTCGCCCTTCCCCAGCATGTCACGGGCCCCCGAATACGCAACCTTGACGAGAATACCTTCGGGCCGTTTGAACTGCTTCAGGCGCGTCAGTTGCTGGAGAGTGAGGTCGCCGCCTTCGCCGCTACCCAGGCTACTAAATCTGATATTTTGCAGATGCGTCAGGCTATCGAGCAGGAGCGCCAGGCGTTAAATGGCGGCAGCGCTGATGAGAGCGCCGATGAGCGCTTTCACTGCTTGCTGGCGCAATCGACGCAAAACAGCGTCTTGGCTGGGATGGTGAAAGAGGCTTGGCAGGCCCGCCAGCATAACCCGCTGTGGGCGGGACTGCACGGTCATACCCAGGACTTCAGCTATCGTTGGGATTGGCTGGAGGATCATCAGAAGATCTTGCAGGCGGTGCTGCGCCGCGACGCCCTCGCCGCCAAACAAGCCATGTGGCAGCACTTGGAGAATGTGAAAGCTAAACTATTAGCGATCTCTAACCCGGATGATCCGGGATTTGACGGCTATCTGTTCGACTCCACCCCGGTACGACTAGACGCTAAGTAATCATAGATGATGAGCGCTGACTCTCTGGGGTAAAGGGCGAGTGGGTAGCGGATAGCATGGCGTGCGCTATGGTGCGTCAGGCGAGAGCGAGGCACAGAGGAATGAGGCGACTGGGCGCTGAGCGTTGGCGTGGTTATCTCCGCCCGCTGTTTTCTGCAGGGGCGGTAAGCGTAGTGCTGTTCTTGGCGGTGATCACTGTCTCATGGCAGGCATCGCGAGGTCTGAATAATTCGGCGCATCAACGTATCACGCTTGCCCTTGGGCAAATTGAGGAGGCGTTAGACAATGCCCGTCTGGCTTCCGATGCCGTGTTACGTTACGCCGGCCAACCCTGTGACCCCACAGTACACGCCGCGCTGGCCTTCCAGGTGACCACGGTACCCGATGTGCGTTCGGTTAACCTGGCGCGGGATAATAGCATCTACTGCTCGTCGTTGTACGGCGCTATTCAGCGTGACCTCGGTCATGAGCGTTATAGCCAGAGTCGCCTGACCCTCATGCCACATAATCAGATCACGCCGAACCGTTCGCTGTTGGTGTTCAGTACGCCGGGACCGGAGAATACCAGCGTGTTAGTCGGGATCGATGGCTACTACCTGCGTAATATTTTACGCTCCCTGAGCGAGCCGACGCCCTTGTATCTGCATATCGGCGAGCGTTGGATGGATGCACGTGGCCAAGTCGTCGAAGCATTGCCGCCGATTGCGGGCCAGCGCATCGTGCAACGGGCGCCCCACTATGCGGTTTCGGTGGTCACGACGATCCCGACTAACCGCCACTGGGCCTATATCTTGGATTATTCACGCGGCAGCTTGGTGCTGTTTCTGGGATTAGCCATCGTGTTTGGCGTAGTGACCTACCACCTGGTGGGGCAGGTGAATACCCCGGTTGCCTACCTGCGTGAGGCATTGCGTCGCCATCAGTTCATTCCCTATATTCAACCGGTGGTTAGCGGTCAGGATGAGCGATTGGTGGGGTGCGAGATCTTGATGCGTTGGCGACATCCCCAAGTGGGGCTGATCCCGCCGAACAACTTCATTCCATTGGCCGAAGATAGCGGGCTCATCGTACCGATGACACGCGACATGATGCAGCAGGTCAGCGACTATTTCGCCCCGCGTTGTCGTAGTTTGCCTGCGGGGTTTCACTTTGGTTTTAATATCAGCGCCAGCCATTTTAACGATCTCAGCCTGGTCGAGGAGTGCCGCCGTTTCATCGCGGCCTTCCAGGAGAATCCGATTCAATTGGTGTTGGAGTTAACGGAGCGGCAGCGTGTCCCCGATGGCGAGTTGACTGAGCGTATTTTCGACGAGTTGCACGCGTTGGGCGTATTGCTGGCGTTGGATGACTTCGGTACTGGTCACTCTAGCTTGGCTTATCTACAGCGTTACCAGTTCGATATTTTGAAGATCGATCAGAGTTTTGTGCAAATGATTGGCAGCGATGCCTTATCTGAGCATATTGTGGATACGGTCATCACCTTGGCGAAACGTTTAAACATGGTGACGTTGGCCGAGGGGGTGGAGTCGGCGCTACAGTTACAGCATTTACGCGCTTACCACTTGGATTTTTTGCAAGGGTATTGGTTTGGTCGGCCATCCTCTCTTACCGATTTTACCCAGCACTGGCTGGTCAATACACATACTGAGCCCATGAGATAACACAGCATGTTATTGCATGGCGTGTTATCACAACAGGCTTTGTTTCCTAATTTGCCATTAGCTATCTGTATGTGGCATTGGTCTTTCATTAGACGGACATTGCAGGTTGGGGCGTCGGCCAAGCGCAGGCTCCGAGAGGAAGCCTGCGAGGGGATGGGCAGGCAGCGGCGAGGCTGCCTGTTTTATTTTTACTCTTGTGCGGCTAATTCAGCGCAGGTCCGTGCCGCCCCCTGGTGCATCAGCTTCAGGTAGGCGCTGGTGACTGCGTCGACGAAGCGTGGCGCTTGAGGTAACGCATCGCCGAACACGGCGCTGAGCGCTAATAACGCCTGGACGCGTTCGACACCATCCGCGCTGTTCGCTACACATTGTTGCAGCGTCTCCTGCATCGGGTCACGCACGTCGATCGGCTGTCCGGCATCATCGATGGCCCCGACATAACGCATCCACGCGGCTACCCCCAATGCTAGACAAGGGAAGGCGCTGCCGTGCGCCAGATGCCAGCGAATGGAGTCCAGCATGCGCTGCGGTAGCTTCTGGGTGCCGTCCATGGCGATCTGCCAAGTGCGATGTTTCAGGGCTGGGTTACTGTAACGCTCGATTAGCAACGCGGCGTAGCGCGCCAGATCGACGCCACTGACGCTCAGGGTGGGGGCTTGCTCTTGCAGCATCAGGCGATGGGCGTCTTGACGGTAGGCGGCCTCTTCCATGCAGTCATTGATATGCTGATAGCCCGCCAGATATCCCAGGTAGGCGAGGAAGGAGTGGCTGCCGTTGAGCATGCGTAGCTTCATCTCCTCGTAGGGCAGCACGTCGTTGACCAGTTCAGCGCCAGCGATCTCCCATTCTGGACGTCCGGCGACGAAGTTGTCCTCCACGACCCATTGAATAAAGGGTTCGCAGGCGATGCCACACGGATCGTCGATGCCGAGTGCCGCACTGATCTCCGCCAGCGTCTCGGCGGTAGCCGCCGGTACGATGCGATCAACCATGGTGCTGGGGAAGGTGACATTGGCGTCGATCCAGGCGGCCAGCTGTGGGTCACGCGCCTGGGCCAGATCCAGCACCGCGTTCTTCACCACATGGCCGTTTTCCGGGATATTGTCGCAGGAGAGAACGGTGAAGGGGAGCAGACCACGCTCGCGACGTAGACGCAACGCCTCAACGATGGCGCCGGGAGCGGACGCGGGTTGGTGTGGGGTAGCCAGATCGGTCCGGATCAACGGGTTGTTCAGATCTAAACGTCCGCTACCCGGCTCGATGCAGTAGCCTTTCTCGGTCACCGTCAACGAGACGATGGCCACCTGTGGCTCGGCCATTTTCTCGATCACCGCCTCGATCCCGTCGAGGGCCGCGTGCAGTGACTCGTGTACCGCCCCAACTACGATCGCCTGATTGTGGCTGGCGCCCTTTTCCAGTACACAATATAGATGATCCTGTTGGCGTAACTGCTCGATCAGGGCTTCGCCACCGATCAGGTTCACCTCACAGTATCCCCAATCACCGCCTTGTTGATTCAAGACGCGATCGGTTAATAATGCCTGATGCGCGCGGTGAAAGGCGCCAAAACCCAGGTGTACGATACGGGACTTCAGGGCGCTACGATCGTAGGACGGGCGCTGCACATCGGCCGGTAATGTATAGTTGGCGAGGTTTTTCATTCGGAGCTCCATCTAATGGATGAGAGAAGCAGCGCCGCCCTGGCGGCCTGTTTCATAACAATACGCACAAAGGTGTTAGACCACTTTATTTCGCGCCGTCGCCTGAAGTAGGCTAAGCCTACACGTGCTTACAGGGTGGTCAGACAGCATCACATGGGCTTGCAGTCTAAATTGATATGACAGAAAATCAAATTGGTTAGTCCAAAATTCCCCGATAATCGTGAGACGGATCAACCAATGAGATTTTCGCTTTTGACAGGCGCATCGGGATGCGTCAGGGTAAAGCTGAGTGATATCTGTGACGATTTGGTATGACAGATTGTGCCGGCGATGGCCGTGAAACGTGAAATCTGTCTGACCCGTCAGAGCAGTACCCGTTAACACACCGCAGAAGGTAACAGTAGATGGAACAAACTTGGCGTTGGTATGGTCCGAACGATCCGGTTTCCCTTGATGATGTCCGCCAGGCTGGAGCGACCGGCGTCGTGACGGCGTTGCATCACATTCCGAACGGCGAGGTTTGGCGTGTTGAGGAGATTGAGCAGCGTAAGGCAATGCTGGCTGAAAAGGGATTGACCTGGTCGGTGGTAGAGAGTGTTCCTGTTCACGAAGATATTAAAACGCAGACCGGTGACTATCAGCGTTATATCGATAACTACAAGCAGAGTCTGCGTAATCTGGCAGCCTGTGGTATCGATACCGTCTGCTATAACTTTATGCCGGTGCTGGATTGGACGCGTACCGATCTAGAGTTTTTGATGCCGGATGGCTCCAAGGCACTGCGCTTCGATCAGATCGCCTTCGCCGCTTTCGAACTGCATATCTTGCAGCGTCCGGGGGCCGAACAGGATTACAGCGCGGAGGAGCAGCACCAGGCCAAGGCCTACTTCGAGGCGATGAATGAGGCTGAGGTGGCCAAGCTGACGGGCAACATCATCGCCGGACTGCCGGGCGCGGAAGAGGGGTATACCCTGGATCAATTCCGCGCGCGCCTGGCCGAATATGACGGTATCGATAAGGCGCAGCTGCGTGAGCATATGGCCCACTTCCTGCGTGAGATTGTCCCGGTGGCCGAAGCCTGTGGTCTGCGCCTGGCGGTGCATCCGGATGATCCGCCGCGTCCGATCCTCGGTCTGCCGCGCATCGTCTCTACCATCGAAGACATGCAGTGGTTGAAAGAGACTGTCGACAGTATCTACAACGGTTTTACCATGTGCACCGGCTCTTACGGTGTGCGCGCCGATAACGATTTAGTGGAGATGATCGAACGCTTTGGCGATCGGATTCACTTCACTCACCTGCGTGCCACCTGCCGTGAGGATAACCCGAAGAGCTTCCATGAAGGGGCGCATCTTCAAGGGGATGTCGACATGTTCGCCGTGGTCAAGGCGATCCTGACGGAAGAGCATCGTCGTCAGCAGGCGGGCGATCTGCGGCCGATCCCGATGCGTCCGGATCACGGTCACCAGATGCTGGACGATCTGAAGAAGAAAACTAACCCGGGCTACTCCGCCATCGGGCGCCTGAAGGGCTTGGCCGAGGTGCGCGGTGTCGAGTTGGCGATCAAGCGTGTCTACTTCCCGCAGATGAAGTGAGCCTCTCTGCGCCTCGGCGTATGAGATAACAAACAGGGGGACGCATTGCGTCCCCCTGTTGCGTACTGGCGGCGTCGCCTACCGCATAGGTGGCCGACTTAGTCGGCGCGTCCCATAAAGCGGCGCTCTTCGACGTGAATACGGATCTTCTCGCCGTTGCTCAGATACTCCGGTACCTGGACGACCAGCCCGGTCGGCAGGGTAGCCGGTTTGGTGCGTGCACTGGCGGAGGCACCCTTGATGCTCGGGGTCGTCTCGACGATTTCCATGTCGACGGTCTGCGGTAGTTCGAGTGCCAGTACCTGGCCTTCCATGGTCAGCACCTGCATCCCCGGGATGCCGCCTTCCGGGATAAACAGCAGCTCTTCTTCGATTTGCTCTTTCTTGAAGGTGTATGGGGTGTAGTCTTCGTCATCCATAAACACATACTCGTCGCCGTCGATGTAAGAGAAGGTGACGGGACGACGGCTCAGGGTGATGGTCTCCAGCAGATCGTCGCCTTTAAAGCGCTCTTCTACTTTCAGCCCGGTACGCACGTCGGAGAAACGCATTTTGTACAGGGTTGCTGCGCCGCGCGCGCTGGGGGACTGGATATCAATATCGCGGACCAACAGTAGCTTACCGTTGTAGTTTACCGCCATACCGCGTTTGATTTCGTTAGCTCTGGCCATGATTGCAATACCTTAAAAAAACAGCGGGGTTATTCGGCCGCGCTCCCATCCGTTCCGGGTGTCACTGACGATACGGCGGGAGGCAGTCAGGTGGCGACACACTACCCGTACGCCGCGTTTCAGGCAAGGGGAGGCGGCGGAAAAAGTGGCCTCGACGGGAAAAGAGGCGCCCCGAAGAACGGGGCGCACGTCGTCTAGCGGTAGATCGGTAACAGATTGAACAGAGAAAGAATATGGGCGATGGCATTGAGTAAGCCAAAGCCGATCACCAAGGCGATGACCACGCCACCGCCCGGCACCCGATAGCTGGCCTGGGCAAAGCGGCGACGGCTGGCGCGTGCCATCAGCGCCGGGACAATTACCGCCCAGATGGTGGCCGCCAGACCGGCGAAACCGATGGCGTACAGGAAACCGTTGGGGAATAGCAGGGCGCCGATGGTCGGCGGTACGAAAGTGATCAGCGCGCTCTTGGCGCGGCCACTCGGCGTATCGGCGAACTTCAGCATATCGGCGATATAGTCGAACAGCCCCAGGGAGACACCAAGGAACGAGCTGGCCAGTGCCATATAGGAGAACGCGTTTAACAGTTGCGTCACTAACGGGCTACTGGCGACACTGCCCATCTGCTTGAGCAAGCTGCCGATGTTACCCCCTTCGGCAATAATCTGGCGGAAAGCCGCCCGGCTGATATTGCCCTGGATCACATACTGCCAGAAGAGGTAGATCACCAAGGCGATCAAGGTACCGTACAGCAGGCTCCGTACCACCGCCCGACTGTCCTTGTTGTAATACTTGACCAGCCCCGGCACGTTGCCATGGTAACCGAACGAGGTCAGCAGGTAGGGCATGGCGGCCAGCGCATAAGGCAGGTAATTGGCCTGTTCGTCACCGCGATCGAACAGGATAGCGGGATCAACATGGGTGAACATGTCCCCGGTCGATAGCAGGAAAGTGATCACCATCCCACCGATCAGCACGGTGCTCAGACGATCCACCGCTCGCGTCGACAGCCAGACGATGAAACCGATCAGCAGGGCGAAGACCCCGCCGGCCAACGGTTGGCCGACCTCGGCCAGTGGGGCCAGCGTATGGGTGATGATCGAGCCGCCGGCGGAGATATAGGCGTAGGTCAGGATATACAGCACGAAGGCGATAGACAGCCCATTGAGGCTATTCCAGCCCTTGCCCAACAGATCGCCAACCATGGTATGGAAGCTGGCTCCGGCCGGGTAGTGCAGATTGCTCTCCAGGATCATCAGGCCGGACAGGTACATGCAAGCCCAGGTGACGATCAGCAGGACGACGGAGAGGCTGAACCACACCCCGGCGGTGACGACGGGGATGGAAAACATACCGGCGCCGACGGCGGTTCCGGCGATGATCATTGCTCCGCCCAAGATTGAAGGACGCGGCAATGCGGTGGTCAAAGTCTGCTCCATGGTCATCGGTGACTCCTGAGGATTCTTGTGTACTAGCGCAATAGTACGACGCGGTGCGTAGAAAGTAAACCGGAGAATCGACGTGTGCCAAAGAAAAAGGCGTGGGGTGGACGGTCACCCTGCACGCCAGACAAGAGAAACATGCGGTTCGGCAGCGTCGTGATGTTTTTTTCTCCGCCGGGGCTAGCCGACGGGACGAGGCTTTGTTAGGGTAAGCGCCCCACCGAGTGAGGCGCCGATTCTTTGGGCACCGACTCGGCTCTGGCCGCCCACTGGGCTGCACCCCCTAGCGTCGACCGCCCGAGGCGGAGAGGAGAAGTCATCAATGATGGAGTGTCGTGCCGCGTGCGCCGCCTGTTGTATCGCCCCATCGATATCTAGCCCGATCCCGGGATTGCCGCAGGGCAAGCCGGCGGCGATGCCCTGTCCGCAATTGGATGAGGCGTTGCAGTGTCGGCTCTTTCACTCAGCCCAGCGCCCGGCGGTGTGCGGCCAGCTCAAGCCCTGCGCCGAAATGTGTGGCGCGGACCGCGCGGCGGCGCTGGCCTATCTGCACGCATTGGAACGCGCGACCGCTCCCTGAGCGATGGCTTACGCACTGCGCGCCCGGCGATGAGGCGATCTAGGGAGCCGGCGCGTTGCTGTCCGCTGCCTGGCGATCACTTTTCATCTTCAGCATGCAGGCGCTAGCGGCGAGCAGCATCAGTAGCGACACCGGGAATACCGCAGCATAATTCCACCATTCGGCCAGTACCCCGGCGATTGAGCCGGCAATGATCCAGCCGATGCGTCCGCTGGTGGTGAACAGCGTGGTGGCCGAGCCCGCCTGTCCCGGCATCAGATCCTGAAAGTAAAGCATCCCGATCCCGGCCAGGATGCCGATGAACACCGCATTCAGTAGTTGTAAGGCTAACAGGGCCCAGGGATGCGTGATCCACAGCAGCCCGGCGTAAAACAACACCCCCGCCGCTAGCGCCAGCAACATCAAACGCCGTTTCCCCAGTCGCCCGGCATAGACGCCGGCGATCAGCATCGTCGGGATCTCTAGCCCGGCGGCGCTGCCCATCATCAGTCCCGCCAGTCGCTCCGGCAACTGTAATTGATGACTGATATAGAGTGGCATATTAATCAAATACATGCTGTTGCAGGTCCACATTAAGGTGGCGCAGATCAGCAAGAGTAACGTCTGGCGACGATTGCGGCGTGGTGCCTGGGCGCCGCCGCGCGGGGTTTCCGCGCAGCGCGGCATCGTCGGCAACCAACGCCAAACGATGGCGGCGCATAATAGAAAGGTAAGGGTGGCCGCCAGGTACATCGCGGTGAAACCCCACCCCAAGGCCATGGCGAAGGCTAACGGCGGGCCGATCACCCAGGCCAGGGAGATCTGGGCGCGCAGAATGGAGCTGAACATCACTGCCTCTTTACCGCTACGATCGGCATACTCGCGTGCTAGAGCGAACATCTGCGGATTGGCGGTGGAGCCGAAGCTGGTTAGACAGACCCCGACCACCAATAACAGCAGGTAGTTGCGATTATAGGCGAACAAGAGACAACCGAGAGCACCTAAGAGGCAGCATATCAGGATTAATAGCTTACGATCACCGCGGCGATCCGAGAGGCTGGCGAGCCATTGGCTGACGATGATACCGATCACCGCGCTGCCGGTATAAAACAGGCCGACCAGCAGCGGACTCTGGGTGACCTCGCTGGAGAGGAACAAGCTGAGGGTCGGAGTCTGGAGCGCCCCGGCGATCCCGGTGAGAAACGCGACGATCAGGAAGGCACTGCCGGTACGATCGGGGAGACGTCGCGCGAGGGCGCGGGCAAGAGTGAGCATGAAGCAACCGATAATAAACTGAAAAAATAAGAGAATATTGGGCGCGCATGTTACGCACCTTCGGGAAAAATGAAAAGGGATTTCAATATGCGACGGCGCCGGTTATCGGCGCCGTCAGAGGCTAGGTTCCACGCCCGGAGCCAGTGTTAGGCGCCGCGCGGTACGTCATGTGCGGTGTTGACTGGCGGAGTACCCTGAAACTTCTCGATCTCCAGTTGTGCCATATGGCCGCAGTTGCCCTGCGCCAGGCGGGAGGAGCCGATGTCGAAGGTCAGACAGTTGACGTTGCCGTTCTTACACAGCGAGCCGGGCTTGGCTGGATCGGCCGGATCGAACCAGGCCCCTTCGCTGATGCGTACCACTCCGGGGCGAATATCCTGAGTGACGATGGCACCAACGAGGATCTGACCGCGATCGTTCCAGGCGCGCACCAGATCGCCGTCGGCGATGCCGCGCGCTTTGGCGTCCTGCGGATGGATCAGGATCGCCTCACGATCGGCGACGGCATACTTTTCGCGTAGCGGCGTATTATCCAACTGCGAGTGCAGGCGGTTGACGGCGTGCGCGGTGCTCAACGAGAGCGGGAAGCGTTGGGCTATCTCGCTTTGATACCACTCATAGGGGGGCATCCAGGTGGGCAGGCCCTTACAGTCGGGGTAGTTCATCGCCGCGACGGTCTCCGAGTAGATCTCGATCTTGCCGGAAGGGGTGCCGAGAGGATTGAGCAGCGGATTGGCCCGGAAATCGGCGTAGCGTACCCACGCTTTGTTGGCCTCTGGGATCGGGAAGCGGATATAGTTGTTGGCCTGCCAGAACATATCGAACGGGGGGAGGGCGACGCGGGCGTTGCGTGCCTGCGCCGCCATGCCATCGTACATCCCTTTCAGCCACTGCTGCTCATCCTTACCCTCGGTGAAGGCTTCCAACACCCCGAGCTTCTCCGCCAGACCGGCGAAGATGGCAAAGTCGTTGCGCGCCTCGTGTTGCACGGGAACACACTGGTGCATCGGGAATACGTACAACTGGGAATAGTCGCCGCCCATTTCCAGATCGTTACGTTCATAGCTAGTGGTCGCGGGCAGTACGATATCGGCGTACTTGGCGGTGGCGGTCCAGTAAGGCTCGTTGACCACAATGGTTTCCGGTCGCCGCCAGGCTTCGATCAGGTTATTGGTATTTTGATGGTGGCCGAAAGGGTTACCGCCGGCGACATATACCATCTTCACATCGGGATAGGTCACCTTACCGCCGTTAAAGTCGATGGTCTTACCCGGGTTGGCCAGACAATCGGCGATGCGTGCCACCGGGATTGGCGTTGGGCTATTCTTCGGCGCATTGCCGGCCGAAATCCCCGACAAGATACCGCCACGTGCCGTGGGGCTGCCGCCGGAAGAGTAGTGGTAACTAAAACCGAAACCGCCACCGGGCAGGCCGATCTGACCAAGCATCGCGGCCACGGTGACCAGTAGCCAATGGGGTTGCTCACCGTGATGTTGACGCTGAATCCCCCAGCCCGCCATGATCATGGTGCGTTGACGAGCCATGTCGCGTGCCAGTTGGCGCAGCGTCTCGGCTTCGACACCACTGATGGCCGCCGCCCAGGCAGCATCCTTAACCACACCGTCATCCTTACCGTTCAGGTAGTCGGCGAAACGTTCGAAGCCGACGGTATAGGTGGCGAGGAAGTCACGATCGTGCAGGTTTTCGCTCATCAGGGTGTGGGCGATGCCGAGTAACATCGCCGCATCGGTATACGGATGTGGCGCGATCCATTCGGCGTTGAGCTGGGTGGTGCTGGCGCTGCGAACTGGGTCGATACTGATGATGCGTGTACCTTTCTTCTTCAACGCCTCGAAGCCAGTTTGACCGACATGATCGGGCATATTCCAGCTGTTCTCTAAGGTGATCATCGGGTTACAGCCCCAGAGCACCACCAGTTCGCTGTGTTCGATCACGTTTGGCCAGGCGGTCTGTTGTTCGTAGACCTCCATCGAGCCGACCACATGGGTCATGATGACCTGGGCCGCGCCGGTCGAGTAGTCGCCGGCGTAGCCGAGGAAGCCACCGCACAGGTTCATCAGGCGTTGCAACAGGGTACGGCTGTTGTGCAACATGCCGACGCTCTTCCAGCCATAGGAGCCAGCGTGGATGGATTGCGGACCATACTGGCGTTGTAAGCGGGCGATCTGTTCGCTGACCAGGGTTAGCGCCTGATCCCAACTGACGCGAACCCATTCGTCACAGCCACGCAGATCGGGGCGGCCATTCTGCGGGCCGCCCTCTAGGTAGTGCTTACGCACCATCGGGTATTTGATCCGGTTGGCGGCATGTACCTGATAAGGGGCCATGGTGATCAGTTCGTTAGGGTAGGGATCATCGCTGACTGGCCGTACGCCGACCATCCGCTCGTCTGCCACGATGGCCTCGAAAGCGCCCCAATGGGCGCCGGTCAGCGGCCCCTTTTGGGCCGGTTGCAGAGCGGTAAATTGTGGCAAGGCCAGGCTAATGGCTTGCGCCAGAGCCGACTTGGGCCATAGCCCGGCCAGCAAGGGAGCGCCGAGCAGGGCGGCGCTCCCGGCGAGGAAGCGACGGCGTGAAACGCGTAGCGGCGCGGCGGTAGGGGCGATTTTCTTATTCATCACTTCGTCTCCTCGGCACGTGCGGCAGACATATCGCTGGCGTGCTTTTGTACATACTGGGTCAGCAGACGCAGCTGTTCTTCATTCAGTGAGGTGCGAGAGGCCATCCCTTTGACCACACCGATCCACTGGTTAGCGGTGAACCGATCCAACGCGGTGAGGCCGTGGCAGCCGGTGCAGTTGTCGGACATCATCGTGGCGGCATAGCGCCAGATGGGTTGTTCGCTGCCGATCAGTTGAGCTTTGGGTAGCCAGACGGCGAGGCTGACGCGGTGCCAGATCAGCCCGGTTGCCGGATCGGTTTCGCTGGACAGGACTTTCACCTGTTTACGCGCAGCTTCACCCAGTAAGGCCGCTAGAATACGCTTACCTTGGGCGGCGTAGATCACCGGATTGACCCCCTCTTGCTGCCAGCCGTTGAGTTCGCCTTGAATCATATCGCCCTGGCGTTGCAGAACTCGAATCGGCGTCGACGGCATTAGGCTACCATCGTCGTGTGCCGCGGGGGTGGGGCTTAAGAAGAAGGGCTGTGTGGCGATGGCGTACAAGGTGTGAGCGCTGGCCGGCGTTTGGGCGGCGGCGGTGGCCAGTTCATTGGCGCCAGCGGCCGTTAAGGCGCTCATATCTGGCAGGATATGAGCCACCCCTTTGTGGCAATCGATGCAGGTTTCGCCCTGCTTGATAGCGACCGGATGCTGCTGCCGTGCCTCTGGGCTCTGATCGATGATATCCATCGCCGCATAGCTATGGCAGGAGCGGCAGGTCGCCGAATCATTGGCCTTCATGGTGTTCCAGACGCTTTGTGCCATGGCCAGTTTGTGGGCTTGATACTTCTCTGGGGTGTCGATCTTACCGGTGAGTTCGCCATAGACGTCCTTCAGTGCCAACACCTTGGTTTTCAGAAAGTCGAGCGGTTGTTGCGGTACGTGGCAGTCGGCACAGTCGGCGCGGATGCCGGGTTTATTCTGGAAGTGGACGCTGCCCTGATATTCCGCCAGCGGTTGTTGCATGGTGTGGCAGGAGACGCAGAACGCGGTGCTACTGGTCTTATGCAGCACAGTGACACTGGCGGCGACCAGGATGACACCGAGGATCACGCCCAGCAGCAGCAACCACGGCCAACGCCGATGGCGCCCGGAGGTGGGGTAACGATTGCTCATAGGATGGACCTTATTATTATTGGAGACGAAGGACTCTTGCCATAGGCTCCCGCGCGTGACACGCGGAGTTACACTATTTCATAATTAATCATATTACGATTTATGCGATCTAATCTTTTGAATCACAGAGGAAAGTTGGATTTCGTGAGCAACCAGGCGCTTTTTGTATCGGTCGTTAACCCGTAGATACCGCGTGTTTACACTCCGATTACCTGAGTATGCGGCGGTGGCGAATGACGCTTAAGGGAGGACGCCGCCTCGGCGGCGTCGGGAAGGATTAAGGGCGGCGGGCGTGACGTTGGTGCAGACAGTCGATGACGTCACCCAGCGACAGGCGCTGATCTTGGAGTAGCACCAGCAGGTGGTAGAGCAGATCGGCGGACTCGTTGACCAGTTCGTCGCGATCCTGCACGGTGGCGGCCAGTGCCGTCTCGACTCCCTCTTCTCCGACCTTCTGGGCGATGCGTTTGGTGCCGCTGGCGTAGAGGCGCGCAGTGTAGGAGCTCTGCGGATCGGCTTGCTTACGCGCCGCCAGTAACTGCTCTAATTGATAGAGGAAGACCCATTGCGGGCGGGCCGGGGCGAAACAGCTCTCCGTGCCGAGGTGGCAAGTCGGCCCCTGTGGTTCGGCCAGCACCAGTAATGTATCGCGATCGCAGTCCGGTGTGATGCTGACTACATTCAGCGTGTGGCCGGAGGTTTCCCCCTTGGTCCACAGGCGTTGTTTGCTGCGCGAATAGAACGTAACCTTGCCGCTGCGCTCGGTCTGCTCCAACGCTTCCGGCGTCATGTAGCCCAGCATCAACACTTGGCCGGAGGCGGCATGCTGCACGATAGCCGGCATCATGCCCTCGACCTTATTCCAATCCAGCCGCTCTTTTTGTTGTTGCGAAAGAAAACCTTGAGTCAACACAGTCGAATCTCCACACCGTTGAGCGCCAGATAGCGCTTGAGTTCACCGATTTGAATAATCTGTTTATGAAATACCGAGGCGGCTAGGGTGCCGTCGACATCGGCCTGGCTGAACGCCGCCAGGAAATGTTGCATGTTGCCGGCGCCGCCGGAGGCGATCAGTGGCACCTGACAGACGGCGCGCATCTGCGCCAACTGACGCAGATCGTAGCCGTTGCGTACCCCATCCTGATTCATCATGTTGAGGACGATCTCGCCGGCACCTCGGCGTTGCACCTCTTGCACCCATGCCTCTGTCTGCCAGGCGGTGGCACGGGTACGCGCCTCGTCGCCGGTGAATTGGTAGACCTGATAGCTGTCGCTGGCGGGGTCGTGCCAGGTATCGATGCCAACCACCACGCACTGAACGCCGAAGCGATCGGCCAGGCGCGAGATCAGTGTCGGATCGGCCAGGGCGGGAGAGTTGATGGAGATCTTGTCGGCGCCATAAGCCAGGATTTGCCCGGCATCCTCGACGCTACGGATCCCGCCGGCGACGCAGAAGGGGATGTCGATCACCTCGGCGACGCGTGCGATCCAGCGTTTATCGACGATCCGCCCATCGGCGGAGGCGGTGATATCATAGAACACCAGCTCATCGGCCCCCTCGGCGGCGTAACGCTGCGCCAGCGGCACGATGTCACCGATGATCTCGTGATTACGGAACTGTACGCCCTTAACGACCTGGCCGTCGCGCACGTCCAGGCAAGGAATTATGCGTTTTGCCAACATGCGATAGCCTCCTCGACACTCAGTTTTCCTTCCAATAACGCTCGCCCGACGATCACCCCCTGAACCCCGCTAGCGCGTAGCGCGGCGATATCGGCTAACCCGCCGATGCCGCCGGAGGATTGGAACGCCACCTGCGGGTAGCGCGCGCAGATCTGGCGGTAAAGCGCCACGTTGGCACCTTGCAACGTGCCGTCGCAAGCGATGTCGGTGCACAACACATGTCGCAGTCCCAGCGGTAGAAAGCGTTGCACCATCTGTTCCAGGGTGACGCCAGAGTCTTCCTGCCAGCCGCTGACGGCCACCCGTTTCTCGCCATCCGCGCCGATACGCACATCCAGCGCCAACACCAGCCGTTCGGCACCGAAACGGGTAAACCAGTCGGCCACCTCATTGGGCTGGCGCACCGCCGTCGAGCCGATCACCACCCGGGCGGCCCCGGCGTCGAGCAGTGCCGCCACATCGTCGGCGCTGCGTACACCGCCACCGACCTGAACCGGCACACGAAGTGCCTGTAGCAGCCGTGTCAGCATCGGCAATTGACGTTGCGCCGGATCGCGCGCGCCACTCAGATCGACCAGATGCAGCGCCTGGGCCCCCTGCGCCTGGTAGTCCAGCAAACGGGTCAGCGCATCCCCGGCGTAGTCACGCTGGCGGCCATAGTCCCCTTGATGCAGACGCACCACACTGCCATCGATAAAGTCCAACGCCGGAATGATCATGACGGCATCTCCAGAAAGTTCTGTAACAGACGCGCGCCAGCTTGGCCGGAGCGCTCGGGGTGAAACTGTACGCCGTAGAAGTTGTCGCGCTGCACCGCCGCGCTGAAGGTGTAACCGTAGTCGCACTGTGCCAGCGTGTGGGCGCCCAGCGGGTAGGCGTAGCTATGGACGAAGTAGAAATAGCTGCCGTCGGGAATGTCGCGGAACAATGGGTTGTCGGCGTGCGAAGTCACCCGGTTCCAACCGGTGTGCGGTAGCGGCAGGCCGGTGTTCGTCATCGGCACCACCGCACTGTTGATCAACCCAAGGCAAGGGACATCGCCCTCGGCGCTGCGCTTGGCCAGCAATTGCATGCCGAGGCAGATGCCAAGCACCGGTTGAGTACAGGCGCGGATCAGATCGACCAGATCGCGCTGACGCAACTGCGCCATGGCCGCAGAGGCGCTTCCGACGCCGGGCAGCAGTAGTTTGTCTGCCGCCAGTACGCGGCGGGGATCGCGACTCACCTGCGGATCATAGCCTAGCCGCCGCAGGGCATAGCCGACCGAGGCTAAGTTGGCACAGCCAGTATCCAGGATCACCAGGTTACATTTCTCGCGCATCACAGCACTCCTTTCGAGCTGGGTAGGCGGTCATCCTCGACGCGGATGGCCTGGCGTAGCGTGCGGCCGAAGGCCTTGAAGAGGCTTTCGACCCGATGGTGGTCGTTCTTGCCTTTGGTCTTTAGGTGTAGGGTGACGCCCATCGCGTAGGCGAGCGATTGGAAGAAGTGCTCCACCATCTCGCAGCTGAGGTCGCCGACGCGTTGGTGGCTAAATTCCGCCTTGAAGGAGAGATAGGGGCGCCCGGAGATATCCAACGCACAGCGTGCCAGGCACTCGTCCATCGGCAGAACGAAGCCGAAGCGGGCGATACCGCGCTTGTCGCCCAACGCGACGCGTAATGCCTCGCCTAATGCCAATGCGCAATCTTCTACCGTGTGGTGATCGTCGATGTGCAGATCGCCTTGCGCCTCAAGACGCAGACGCAAACCGCCATGGGTGGCGATCTGATCCAGCATGTGATCGAAGAAGCCGATACCGGTGCGAATATGATTATCGCCCTGGCGATCCAGCCACACCTCGGCGATGATCGCCGTCTCACGCGTGACACGCTCGACGCGGGCATGACGATCGCGACGGGTTAGACGCGCGGCGATCTGAGGCCAGTCGAGGCTGTCGCCATCGCCCGGATCGGCGGCGTAGCGTAGGCCGTTGATCCCCATGTTACGAGCTAACTGCATATCGCTCTCGCGATCGCCGATCACCCATGAGGCGTGGCTGTCGAGGACGCCGGGCTGTAGATAGGTGGCGACCAGCCCGCAGGCTGGCTTACGGCAGGTGCAACCGTCTTGCGGCAGGTGTGGGCAGATCAACACCTGATCGAAGATGATGCCCTGTGAAGTGAAGATCTGCATCATCAGATTATGCGGGGCGTCGAAGTCCGCTTGTGGGAAGCGCTCACTGCCGAGTCCGTCTTGATTGCTCACCATGACCAGACGGTAGCCGGCCTGTTGCAGGCGTAGCAGTGCCGGGATGACGCCCGGCATCAGCGCCAGCTTGTCCAGCCGGTCGACCTGAAAATCCTGTGGCGGCTCGACGATCAGCGTACCGTCGCGATCGATAAACAGATATTTCTCCATGATTACTCGCTCTCCTGGCTGTAACGGCGCAGTACTGTGAGAACCCGCTGATGCTCGGCGTCGCTGCCAACGGTGATGCGTAGGCAGTTGGCCAACGCCGGCTGGCGGCTCTGATCGCGCAGAATGATGCCCTGTTGCCACAGGGCCTGGAAAATCTGGGCGGCTTGGTCACTGCGGAAAATAAGATAGTTCCCCTGAGAAGGATAGACCTCTTGAATACAGTCACAGCGCAATAATTGGCTGATCAGCGCCTGGCGTTGCGCGATGATGTAAGCCACTCGCTCCCGCATGGCGGCGATCCCGGCCGGTGCGGTCGCCTGCGCCGCGATGTCGGCCACCGGCGACGGCAGGGGATAGGGGGCGATCACCTTCTGCAAGAGTGCGATGATCTCGGCGCTGGCGAGGGTGAAGCCGCAGCGCAGTCCTGCCAGGGCAAAGGCCTTAGAGAGGGTTCGCAACACCACCAGGTGAGGGTAGTCGGCGAGCCAGGACACCACACTGGCGGCGGGGGCGAACTCGATGTAGGCCTCATCCACCACCACCAACGCCCGCCCGGCGGTCAGCGTCAGCAGGCGACGCAGCGCCTCAGGGTCGAGTAGATTACCCGTCGGGTTGTTCGGACTACAGACAAACACCAGTTTGACGCCATCGAGGGCGGCGGCAATGGCGGTGAGATCCAACTGCCAGTCGGCATCCAGGGCCACGCAACGTTGTTCGACACCACAGGTCTCGGCACTGACGGCGTACATACCGTAGGTAGGCGGGCAGTAGAGCATCGCGTCACGTCCCGGTTCACAGAAGGTACGGATCAGCAACTCGATGCCTTCGTCGGCGCCACGGCTGACCAACACTTGCTGCGCGTCCACACCGGCGTAGGCGGCATAGTTGCTGACTAACTCGACTGGCTGACACGCGGGATAACGGTTAAAGGCATCGCTGCGCAGTGGGTAGCTGACCGGCTGCGGGTATTCGTTGGCGTTGAGCCAGACGTCGCCTTGGCCGCCGAGACGGCGGGCGGATTGGTACGGGGTCAGGCGCTGAATATTCTGGCGCGCCAGTGCGCTGATCGGTTTCATGCTTGGCTCTCCCGGATGGCGGCAACCCGAAGGCTGACGGCGTTGCTGTGGGCGTCGAGGCGTTCCGCCTGTGCCATAATTTCGACCGTCGATGCCAACGCCAGCAGGCCAGCGGGGCTGAGTTGTTGCACGGTCATGCGTTTTTGGAAATCGGCCACGCCCAGGCTGGAGTGAGTGGCGGTATAGCCATAGGTCGGTAGTACATGGTTGGTGCCAGAGGCGTAATCGCCAACTGACTCCGGCGACCAGTCGCCGAGAAAGACTGAGCCGGCGCTGGTGATACTGTCGACCCATTCGGCGGCGTCGCGCGTCTGGATGATCAGGTGCTCCGGGCCGTAGCGGTTGCTGATCGCCACACATTCGGCTAACGAGCCGGTCACGATCAACCGGCTCTGCGCCAGCGCCTGGCGTGCGATGGCGGCACGCGGCAGTTGCGCAAATTGGCAGTCGAGTTGGTCGGCGACACGCTGAGCCAAGACGGCATCCGGTGTCAGCAAGATCACCTGCGAATCGGGGCCGTGCTCCGCCTGGGAGAGCAGGTCGGCGGCGATAAAGCGCGGATTCGCGTGTTCATCGGCGATTACCAGCACCTCGGAGGGACCGGCGGGCATATCGATGGCCACCCCCTGTACCTGCTGGCTGACCTGGCGCTTGGCTTCGGTGACATAGGCATTGCCGGGGCCAAAGATCTTATCGACGCGGGGGATCGACGCGCTACCGTAGGCCATGGCGGCGATCGCCTGGGCGCCACCGACCTGGAATATCTCGCTGATGCCGCACAGACTGGCGGCGTAGAGGATCGCCGGATCGATAGGCGGCGGAGAGCAGAGGATCACCCGGCGGCAGGCGGCAACACGCGCCGGAACGCCTAGCATCAGGACCGTGGAGAGCAGTGGGGCGCTACCGCCAGGGATATATAGGCCGACGGTATCCAATGGGCGGGTGAGCTGACGGCAGATTACGCCCGGTTGGGTTTCGACTTCGATGGCGCGCGGCAGTTGAGCACGGTGAAAGAGGGCGATGTTATCCGCCGCCTGACGCATGGCGCGCTTAAGCGCCTCCGGCAGGACGTCCGCAGCGGCATCACGCTCCTGTGGCGTCACCTGCAATCGACTGGGGGCGACGCGGTCGAAGCGTTGGCTGAGGCGCTGAAGTGCGGCGTCGCCGTCTTGGCGAACCTCCTCGAGGATTGCCGAGACATCGGCGCTAATCTGGGCGGCCGCCTCGATGGCCGGGCGTTGTAGCAGGGCCTGCTGCTGTTCGGGGCTACAGGCTTGCCATTCGATCAGGGTAGCAAAGTGGCTCATGCTTTTACTCCATCATCTTTTCGATCGGTAACACCAGAATCGAGCTGGCGCCAAGGGTTTTGAGCTGTTCCATGGTTTCCCAGAACAGGGTTTCGCTGCTGACCATATGCATCGCGACGCGTTTCTGGTCGCCGGCTAGCGGTAGCAGGGTCGGTCGTTCGGCCCCCGGTAATAGCGCCATGATCTCGTCTAGACGATCGCTCGGCGCGTGTAGCATGATGTATTTCGATTCACGCGCCTGGATCACCCCCTGGATGCGGGTCAGCAGACGGTCGATCAATGCCTGCTTGGCCGCAGCCATCTCCCCCTCTCGCTGGATCAGGCAGGCCTTCGAACGGTAGATCACCTCGACCTCACGCAGGCCGTTGGCCTCCAGCGTGGCACCCGTAGAGACCAGGTCACAGATGGCGTCGGCCAGACCGGCGCGCGGCGCCACCTCGACCGAGCCATTGAGCAGACAGGATTTGAAGCGTACGCCCTGTTGGTCGAGATAGCGTTTGAGCAAGTGGGGATAGGAGGTGGCGATGCGGCAGTCTTGCAGGCAGCGCACGCCATCGTAAGGGGCATCGAGCGGCATCGCCAACGACAGACGGCAGGCGCCGAAGTCGAGGCGGCGCAGTAGTGTGTAGCGCGCATCATCGCCCTGTGCGCGCCGGGAGAGTAACTCCTCCTCCAGCACGTTCTCGCCGATGATGCCCAGATCGACTACACCGTCCATCACCAGGCCGGGGATATCGTCGTCACGCACCCGCAGGATGTCGATAGGCATGTTCTCGGCGAAGGCGATCAGGCGTGGCTGATGCAGGTTGATTTTGATCCCGCAGCGGGCCAGCAGCGCCTGAGAGTCTTCGCTCAGGCGGCCGGATTTCTGCATGGCGATGCGTAAACGTGTCTTGTCCAACATGGTGGTAACCCCTTACTTGCCAACCGTTGTGGCTGGCGCCAGTGAATGATGAACAACAAAAAAGCCCTCGGAAGAAGATCTTCCGAGGGCTTTTTCACATCTTGCGTCTGCCGCCACTGGAAGATCCGTTGACCGTCTTCCAGCACTCATCCGCCTGAAAGAACTAGTCAGGATGATGATGGTGGTGGTGGTTAAACAGTACGCGAGTCAGCATGATGATGTCCGTATTACTTGGTGGTGCCGTTATTCAGTAATGCATCGCGGTTACGATGCTGCGCATTATGCGCTCAGTGATTTTTAACCTAAACCAATTGGGACATGGATGGCAAGCGCTTTTTTTGCCCGTCGCGGGACGGGGGCCCGCCATCCAGTGGCGACGCCAGACGCCGGTGAATGTGTGTGGCGTTCACCTTGTGAGACGGCGGGGAGACAGGTCGCGTGAGTCGGGACTGAGGGCGCGAATCGCGTCCCCGGCGGATGGATGCAGGAGTACGTCATATATGCGGGCACGATTCACACAGTAAGCACGAGAGCGCAAGCGTTGACTGTTATCGTGAGGGCGCGTCGCCAAGCCGATGAGGCGGGGAGCGGCGGCTGGGGCCGATGACCATCATCACGGTCGTCGCTCTCGCCATTGCGAGTAACAATTGTCTAACCGCCCTGGGCAGCGTAGCCTTAGAGGCGTATCACCCGGCGACGGGGTAAGACGAGGCCGAGATGAGGAGAGGGCAATGAAGCGAGTGGCTATCGTAGGGTTAGGGTGGTTAGGCATGCCGCTGGCGTTATCGCTACTGGCGCGCGGCTATCAGGTGGTGGGCAGTAAGACTACGTCGGATGGCGTTGAGGCGGCGCGGTTGAGCGGCGTGGCGTGTTATCCGTTGCTGCTGGCACCGCAACTGGAGTGTGACGACGAGGATCTGGCGCAGTTGCTGCGGGTTGATGCCTTGGTGATCACTCTGCCGGCTAATTGCGGTGATGACGGGGGTGTCGCTTACCGTCAAGCGGTGCGTCAGTTGGTAGACAGCGCGTTGGGCTATGGGGTGGCACGCATTATTTTCCTTAGCTCAACCTCGGTGTATGGCGATGTGGTCGGCGAGGTGAATGAGGATACGCCGTTATTGCCCACCAGCCTGGCCGGTAAGGCGCTGGCCGATCTGGAGCGCTGGCTGCATGATCTGCCTCATACTTCGGTTGACGTGTTACGCCTGGCTGGTTTGGTGGGCGAAGGACGCCATCCGGGGCGTTTCCTGGCGGGGAAAACCGATTTGCCGGGGGGAAACGCCGGCGTGAATTTATTGCACCGCGACGATGCGATCGCGGCGATCCAACTGTTGCTCGAACAGCCACACGGGGGGCATGTCTATAACCTATGCGCACCGCATCATCCGGCGCGTCAGCAGTTTTATCCGCCGCTGGCTCGCGCCCTCGGTTTGACGCCGCCTCAGTTTCGCGCGACTCACGCAGAGATGGCGATGGGCAAGTCGGTGGATGGCTCGCGCATCAGCCATGAGCTGGGCTTTATCTATCGCTACTCCGATCCTAACGTCATGCCCTATGAGTAAGGCGAATACGCCGCCCAGAGGGCGGCGTTATTTTTTACCAATGGTGTTTTTTTGTCTCAGGGAGTAAAAAAGGACATCGCTTTATGCTGGGGAGTGGTAAGTTAAATACCGAAAATGGCTGTTTACCACGATGGGTTGCCGAGACAGCGCATTTTATGCGAAATGTTTTAGCAAACGCCTGGGGGATAGGGTAAGCGGGAGCAAAGATGGTTAGCGTGGATGGCGGAAATGGTGCGCCGTTGGCACAGCGCACCATAAGAATTAGGCTAGTGAGCCCCACATGTCATATTCATCGGTGTTTTCGATGGTGACATTGACGATATCGCCCGGTTTAACCCCGCGCTCGCCATTCAGATAGACCACCCCGTCGATCTCCGGCGCATCGGCCATGCTGCGTCCGATGGCGCCTTCTTCATCCACTTCGTCGATGATCACCGGCAGGGTCAAGCCGACTTTCTCTTGCAGACGTTCGGCGGAGATCTGCTGCTGCAACTGCATGAAGCGGTCATAACGTGCCTGTTTGATCTCATCCGCTACCTGATCGGGCAGAGCGTTGGCCGCCGCGCCTTCGACCGGGCTATACTGGAAACAGCCGACGCGATCCAGACGTGCTTCACGCAGGAAGTCCAACAGCATCTGGAAGTCCTCCTCGGTCTCGCCGGGGAAGCCGACGATGAAGGTTGAACGCAGCGTCAGCTGTGGGCAGATCTCGCGCCAGCGCTTGATACGCTCTAAGGTGCGCTCAACGGCGCCGGGGCGCTTCATCAGCTTGAGAATACGCGGGCTGGCGTGTTGCAGCGGAATATCCAGATAGGGCAACAGTTTGCCTGCGGCCATTAACGGAATGACGTCGTCCACATGCGGGTAGGGGTAGACGTAGTGTAGGCGTATCCAGACCCCCAGCGTCGCCAGTTGTTCGCACAGGCTCAGCATGCTGGTCTTGACGGGTTGGCCGTTCCAGAAGCCGGTGCGTTGTTGAATGTCGGCACCGTAGGCCGAGGTATCTTGCGAGATCACCAGTAGCTCTTTGACGCCGGAATCGACCAGACGTTTGGCCTCATCCAGTACCGCCCCGATGGGACGGCTCTCTAGATCGCCTCGCAGAGAGGGGATGATGCAGAACGCACAGCGGTGGTTACATCCTTCGGCGATCTTCAGGTAGGCGAAGTGTTTCGGCGTCAGCTTGACACCCTGCTCCGGAACCAGGCTGGTGAAAGGGTTGTGCGGCGGTTTGGCAACATACTTGTGTACGTGGTGCAGTACTTGCTCATAGCTATGCGGTCCGGAGATCTCCAGCACCTTGGGATGTACCTCGCGGATCTGGTTCTCTTTGGCGCCCAGGCAACCCGTCACGATGACTTTCCCGTTTTCATTCAGCGCCTCGCCGATGACCTCCAGTGACTCCTGTACCGCACTGTCGATGAAGCCGCAGGTGTTGACGATGACCAGATCGGCGTCTTCGTAGGTAGGAACGACCAGGTAGCCTTCGGTACGCAGTTCCGTCAGGATGCGCTCGGAGTCGACCAGGTTTTTCGGACAGCCAAGGGAGATAAAGCCGATCTTCGGCTGGCGGGATTGATTGCTCATAGCGTAAAAATTCATCGTGTCTGGTTATGATAGGGCAGGGATTTTACAGCGCCCTGCGCTGAATTTGTACCGCTATTTATCCCGTTAGCCCAGTGCGTGCCTTTCTTGCTCTCCGGTATCAGGCCCGTGCGGCGTACCACGAGATGAGGCAATCATACCGATGCACCGACCCGCTTCGGGGACGTGTTACCTTGTCGCTTTTCCTGTTGCTGGCCAGCGCAACGTTAGTCGGTCATCGCTAGCGCGCCTGTGACTCTCATGTCTTTATGCAACAAGCGCACATCGTTTCGCGACTGTGGAGGCGTTATCGCCGACCTTGGCTAACATGGCGTCTCTCGCGGCATGTCGTGGCGATACCGCCATAAATGGAGGCGATGTTTACGACGGTCAGCGTGTTAGTTATAAATCAAAGCCCAAAGCCCAAAGCCCAAAGCCCAAAGCCCAAAGCCCAAAGCCCAAAGCCCAAAGCCCGTTAGGCCTGGATATTGCTGGCTCGCGGAGTGTCGGGGTGGCGCAGGGCTTGGCGCAGGGCGCTCGGTGTTAGGCCGTAGCGGCGCACGAAGCGGGCGGTGAAGCGTGATGGGCTGGCGTAACCGCTCTGGCCGGCGATGTCACCGATCGGGGTATTCCCCGACTGGATCGCCAACAACGCTTGGCCGAGGCGGACTTCGTCGAGAATGTCGCGAAAACTTTTGCCTTCGGCGCTGAGACGCCGGCGCAGGGTCGACTCGGCCATGTGCAGGCGTTGGGCGACCTCGCCGGCTTGCCAGAGGTGGGCCGGATCGAGCAGTAACAACTGTTGGATCTGCTCTGTCAGCCGATCGTGGCGCTCATGCAGCAATAGCGCGCTGTGACCGCTGGGTTGAAGCGCCAACAATAGCCCTTCGGCCAGGTGGTTAAGCAAGGGCGGGGCCAGGGGGAGGCGTAGCCCCTGCATCAGTTGTTGCCAGAGTAGCGTCAGCGTCGGCGTCATCGCCAGACAGCACGAGACGGACGCCCGGGCGGGGGGCGTTACCTGGGGATAACGGCGGCGAAACTGTTGTAACAGCGTGGTTGGCAGATAGAGCATCTCGGCACGATAGTAGCCGCCCCCTGTCTGGTTCGCCATGCACACCTCGCTACCGCCGGGAAACAGTACCAGCGAAGCCTCACCGGCGACTTCGCAGCGTTCGCCCCATTGAATGGTCTTACTGCCTTGGCGTACCAGGCAGAGCGCCGGACTGAACAGGGTGACACGCCGCAGCTGGTGGCTCTGGCGGGCGCTGATTTCTTGCAGCGTCGGAACAGGGATGACGGGCTGTGGCATGTCGCGTACTCTCCGGATCTTAGTGGCCGTATACCGGCACCAACTGGGCAGTTGCCAGTTTGTTGGCGTTCAGCATAAAACCAACCAGGGCACCGCTGGAAGCATTATCGATCGGTAACTTGTCGGTCTTCAGCGCCCAGACGGTGAAATGGTAGCGGTGCGGTTTATCGCCAGCCGGCGGGCAGACGCCGCCGAAACCGGCATAACCAAAGTCGTTGCGCCCCTGTACCGCGCCGCTCGGGAGTTGGGTGCTGTTCTGCGCCCCGGCGTTAGCCGGCAGGTGATGGACATCGGCCGGAATGTTGACCACAGTCCAGTGCCACCAGCCGCTGCCGGTCGGTGCATCGGGATCGTAGGCGGTAATAGCGAAGCTCTTGGTGCCTTTCGGCGCGCCGGACCAGCTCAGCGCAGGCGAACGGTTATCGCCTTGGCAGCCGAAACCAGCGAACACCTGCTGATTGCTCATCTGCTGGCCGGCATGCATATCCGGGCTGCTCAGGGTGAAGTCTTGGGCGTGTACCGGCAGGGAAAGCAGCGCCAGGGCTGCCAAGGAAACGGTGGTCTTAGTCATGGAATAGCTCCTCTGTGATGATGCGGATAGCCTACCCGAGTCAGCGTGCCGATGTTGTGCCGAAACGCTCTGGGATTGTGCCGAATCGCTCATTCGATGCCCCTTACTCGGCGCATAATGACCGTTCCAGCATAGTAATCCGTGTGACGGCGTGGCATACGGTGACGGGCGCACCGCACTATCTGCACAGGCCTGCGGACGAAGTGATAACGAAGAAAAATGTGTTCCCGTCCACAATCGTGCGTCAAGAAGTGTCTTTATATGGAAAAAATCCCGTTGAGGGCGCGATAACGGCGTGAAATGTCATAAAATTAACGCATGTTTTTCTCGGCAGGATTGTCCGCCGGGTGGAGGAGGGCGGAGTCCCTCTCCCGCTATACGGCGCCGCTGCCAGCCATACTTCAGGCGCCTTGCCGTCGGCAAGGACGCGTTGTTTGATCATTTGAATGGATACATTGGTCTTAATCATGAAGAATCGTGCGCTTACGCTTTTCCTCCGCCGGCTGACGCTGGGGGCGGGTGTTACATTGGTTGCCTTACCGTTGTTCGCCGCCGAGCCGGCGCCGCCGCAGATCAACGCTAAGGCCTACATCCTGTTGGATTATGACAGTGGTCGCGTGTTGGCGGAGGGGAATGCGGATCAGCGTCTCGACCCGGCTAGCCTGACCAAGATCATGGCCAGTTATGTCATCGGTCAGGCGTTGAAGTCCGGCAAGATCACCCCCGGTGACATGGTGGTGGTCGGAAAGGACGCCTGGGCGACGGGCAATCCGATGCTGCGGGGCTCCTCGCTGATGTTCCTAAAACCGGGAGATCGCGTACCGGTCGCGGAGTTGAACCGCGGGGTGGTGATCCAATCCGGTAACGACGCCAGTATCGCGCTGGCGGATCACGTGGCCGGTAGTCAGGACGCCTTTGTCAACCTGATGAACAAGTATGTGGCGTCCTGGGGGCTGAAAAATACCCATTTCCGCACCGTTCATGGCCTGGACTCGGAGGGGCAGTATAGCTCGGCGCGCGACATGGCGCTGATTAGCCAGCACCTGATTGCCGATGTGCCGGACGAGTACCAACTGAATAAAGAGAAAGAGTTCACCTTCAACAAGATCCGCCAGACTAACCGTAACCGCCTGCTGTGGGACAGTAGTCTGAACGTGGATGGGGTGAAGACGGGCTTTACCAATGGCGCCGGGCATAACCTGGTGGCCTCGGCCACCGACGGCCCGATGCGTTTGATCTCGGTGGTGCTTGGCGCGCCGAGCGATCGGGTGCGCTTCGAGGAGAGCAAGAAGCTGTTAACCTGGGGCTTCCGCTTCTACGAAACGGTGACCCCGATCAAGATAGGCCAGCCGTTTACCACCCAGAAGGTATGGTACGGCGAGCGCAGCGAGGTCGCACTCGGGGTCGATAAGAGCGCGGCGGTCACCATCCCGCGCGGGCAGATGAAGGATCTCAAGGCCAGCTATACCCTAACCCAGCCGACGCTGGAGGCGCCGCTGAAGAAGGGGCAGGTGGTCGGCACCATCGACTTCCAGCTCAATGGCAAGAGCATCGAGCAGCGTCCGCTGGTGGTGTTGGAGGCGGTGCCGGAGGCGGGCTTCTTTGGCCGCATCATCGACTTTATTCTGCTGAAACTGCATAACCTGTTCGGCGGTTGGTTCGGCTAAACACGTTTTTAGCCCGCAAGATCGCTAAAAAAATGCCCGGCATGAGCCGGGCATTGCACATGTAGCGGGGATTTAACCACAGGAAAGCACTTTCAGCGCCAGGCCACCGCGTGACGTTTCACGGTACTTGGCGTTCATGTCTTTACCGGTTTCGTACATGGTCTCGATGACCTTATCCAGGCAGACGCGCGGATCGCTGGTACGGCGCAATGCCATCCGAGCCGCGTTCACCGCTTTGACGGCGGCGATGGCGTTACGTTCGATGCACGGCACTTGAACCTGGCCGGCGACCGGGTCACAGGTCAACCCCAGGTTGTGCTCCATCGCGATCTCGGCCGCCATGCAGACCTGGGCCGGGCTGCCGCCCAGTAGTTCCGCCAGACCGGCGGCGGCCATGGAGCAGGCGACGCCGACTTCGCCTTGGCAGCCGACTTCGGCACCGGAGATGGAGGCGTTCATCTTATACAGCGTACCGATGACCCCGGAGGCCAGGAAGTAGCGGGTATAGGAGTTGGCGTTAACTTCGCGGATAAATTTGTCGTAGTAGGCCAAGACCGCCGGAATGATCCCGCAGGCACCGTTGGTCGGGGCTGTCACCACCCGCCCACCGGCGGCGTTCTCTTCGTTAACCGCAAAAGCGAACATGTTGATCCAGTCGACCACCGCCATCGGATCGATGCTGGTCTTGTCGTTGGTGACCAGCATGCGGCGCAGCGCGGAAGCGCGACGCGGCACACGCAGTGGCCCCGGCAATACGCCTTCGGTGTTCATGCCGCGCTCGATACCGGTACGCATGACATCCCAGACGCGGGCGAAATGCGCGTCGATCTCTTCCTTGCTGTGCAACGCCAGCTCATTTTGCATCACCAGGCCGGAGAGCGAGAGACCGGACTCTTTGCACAGACGCTGTAGATCGGCGGCGCTAGCGTAAGGGTAGGGAACCGAGATCGGCTGGCTGCTCTGCTGACCAAAGTGCTCTTCGTCGACGATGAAGCCGCCGCCGATGGAGTAGTAGGTCTTGCTGTAGATCACCTGATCGCCGGCCAGGGCGGTGATGCGCATACCGTTTTCGTGCAGGGAGAGATTATCTTCGTGGAAGTTCATGCTGGTTTCCAGCGGGAACGCCACTTCATGGCGGCCGTTAGCCATCAGCAGGCGGCCACGAGTCTCGACATCTTTGATAAAGCCGGGAATGCTGTCGATATCGACGCTATCCGGTAGGTTACCGGCCAGACCCATGATGATGGCCAGATCGGTGTGGTGTCCTTTGCCGGTCAGTGACAGGGAGCCATAAACGTCAACAACGACGCGGGTGACGTCGTTCAGTAGACCCTTTTCGATCAGGTCGTCGCAAAATTGTTTACCGGCCTTCATCGGCCCGACGGTGTGGGAGCTGGATGGGCCAATGCCGATCTTATAGATATCAAAAACACTAATCATATCGCCTCCAATGATTCATCAAGGCTGGGAATTAAATCTGTTGCCAAGCTAAAAAAACGACCGGCGCGAAGACACGCCGGTCGAGTTATCGAGCTTAATTAACCGAACAGGGTATACAGGATTGCGGAGATGGCAATCAGACCCATTACTACAACAAATACGTTGCTGATGTGACCACTGTACTTGCGCATGGCCGGGACTTTGTTGATGGCGTACATCGGCATCAGGAACAGGATCATCGCGATAACCGGACCGCCCAGGGTTTCAATCATACCCAGGATGGACGGGTTCAGGGTGGCCACGATCCAGGTAGTCAGCAGCATGAACAGTGCCGTGATCTTGTTCAGCTTGCCAATTTCGATGCTCTTGCCACGGCTACGCAGTGACTTGATGACCAGACCGTTGAAGCCTTCACGTGCACCCAGGTAGTGACCCAGGAACGACTTGGTGATGGCTACGAAGGCGATGATCGGCGCCGCGAAAGCGATGACCGGTGTATTAAAGTGGTTAGCCAGGTAAGACAGAATAGAGATGTTCTGTGCCTTGGCTTCAGCCAGATCCGCCGGAGAGAGGCTCAGGACGCAACTGAACACGAAGAACATCACGGTCAGCACCATCATGATGTGTGCGTAGCTCAGGATCTGAGAGCACTTCTTCTCGGCCAGGTCATCACCGTACTCTTCACGCTTCGCTACAGCGAAGGCAGAGATGATCGGTGAGTGGTTGAAGGAGAACACCATGACCGGAATGGCCAGCCACAAGGTCATCCACAGGCCGCTGCCGGAGGCAGAGCTGGCGATGGCGGCGCTGTCGAAGATGGCACCGTTCCAGTTCGGGATCAGATACAGGGCCAGCAGCATCAGTACCGCGACGAACGGGTACACCAGGATACTCATCACCTTAACGATCAGATGCTCACCGAAACGTACGATGGTCATCAGGCCCAGGATCAGGATCAGGGACAGAATGATACGCGGCGGAGCCGTCATACCCAACTGGTGGGTGATGAAGCTTTCCACCGTGTTGGTGATGGCGACGCTATAGACCAGGCAGATCGGATAGATCGCGAAGAAGTACAGCAGGGTGATCAGTTTACCTGCGCCGATACCGAAGTGCTCTTCAACCACTTCAGTGATGTCTTCGCCCGGATTTTTACCGGACAGAACGAAACGCGTCAGACCACGGTGGGCGAAGAACGTCATCGGGAACGCCAGGATCGCCATGATGATCAACGGGATCAGACCGCCGACGCCGGCGTTGATCGGCAGGAACAGAACGCCCGCACCGATCGCTGTACCATACAGGCCCAGCATCCACATGGTGTCTGACTTACGCCAGGCACTCTTTGCAGCAGAGGTAGAAGCAATAGTACCAGTTTGAGTGGTGTCCATAGTGTCTCCAAATTGAACACATGTGTTCTGATCGGTCTATTCACCCATGGGCAAACAGACGCTCAATCAGGGAACTGAGTGAGTTAATAATTCCTAATGAAAAAACGAAAAAGTTTAATCCGTTAAAATAAAGCCGCTGAGCGGAAAAGAGCACAAACAGTAATCGCTCGCCATTTCTTGAAAACAGCGAACCGATTGAATCCGTTCAGAAAACAACTTTTCTTGTTGGTGTGCTACAGCATTTTTCGGGCGCAAAGATATAGATTTACAGTTTAAACGTCCGT
This sequence comes from Edwardsiella hoshinae NBRC 105699 = ATCC 33379, assembly GCF_000474215.1. GTDB lineage: Bacteria > Pseudomonadota > Gammaproteobacteria > Enterobacterales > Enterobacteriaceae > Edwardsiella > Edwardsiella hoshinae. The sequence continues at coordinate 117,490 of NZ_BAUC01000004.1, read as the reverse complement.
GATCAGGCTCGCAAATGCAATATTCATTTATTTTTAGCCGTTTTTTGCCGGATTTTTGGTCAAAAGTCAAACAAAGACTTAACAAATAGAATCGCACAACGTAACATAATTAGCGAGTTAAGTAAAAAAATGTAGATATTATGTGATGGATATTCTAGCGCATGACTTTCCTCTATTTGATTGCATTACAGTCAAATAACTCTTATAGGTTACGCCGAGGTTGTTTTTTTAATATATTGTTTTTAAAAGAGTTTTTAATTTAAAGTCAAGATTTTTCAATTCGGGTTAATTATTCGTCGTGTCGTTGAAAAATAACGCAACCGTTATCGTTTCAGATAATTCATGAATAATAAAAGAGGCCATGTCTGCTATTACATATTATGTATGATAATTAATTCTATCGTTTGACTAGGGGGGCACATTTTACCGAAAGAAAAAACTTGATGGGATTTTATACCGCAAGATTAGGCTGCCGTTGTTATGCGTTACGGGAGAAGTAATAACGACGGCAACGATAAACTGAGTGAGCAACACAAGAGGCTAGTATAATAATTGTACTTGGTGCGTATGGAGGTAGGTCTTTAATTCGGCAGGCGGCGCTTGATCGCAAATGAGGGTGCTAAACTGCTCTAATGGCGCGATCCAGGCGCTGCGCACCTCGCCAAATTTGCTGGCATCGGCGATTAAGAGGGTGCGGCGAGAGCAGAGTAGTGCCTTACGCTTCATGGTGATCTCGTCGAGGTTGTAGCAGGTTGCCCCCTGTTTAATTGAGATGCCGGCTGCGGAGACGAAGGCGAGTGTCGGGCAGAGGTTGTCTAACTCGCTGGCACCGTCGCTGGCGACGAAGATGGCGCTGTCTGGGTTAAAGATACCCCCGCACAGGATCACCCGACAATGGGGTTTGCTCTGTAAGGCGAGAAAGGTGTTTAGCGAATAACAGACGCCGGTAAAGCGCAACTGCTCATCGATGGCATCGATGATAAAGGGCACCGTGGTCCCACAATCGAAGAAGACCACATCGTCCTGCTGCACTTGTTTCGCCGCCAGGGCGCCGATGTGACGTTTCTCTTTGACCTGTTTTTCCTGCTGATCGCTGACAAAGTAGCGCACACTCTGGTGGATCTTGGGATCCAGTACGACGTAACCGCCCAGCAATACCACATCGCTGTTCTGGGCCGCCAGATCGCGGCGGATGGTCATTTCCGAGACATTCAGCAATTCGGCTGCGTCTTTCAGGTGCAGCTTATCGGTACGTTTCAGTGCCTGAGATAGGCGATTGATACGATCGTAACGCCGGGCTTCCATAATCTCTCTCGCTGTGTGATTCCGTGAATGGCGTCGACGGACCTGAGGGAGGCGGCCGCCGCTTGATACAACGCAAGACACCTCGGCCTGCGTAGCCATGCCTGAGTTTTATCAACAACAGAATACGCCCTAGCTGCGCGGAAACGACGCGTAGGGGAAAGCATACTGTGTTACTTCCCCTACATGATACGCCGTTTCTTGATGATTACGTGACATTTTTATTTGTCACATGTCACGCATCACGCCTGTAACTGGTTCGCCGACTGAGATCAGTTTTGTACCCAACCCCGCCGAATGGCGTAACCGAAGAGGCGGCGGTAAAGGCGCTGTAGGGCGATGAATAGCGTGTTGCCATAAGCGGGCCAGAGTAGTTGCACCAGGCCGCAACAGGCCAGGGAGATCAAGAACGCGCCGATCATATCCAGCGGCCAATGCACGCCTAAGTAGATGCGTGACCAGGCGATGGCGATGCCGCAGAGCAACAGCGCCAAACCAGCAGCCTTGCGCGGCGACCAAAACAGAAAGGCCAGCGCGAAGCTGAAGATGGCACAGCCGTGATCGCTAGGATAAGAACTGTCGCGGGCATGAGGGAGAAACTGCTGGCCGAGTCCAATGGCGAAGGGGCGCGGATGGGGCAGTAGCCAGCCGATGATCTGGGCCAACAGGAGGGTGATGATCAGGGTCAGCGTCGCCTGGCTGATGATCACCCGGCGCGCGGGAAGTTGCGCCGCGTTACCCCAGAGCCAGCCGGCGATGATGGTGAGCGGAACTACCAGGATTAAATCCTTGGCGATGAAGCGGGCGAACATCAGCAAGGCCTGTGGGGCGTGGGGCGTGGCGTTGATCCACAGAAACAGGGCGCGGTTAAACTCTTCCATTCAAGCAGACTCACTAAACAGCGTAACAGGAGAACGACAACCCGCCCCGTCAGTGGCGAGCGGGCAAGCGCTAAACTATAAGGAGATGCGTCTGCTTACGCCAATGCTAATGTGCGGCGGTTGTCGCCGGGTTTAACCTCAGGGTACGCGGCCAGGCTTAAGGAAACCTTATTCCGCTCGAAGGGCGTGGAGGAATTGATGGCGTGAACGGTGATTCACGCAGTTGCGCCGGATATCGCCAGCCAGTGCGGCGATCAGGTTCTCTACCGCGCAGCGCGCCATCGCATAGCGTGTCTCATGGGTCGCCGAGCCGATATGCGGCAATGCAACGACATTGGCTAACCGGAGTAGCGGATCGTCGACGGGGATCGGTTCAGGATCGAAGACATCCAACCCGGCGGCGCGCAGTCGGCCCGATTGTAATGCTTGGAGCAGAGCGTGTTGATCGACAATTTTTCCCCGGGCACACCATTGATTAGGATCGCGCCAGGCTTCATCTGAGCGAGTCGCTGCGCATGGTGACTAAGAGCCTATCCCATTAGGCTATTTTTATTTGCCATTTTGGCCCTGGGCAGTGCTCACACAAAACTTCAAAAAGTTTTGAACGCCCTTCAGGGCAGCCCGAAGGGTGAGCGAAGCGAATAATCCTCACGTACTGCGTGTACGCTCCGGTTGTTGCGCGCTGTCCGTGTCCAAACAGGCTGCAACAATACACGCCTACTGGGATGGGCTCTAAGACTGATATTATTTTCTCTGAGTTAGAGGAAGAGATCGGCTTTGTTAATGGAATGGCCGCCCCTACATCTTGTGCCACAGTGGGACGATAAATCGTCACTACTTGAGCGGAGCGGTCATCATGAGTGTTAAGACTATCGGCAACGCCAGCAATTTCGAAAATAGTCGACAGTTGGCTGCCTGGTTAGGACGGGTTCCACGTCAGTATTCAAGTGGTGGTAAACAAGTCTTGCTCGGGATAAGCCAACGAGGTGATGCTTATTTACGAACCTTACTCATTCATGGTACCAGGCCTGAGTCGCCTCATCATCCAGCCAGAAAGTGACGGAGCCACGATTGACGAGGGCTTTGTTGTCGTTGTGCCAGTTGGTGATCCTGAACGTCTGCTTTGCCACGGGGCTGTCTGCGCTGTCAGCGGATGCGTGATCTGATCCTGCAACTCAGCAAAAGTTCGATTTATTCAACAAGGCCTCAGATACCGTCAATCTTCACCGGGTGCAGTCCCTGTTACTCGTTTTGTCCATATTTTCTGTTTAACCAGAACACACTGGTGATCGTCATGATGATCCCTGTAGCCTGTACTATGGATATTATTTCACCTAAAAATAGCCATGACAGGACAAGTGCTATAACAGGGATAAAATAAAGCATCACTCCTGCCACATGTACCTGAATCCACTGGAGGGCATGTAAGTAGAGAAAGAACGCCAGAAAATACTGCATGACACCAGAGAAAACGACGAGCAGAATCGAATTAACAGGGAGTAAGACTGGCGTTCCGCTGATCAGTAAAGATATAACTGACAGGATAACACAAAATGTCAGTTGTCCGGTCAGTAGGGCCAGGGGGGTAAATTCGGCAACCAGTTTCGACGATATCACGACATAGAATGCTGCAGACAATACGCCAATAATGACCAGAAGATAGCCCTCCAGGCTTCCATCTTCCCCTCTGATGTCAGGTAAGACGGTCATCAGACTGCCTGTCATCGCGGTACAAAGAAGTAATGAAAATATCCCGGGTGTTTCTACTCTCACTCGTAGTATGACAACCGAAAGAATCAGGATGAATACGGATTCCAGAGAGAATATTACTGATGCAATCCCTACAGGAACAATTTCCAGTCCGTACAGGGTAAGGGTGTAGGCAAGAAATGGCTCAAATAATCCCGTGGAATATGCCAGCATACTTCTTTTATTTAGCGGGAAATTTGTTCTGGCGGCGAGAAGAACTGCCCATGATAATATTGCAGCAGAAATTATCTGAAAAAGAAAAAGAGAGCCCGGGTTGAGTTCATCAAGGCTGGCTTTACTCATTACGATGGCTCCCCCCCAGGAGAATGCCGCCAGCATGGCAAGGATAATCCCTTTTATCATAGGTATTCTTCTTTTCGGTAAAGGGGGCCATCTTCATAACGCCGCGGGGCAAAAGGATTGAAGAAAGCAGCTTCCTCGTCAAGCGGAATTCCAATGAATTCACCATAGTAGGGATTTTCTGCTGAAAGCTTTTCCAGAGAGACATAGAACAGTACATTCCAGCGAAATATCATCGGATCATGATCGTTAATTTTATCAAGCCTTCTGTCATCGCATGTTAACGCTCCAGGGATGAGAACATCTGTATGATAAAAGCCGCTGTAATAAGCTCCCTGTCCATGTGTCAGGGGACAACCATATCTGTCAACCTTTTTTTCCGGGTGCCAGGTTGTTGACAGTTTACCCGGATGAGAAATGCCTCCCTGGCCGACCGATTGTTTTGTCATGTTTTTAATATCTTCCAGTGAATGTAACTCACTGTCATAGATCCCGTTCTTCAGTGCCAGTTGCATGAAATGCCCCGGCGCGTTGACGGAGATAAGGAACCCTCCTGGTATCCGTCGATCATGATTCCTAGTGCCATGCGCGGATGAATAGAAAGTATTGATCCCTGCTTTGTAGATTTTTATTCCCTCCGCCTCCTGGAGGGGGATGCTGTCCGTATAGATAATGTCTTCCATAACAGGGTAGCATTCCGGTATATACAGAGAGCAGATGCGCTTTTGTACTTCCATAAATTCTTTACAGGGACGGGCATAAGCGAGATAGGGACTTACGAAATATATTAGATGGGCACTGACCTCGCCTTTCATCGCACGTTGTTTGAAGCGGAGACGTTCGTCTTTCAGATAATGAAATAGTGTTGCTTCATCAGAGAGTATTGACTCTGAATTGATAACAGACAGATGATAATCAAGGCCTTTCATTTTTTTACTGGCCAGCTTTCCGAAAACACAAGGTTGTTTTACTGAGGCCCATTTACGGAGTATCTTTTCGATCTGATTTTTATTCCTTTCAGTAAAGATCACTTCGTGGACGTCGTCTATATCCTTCCCAAACGATGTATCCTTTCCCATTTGGGGCAACCGATAAATCATTTCTATAAGTAATGTTTTATTTTTCATTTTCCTTCCTTTGATTATTTGTGCTTATGATATTCCATTTTTTAGCACCACAAAAACTGTATTCCAGATGTGTTAGATATTCAATGACTTTTACATCGTAGACATGGTGAAAGACAGATGTTTTTCCTGGTTGGTTAATGTGTTAATCTGTATCTCCTTGTGAAGGTGATAATAATCTCTGGTTTTTTTATGGAAATGGTGATAACAGCTACTAGTTGTGAAACGGAGGAAATTATCGGAAATATGATACTAGCGGTAATCACTGTCCCTGTCGGCCCATATTCTGGACTGAATGTGATGCGCCTGTCTGTGGTTAGTGCAGGCTAGTGTAACCAGCAGTTGCGAGCGAAATTATTATTTTTGAATCCAGAAATTCCTCTGGATAACATATTTTCTGGCTTCCAGAATTAGCAAAATGCTTTTATCCGGAGCTCAACTGGACTGCCCCACCCCAGGAGACGATCCTGCCCTATAGTTTGATGATGATGATGAAGAATCCAGCCGGTGAACCGTACCGGGTTTTTGGGCGAGTTTTTAGTCTGAGAACTCAGGCTGCCATAACCCCGTTTCCGATGGCAGCATAATACGTTTTTTCGGCTTCAGCAGGGGGGATGTGATCGAGTCGTTCCAGTAGCCGGCGATTGTTGTACCCGTCTACCCACGCCAGTGTGGTCAGCTCCACCTCCTGCCGGTTTTTCCCGCTCTGTCGGTGTATCACCTCCGCTTTGGGTACGGTTCGAGGCGGTTATTGAAGGGGTGTCGCCACACCGAACACACTGCTTGTGTAACAAGTTTGATGATAAAACGATTTTTCTACAGGCAATAAAAAACCCGATAACCTTGAACCTAAGCGGCGGGATTATCGGGCTCCTCAATATGGGGACGTCAAAGAAAAGCAGTGGCATTAATTCAGACTGACAGCGGCGCAGAAAGTTCAGCCGCCGGCGACGAAAAAGATGATCTTTTTTTGTCGCCGGTGAGGGGTGTGGAGCGTCAGCCCACCACGCCGGGCCAGATGATGACGATCAGAGTACCGGCCAGGGTCAGCAGCACGTTGGCGATGGCGTAGGTACCGGCATAACCCAGGGCAGGGATGTTACTGCGTGAGGCGTCGTTGATGATGTCCATGGCCGGCGCACAGGTACGCGCCCCCATGATGGCGCCGAACAGCAGCGCGCGGTTCATCTTTAACACGAAGGCGCCGAACAGGAAGCAGATCACCACCGGTACCAGACTGACGATCAGTCCGGCGACCAACATCTGGCCGCCGACGTCGCCCAGGCCATTGCGCATGCCGGCGCCAGCGCTCAGACCGACCCCCGCCATAAACACCATCAGGCCAAATTCCTTCACCATGTTCAGCGCCCCCTGCGGAATGTAACCGAAAGTCGGGTGGTTGGCGCGTAGGAAGCCCAGCATGATGCCAGCGAACAGCAGGCCGGCGGCGTTGCCGATGCCGAAGGAGAAGCCGGTGAACTGGAAGGTGATCAGGCCGATCATCAGGCCGATGATAAAGAAGGCACAGAAGGCCAGCAGGTCGGTGACCTGGCTGTGAATTGAGATGAAGCCGATGCGGTCGGCCACACTCTTAACACGGCGAGCATCACCGCTGACCTGCAACACATCACCTTTGTTGAGTACGATATTGTCGTCGATCGGCATCTCTATCTGGCTGCGGATCACCCGGTTCAAGAAGCAGCCGTGGTCGGTTAGCTTGATTTGGCTGAGCCGCTTGCTGACGGCGTTGCTGTTCTTCACCACGATCTCTTCGGTGACGATGCGCATGTCTAGCAGGTCGCGGTCAAAGACTTCCTTACCGTTACGGAAGCTTGGGTCGAGGCGCGCGTGTGCGTCGGGATAGCCAACCAGGGCGATCTCATCGCCGACCTGGAGCACCGCATCGCCGTCCGGCGTTGCCAGGATGCCGTTGCGGCGGATTCGTTCGATATAGCAGCCGGTCTGGCTGTAGATCCCTAATTCACGCAGATTCTTGCCATCCGCCCAGGCGACCAGCTCTGGGCCGACGCGATAGGCGCGGATTACCGGGAGAAACACCTTGCGTTGGGTGTCGTTGTCCAGACCGCGTTCGCGGGCGATCTGTTGGGCCGAGGTGGGCAGATCCTGGTGTTGTAGCTTTGGCAGATAGCGAGCGCCGAAGATCAGGCTAACCAGGCCGACCAAATAGGTCAAGGCGTAGCCCAGACTGAGGTGATCTTGTAGCTGGCCCAGGTGAGGATTATTGACCAGTGTCTGGCGGAGGGTATCGCCCGCACCCACCAACACCGGCGTCGAGGTCATCGAGCCAGCGAGCATCCCAGCGGTCAAGCCGATGTCCCAGTGAAATAGCTTACCCAGCCCCAGCGCGATAAACAGGGCGCTGGCGACCATCACTAAGGCCAGCATGAGATAGTTTTTCCCGTCACGGAAGAAGATGGAAAAGAAGTTGGGCCCGGCTTCGATACCGACGCAGAAAATAAAGAGCATGAATCCTAGGTTGAGGGCATCGGTGTTGATGGCGAAGTGCTGCTGGCCCAGGAGTAGGGAGACCACGAGTACGCCGATGGAGTTACCCAGTTGGATGGAGCCTATACGCAGTTTTCCGAGGCACAGCCCCAGCGCCAGGACCACGAACAGCAGCAGGATATAATTGCCTGTTAACAAACTCGCGACATCAATATTCATGTAGAATAACTTATTGTTAACTATCAGGTTCTTGATATGATCGACTGTTAGAGCTAAATTCAGCCGTAGAATATATGAGAATTCACCGAGAACATGCCAGCGGTGAATGGTGGATACCCTATGGGTATGACCGCCCATTTTAGACGGTTGGTTGACGGACAGCCAGCAAAAAGCCGTCCTCAGTTGATAGTTCGTTGTTTTTCTGCGCCGGGAAGCGATTCGCTCGTTGCGGGTAGACCGTTCGCGGTTTGCCTCATCGGGGGGAAGGGTATCTTTTCGCTGTAGGGAGGCATGGGGTGGCGAACAGACGACGTTGGTTTTCTCTTATTCTCTGTTTTTTTTTAGTGACGGCGCTTTTTTTCCTGTTGCACGGTTACAGTCAGCCGAATGGCGACGGTGGTGCCAGTTTGCCGGGGATGCGTCCCGGATTATTGCTGTATATGTTGCCGGGGGCGATCGCCTGTCCCTTGGCGCAGCGGTACCGCGTCTTGACGGTGTTTTACGGCGCATCGGCGGCGGCTCTCTGCTGCCTACTGCTGCACACGCAGTGGTTAGCGTGTGAGGTGAATGTGCTACAGATGCTGCCCTATAGCGCCAGCATGGTGTTTTGGTGCGTGTTTGGTGCGCTGTTGTACTGGTTCACGGCGGTGATGCGAGGTCAGCATGCTATTCGATAGTTATCACCGATGATGTGGTTTACCGTTTTGCTTGAGGCTTGCTGTTAGAGACATAAAAAAAACCGCCGTAGCGGTTTTTTTATTGGCCGTCGTCACGTGTTAGTTGGCGTTATTGAACAGCTCCAGATGTGCCTTGGCATAGGCTTCAAAGTCGGTGCAACCGCCGATGTGTTGCTGATCGATAAAGATCTGCGGTACGGTTTCCACCGGCTTACCGACGGTTTTGGAGAGGTCTTCCTTACTGATGCCTTCGGCATGAATATCGACATAGCGGAATTTAAAATCATCGCGCTCGGCGCTCAGCTTCTCGGCCAACTCTTTGGCACGGACACAGTAGGGGCAACCCGGACGCCCAAAGATCACTGCAAACATGAGAGGACTCCTTAGAGGAAATGGCAAGTCCCACTAAATCCCCAACGGGGTTAGCGTGGGCTTTTGAATGCGCATTACTATGCCTGTAGCCCGCGCTAAAAAAAAGTAGGATTTGCCTGTTACTTTGATAAATTTCATCTATCCAATGCTAAGGTTTGACCGATGACGGCGCATCCAGGGTCAACGGCGGAGCGGGTGAACGCGTTAGCATCGGAGCATGCCGTCTCGCGGCGTTATCTTATTCGTTTACGCGACTCATCAGGGAGCTAGCTAACTTATGATCTCGACCATTGATTTGTTGTGCGATCACCGTTCTATTCGTCAATTTAGCAGCACACCGATCAGCGAGGCGCAGCGCCTGGCGATCTTCGAGGCGGCGCGCGCTACCTCTTCATCCAGTTTCTTGCAATGTACCTCGATCATCCGGGTCACCGATCGCGCGTTGCGTGAGCAACTGGTCGAGCTGTCCGGCGGGCAGCAATATGTCTTGGAGGCGGCCGAGTTCTGGATCTTCTGTGCCGACTTTCAGCGCCATCAACAGATCTTCCCGCAGGCCGAGTTGGGATCGGCCGAACAGTTGCTGTTGGGCTGCGTCGATGCGGCGCTGATGGCACAGAATGCGTTGACCGCCGCCGAGTCGTTGGGATTGGGAGGCGTATTCATCGGCGGTATCCGTAATCATATCGAGCAGGTGACCACGTTGTTGGCCTGTCCGCAGCATGTGTTGCCGCTGGTCGGCCTCTGCCTGGGCTATCCGGCGCAACGCCCGCAGCAGAAGCCGCGGTTACCGTTGAGCATTCTGGTGCACGAGAACCGCTACCAGCCGTTGGATCGTGCGGCGTTAGCCGCCTATGACGCCCATGTCAGCGCCTATTACGCCGAGCGGAGCGACCATAGCCGGCAGGATAGCTGGAGCGAGCAGATTAGCCGTACGCTGGAGAAGGAGCGCCGTCCTTTTATGCTCGACTACCTGCACCGCCAGGGGTGGATTACGCACTAAGCGGCCGAGGCCCGTCTGGCGAGTGATGCTGTCGGCGGGCGCGAGCTTAGCGTGGGATGAACTGGTTGCTGTCGCGGTAATAACGGAAACCGGCAGCGGCCAGGCGTGACTCCAACTGTGGCTGAGGGATCTCGTAGCGTGCGCACAACGCCGACAGTGAGTCACACTCGTCGCGCAACTTCATGTTGATGATGCTCAGCAGCATCAGCGGGTCCATCGTGGCATAACGGGATAACGGCATGGCGATCTCCTGGTCGTGTGTGCGGATGGCAGGCTTTCCAGACGTCAACGCGGCAATAAATTGCCTGCGGGCATGGCGCAAGCGGCCAAAGTTCCGTAAGCTATGCCCCCTTTCTAATAACAATTATCCGATTTATCTTTGTGAGGTAGGGCGCAATGGATCCTCTAATCGTCCCCGATCTGGACGTGTTACGGCACTGGCTGGATCAACGGGGTACCACCTTCTTCGAGTGTGACTCCTGCCAGGCGCTGCATTTACCACACATGCAGAATTTTGACGGGGTATTCGACGCGAAAGTCGACCTCCTTGATAACACTATCCTGTTTACCGCACTGGCGGAAGTCCGTCCTACGGCGTTGATCGCGCTGGTGACGGAATTGAGCCAGATTAATGCCAGCACGTTGGGCGTCAAGGCATTTGTCGACATCCAGGATGATAACCTGCCGAAATTCATTGCCTGCATGTCACTCAATGCCAGCGTCGGTGTTACGTTCGAACAATTTTCTGCCTTTATGCAACAGGCCGAGGAGCAAATTTCCATGGTGATGATGGAAGCGCGCGCAAACGGCATGCTGTTCTTAGGCGAAGGGGAAGAGGGCGAAGGCGAATTCAGCGCCGAAACCAGTGGCGGTCCGCTGCTTCACTGACCTTCCGCTGGGGCTAACGCCTTGATGGAATATCGTTATTCGTTATCGATGGCTTGTATCGGCCGTTCATCATCCTTATGATGAAATACGTTACGTCCAGCGGAGCCGGATGCGATGGCACAGATGAGCAGTATACAGCCAAGGATAGACCATTTTGTTGCGGCCCCGGTGCCGGTGTTGATCGCCGGAACCGCCCTGATAGGTATTCGTCTGACGAGCGTGGTGTTGTTGTGCGTCACCCTTGGCCTGAGCGGTATCGCCGCCTTTCTCAGCGAAGCGTTGCAAAGTTGGCAGACGATCCTACTACTTAGCGCTAGCCTGGTACTCTGGTTGATCGAGCTGGGCTGCGGCTTGGCGATGATGCTTGGCAAGCGGCTCAGTCGTTGGATCTACCTCGGTTGCCAGTTACTGGTGACCGGTTACATGCTGTGGGCCTCGCTCGGTTGGTTCCATCCCGAGCTATTCAGTGTCCCGGGGGAGGATGGCGGCCAGATCTTACAGGTTTTGCTAGGCCAGAAGTTGCCCGATCTCTTGATCCTGGCGCTGCTGTTTATTCCTTCCGCCAGCCGGCGCTACTTCCATCGTGCGCTGTGATACAATTCCCCGCCCCGAGCGTTTCCGTTTCTATTTCCATCGAGTGAGTTGTGATGCATTGTGCCCAGTATCAGGCGGGCCGCTGTCGTTCTTGTCAGTGGCTTTCCCTTCCTTATTCCCGTCAGTTGGACGATAAACAGCAGCATTTAGCCGCGCTGCTGCAAGGCCTGCCGGTGGGAGCGTGGCTACCGGCACGTCCCAGCGCCGAACAGGCGATGCGTAACAAGGCGAAAATGGTGGTCAGTGGTAGCGTCGAGCGCCCGTTGTTGGGCATGCTGACACGTGATGGTGAGGGGGTGGATCTGTGCGATTGCCCGCTCTATCCTGCCAGCTTCGCGCCGGTGTTTGCCGTGTTGAAGGCCGTTATTCCGCGCGCTGGCCTGACGCCCTATAACGTGGCGCGGCGGCGCGGTGAGTTGAAATACCTGTTGTTGACGGAAAGCCGCCTCAACGGTGAGATGATGCTACGCTTCGTGCTGCGTTCGGAACGTAAGCTGGCCCAGTTGCGTCAGGCGTTGCCATGGCTCCAGGCGCAACTGCCACGGTTGACGGTGATCAGCGTCAATATTCAGCCGGTGCATATGGCGATTTTGGAAGGGGAGCAGGAGATCTTCCTGAGTGAACAGCAGGCGTTGGAGGAGTCCTTCAACGGTGTGCCGCTCTATATTCGCCCGCAGAGCTTCTTCCAGACTAACCCCGATGTGGCCGAGGCGCTTTACGCCGAGGCACGTGACTGGGTACGTGCGTTGGGCGTGACGGCGATGTGGGATCTGTTCTGTGGCGTCGGCGGTTTCGGTTTGCACTGCGCGACCCCCGAAATGACATTAACTGGCATCGAGATCAGCGCCGAGGCCATCGCCTGCGCTCGGCGTTCGGCCGCACGTCTGGGATTGGTATCGGTGAATTTCGCCGCTCTCGATTCCGCTGCCTTCGCCGACGGGACTGGCAGCGCACCGCAGCTGGTGCTGGTCAATCCGCCGCGGCGTGGCATCGGAGCCGCGCTGTGCAACGACCTGCGTCGCATGGCACCGCCCTACATTCTCTACTCCAGCTGCCATGCCCAGAGCATGGTACAGGATATCGAACGCTTGGCGGAGTACCGTATCGATAAGATCCGCCTGTTCGACATGTTCCCGCATACCGCCCATTACGAGGTACTGACACTGTTGGTACATCAGCGTGTTCAGGCGCGGTAAGGGATCCCCTCAAGATCCAGTAGGGCTTGCTTGATCGCCAGACCGCCGCTGTAACCGGTCAGATTGCCCGCCTTGCCGAGGATGCGATGGCAAGGGATCAGGATGGCGATAGGATTACGCCCCACCGCGCCGCCGACGGCTCGTACGGCGCGCGGATTGCCCAGTTGCTCGGCCAGGGCGGCATAGTGGCTGCTCTCTCCATAGGGAAGCGTGCATAGCTGCTGCCAGACTTGTTGCTGAAAGGGCGTGCCTTGCGGCGCCAGCGGCAGCGCGCGCCAATCGGGACGTTGACCGGCGAAGTAGGCGTCGAGCAGTGACCGGGTACGGCTCAAGAGGGGATAGGCCTCGTCGAGCCTCCAGGAGGAGGGGATCACGCGGCTGATCAGTTCATTGGGCAGCCATAGTTGGCGCAGGCCGACGGCGTCGGCGACCAACAGCAGTGGGCCGAACGGTGAGTGGTAATGGGCGTAATGCATGTGGGCTCCAGGCGGTGGGCGGGCGATGGCGACCATGCTAACAAATCGCCCGCAGCGCGCCAATCGGGAAGGCGAAAGGCGCGGCGGTGCGGTGTATCAGGAGGCGGGGAACCACTTGTCGCTGATCTTCTGGTAGGTCCCATTGGCCTTGATGGCGGCCAGCGCCTGGTTGAGTTGCGCCAGCAGTGACTTATCGTTCGGACGTACCGCGATGCCTAGCCCGATGCCGAAGTAGTGCGGATCGGTGACATGCTCGCCGACCGATGCCAACTGTGGGTTGTTCTTCAGCCACTCATTGACCACCGCCGTGTCGCCGAATACCCCGTCGATGCGTCCGCTCTTCAGATCCAGAATGGCGTTCTGGTAGCTGTCATAGGCTACGGTTTTGATCTCCGGATGCTTCTCTTGCAGGTATTTCTGGTGGGTGGTGCCACTCTCCATCCCGACGCGTAACCCTTTCATGTCGGCCATGCTGTGGTATTTCCCTTTCTGGGCGATGATGATCGCGGAGTTGGCGTAGTAGGGCTGGGTAAACGCCACCTGCTTCTGCCGCTCAGGGGTGATGTCCATGCCGGAGATGACGGCATCGTAACGCTTAAACTTCAGCGCGGTGATCAGACTGTCGAATGCTTGGTTGCTGAAGGTGCAGTGAGCCTTCATTTCCTGGCATAGCGCCTTGGCCAAATCGATATCGAAGCCGACGATGTTGTTGTTGGCGTCGAGAGACTCGAACGGTGGATAAGTAGCCGACGAGGCAAAACGAATATTCTCTGCCGCCTGAGTGCCAAAACTCATTGCGGCAACGATGGCGCAGACCAGTAACTTCTTCATAGCTAACTCCTGTACAAGGCCCATCCCGCGGGGTGTGATAGATGCTGTTTGTTGTTTGTCAGTACGTGTCGAGGGGGCTAACGGGAACGATCGTCGCCGCCTGTCACCTGTCTGAATGTGCCATTGAGTGAATTATTATGCAATACTTGTGATTAAATATTTTAATGGCATGATGAAAGGAATAAAAAAAGACCGGTCGAAACCGATCTTTTTCTGTGATGAGGCGGGGCTAGTTGCGTTGTTCAAAGGCCAAGGCGCGGCGTTCGATCATGCGCATCATCAGGGTGAGTAGGCCGTTGACGCACAGGTAGACTATCCCGGCTGCGCCGAACACCATCACATCGTAGGTCCGGCCATACAGCTGCTGCGCATAGCCCATCACCTCCATTAGGGTGATGGTGTACGCCAGCGAGGTACTCTTGAAGATCAGCACCACCTCGTTGGAGTAGGAGGAGAGGGCGCGTTTAAAGGCATATGGTAGCAAGATGCGCAGGGTCTGTCCCTTAGACATCCCCAACGCGGCACAGGATTGCCACTGGCCATTCGGGATGGCGCGCATCGCGCCGTAAAACAGCTGCGTACTGTAGGCGGCGCTGTTTAGCGCTAGCGCCAGCATGGCGCACAGCCAGGGTTGTGACAAGGCACTCCATAGCCAGGGCGTTTCGCGGATCCAGGCGAACTGCCCGGGCCCGTAGTAGATCAGGAAGATCTGTACCAGGAGCGGGGTGCCGGTAAACAGGGTGATGTAGCCCTGTACCAATAGCGTCAGCCCACGTGGCCGCAGGGTCAGGATCACGGTAAAGCAGAGTGCGAGCACCAGGGCCACCAGCAGGGAGACCACGGTCAATGACAGGCTGGTGTGCAGTCCCTGCAACAAGTCGGGAATATAGCTCAACATCAAGAAGCACTCCGTTCAAAGCGGGTAGTACGTAGTTCGATATGCTTGAGCACATACTGGCTGAGTAAGGTGATCAGCAAATAGATCGCGGCGGCCACACAGTACCAGGTGAACGGTTCCTGGGTCCGGGTGGCGATGCTCTTGGTTTGTAGCATTAGGTCATTGACGCTGATCAGCGAGACCAGCGCAGTATCCTTGAGCAACACCAGCCACTGGTTACCCAGTCCCGGCAGAGCGTGGCGCCACATCTGCGGCATCACCAGGCGGAAGAAGATATGGGTCTTGCTCAGCCCTAACGCCATCCCGGCCTCGCGTTGCCCTTGCGGCACCGCCTTCAGCGCGCCGCGTAGGGTCTGAGAGCCATAGGCGGCATACAGTAAGGCCAAGGCCAACACCCCACACAGGAACGGACTGACCTCGAAGTTATCGATGTTCAGCTGTAGCGTGAGGGTGGTAAAGCCCAGATTAAGCGGGATACCATCGGAGAGCCACAACAGCAACTGTGAGGAGCCGAAATAGATGAACAGCACCACCAGGATCTCCGGCAGCCCACGCAGCAGGGTGACCCAGGCGCTACCCAACAACGCCAGTGGACGGTAACGGACCGACTCCCAGACGGCAAACAGCATGGCAAGAACCAGGCCGAGCAGCAGAGCACAGAGAGCTAAGCCGACAGTGATGCCGGCAGCATGGACTAAGGGTATAAATTCAATCATTGCCTGACGCCTATCCCATCAGGCGGCCTGCGCCGCCCGCATGTTGCTAACCATAACGCCTACGCCGATAGGCACTACTGGCATTGCCGATGATTATTTCTGGAACCATTTGTCGTAGATGGTCTGGTAGGTGCCATCTTGCTTAAGCTGATTCAGCGCCTGGTTGAACTGCTCCAGTAGCTTGCTGTTGCCCTTGCGTACTGCGATGCCTAAGCCGCTGCCGAAGTAGTCGGCATCGGTCACCTTACTGCCAACCGGCGCCAGATTCGGGTTCTGTTTCAGCCATTCGTTGACCACTGCCGTGTCGCCGAAGACCGCATCGATACGGCCATTCTTCAGGTCGAGAATAGCGTTCTGATAGCTGTCGTAAGGCACCGGCGTCAGCTCGGGGTGTTTGTCCATCAGGTATTTCTGATGGGTGGTACCGTTCTGGATACCGACCCGTTTGCCTTTCAGCGCCGCCACATCGGCAACCTTGCCCTTTTCGGCGATGAACAGGGCCGAGTTGTCATAGTAGGGCTGAGAGAAGTCGACCTGTTTCTGCCGCTCCGGCGTGATGTCCATCCCGGAGATCACCGCATCGATACGCTTGAACTTCAGGCTGGGGATCAGACTGTCGAAAGATTGATTGCTGAAAGTACAGGTGGCCTTGATCTGGGTACAGATGGCGTTGGCCAGATCGATATCGAATCCCTGCATCTTATTCTGCGCGTCCATAAACTCGAACGGCGGATACGAGGCTTCGGCGGCGAAGCGAATGGTTTCGTTTGCCGAGGCAGAGACGCTGATACCGGCTAACATCGCAGCAATTATGATTTTTTTCATCGCAGACTCCAACGGTTACGCATGGCCTCGCGGGCCGTTAATGGGACAAATATCCGGCAAACTCATTGGTCTGCGGATGAATAAAGTGGCTGGCGTCGCCCTGTTCGATGATGCGACCCTGCTCCATATACACGACGCGGCTGGCGGTCTTACGTGCCACCTCGACTTCGTGGGTGACGATCACCTGAGTGATACCGGTCTCCGACAGCTCACGGATGATGCTGACGATCTGGGCGGTGATCTCCGGATCGAGGGCGGCGGTCGGTTCGTCGAACAGCAGCACTTGCGGCTCCATCATCAAGGCGCGGGCGATGGCGACCCGTTGTTGCTGACCACCGGACAGATGTAG
Source organism: Edwardsiella hoshinae NBRC 105699 = ATCC 33379 (assembly GCF_000474215.1). GTDB lineage: Bacteria > Pseudomonadota > Gammaproteobacteria > Enterobacterales > Enterobacteriaceae > Edwardsiella > Edwardsiella hoshinae. The sequence goes on along the minus strand of NZ_BAUC01000004.1, from coordinate 100,627 downwards.
CGGATAGCGGTCGGCGAACTCGCTAAGGCGCAAGCGCACTAATAGCTTTTCGGCCCGCGCTAGAGCATCCTCCTTCGATAGCCCCAGCACCCGGCAGGGCGCCTCGATCAGGTTATGCATCACCGACAGGTGCGGCCACAGGTTGTACTGCTGGAACACCATACCGACGTTACGCCGCAGATCGCGAATGGCTTTTTCCCCCGGCGGTTGGCGAAAATCAAACTGATGACCGGCGATACTCAGGGTACCAGAACGCGGCATCTCCAGCAGATTCAACACCCGTAGCAACGAGCTCTTACCCGCACCGCTTGGCCCGAGTAACACCAGCGTCTCACCGGCCGGGCATGCCAGGGTAATGTCAAACAGCGCCTGGTGTGCGCCGTAGTAGCAATTGATGCCGTCGATTTGAATACTCATGCGCTTAATCTGAATAGCAATTGATAGGGCAAAGAGTAACTTCATCAGAATAATTATGCAATATTTGTGGGTGAAAATTTGATGATATGCATTTTGAACGCTCATAAATAGTACGATGTCGGGCTACTCGATCGCCGGGGATGAGCGCGCGGCCGCAAGGCCCTCCGAGGGGAGGACGATGTGCTCCGCGCTTCCGTCACCAGGATGAGAGTGTGTCAGGACAGTACTCGAGGGCGTCGGACGGCGTGGCACCGCCCGAGCATGGCTTACTCGTAGTCGATGTTAATGGTGACATTGGCCTCTAGCTTGCCGGGTTGAACCTGGTTACGCGCGTAGACGTAGTAAGCGGCGCTGATGGGTAGGCTGAACCCCCGTTCGGGCAGTCCCTCCCATTGGCGGAGCAGCTTGATGCTGCTGGCGCTCGCGCCGCTACCGCCCAAGGTGACGGGCCGCTGCTGTTCGTCATACAGCACAAATCCGACCCCGGAGACGCCCCGTTGGGGCAGGATGACACGAGCGTTGCCTGCGAGTAGCGCGTCACTGCTGAGGGTCACCTTCATGGCGCGATTGGTGAGCTCGCCGTTGAGGTTATCGCACTGGGCTACCAGGGTATGGTTGGCTGTGATGCCGCTGACTTCTCCACGTTGCGGTAGATCGCTGAGAGCGACGGGCGGCAGCGTGAGGGTGGTCTCGACAAATTGGCAGGTGGTCGGCTTATAGTCCAGCTTCAGGGTGAGGTTGAGCTGATACAGATCGTTTTCTTTCGCGGGCCATTTGCCGGAGAGGAGAAAGGCAATCAGTCGGCGAATAAACTCCCCGAGCGAATCGGATGCGCCGCTGCCGGCGCTGATAATCAGCGCCGTATCTAACCGATATTCACCGTTGTCATTGGCGACTCTTTGGGTATACGTGGGCGCTACCGGCTTAGCACTGACCACCAGTTGATCGAGAAACTGTGCCGCCGTATAGCGACGATTGGTTTCCAGTTTGAGCGTATCCTGGGGAGGTGGTTGGATGGTGAACTCGATGTAGACGGCGTCATAGAATTTCACAACGATCGGTTTGGTGTAAGGCGTACCGAGATAGACCTTATTCTGCTCGCTGCTGTACTTGTCACAGCGGGTCGTTTTGCTAAATAGGGTCAGCGGCACCGCGACCTGCTGCCCGGAGGGAAACATGTTCTGATTGCTCATCAGCACCTGTCCCGTTTGGCGCTCCATGCCCGGGACTTCCAGTTTGCACCAGGAGAGCGCCGGGCCGCTGAGCAGCACGAGTAGGATAAAAAGATAACGGCGATAGTTCATGAGTCGACCTCGTAACACTCAGCGGCAAAGATGGGTTTGACTGCTCAGCGTGGCGGCTGAGAGGGTAATAGTGCAACGGTCGCCCGTCTGGGTATCCAGCGGCACCGTCACCTGTGCTGGCAAAGCGTCGCTGCGCAGGGAGATCATGCCTCCCTGGCCGACCAATCCCAGGGGCTCACCGTCGCGGCCGTTGACCGGATAACCGAAGTTGAGCGGCGCGCCGTCGGCGCGTTGTGCCCTAAAGTAGAAATGTTGGCGCGTATCAGTCTCGAAGCGCGCCAGCACCACCGCTCCCTGGTAGGGGGCTCGTTTTTGCATGTTACTCTTCAACGCTACCGTATCGTCCTGCGCCGACGGTGTCAGGCGTAGACTGTTTTCACGGTAGGGGGTCAAGGCGGCGTAGAGCGCCTGGCCGGCGCTGTTGGTGGTGTGGTAGCCGTAGCCATTGACGCTGGCGGCGCGTAGCCCCGGCGCGTCGACGATCGCCATGGTGTCCGTCAGGGTATTGCTAAATAGCACGCCACCGCGGTAGGCGACGATGCCGCCGCTGATGCCGGCGCTGCTCTGGCGGTAGTCCTGCGACTGGCTATAACTGGCGTTCAGGGTTGCCGAACGTGCCTTATAGCTCAGGTTGCCCCCGAGTGCGGTGAGCCGATCCGAGCGCTGATTGTTGAGGTTGAAGCCGTAGTTTAGCTGTTGCCACTCACCGGCGCTGCCGCTGAGCGTGGTGGTATTGGACTGGTAGCCGTTGCGATCGATGGTGGTGGCGTTGGACAGGTACAGGGGGCGGCGTGGCTCGCCGACGTTAAGCGGCAGCGTAAAGTAGAGGTAAAAACGCCGATCGCTGTTCATCCCTTGGTCGTAAGTCTGGCTGGCGGCCAACGTATAGTTCAGCTGTTGCCAGTTGTTGCTGTAGCTCACTTGGTAGTCTTGGCGCCGCTCATGACTGCCCCAGTAGTCGCGCCAGGTTCCGGAGATGAACAACGAACCCCAACCATCCGCTAGGGTCTGGTTCAGGTTGAGGGTGAAGTTGTTTTTTCGGCCTGGATCGTAGCGGTAGTGGTCCCATGCGCTGACTGGATCCGCGCGTTTATCGTTGAGGTAGAGATGATCGCTCAGCGTGCGGTAGTGGCGCGACGAATAGCGGTAAGCCGCCAGCGAGAAGTGGGTTGCGGTGGTCGCCAGATACTTGTTGTAGGCCAACTGATAGCTCTGCCCATATTGTTCGTCGCGATCTGCGAGGCGGCTGGCGGAGTGGGTAATATCCAGTGAGAAGGCCCCTAGCCTGGTATTCAGGCCGTTGCCTAGCAGCAGGGCGTAGTAGTCCTGACTGGCCTGGACTCCGCCATACAGGGTCAGCAGACTGTTCAGACCATGCTGGTAGCTGCCCTGAAAAAAGCCACGCTGATCGTCGATGTTGGGCAAGTAGGTCTGCCCTGCGGCCAGATCGTACTTGCCGACTCCCGGCTGTAGCATGTTGGGCAAGGCGGAGTAGGGGACAATGAAGCGCGTCACCCGCCCGTCGGCTTCTTGTACGCTGACATTGAGGTCGGCACCGCCGCCCACCAATTGCAGATCCTCGATAGAGAATGGACCGGGCGGTACCTCTTGACGATAGACGATGACGTCATTCTGCTCTACGGTGACCAAGGCATTGCTCTGCGCCACGCCACGCACCAGGGGGGTAAAGTGTTGTTTAGAATTGGGCAGCATGCGCAGTTCGCTGAATAGGCGGACGCCGCGGAAACGAACGCCCGCGAACAGATCGGTGGCGCTGTACATGTCTCCCAGGCGCAGTACCCCGTGTATCGGGGCGAAGCTACGCTGGAGATAAGCGCTATTGCTGCTCCAGTCGCCGCGCTGACCGTCGCGTTGGTTATAGCTGGTAGCGGCGCGCAATTGCCAGCCGAGCAGATTGAGGCCGCTGTTGAGATTGAGATAGGTATTACGGCTATGGCCGTTGCCACGATAGTCGCTGTAGTAGTAGCTAGCGTTATAGCTGGTGAAGAAGGCGTTGATACCCCGATCCCAGCCCTCCGGTGTAATATATCCTTTCTCCTTACTGATGACGAAGGCCTGTGGCAGGGTGAGGTTGAGTTGGAGCAGACCGGTGTCGAAACGGTAGCTACCACCGTGCAGCGCCTGGCGTAGTGTGATGCAGTTCGTATCGAACGGTGGCGTGGGGAGCTTAATCCCCAGGCTGTGTAACTGTGTCGCGCTCAGGCAGGTGTTATCTGGCTGCTGATCGATCGTGAGCGTGTATTGGCCGCGCCATTCACCATTCACCTGCACATCCAGTGGGTATTCACCAGGATAGGGGGCATCTGGAGAAAGGGTGATGTGGCTGAGCGCCGCATGTCTGGCGTTGCCCTTGAGAAAACGGGTATCGAAGGCATCCATGTTGGCGATGGCTTCCGTGTAAGAGAACAACAGAACCAGGGATAGGGGGGGGGTTTTTAACCTGAGCATCCATTCCTCACTCATTTTCCGATATTCAGTTCAGGGGGATAGCCTGTTGGCTTTTAGCACCATAATCATTGAGATAGCTGAGAGTCAGCGCGGAGACACCCGCGAGACCGGCGGTGCTGATCTGTTGCTGGGAAAAGGGTGGCAGCATCAGGGTATTCTCCAACAGTTGACGCTGTTGCCCCGCACTGAGGCGGATGATGGTGATGTGGTTCGCCGAGCGGTTATCCAGGGTGATCCCCTGGGGGGTGCGCCGGGCCAAGACTTGGCTGACGCTCTTTTCATCGAGTGCTCCAATGCCTTGCGGGCGGTAGAACAGCTTGATACGGTTTTGCATTGCCAGCTTGAGTAGATTACCGCTGTGCGCCGGGTTATCCGGCGGAATATCAACCACGTTGAGGTAAAACAGCGACTCCCGGTCTTGCGGCAACGTGTTAGCCAGCGCGCGGATCCGTAATTGCTGGCCGTTGCCTGCCGCAATGGTGGTGATGGGTGGGGTGAGCATAAAGGGAGCCTTGACCTGTTCGGGGGGAACCGAGGGATCCCCCTCATCGATCCAGGCTTGGATCAGCGAGGTTTTGTCGCCGCGGTTAGCCAGTTGAACGCGGATCTCTTGGCGCTCCGCCGGGTAGATAATCCGGGTGCCATAGATGACGATAGTGGCGTAGGTTGGCCAGGCGATCACGCAGCATAGCAGAGAGAGTAGGACGTTTTTCATAGCAGCACCACAGTGGACGGGACCCATGCCGGCGTCCCGCGGGTTAAGGTTAATCGTGGGTAATGGTGTAGGTGACGGCAGAACTTAGTGGGCCTTTGTTAACCGTGTCGCTTGTCTTGTGGTAGTAGGCGGTGATGGGCAGAACATAGTTGCCATGCTCCCCTTTCAGCGTGTGTGTGGTGGTATAGGCATCGACGAGTTTGTTGTCGATCGCCAACTGAAAACCGACCCCGGTTGCGCTACCGCTAGTCGGGGTGATCACGCCGTTTTCGGTCATATTGGCGTTATTGAAGCCGAGCGTCAGGGTGTTGCCATCGTAGCCGCTACAGATAATGTTGATGTTAGCCTGTGCGGAAACCCCAGTATAGATTGCACCTATGGCGAGGTCAGTAAACTGATCGACGCCGACCGGCGGCAGCCGGAGGGTTTTATCGGTGTCATTGCTTTGAATAGTACAGGAGGCTCCGACGATCTCCCCTTGCAGTTGTAGGCGGCCTGCGGTTAGGGACTCAGCCAGCAGAGCTGGGGAAATAAAAAGCCCACTTAGCATAGCTACTGAAATAATACCGTTCTTCATGAAAAACTCCTTGTTAATGCCCGGATAACACGATATCCAGCGCGTGGTATCGCTAACTCGCCGGAAAGGTCTCATGTCGGGATAATAAGATGACGATTTACTGGATATTAATAAACCAGTGCCATTTTATTTTTGCTTGTGAATCCAGTTTTGTAACTAATACAAACATCGTATTTCTTTCATCAAAAAATAGTAATTTACTTTGCTACTACGGCTATCGATCACTCAATAATCCTGAGCCGTTCATTCATTAGGTTTCTATCGATAGGATGTATTTGTACTTAATGCAATGTTATTGCTGTTGGATGCTTTGACAGCAGAATAATTACTGAATATGCTTGTATTACCAGCGGAATGGCGATGTGCATCGCCTCGTTAGCGTCCGCTATCGGTGTAAACGTAAGCTATCAATGTGTTCGCGTTCTGTCTGTTGTCTTATTCCTTTTTTATTATTTTGTTGCGGGGTGATATCTCAAATAGTTATTAGCTGTTATGTCGTCTCGTTGTCCTAGATTTGTCTCTGCGTTGCCATGAAGAGGATTTCATGATGGCGATTAGCCATGACGTATTTAAGGGAAAGAAAGTGCTCTCGCTAATTACTTCGCGCACGTTACAGTCGATGCTGTTAGCGGATGTGCTTAATAATTATCTTGGCGTGTCGATTTGTCTCTGTGATAGTACCAAAAACATAACCGACTTATTGGATGCCTCGCCTTTGGTGATATTTGATGCCGCGCTGCTGGAGGGTGAACAGGCGCAGCGTGACTTTTGGTCGCAGCTAATACTTCATCGGCCGCGTGTCTCACAAATTATTTTGATCAATGTTCAGCGCCAGGATCGCGCCTTGATGTGGCAGCGTCATGCGAATATTGTTGCTGCATTTCCGGCACAGATGCACCTGCGGATCTTGTTGCATCGGTTGCGCGCCTTACTCTTCGCGCAGTCGCCGGCGAGCGTATCGACGGATAAAAGAACGCTGCGCCCCAGGCGTCCTCCGCTACCCCTGACTTTGCGTGAGCTTGAGGTGATAAAAGCGATGCAACAAGGAGCCAGTAATCAGGATATTTCGCATATGCTGTACATTAGCGAGAACACGGTCAGGACTCATATTTATAATATTTTTAAAAAGATTGCCGTGAAAAACCGCACCCAGGCGGTCAAGTGGGCGGATATGCATCTGGATAAGCACGCTGACGTCACGTTGGAACACGAGTAAGATCGCTCGCGCGTTTCCCCTCGGGGGATCTGCGTGCCGTTAGGCTAATGGTGCGTGCAGCATAGGCGGAGAGCGAACGATGAAGCAGGGGCTATGGCTACTGATGTGTGGCGTGTTGGTCGGGTGTCAACCCCATCCGCCGCTCGGCGATCGTGGTGACTACCTGGTAGACGATAGCCAGCGGGCGTTGCGTGCTGAGCCTCGGGTGCGTTACCTGGTGATGCATTATACGGCGGAGGACTTTTCCTCTTCCCTTAAGGTGCTGACGGACGAACAGGTTAGCGCGCATTATCTGGTGCCGGCATTGCCGCCGCAAAGTCAAGGTAAACCGGTGGTGTGGCAATTGGTGCCAGAATCGCGCAGCGCCTGGCATGCCGGCGTCAGTTACTGGCGCGGCCAGACCCGGCTCAACGACAATTCGATCGGTATCGAAATCGAGAATCCCGGCTATCGGCGTACGGCTAACGGTATTGTCTGGTATCCCTTCAGTGCGCAGCAGATCGCGGCGCTGCGCGTGCTCAGCCGCGATATCGTGCGACGTTATCACATTGCGCCAGCCGATGTGGTGGGACATGGGGATATTGCGCCCCAGCGAAAGGTCGATCCGGGGCCGTTGTTTCCGTGGGCGCTGTTGGCGGAGCAAGGCGTTGGTGCCTGGCCGGATGCCGCGCGCGTACGCGCCTACCGTCAGCGCTATCAACTGGCAGCTCCCGACGTGGCCTACCTGCAACGGCGCTTGGCTCTTTGGGGCTACCAAATCATACCGACCGGCATTAATGACGCCGCCTCGCGGCGCGTCATCGCCGCCTTCCAGATGCACTATCGTCCCACGAATTTTGGCGGTGAACCCGATGCGGAGACGTGCGCCATCGTCGATGCGCTATTAGAGAAGTACGGCCCAGGCCCGCAATCGCCTGACCGGTAGTTGAGAGGTAACGTAGGCGCCCGTGTTCATGCAACCGGCGCGCGCTACGCACTACGGCCCAGGCCCACAGCTGCCTGACGGTATTCAGAGGTGGCGTAGGCGCCCATGCACATGCAACCAGCGCGCGGTACGCACAATGCCCTCTTCCAGCGAGACGATGGGTTGGTAGCCCAGTTCGTTCTGCGCCCGCCCGGTATCCAACGTCATATCGAAGTTGAGCTTGGCCGCACCGTAATGGGTCAGGGTCGGCTCCTTGGCGCTACGCGTACTTAATTTTTCCATGGTACGCGCCACGATATCCAATATCGGATAGGGGATGGCGCGTAATCGGCAGGTGACGCCCAGTTCGTCGATCAGTTGTTGCAGCATCAGATGGAGCGGACGCGGCTGGTGATTGGTGATGTTATAGGCGCGTCCCGAGGGGGTATCCGGGTGCTGGGTCGCCAGCCACATGGCATGCACCGCGTTTTCTTCGTAGGTCATATCCAGTAGCGCCACGCCGCCGCGCGGCAACAGCAGGTAGCCGTGCTGTTTCATGGTGCTCAGTAAACGGGGCAGTAACACCTTGTCGTGCGGGCCGAACAACCCCTGCGGCCGCAGGATGGTGAAATGGGTCTGTGGGTTGGCCAGCGCCAAGGCGCGGATCACCTCTTCGCCGGCAGCCTTGCTGCGTGCATAGTAGTTAGCGTAACGCGCCGGGGTAAACTCTTCTTTGATATCGTGATGATGACGATAATCGAAGTAGACGGCAGGTGAGGAGATATGAATGAACTGGCTGACGCCATAGGCAGCCGCCCATTCGCCCAGGCGGCGAGTGGCACGCACGTTCGCGGTTTCGAAGAGCTCTTGAGATCCCCAGGGTGAGGTGAAGCCGGAACAGTGCCACAGGGTGTCGACATCGCTCAGCATCGCTTTAGCCTGCGCCGATACTAAGTTGCCGAGATCGGCGTGAATGAACTCCGCCCCCATCTTTTGTAGCACCTGCCCCATCGCCAGGTTGTCCCCCGCAGCGCGCACGCTGATCCCCCGTTGGCGTAAATACTCTACGGCATTACGCCCGAGACCGCTGGTTGCCCCGGTCACCAAAACTTTCATACTTGCCTATCCACCGTGAGCCTGTCTTGAGCAGGCCATTCGTTGCGGCCGGTTAGCGGCCGTTCTGTCTGCCGGGAACACGATTCGGCTCCGACTGCACAATAAGGGTGCCATTTTTCCGTGAATCGGCCCGACATGCAATCGGATTACTCAGCAGATTTGTTGTCGTCTGTGTCGAACACGGAGCGGGGCCTCGCCGTCGTGCTAGGGGGAGACGGTAGGAGGGATGAGGCGTACCGCGGCGATCTGTCGGGTGGGGACGGGCTGTTGTCTGAGACGGGGCTAGCGGGGAGGCCGAGCTTCCCCGCTAGCACGCGGTTAGTCGCTACGCTCGGTGGGGGCGGCGTCTGGCGTGCGGGGCGTGCCGTTAACCGTGGGGGGCGCGGCGTTGGCGTCATTGTTCGGCGCCGGTTGGGCATCGTCCCAGGCCTCGGCCAGATCGGCGATGCGTTGTGCCATGCCGCGGAAGATAAACAGGTGGGCCGGCATCATCGCAAACCAATACAGCAGTCCGGCGAAGCCGGCGGGATGCCACCAGGCGCGCACATCCAGCGAGCGCAAGCCGTTGTGTTCGGTGAGGGTAAAGGTTAGGCGACCTAAGCCCGGGGCCTTCATACCGAACAACAGCGTCAGTTGACGCTCTGCATTGAGGGTGATCACCTTCCAGCCGTCGATCTGATCGCCAAGTTGCAAGCAGGAACGTGTCGGGCGGCCATAGGTCACGTGGTTACCGCTGAGATCATCCAGCCGGGCGCGGATCTGCCACAACAGGTTGGCAAAGAAGTAGCCCTGATCGCCGCCGATCTGCTGCACCACATGCCATAGCGCCCGGCGCGACGCGCGGGTGGTGATACGGCAGCCTGCCTGCTTCGGGTAGAAGCCATAGCCTGGCCGCCAGCGAGCTAACGCTTGGGCGTCGTAGCCCCAGTCGGCGGAGTCGATCACCTGTTGTTCGTGTGCCAGGGTATCTGTCAGCGCCTGATCGAACCCGATCAACGTTTGGGGGATCAACTGAGCGATCGCCCGATCATCGGCCGGGAGATCGTGCTTAAGTCCTTCGATCAGGGCGCGGGCGATGCTGGTCGGCACCGAGGTGATCAGATGCAGGAAGTAGACCGAGATCAGTCGGGTGGGGATCGGTAACGGGATCACCCAGCGCCGCTTACCGCTGACGCGGATAAAGCGTTCGAACATGGTCTGGTAGCTGATGTATTCGGGGCCGGCGACTTCGAACACCCGGTTGTCGTTATCCGGCCGATCCGCCAGTGCGCACAGGTAGGTCAATAGATTCTCCAGCGCGATGGGAGAACTTTTGGAGCGCACCCAGAGTGGCGGCGTCAGGATCGCCAGGTTATAGACCATGTCGCGCATCACTTCGAAAGCTGCCGACCCGGGGCCGATAATGATCCCGGAGCGCACTTCGGTGACCGGTACCCCGCTAGTTCGCAGGATATCGCCGGTCTCGCGCCGTGCGGCCAGGTGACGCGAGGGATCGCTGGGAGGTTGCAGTGCGCCGAGGAAGATCACCTGCTGGACGCGTGAGATACTCAGTGCCCGGCTGAAGTTTTGTGCCGCTTGGAGTTCGGCGCGCACGAAATCGTCGCCGTCACCCATGGCGTGCACCAGGTAGTAGACCAGATCGATGCCATCCAACGCTGCTGCCAGGGTCTGTGGTTGATAGAGATCGACATACTGACACTCGACGCCGGGCCAGTTACGCGCTTGCAGCCAGCGAATACGGCGTGCCGCGGCACGAACATGATGCCCCTGGGCGCACAGTTGAGGGATCAGATGTTGGCCGATATAACCGCTGGCGCCTAATACTAGGATACGCAATCTGCGCATGTATACCTCTCTGGCGATGAGTTAGCCGTAGGGCGTGGGAGCCGGCGCCGAACCGCTCGCTGGACGATACTCCTGGCGGAAAGTACGCCACAGGGCGACCAACCGCTCCAGATCGGCCCGACTGACATCGAGGTGGGTGACCAGGCGGGTGATAGCGCCCGCGCTGATCAGGATACCGTGGCGCTGCATCCAGGGGCCCAGCGCGGCGGCTTCATCGGCGGACATACGCACGAACAGCATGTTAGTCTGGGCGCCGGGCGGCAGGAGTTCCAACCCTAGCTCTTGCACGGCCTGGGCCAGCCATGCGGCGTTGGCGTGGTCATCGCGTAGGCGTTCGACGTTGTGCTGCAAGGCGTAGCGTCCCGCTGCGGCCAGGATCCCCGCCTGACGCATGGCACCACCGGTCATTTTACGCCAGCGGCGCGCTTGGCGAATGAAGTCCGCATCGGCGCACAACAGTGAGCCGACCGGTGCTCCGAGTCCCTTGGACAGGCAGAGGGTCAGGGTGTCGCAGTACTGCGTCAGGGTAGTGAGCGGTACCGCCAGCGCCACCGCCGCATTCATGATACGGGCTCCGTCGATGTGTAGCGCCAGTCGCTTCTCGCGGCTGAATGCCCAGGCTTGCGCCAGATAGGTCAGCGGTAACACCTTGCCGTTATGAGTATTCTCTAGGCTGAGCAGTCGGGTGCGGGCGAAGTGGATGTCGTCGGGTTTGATCACGCTCGCCACCTGCGGCAAGGGGAGGGTGCCATCCTCGGCGGCATCGATAGGTTGCGGTTGAATGCTGCCGAGCACCGCCGCGCCGCCCGCCTCATACATGTAGTTATGAGCCTTCTGCCCGACGATATACTCGTCGCCGCGCTGGCAATGGGTCAGCAGTGCCACCAGGTTGGCCTGGGTGCCGCTGGGCAGAAACAGCGCCGCTTGCTTGCCGCTTAATTCGGCTGCTTCTTGCTCCAGACGGTTGACGCTGGGATCGTCGCCATAGACGTCATCGCCGACGTCGGCGCGTGACATGGCCAAGCGCATGGCTTCGCTGGGACGGGTTACGGTATCGCTACGTAGATCGAGCATCGGGCACTCCTTGGTCGGCTAAATCCATTGAGAAAACTCTGTTGTATCATGCCGACCGATGGGCTGCCAAAGGAAAAGCAAGAGGACGACGCGATCGATTGCGTGGGGGCACAGATCCGTGTGCGTTCAGGTTAACCGCACTGCGTAGACCTCTCCCGTCGATGGCATCGGCCTGCTCCCCTGATTTTCTGCTTTCACCGTGTGTCGATGCGTTAAGGCTCTCACCGTATGCGGCGCCGGCTGTGCCGTGCGGAGGCGGATGTCGCTAACCGGGGTCATTAAACATCACATCGGGTAACGCGATGCCGGGACGGCGCTAGGCTATGCTAAAGGTCTGTGAGGGAGTTCGTCGTGTATAGCATCCTGAACACAACCCGAGTTTGGAGGAATGATGACCATCGCAGCGAGCCAGTTACCGACCCCCGATCATGCGGAGCACAATGCCTTTTTCCCTTCACCCTATGCGTTAGAGCAGTTTACCCGTCGCCAATCCGATTTGAGCGGCGCGGAGTATACGCGCCCTTATCGTGGCCGCCAGAAGATCCTGGTGATCGCCGCCGATGAGCGTTACTTGCCGACCGCGAGCGGCGCTCTCTTCTCTACCGGTAATCATCCGTTAGAAACGCTAGTACCGATGTATCATCTGCACCAAGCGGGCTTTTCCTGTGAGGTCGCGACCCTCTCCGGGTTAATGGTTAAGTTCGAACACTGGGCAATGCCTGATCAAGATCAGGCGATCACTGGCTTCTATCACCATTATCTGCCGCAATTTTTGCGACCGCGGAAGTTGCATGACATCGTCAGCCAACTCAGCGCGCATAGTGAGTATGCCGGGATCTTCATCCCTGGGGGGCACGGCGCATTGATCGGGCTGCCATCGAGTGACGATGTGGCCGCCGTGCTGCGCTGGGCGTTAGCTCATGATCGTTACCTGATCGCGATTTGTCACGGCCCGGCCGCTTTTCTGGCGCTGGCGGCAGGAGATAATCCGCTACAGGGCTATGCGATTTGTGCGTTTCCTGATGCCCTTGATCGGCAGACTCCGGCGATTGGCTATATGCCGGGACAATTGACCTGGTTCTTCGGTGAAAAATTACAGCAGAGAGGACTGACCTTGGTGAATCAGGCGATCAGCGGTCAGGTGCATCAGGATCGCAAGGTATTAACGGGCGATAGTCCGCTGGCGGCGAATGCCTTGGGGAAGTTAGCGGCAGAGACGCTGCTTGGCGAGTTCACCGACTGAGCCTCGCCGCTTCATATGCGTGGCGGCCGTTGCTTGTGTCGTCGTGAGCTGATTGGCTGCCCAAGGTGGTATGGCCGTAGGGCCAAACGCGCCGCTGCGTTGTTGGGCAGCGTGATATCCGTTGTAACGGGGCGCGGACGAGAGGCTAAGGCAATGACGGCCGATAATATTATCGATGTGCTTAGCGCTTTCACCTCTCGCCCGCACTTTTGGCGAGCGTGGTCGTTACGTTGTGTAGAGCCGTGACTGAGGAAAGGCGCGCAAAGATAATGGTTCTAGTTACCACGTTGGTAGCGATAGCGTTGTGATAGGCCCAGTGTGATCATGCATGATGACAGCCCGATGCTGCTGCGGGAGCGCCGCAGGGAAAGGTGGCGTCGTATTAACCTCGCGTATTCCGCTTTATGAGAAACGCTATGGTGGAATTTTTCACTTTGCGGAAATATAACGTAAAACAATTATTTATATATATCCACTGCCATTAATGGCGCTATTTATAACAGTATCGGACATACTACGCTGGATTTATTTCAACCTGATTTCAGTCTGCGCATCGTTGCTATACTGGAATGCGGCATACATTCGTGCCAGTTATTTTAATAAAAGTAATTCCGCCATTAAATAAAACGCAACAACGCTGGGGCGATAGGCTGGAGTTTATCGCGAAACTGAATGGTAACTGCAAGGAGAGCGTAATAATGATGTTAGGCCCGGTTCTGTCATGGGGTGCGAGATGCCATGACGAGATTCGAGCCTGACTCGTGAGAGAGGAAAGAAAAGAGTATGTGTAAAGATGAACGATTATCAACGCCCCAATCGGCGTGTGTCAGCACGGTGAAAACGCAGAGTAGTCCTTTTATCAACTTCTTATTTTTTCTGACCATGTTGTCGTGGTTTGCCATCGGTAGCGCCTCGTGGCTTGGCGTCGCGCTGCCATTGTTTTGCTTCGTTTTATCATTGCTGACCGTGAAGCGTACGCCCGGTGAGTATCGGGCAAGGCATATTACGTTAATCTTGCTGTCGGCGGTCTTTTTCTGCGCATCGGTCACGGCACCGGGCATTCATCATGTGATTTGGGGGTAATTATGGCCGATGTAAAGCGTACTGCCGTTAACCTTGGGTTTTATCCCATGTCTGCGCTGATGGCGCTGAGTGTACTGAGGATCGCCGGTTCTTGGAATTGGATTAATGGGGCGTTTTTGGGGACCGACGCGAAGTCCTCTCTTGCTTGGTTATCGGGGAGTGGTCTGGTCGAGCGTATCGGCGGCGCGGGCGGGTTTGCCGCCAAGGCGATGTATCCTTGGGTCGGGGACTTCATTACCCATGATATCGCGACGCATCCCGTGTTTTGGGCGTTTTTCATTTTCTTAGCCTACGCGGTTCCGGGGATAAGCCTATGCCTAGGGTTATTCACGCGCGTCGGTGGCTTAGTGGCGATGTTGGCCGCGCTGATGAATTTGCTCGCCGCAGGGGGGAATGGCGCGGATACGATTGGTCAGAATATCCTGTTATTACTGATCGGTGCCATTTGTATGCTTACCGGTGCTGGGCGTGCCTATGGGATCGATGGTTGGCTATTGTCACATTGTTCGGCCCGCTGGCTACGTATTGTCGCCTGATACCGGCGGGGAAAAGGTCAGCGCTCGTGGTGTGGCGGACGCGCAGTCCATCGCGTGAGCGCTAACTCAGGGATGCCGTTTATCCCCGCTCGCTGAGGGCGGCGATAGACCGTGACCGATTTCCCTCATGGAAAGGTTTGGCGTCCGCGCGCCTCATTGGCCGAAAGCGGCGGCGTATACGGACGCTGGTTCGGGAGAGGCTTATCCGTATGCATGAACGGGCCACGCATGACGTGGCCCGTTGCCGTTAGGCCAATTCGACGTCGCCGTTAAGTTGGCAGCAGCAGGCCAACACGTAGCCCTGGGCTATCTCCTCGGCGGTAAGGGTCTGGGTGCTACCGACGCGATAATCGCCGCGTAGAATACGGGTCTTACAGCAACCGCAGACGCCGGCGCGACAGGCAGCCTGTACCGGTAGCTGGTTTTGCTCCATGGCGCTGAGCAGGGTGCTGCCGACGGCGGCACGGTAGTCGCCGGGGTGTGAGCAGGAACGGATGCGCAGTGTGCCGTCGCGGGGCGTGTTCGCCGTTTCAGGCTGGAAACGTTCCAGATGGATCTGGTGCGCGGCGACGCCTAACTCATTTACCAGATTTTGCGCTTGACGCATGTAGGGCGCCGGGCCGCATATCATCACCGTGCGTGCGGGCAGGTTGGCGACCTGTGCCAGCACCGCCTGGCTCAGGCGCCCCGGCAAGATTGCTCCACTGGCGTCGTTTTCAGCCAGTAGAATCAGCTGTAGGCGTGGATAAGCGGCGGCCAGGCGGCGCCACTCCGCGGCAAAGATGATGTCGCGTGGGCTGCGTACCGCGTAAATCAGCGCAATATCGTTCGTCGGGCGGTGTAGCAGAAGCCAGCGGGTCATGGCGATGATCGGTGTTACCCCGCAGCCGGCGGCTAGCATCAGGTAGGCGTCGGCGCCCGGTTGCGGGCAGGTGAAGTCACCTTGCGCCGGCGAGAGCCACAGGTAGTCGCCCGGTTTCACCTGGCGGGTGAGCCAGCCGGAGCCAAGGCCATCTGCAATGCGCCGTACCGTGAGGGTGATAAAAGGGCTAAGGCCCGGTGTGGAGGAGAGGGTGTAGGCGCGCAGCGTCTCGGCGCTAGCACCGATGCTGACCAGGGCATATTGACCCGGTCGGTAAGGGTAAAAGTCGGGGCAGATAAGGTTCAGGCTCCAGACGTCGGGAGTCTCTTGGTGCAGTGAATGGACCTGCATCCGATGCGGACATTGCGGGGTTGGCATAGTCATGATGGTCGGTTCTCGCAGTACGAAGGCCGCCCCAGGCATGTGACCGGGGCGGTGTAAGGTTAGGCTTGGTTGAGGAGCGCGTCGAGATCGCTCTCGACGTTGCTGATGCCGCGCATGCCGAATTGCTGGTTGAGGATCGCCAAGAGATTCTCCGTCAGGAACGCCGGCGCGGTCGGGCCGGTATAGATATTTTTCACGCCCAGCGCTAGCAGGGTCAGCAGGATGACGATGGCTTTCTGTTCAAACCAGGAGAGCACCAGGCTCAGCGGCAGATCGTTGATGCCACAGCCCAGCTTCTCGGCCAGCTTGACCGCCAGCATAATGGCGCCATAGGCGTCGTTGCACTGGCCAACGTCCAGCAGACGCGGCAGCCCTTCTAGGGTGCCGAACTCCAGCTTGTTGAAGCGGTACTTGCCGCAGGCCAGAGTCATGATCAGGCAGTCTTGAGGGATGGCACGGGCGAAGTCGGTGTAGTAGCTACGTTCGTCACGGCTGCCGTCGCAACCGCCGAGCAGGAATACATGGCGCAGTTTCTTCTGGGCGACCAGATCGATCACGCTATCCGCCGCGTTGAGCAGGGTGGCGCGACCAAAGCCGACGGTGATCCACTGCTCAATCTCACTGTAGGGGAAGCCGTCACACACCTGCGCCTGGGCGATTACTTGGCTGAAGTCGTCCCCTTCCAGGTGACGAACGCCCGGCCAACCGACGATGCTGCGTGTCCAGATGCGGTCGCTGTAGTTGCCGACATTAGGATCGATGATGCAGTTGGAGGTCATCAGGATCGGGCCGGGGAAGCGGGCGAATTCCTGCTGTTGATTCTGCCAACCGCTGCCGTAGTTGCCGACCAGATGGCGGTATTTCCGCAGTTCCGGGTAGCCATGGGCCGGCAACATCTCGCCGTGGGTGTAGACGTTGATACCCCGGCCAGCGGTCTGTTCCAGCAGCATCTGAAGATCTTTCAGATCGTGCCCGGAGATCAGGATGCATTTCCCGGCGACCGGTCGCACGTTGACCTGTGTCGGTGTCGGATCGCCGTAGGCGTCGGTCGATCCTTTGTCCAGCATCGCCATGATGGCGAAGTTCATCTTGCCGATGCCCATCGCGTTGTTGAGTAGGGTTTCCATGTCGCGCGGCTGAGTGCCGAGCCAGGCCATATAATGATGGTAGTCGGCGTAGATTGTCTCGCTGTGCTGGCCGAGAACGTGGGCATGTTCCAAGTAGGCGGCGGCGCCTTTCAGACCGTACAGGTTCAGCATGCGCAGACCATGGATATCGTCGCCGATCTCGGCACGGTCGCTGTCCAGGGCGAAGGCGGCCGCCTGCTGGCGTAGTGTCGTCACGTCGTCACCGGCTAGGCGCAGCTCGGCCAGCGGGTGGTCACATTGGATACCCGGCGCTTTAGCTTGGCAGGCGGCACGCAGACTGTCTCGCATCGCCAGGGCGTCACGGGTGTAGCCGATGATGCGCGCAGAGTCGAAGTTGACGTTGGTCAGGGTGGAGAAGAAAGCGCGTGGGGCGAAACTGTCGATGGCGTGATCGTGGATAGCGCACGCCCGGGCGACGAGCGCCCAGGCGGAGAGACTTTGCAACGCGGCGACCAGTAGATCTTGCAGGTCGGAGGTTTCGGCGCTCTTGCCGCACATCCCTTGGGCATAGGCACAGCCGTTGCCGGCTGGAGTACGGATGGTTTGCTCACACTGTACACAATACATGGGGAACCCTCTACTTAAAGTTGCATTTATTATGCTTGTTTTGAGGGTAAGACGGACGCGGGCAACAAAAAAGGAGTTTTTAATGCAACTTCTACTTTGTTTGACTTAGCGCAAATTCGCGTGCGAATAGGAACTATTTACCCAAGGTGGGGGCGATACTGCCGTACCGCCCGCTTCTCTCAAGAAGAGAACAGCGCCATCAGCACCGGAGCCAGTAGGCTCAGCAAGAAGCCGTGAACGATGGCGGCCGGCACCAGTTCGATACCGCCGCTGCGCTGCAAGACGGGCAGGGTAAAGTCCATCGAGGTGGCTCCGCATAGCCCTAATGCGCTGCTGCGATGCTGTTGGATCAGGCTCGGGATCAACATGATGGCGAATAACTCGCGTGCCAGGTCATTGAAAAAGGCAGCGCTGCCGATCACCGGGCCGAAGGCTTCAGTCAACATGATGCCGGAGAGGGAGTACCAGCCATAGGCGGAGGCGATGGCCAATCCGGTCTTAATCGGCAGGCCTAGCAGGAGCGCCGCCAGGGCTCCGCCCGCCAAGGCACTGACACAGACCACGCAGCCGATCATCATCCCTCGGCGGTTAAGCAGGATCTGCGCCGGTGACATACCGCTGTTACGCAGTTGGAGGCCGACCAGAAATAGCAGCCAGATCAGTGCATATTCGCTGGCGTGAGTGGCATTGCTGAGCCATGACCATTGCGTCAGTCCCAACAGGAAGCCGAGTACTACCACGCCACACAGTTTCAGGGACTCCAGTGCCATGTGTAACCGCGACGGCAATGCCTCCTGGCGGTGAGCCACACGCCACGGGTAACGCTTCTCCAGCAGCCATAGCGCCAGCAGGTTGGCCGCGATGATCAACACGAAGAACAGCGAGGCGTACTTGGCGATCAGCCACAGATTACTGCCCAGATTGTCAAGGAACGCCAGGCTGATCCCCATGAAGAACAGGATAAGATAGACCATCCAGCTCAGCATGCGGTTAATGAAACGGATCAGCGTCTTATGATGCAGGGGCAGCAGGTAGCCAAGTAGCAGTGGCACCAGGATGATCAGGAGTCCAGAATACATAACAGCCTAACTTGTTAAATTTTAAAGCTAATACCGTACTGAAAAGGGGAGGATGAGTAAAGCTGCACCCGCCGCGTGGGTGAGAATATGGTGTTTTTAGCTTTTTCCGCTGCGTACTTTTTAGAAAAGCAGCACAAAATGGCGTCACGACTACGGCCTTGCCTTGACCCGCTTACGCTTTGCCCGCATGCTCAAAGGGTGTGCTGCGACAAGAGAGGGATGGCATGTATCTGGAACGCATTGAGGTCGTGGGATTTCGCGGGATCAATCGTATCTCGTTGTCGCTAGACGAGAATACCGTACTGATCGGTGAGAATGCCTGGGGTAAGTCGAGCCTGCTGGATGCTCTGACGTTGTGTCTATCGCCGCAACACGACCTCTACCGCTTCGAGGCTCACGATTTCTATTTTCCTCCGGGCGACGAGACGGCGCGTGAACACCATTTGCAAATCGTCTTCACCTTTTGTGAAAGCCTACGAGGGCATGCGCGGGCCCGCCGCTATCATCGCCTGTCACCGCTCTGGCAGCAGGGTGAGGATCGCCTCCAACGCATCTACTTCCGTCAGGAGGGAGAGTTGAGCGACGATGGGACAGTCTGCACCTGGCGCTCCTTTCTCAATGAACAGGGCGAGGCGCTGGCGTTGCATCACGTCGATCTGTTGGCGCGCGAGCTGATCCGCCTGCATCCGGTGTTGCGTCTGCGCGATGCCCGTTTTATTCGTCGCTTGCATCCTAATGTGTTGGCGGCGCGTCAGCCTCCCGATCAGGGGCAGGTGGCGCAGCAGTTGGCCGATCTGACGCGTGAGCTAGTGTGTAACCCGCAGAAGCTGAGCAACAGCGAATTGCGCGCCGGGCTGGGCGCGATGCAGCAGTTGCTGGAGCACTACTTCGCCGCTAACGGCGACGAGACCGCCGCCGGCGCCCGTCGTCGTCACCGTAACGAGATCATTCATGGCCGTCAGGCATGGCGTTCACTGGAGAACATCAACCAGATGATCGCCGAGTCGGGTAGTCGTAACATGCGCCTGATTCTGCTGGGGTTGTTCTCCACCCTATTGCAGGCCCAGGGGGCTGTGATCCTCGATCATCATGCCCGTCCCTTGCTGCTGATTGAGGATCCGGAGACGCGCCTGCATCCGATCATGCTGTCGGTAGCCTGGGGCCTGCTTAATCTTTTGCCTTTGCAGAAAGTGACCACCACCAATTCCGGCGATCTGCTGGCGTTGATGCCAGTCGAGCGGGTGTGCCGCCTGGTGCGTCAATCCGGGCGAGTCGCGGCCTATCGCATCGGATCGCGCGGCATGACGCCTGAGGACAGTCGGCGTATCGCCTTTCATATCCGTTTCAATCGCGCCTCGTCGTTATTCGCCCGTTGCTGGCTGCTGGTGGAGGGTGAAACAGAAGTGTGGCTGCTGAGCGAGTTGGCGCGCCAGTGTGGCTACCATTTCGATACCGAGGGCATCAAGGTGATCGAGTTTGCCCAGTGTGGGCTACGCCCGTTGATCAAGTTCGCCCGCCGCATGGGGATCGCCTGGCATGTGCTGGTGGACGGTGATGAAGCGGGGCGCAAGTATGCCGCTACGGTGCGAGGCTTGCTGGATGGTATGCAAGAGAGCGAGCGTGATCGCTTGACTATGTTGCCGGCGCCGGACATGGAGCATTTCATGTACCACGAGGGCTTTGCCGAGGTGTATCACCAGGTCGCAGGCATCCCGGCTTCGGCACCGATGGCGGCGCGTAAGGTGATCATCAAGGCGATCCACCGTGCTTCTAAGCCTGATTTGGCGATCTTGGTCGCGGCACGGGCGGAGGAAGCCGGGGTGAGCCAGGTGCCGCTGTTGCTGAAGAACATGTTTTCACGTGTGCTGTGGTTGGCGCGCGGCAAGGCGGATTAACGCCGCCGCCGATAGGGAGGGGCGGATGACTCAAGACGGATGGTTCACGTTGGCTGCCATGCTCGGCTTTACGCTCGGCTTTCCGTTACATCGCCTGTTGTGCGTGTTGCCGCGGCCGTTGCTCCCCCCACTTGGTTGGTACGATCGCCATTTCCCACCGTTTCCATCCTCCATGGCTTTGGCTTGCGGCTTGGCGGCGATAGCCTTGGTGCTGGCTAACCGCCTGCCTCCCGGTGGCGTCTGGCTGTGTGGGCTGGGCTTTTGCTCCCTGAGTCTGGGATTGGCGTTACTCGATCGTGCCATGCTGCTATTGCCTGACCAACTGACGCTGGGGTTGCTCTGGTTGGGGTTATTCTGGCAGGCGAGCTACCGCCCCGTCACGCTGCCCGACGCGGTGTTCGGTGTGCTCACGGGGTATCTGTTGTTGTGGTTGGTGGCCTGGGGTTTCTGGCGCTGGCGGGGCATCGAGGGGCTGGGCGGCGGTGATGCCAAGTTATTGGCGGCGCTCGGCGCTTGGGTCGGCGTTTCACGGCTGCCGACGCTGTTGTTGGCGGCCTGCCTACTGGCCTTGATCGGTTTCGCCTGGCGTACCTGGCGGCAGGGCGCCTTATCGCCGCTACCGGTGCCTTTCGGTCCCCCGCTGGTGTTGGCCGGAGTATGGCTACTCTTGCCGCTGTTGCCGTCGAGCGGCGCTTAAGCGGTGGTGGAGCGCGGGTCGCTCAGGCTGGCACGCAGCGCATGTTGTAGGGTATCGAGTAGCTGATAGCGGCGGCGGTACTCGGCGCGTTTCTTACTCGGAATACTCTCTGGCGGCTTACGCGGCGGCGTTAGTGGCAGGCTGAAGTAGCCTTCCTCATTTTGTTGGCCGCTGAGCGAGCGCCAGAACCCATCGTAGTCGGCCAACATTTGGGACTGCTTCTTGCGCCGGTAGCGCCAGTGGCTGTAAATATGGTCGGCGTTGCCGACCGCGAGGATCTGCTGGCACTGCGCTAGCAGCGCGATCTCACTCAGCGCCTCGGCCAGCAGGCGTTTAGGAAATAAGCCATAGCATGCCTTGGTCGCCTCCTGGGTGTAGCGGTGTGGCAGCGACGGTGAGGAGCCCTGGAGCCCACCGATGAACAGGGTGCGTACCCCATGGTACTCCAGCAGGCTGAAGGTGCAGACGGCGAGTAGATGATCCTGTTGGTCGTGCAGGGAAAGGGAGAGTTCACCCTCCTTGCCCAGGCGCTCCATCACCGCCAGGCGCAGGGTGTAGTCCTGTTCTTGTTTACCGCGCAGACGCGCCAGGGTTAGTGGGTGGCCGCCATAGAGTGCCTGGCGTTGTGTGTGGTTGAGCCAGCGCTCGACTAAGCGGTAATGATCGGTTAAGGCCGCGACGATTTGGCGGCGGGAGAAACGGCGGCTCAAATAAGGATGATGTAGACGGCAGGGCAGACGAGGCTGGCTGCTGAGGATGGCATCGCGCTGCGCCAATGTGGCCAGCATGGCCAACAGCTGACCGTGATAGCTGGGCATTAACAACGTACGCAAGGCAAATTTGGCGCGGAAGCTGGCCTGGTGCCATAGCCCAGCCGGGCGATATTTGCCCTGTGCCAGTGCAGCGAACAGTGTGAAACCGACGTGGGCGGGGCGGTGAGTGTCGCTGATCTCGATGGTCGACATGGAACTACCTGTCATGGCTGATGAACGATGACAGCATTGTCGCGAAACGAATATAAACCGTAGCACAATATGCTAAACAGTTGTTGACGAGATAACCATTGGGTTGAATTACGGTTGAGGATCAGAGGGCACCGGCCGGAGGATCCGGCCAGTGCGGCCGATTAGGCGAGCGGCTCGTTGGGAAGAGGAATAATGGTGTCGGCGTGATTGCCTTTCGGCCCAATGTGCAGCTCAAACTGTACCCGTTGCCCCGCCTTCAGTGTGCGGTAGCCTTCCATTTGAATGGAGGTGTAATGGGCGAAAATATCGTCGCCGCCGCCGGTCGGGCAGATGAAGCCAAAGCCTTTGGCGTTGTTAAACCACTTTACGGTACCCGTCTCCATGCTTATACATCCCTCGTTACGGTGGCTGATCGCGGCGGGTAGCAGCGATCACGGTTAATGAGATAAGACTGATTCAAGATCGGTTCTTAACCTGTCGCGGATGGGACGGCAACAGCTTAGGAACAGACCCTACGGGCGGCGGCAGGCCATGCCACGGGCGTGTCACCGGGCGGCGACGCGGGAAAATGCCATGTGTCGACCGCTTGTCTACACTCTATTGATGCGCCTGACGGCGTCAAGCATTGGTTATTTTTAGTACGCTAACTTTTGATTAAAGTTTGAGGTGGTTAACGCAATTGCGAGCCGTTGCATTTTTTTTATCCTATTGAGCGGCCAGAAAGCACGGCGGGCTGGTAATCTTATAGAGAGTTGTGATATCGCTCAGTAATGAATGATGACCGGCGACGCCGGGGGAAGGAAATAGGTAACAGATTGAAATGGCAAACTTGAACGATTGGCTGAATCTCGAACCCTTGGCCGATGCGCGGACGCGCGAGGCGGTGAAGCCGCCGTCACTGTATAGCGTCATCCTGAATAATGATGACTATACGCCGATGGAGTTTGTTATTGAGGTGTTGCAAAAGTTCTTTACCTACGACATCGAACGTGCAACGCAGCTAATGCTGACTGTGCATTATAAGGGGAAGGCGGTGTGCGGTGTGTTTACCGCGGAGGTGGCGGAAACCAAGGTGGCCTTGATCAACCGCTATGCGCGCGATAATGACCATCCGCTACTGTGCACGCTGGAAAAAGCCTGACCGGGTAACTGAAGAAGGGAGATGCCCATGCTCAACCAAGAACTGGAACTCAGTCTCAACATGGCGTTCGCCAGAGCGCGCGAGCATCGACATGAGTTTATGACTGTCGAACACCTGCTACTGGCGTTGTTGTCCAACCCGGCGGCGCGCGAGGCGCTGGAGGCCTGCGCGGTGGATTTGGTCGCATTGCGCCAAGAGCTGGAGACCTTCATCGAACAGACCACGCCACAGTTGCCTCAGGGCGACAGCGAACGTGATACCCAGCCGACGTTGAGCTTTCAGCGCGTGTTGCAGCGGGCGGTGTTCCACGTGCAATCGTCCGGACGTAATGAGGTCAGCGGTGCCAATGTGCTGGTGGCCATCTTCAGCGAGCAGGAGTCCCAGGCGGCCTATCTGCTACGCAAGCATGATGTGAGTCGCTTGGATATCGTCAACTTTATCTCCCATGGCACCCATAAAAACGACGGCGGCCCCGAGGCGGGCGGCGGGAGCGGCGATGCTTCCAGCGGGGAGGCGGCGGCGCCCGGCGGGGAAGAGCGGATGGAGAACTTCACCACGAATCTGAATCAGTTGGCGCGAGTCGGCGGCATCGATCCGCTGATCGGGCGCGATCGCGAGCTGGAGCGCACCATTCAGGTGTTGTGTCGTCGGCGTAAGAATAACCCGTTGCTGGTTGGGGAGTCCGGCGTCGGTAAGACCGCCATCGCCGAGGGGTTGGCTTGGCGTATCGTACAAGGTGAAGTGCCGGAGGTGATGGCTGACTGTACCCTCTACTCGTTGGATATTGGCTCGCTACTGGCCGGCACTAAGTATCGTGGCGATTTCGAGAAGCGATTTAAGGCGCTGCTGAAACAGTTGGAGCAGGACAGCAACAGCATTCTGTTTATCGATGAGATCCATACTATCATCGGTGCGGGCGCGGCCTCCGGCGGCCAGGTGGATGCCGCCAACCTGATTAAGCCGCTGCTTTCCGGTGGACGCATTCGGGTAATCGGCTCGACCACCTATCAAGAGTTCAGCAATATTTTCGAGAAGGATCGCGCCTTGGCGCGTCGCTTCCAGAAGATTGATATCAGCGAGCCGAGCAGCGATGAGACGGTGCAGATCCTCAATGGGTTAAAGGCTAAGTATGAGGCGCATCATGATGTGCGCTACACCGCCAAGGCGTTGCGGGCGGCGGTTGACCTGTCGGTCAAATATATCAACGATCGCCATCTACCCGACAAGGCCATCGATGTGATCGATGAGGCGGGGGCGCGTAGCCGTCTGATGCCGGCCAGTCGGCGCAAGAAAACCATTAATGTGGCGGATATCGAGGCGGTGGTGGCGCGTATCGCTCGTATCCCGGAGAAGACAGTTTCCGCCAGCGACCGCGATGTGCTGAAGAACCTGGGCGAGCGTCTACGGATGCTGGTCTTCGGTCAGGATAAGGCTATCAGCGCGTTGACTGAGGCGATCAAGATGAGCCGCGCCGGGTTAAACCAGGATCACCGACCGGTGGGATCGTTCCTGTTTGCCGGGCCGACTGGGGTTGGTAAGACCGAAGTGACGGTACAGTTGGCGCGGGCGCTGGATATTCCATTGTTGCGTTTTGATATGTCCGAGTATATGGAACGCCATACGGTGAGTCGGTTGATCGGTGCCCCACCGGGCTATGTCGGTTTTGATCAGGGCGGGTTACTGACGGATGCGGTGATCAAGAGTCCACATGCCGTGCTACTGCTCGATGAGATCGAGAAGGCACATCCGGATGTATTCAACCTGCTGTTGCAGGTGATGGATAACGGGACCCTAACGGACAACAACGGGCGCAAGGCGGATTTCCGCAATGTGATCCTGGTAATGACCACTAACGCCGGGGTGCAGGAGACTCAGCGCAAATCCATCGGTTTTAATCTGCAAGACAACAGCAGCGATGCGATGGAAGAGATCAAACGGGTGTTTACGCCTGAATTCCGTAACCGATTGGATGGCATCATCTGGTTTAATCATCTCTCCAGCGAGATTATTCATCAGGTCGTGGATAAGTTCATCGTCGAGTTGCAGGCGCAACTGGACAGCAAAGGCGTTTCGCTGGAGGTGAGCGATGCTGCGCGTCATTGGTTGGCGGAGCGCGGCTACGATCGGGCGATGGGCGCGCGACCGATGGCGCGGGTGATCCAGGAGAACCTAAAGAAACCGTTGGCGAACGAATTGTTGTTCGGCTCACTGGTTAACGGCGGTGCGGTCAGCGTGGACGTGGCGAGCGGCGAGGGGAGCCTGAGCTATCAATTCCGCAGTACCCAGCAGCGTAAAGCCGAGGATGCCATGCCATAATTCGGCGTCGTGGGTAAAAGAAAGAGCGCCATCAGGCGCTCTTTTTTATGGTCGGCGGTGATGCCGACCTGAAAACCCGTCTTGCCGCTGCCGGTCTGAATCATGCTAACGGGTTATGCTCGCGCCCGCGGCACGGGGAAAAGCCTATCAGCGGCTACGGAAGACAATGCGGCCTTTGCTCAGGTCGTACGGGGTCAGCTCTACAGTGACTTTGTCGCCCGTCAGGATGCGGATGTAGTTTTTACGCATTTTACCGGAGATGTGAGCGGTAACGACGTGTCCGTTTTCCAGTTCTACACGGAACATCGTGTTGGGCAACGTATCCAGAACGGTACCCTGCATTTCAATATTGTCTTCTTTGGCCATCGAATCCTCTAGGTATGAATACCACAGTTTTTAACCGGCAAGATAATGCCGAAAAACCCCGGTTATGTAAAGGCAAGTTAGCTTTGCCTGGGCGATTAAGGTGTAATCGGCTGCGTTGGCGAGGGCTCTCCCAGCGCGAGAGCCTGCCGTTGCCAGCAGCGTTCATCGAGCCGTTGCTCGCGGCAGGCCAGCAGTTGCTGTAAATAATGACGCCGTGGGATCTCCTGGGCGCCCAAGGAGGCGGTATGGCTGTTCAGCACCTGGCAGTCGATGAGTTGCCCTCCCATGGCCTGAAAATGGCGACAAAAGCTCCACAGCGCCATCTTGGAGGCATTACTGACCCGGCTAAACATCGACTCGCCGCAGAATAAGCTGCCCAGCGCGACGCCGTAGAGCCCGCCGACCAGTTGCTCCCCTTGCCAGACTTCCACCGAATGGGCATGGCCCAATTGATATAGTTGGCAATAGGCCTGTTGCACCGCTGGGCCGATCCAGGTGCCGTCGCTGCGCCGCTCGGCGCAACCGGCGATGACACCGGCGAAGTCGTGATTCAAGGTGACGCGCCAGGTGGAACGGCGTAACGCCTTGCGTAAGCTGTGGCTGATGTGTAGCGCCGTGGGCGACAACACCGCGCGCGGATCCGGCGACCACCACAGGATCAGTTGTCCCGGAGAGAACCAAGGGAAGATGCCGCGTTGATAGGCGAGCCGTAGGCGATCCGGTTGCAGATCGCCGCCGATGGCCAATAGACCATTCGGCTCACGTAGTGCCTGTTCTGGCGAGGGAAACGTCAACACATGTTTATCCAGTTGCATGATACGCATCATTGCTCTTCCTCAGCGTGTACTTAACGCTGCTGGCGGCAGAGCTGATAATAGCGCCCACGCGCTTGCAACAGCGCCTCATGTCGCCCTTGCTCGACGATGCGTCCCTCGTCCATCACACAGATACGATCCATCTGGGCCAGTCCCTGTAGTCGGTGGGTGACCAGCAGCAGGCTTTTCTGCGCACAGTGTTGGCGCAACAGCGCCAAGATCTGACGTTCGGTTTCGGCATCCAACCCTTCGGTCGGTTCATCCAGCAGCAACAACGGTGCACGGTGCAGCAGGGCACGGGCAATGCCCAGACGGCGTTGCTCGCCGCCAGAGAGGGGACGACCACCATCCCCCAACCAAGCGTCCAACGCACGGTCGTCCAGTAGACGCTCCAGACCGACCGCCCGTAGCGCTCCGCTTAATTGGGCGTCGCTGGCCTCAGGATCGGCGAGCAGCAGGTTGTCGCGCAGGGTCGCACTGAAGATGTGTACCCGTTGGCTTACCACGGCACAGGCGCGGCGTAAGGCCCCTTCGTCCAGGCTAGCGATCGGCAGATCGTTGAGGCAGATCGTCCCCGTGTCGTATTCCCAGGCACGGGTCAGCAGCTGTAATAGCGTCGACTTACCGCAGCCGGTACGCCCCAGCAGGGCGACATGTTCGCCGGCGCGGAGCGTCAAGGTGACGCCGTTCAGCACCGTGCGTGGTTGGCCGGGATAACGGAAATGGACATCGGCGATGTTTAAGGCGATCGCTGCATCCTCATCCAGCACCTTGCCCTGCGCAGGAAAGCGTATCTGTGGCGTTTGGTCGATCAGCTGCGCTACCCGTTGTGCCGAGGCCATTACCTGGCCCAACTGTTGAAAGGCGCCAGCCACCGGTGCCAGTGATTCGAAGGCGGCCAAGGTGGCGAAGACGAACAGAGCGATCAACGCACCGGGTGTCGGATCATCGGCAATGCCGCCTGCTGCCAGCCAAAGGATCAGAGTAAAGGTCAAGCCGGCGGCGAGGATCATGATCCCGTGTGAGCACGCGCTCAATGCCGCCTGGCGTTGTTGCTGTTGTTGCCACTGCCGCTCCTTTTCTTCCAGTTGCTCGCGGAAGCCGCCCAGGGCACCATAGACCGCCAATTCGGCGTTGGCGCGGAGCCAGCCGACCAATTGGGTACGGTAGTCGGCGCGCAGCGCCGTCAAGGCGGTGCCGACCGGCTTACCGGCGTGGTAGAACAGCGTCGGCATACCGATTAACAGCAGCAGCATGATACCCCCCAGGGTCAGCGCTAACCGCACATCGAGCCAGGCAAGGCCGCACACCACCACCACGATGATCACCAATGCGCTGATCAGCGGCGAGAGTACGCGCAGGTAGAGGTGATCGAGCGTATCGACATCGGCCACCAGACGGTTGAGCAGTTCGGCCTGACGGAAGTGAGCCAAGCCGCCTGGTGACAGCGGGAGCAGGCGGCTGAAAGTGAACACGCGCAGGTGCGAAAGAACCCGAAAGGTGGCGTCGTGACTGACCAGTCGTTCGGCGTAGCGTCCGGCGGTGCGGATGATGGCGGCGCCGCGCACACCGGCGGCGGGTAACATGTAGTTGAAGGTCACTAAGCCGGCGAGTCCCGCCAGCGCCGAGGCGGCGAGGAACCAGCCTGAGAGGGTCAACAGACCGATACTGGCCAGCAGGGTGACGATCGCCAGTAGCATGCCGAGCGACATGCGGAAGCCGTGACGACGGTAAAGAGCCAGGAAGGGCAATAATACGCGCATGATTAAATCTCCTGACGACGGCTGGCAAGGAGGGCGGTGAAGGGAGTACCCCGCTGCTGGGAGAGGGCCGCGAAGTCCCCTTGCTGCACCAGCATTCCCTGATCCATTACCCAAATGCGATCGAAGTGCGCCAACTCATCCAACTGATGGGTGACCATCAGCGTGGTTTGGTTGCGTGCGGCGGCTTGAAGGGCACGCATCACTAGGCGCTCGCTGTTGGCATCTAGGCTAGCGGTCGGCTCATCGAGTAATAGCAGACGGCAAGGGCGAATCAACGCCCGGGCGACGGCGACGCGTTGCGCCTGGCCGACGGAAAGACGCGCGGCATCCTCGCCGATCGGCGTATCCAGCCCCTGGGGCAGTTGATCCAGGAACTCGGCGACATAGGCGCAGGTGATGGCGGCTTGTAGTTGCTCCTCGTCGGCCTGGGGGTTGCCCAGCAGGATATTGGCGCGCAAGGTAGTGAGCGGTAGCGTCGGATTCTGTCCGACCCAAGCCAACTGGCTACGCCAGGCATCTAGCGAGATTGCGGTTAACGGCTGGCCGTCGATCACTAGCTCGCCACGGTAGGGGAGGAAACCGAGCAACAGGTTGATCAACGAACTCTTCCCTGCGCCGCTATGGCCGACCAGCGCGATGCGCTCACCGGCGGCGATACGAAAATTGAGTGGCCCGGCCAACACCTTGCCTTGCGGCGAAAGGATTTCCAGGTTGTGTGCCTCCAGGGTCAGCGGCATGGGGGCGGGAGGGCAGGGCATTGTCGGCGCGCTCGTTGCCACGGTTTGCACGCTGTGCGCCTGCTCGCTGTCATCAAGGAAGGTAACCAGCGCCTCTGCCGCACCGATGGCTTGGGCTTTCGCGTGGTAGAAGGCGCCCAAATCGCGCAGCGGCTGGAAGAACTCTGGTGCCAGGATCAACACCAGGAAGCCGGCGAACAGCGTCACGCCGTGATCATAATGGCCGAAGTTAAGCTCGCCTAAGTAGGAGAAGCCGAAGTAGACCGCCACCACGGCGATCGAAACCGAGGCGAAGAACTCCAACACCGCCGAGGAGAGGAACGCGAGGCGCAACACTTCCATGGTGCGTTTGCGGAAGTCCTCCGACGCTTGGGCGATGTGCTGCGTCTCGGCCTGAGCGCGGTGAAATAGCCGTAGGGTTTCCATGCCGCGCAGGCGATCGAGGAAATTGGCGCTCAAGCGACTCAAGGCCAAGAAGTTTCGCCGATTAGCATCGGCGGCGCCCACGCCGACCAGCGCCATGAACAGCGGGATCAGCGGCGCGGTAGCGAACAAGATCAGTCCGGCGGCCCAATTAATGGGCAAGACGGCGGCCAGGATCAACAACGGAATGGTCACCGCCAGCGCCATCTGTGGCAGGTAACGGGCATAGAAATCCTGCATGTCTTCGATCTGTTCGAGGATCAGCGTCGCCCAATGGCCGGCGGGTCTCCCCTGGATCCAGGCCGGCCCCAGTAACGCCAGACGATCGAGCACCAGGGCACGGATCTCGCGGCGCACCACCTGACCGCAGCGGAAACCGACGCGCTCACGTACCCCCCCTAACAGGGCGCGTAATACGATGGTGACGACTAACAAGGCGAAGTCGCTGAGCAGTGCGGAACGAGGCGTGTGGTCGATGATCAGCTGTTGCAGTAAGGTGGCTAATAACCAGGATTGCGCGATGATGAGTAGACCGGCGAGCAGGCCGAGCAGCATGGAAAGTCGGAGCCAGCGCCGGGCTAGGCGGCTATGCTGTTTTAGCCACAGGGTGAGTTCGCGTTGTCGTTGTTTGTTCATTAAGCGATCATGTCTAGTCTGATGCAGGTGAATGAGGATCAGGCCCGGAGCACAGGCGTACGGCAGGCTGAACGCATTCGCCGCCCCCTGCGGGAGTCGGCGCCGTCCTTGATATTACAACGCCTTATTGGCCGTTGAAACCGGGGCGGAGAAATTCTCGCGTCCCGGTGAGACCTGGGCCGAGGCGACCTGCCGCCATTGGTGCCAGTGTCAGATGTGTGGCGCTTAGACTGCGGTGTGGGCGAGCGCGTCGAGGTAACGTTCGGCATCCAGCGCGGCCATACAGCCAGTACCGGCGGAGGTGATTGCCTGACGGTAGACGTGATCCATGACGTCACCGGCGGCGAATACCCCCGGGATGCTGGTCTGCGTAGCGTTACCGTTTAGACCCGAGTTGACCTGGATATAACCGTCTTTCAGGCATAGCTGTCCTTCGAAGATGGCGGTGTTCGGGCGATGACCGATGGCGACGAACAGACCGGTCACGGCCAGCTCTTCGTAGTTATCGCTTTGGGTATCTTTCAGCCGTAAGGCGTTGACGCCCATCTGATCGCCCAGGACTTCATCCAGAGTACGGTTGGTATGCAGCACGATGTGACCGCTCTTGACTTTATCCATCAGGCGATCGATGAGGATCTTTTCGGCGCGGAAGGTGTCGCGGCGGTGGATCAGATGCACTTTGGCGGCGATATTAGCCAGATAGAGGGCCTCTTCGACGGCGGTGTTGCCGCCACCGATAACGGCTACCTCTTGTTGACGATAGAAAAAGCCATCACAGGTGGCACAGGCGGAAACGCCGCGCCCCTTAAACGCCTCTTCCGATGGCAGCCCTAGGTAGCGGGCGGAGGCACCGGTCGCGATGATCAGCGCATCACAGCTGTACTCTTGGCTATCGCCAAATAGGCGGAAGGGGCGTTGGCTCAGATCGACGCGTTGGATATGGTCGAAGACGATCTCGGTGTTGAATTTGGCCGCGTGTTGGTTCATCCGCTCCATCAGCAAAGGACCGGTGAGTCCTTCCGGATCGCCGGGCCAGTTTTCCAGATCGGTGGTGGTGGTCAATTGCCCCCCCTTCTCGACCCCGGTGATCAGTACCGGATTGAGGTTGGCGCGCGCCGCATAGACGGCCGCGGTATATCCCGCCGGGCCAGAGCCCAAAATGAGAAGCTTGCAATGTTTTACGGAGCTCATGAAATCCTCTTTTCCTCTGTGGTACACCTGGTATAGCTGCTGATTTTAAGAAAACTTGTGGATTAAAAAAAGCATGCAAAAAAGTTGTTATCAATCTGTATGATAGGTATTTTCTATCAATAGCTGAGAGCAATATTAGCAAGATGCGCTGTTTTTACATCAATATCCAGTCTTTTTAACGGAAATTTTTCCTTTTTAGCGGCTAAAAGTAGCAAAATCATCCTACAACCGGGTGGTGATTTTAACCTAAGCAAACGTTGCCTTACGGGCTTATTCGGCAGGTTCCTCTGGTTTTATTTCTTTTGCTTTGACAATCGGCTGTTCATTTGCGAAAACATGGAGAGGAGGAGGGGATTTAGGCCTGGTTTGCTGGCTTTACGCTTAGTGGTGTACCGGTACGCGTGGTGCTAAGCAAATTGTCGTCTCTTCTGGGCGGCGTTCTGCCGATGCGTGAGTCATAGCGCGATTACGCCGGTCATGCTGGGTGCGTCGTAAGCCGCAGCGCCGTATACGGTGGGCCTACGCCAAGGGTGTGGCACTGGCAGGTAGTACAAAAACCGGGATGATCCCGGGAAGTTGTTGAGCGCGGCGTTCCGGAGATATCCGGCGGTCGCAGGAGGAGGCAATGGAAATTGCCAATTGACGGGCAAGCATAACATCTTCTTTTGGGACGATTCCTGGGCAATAACCGCTTGCCGCAGAGGATTGCAGAGAAGAGTATAAGAGAGATAACAAGATGGTAGATAATAAGAAACGCCCCGGTAAGGACCTTGATCGTATCGACCGCAATATCCTCAATGAGCTGCAAAAGGATGGTCGAATCTCCAATGTCGAGCTTTCCAAACGTGTCGGGCTTTCGCCGACACCGTGCTTGGAACGTGTACGCCGTCTGGAACGACAGGGGTTTATTCAGGGGTATACCGCGCTGCTAAATCCGCATTATCTGGACGCCTCACTGCTGGTGTTCGTCGAGATCACCCTGAATCGCGGGGCGCCGGATGTGTTCGAGCAGTTCAATACCGCAGTGCAGAAATTGGAAGAAATCCAGGAGTGTCATCTGGTATCCGGTGACTTCGATTATCTGTTGAAGACCCGTGTACCCGACATGTCCGCGTACCGTAAATTGCTGGGAGAGACGCTGTTGCGTCTGCCGGGCGTGAACGACACCCGCACCTATGTGGTGATGGAAGAGGTGAAGCAGAGCAACCGCTTGGTGATCAAGACGCGCTGATCGCGGGCAGGTGCAAAGCCGCCATAATTTGGGTACACTCCTGTGTATGTATACAGTTTCAGCGCCGGGATACGCCTCGGCGCTGTTCTTATGGCGGGCAGGTCGGATAAAATGTTCGCAATGGCAGACAACAGGACCCTGGAGAGCCTTTCTTGAGCCAGGAATACACAGAAGAAAAAGATGTCGTTCTCAAGCATGTAAGCGGTGGACGGCGTGTCTATGAGGCGCTACTCATCCTAGTCGCGCTATTCGCCGTCTATATGATGGCGTCGTTGCTCACTTTCGACCCGGCTGATCCCAGTTGGTCGCAGACCGCTTGGCATGAGCCCATCCATAATATTGGTGGTGGTGCTGGAGCCTGGCTGGCCGATACCCTCTTTTTTGTCTTTGGCGTGCTGGCTTACGCCTTGCCGCCGATCATGTTGGTGTTGTGCTGGGTCGCGTACCGCAAGCGTGACGATAACGGCTATGTCGATTATTTCGCCATCGCCGTGCGTCTCATCGGCATGTTGGCGCTGGTGGTCGCATCCTGTGGGCTAGCGGCGTTGAATGTGGATGATCTCTATTACTTTGCCTCTGGTGGGGTGATAGGTAGCCTGATCAGCAGCGCGGCATTGCCGTTGCTGGGGAGTATCGGCGCCACGCTGGCCATGTTAGGCACCTGGGCCGTTGGCCTATCGCTATTTACCGGCTGGTCCTGGTTGACCATCGCCGAGAAGATCGGGGCGACGTTGCTCGGTGCTTTGACCTTTATGAGTAACCGCTCGCGTCGTGACGAGGCGTTGGACGATGAGTACGACGAGGACGAGGCAGTGACCGTGCCCGACGACGCAGTGAGTGAGACGCCATCGGCGGCGCACTCTGCGCCGTTACTGGATGACGAGGCCGACGATCCCTTGTTTGCCGACCTGCGTGCGCGTGATGAGGTAGCCGAGCATGACTCGCTAGCGCCGAAGGGACTGCGCCCGTTGGATCAGGTCGACGATACGCCGCCTGAGCATTCGTCGCAGGGTAATCCGGCCTTGCCCGCCAGCGGCCTCGCTGCCGCTGTAGGGGCGGAGCCGGTTGTCGCGGATACCGCGCTGAGCCACGCCGCCGATGCGACTACTGTGCCGTTTGTCACGTCTTCAGCGCTGACGACGGCACCGTTATCGACCTCGGCAACGCCGGGGGAGTGCGCGCCGCCGTTTGCCCCGGCCTCACCATTGATGACTGCGTCGCCGGTACCATCACCGCCGCAGGAAACCCCGGCACCGGCGACGTTTTCCGCGTTGCCCGCCGATGAGGCCGTGTCGCCAACGAGCGCGGCGCCTTATACCTTTAGTGCCAGCGATACAGAGAGTGGCAACGAAGCGGCGTTGGCACCGATGTACTCCCTCAGTCAGCCGGAAGATCGCCCTCACGCTTCTGCGGCGGGGCGTCCCGTCAGTGTGCGCGCATCCACGCAGCGTGATATCGAGCCGCCTCTCGGCCACTGGCCGACAGAGCACGAGCCGCCGATGGCGGGCAGTGGCCTCACTCCGGCGAGCGATCTACCCTATATCAATCCAGGACTGGCGGCGGATCTACCGGTGTTCGGCGCGGCTAGCCGCCATGAAGATCTGGCTCTCGGTGCGGCCGCCAGCGCCGCCTTTACGCCAGCTATCGGCGCACTGGATGGCGGGCCGCAGGTGAAGCAGGGGATTGGCCCCGAATTGCCTCGCCCCAATCCGGTACGTATCCCGACGCGACGGGAGTTGGCCTCATTAGGGATTAAATTACCGTCGCAGCGCATGGCGGAAGAGCAGGCCCGGCGCGAGGCGCAGGAGCGTCGGGCTCGAGAAGAGCAGGCGGCGCTGGAGCAGATACCCGAGGTGCAGGTGACGCCGCTGACCGCCCCCGCGCAGGCCGCCGCTGACTCAGCGGGTCAGTCTATCTTTGCCCAGGCAACGGCTCGGGCCGCGGCGGTTGAGGGGGCAGCGAGCTCGGCGACCAGTGGTTCTACATCCTTACCCCGCTTCTCGGCTTACTCCGAGCCTACTCCGTCAGCGACGGATCAGCCGGAGACGGATGAGGAGCATGCCAGCCTGTTGGAGCAGGCCGCGCTGCGCGAGGCCTTTGTTAGCCAGCAGCGGGCACGTTATGGTCAAGCGTATCTGCACGACGGCGAGGATGAGAATGCGTTGGAGCAGGCGCGCTTGCAGCGTGAGTTTTTAGCCGCTCAGCAGCAGCGTTATGCCGCCACGCCATCCGTGACCGCCAGCGCGCCAACGCCGCTAGCGGAGACGTCGGCGGCCACGCCGCAACGTCCCGCCGTTTCTACGCCGTCCGCTTCCTCTTCGACAACGCCAGCGACGCACGATGGTTTACTGAACTTTTCTGCCCGCGACGTCTTGGCGGGGACGGCGCCGTCAGCAGTGGAGAGCTCACTGGCCGACTTCGCTTTCGCCGCCGAGGACGAAGCGCCGATGGCGCCACTGTTCACGCCGTCGCCGCTGCCCAGTGACTCGCTTGATAGCGCTGCGTTTGATACCGCTCCGGCTCAGCCAGCCGTAGCGGCTGGCCATGCTCCGGCTGCGGCGAATCCGCCGGATGCTATGGCCGGTCTGGTTCATCCGTTCTTGGTTCGTGACGAGCGGCCATTGCACAAGCCGACCACACCATTGCCGACGCTGGATCTGTTGACGCCACCGCCAGCCAATGCTGAGCCCGTGGATATGTTCGCGCTGGAGCAGCAAGGGCAGTTGGTCGAGGCGCGCCTGGCCGATTATCGCGTCAAGGCTTCGGTGGTCGGCATCTCGCCGGGGCCGGTGATCACGCGTTTCGAGTTGGATCTGGCACCAGGGGTGAAGGCGGCGCGCATCTCTAACCTGTCGCGCGATCTGGCGCGTTCGCTCTCCGCCGTGGCGGTACGCGTGGTGGAGGTGATCCCCGGCAAGCCGTATGTCGGCTTAGAACTGCCGAATAAGCACCGCCAGACGGTCTACCTGCGTGAAGTGCTTGATTGTGCCCAATTCCGTGACAGTCCCTCGCCGTTGACGGTCGTGTTGGGCAAGGATATCGCCGGTCAGCCGGTGATCGCCGATCTGGCGCGTATGCCGCACCTGCTGGTGGCCGGTACGACCGGTTCCGGTAAATCGGTCGGGGTCAATGCGATGATCCTCAGTATGTTGTTTAAGTCGACACCGGATGAGGTGCGCTTCATCATGATCGACCCGAAGATGCTGGAGCTGTCGGTGTATGAAGGTATTCCACATCTGCTGACCGAGGTGGTCACGGACATGAAAGACGCCGCCAATGCGTTACGTTGGTGCGTCGGCGAGATGGAGCGTCGCTATCGCCTGATGTCGGCGCTCGGGGTACGTAATTTGGCTGGCTACAATGATAAAGTCCGCCAGGCGGCGGAGATGGGGCGGCCGATCCCCGACCCATTGTGGCGTCCGGGCGACAGCATGGATGCGTTACCGCCAGCATTGGAGAAACTGCCTTACATCGTGGTGATGGTGGACGAGTTCGCCGATCTGATGATGGCGGTGGGTAAGAAGGTCGAAGAGTTGATCGCGCGTCTGGCGCAGAAAGCGCGTGCGGCGGGGATCCACTTGGTGCTGGCGACGCAGCGCCCCTCAGTGGATGTGATCACCGGCCTGATTAAGGCCAATATTCCGACTCGCATCGCCTTTACCGTCTCCAGCAAGATCGACTCACGTACCATCCTCGATCAAGCCGGTGCGGAGTCGCTGTTGGGCATGGGGGACATGCTCTATATTCCGCCCAATACGTCGGCGCCGGTGCGTGTTCATGGCGCATTTGTGCGTGACGAAGAGGTGCACGCGGTGGTGCAGGACTGGAAGGCGCGTGGGCGTCCACAGTACATTGACAGCATCACCGCCTGTGAGGATGGTGAAGGGGGCGCCGGCGGCGGCCTCGACAGTGACGACGAACTGGATCCGCTGTTTGATCAGGCCGTCGCATTTGTCATCGACAAGCGTCGCGCCTCGATCTCGGGGGTACAGCGCCAGTTCCGCATTGGCTACAACCGGGCGGCGCGCATCGTCGAGCAGATGGAGGCGCAGGGGATTGTCAGTCCGCAGGGGCATAACGGTAACCGAGAGGTATTGGCTCCCCCTGCCGGCGATTATGATTAATTGCGTGGCGGCGCGGCGTTTTTTCGCCGTGCCGTCGTACGCCTTGGCGTATAATCACAGCGCGGTGCCATATCTGCCCGTGGTCGCGGTCGTCCGGGCAGGCTGAACTTATTCTTGTTGAAGGTAATCATTCCGATGAAAAAGCTGTTAGTTGCCTGCTGTGTTGTCGTGAGCGGCATGATGTCGGCCTCTGTTCTGGCGTCGCCAAGCAGCGATCTGCAAGGCCGGCTGAACAAGGTCAATAGTTTCCATGCCAGCTTTACCCAAGCCGTCAGCACGGCGGACGGTACGGCGGTCCAGCAGGGCGAGGGTGAGCTGTGGGTGAAGCGCCCCAACTTGTTTAATTGGCACATGATCTCGCCGGATGAGAGTGTATTGGTTTCCGATGGCAAAACCCTGTGGTTCTATAACCCGTTCGTCGAGCAAGTCACGGCCACCTGGCTGAACAGCGCCACCAGCAATACGCCGTTTATGCTGATCACCCGTAACGATGCCAGTGAATGGGCGCAGTACAACGTGACCCAGCAGGGTAATACCTTCGATCTGACGCCGAAGAACAGCAAAAACAACCTGAAGAAATTTACCATCACCGTGTTGCCGGATGGCACCATTAACGGTTTCAGCGCCGTTGAGCAGGATGGCCAGCGCAGCGTCTATACCCTGAAGCGTCAGCAGAACGGCGCGGTGGATGCGGCCAAGTTCCGCTTTACGCCCCCTCCGGGCGTGACGCTGGACGATCAGCGCCAGAAATAAGCCCAGGACGCCGATCGTGAGTAATCTCTCCCTTGACTTCGCCCAGGATACCTTTCAACCGTTGGCCGCGCGCATGCGGCCACAGACCCTGGAGCAGTATATCGGTCAGCGTCATTTGCTGGCGGCGGGCAAGCCGTTGCCGCGCGCCATCTTGGCCGGCCATCTGCATTCGATGATCTTGTGGGGGCCGCCGGGGACGGGTAAGACTACCCTGGCGGAGTTGATCGCGCGTTACGCGCATGCCGAGGTGGAGCGCATCTCGGCGGTGACGTCGGGGATCAAGGAAATCCGCGAGGCGATCGCGCGCGCGCGGCAGAATCGTGATATCGGGCGGCGTACCATCCTGTTCGTCGATGAGGTGCACCGTTTCAACAAGAGCCAACAGGATGCTTTCTTGCCGCATATCGAGGATGGCACCATCACCTTTATCGGCGCCACCACCGAGAATCCCTCCTTCGAACTGAATTCGGCGCTGCTATCGCGGGCGCGAGTCTATCTGCTCAAGGCGCTGGAGGCGCAAGATATCGTCCAGGTATTGCAGCAGGCGATGAGCGATAGTGAGCGTGGCTACGGTGGTCAGGAGCTGCAACTGCCGGAGGAGACGCGTGATGCCTTGGCGGAACTGGTGAACGGCGACGCGCGTCGGGCGCTGAATACGCTGGAGATGATGGCGGATATGGCCGAGGCGGATGACCAGGGGCAGCGTCGGCTGACACTGGATCTGCTGCGCGCGGTCTCTGGCGAGCGCAGCGCTCGCTTCGACAATCATGGTGATCGCTATTACGATCTGATCTCCGCGTTGCATAAGTCGGTGCGCGGCTCGGCGCCGGACGCCGCCCTGTACTGGTATGCTCGTATCATCACGGCGGGGGGCGATCCGTTGTATGTGGCGCGTCGCCTGTTGGCTATCGCCTCGGAGGATGTCGGCAACGCCGATCCGCGCGCGATGCAGGTGGCGATCGCCGCCTGGGATTGTTTCACCCGCGTCGGCCCGGCCGAGGGTGAGCGTGCCATTGCCCAGGCCATTGTCTATCTGGCCTGTGCACCGAAGAGCAACGCGGTGTATACCGCCTTTAAGGCGGCTCTGCGCGACGCTAAGGAGCGCCCGGACTATGACGTACCGTCCCATCTGCGCAACGCGCCAACCACGCTGATGAAGTCGATGGGGCTGGGTGAAGAGTACCGTTACGCCCACGACGAGCCCAACGCCTACGCAGCGGGTGAAGTTTACTTTCCGCCGGAAATGGCGCAGACGCGTTATTATCAGCCGACCTCGCGTGGCTTGGAGGGCAAGATCGGCGAGAAGCTGGCCTGGCTCGCTGAGCAGGATCAAAATAGCCCGACAAAACGCTACCGCTAACCCATTCATTGCGGTAAGGTTATGAAGAAATCCGCTTTGCATTGAGTGCGTTGCCGCCATCGCGATGGCCGCCTCAGTGTATGAGTTTATTAAAACCCCTCAATAATTCACAGGATTAGCATGCTAGATCCCAATCTGCTGCGTAATGAGCTAGACGCAGTCGCCGAAAAACTGGCTCGCCGAGGCTACAAACTGGATGTTGACACACTGCGTCAACAGGAAGAACGCCGTAAAGTGTTGCAGGTGGAGACGGAATCCCTGCAAGCTGAGCGTAACTCGCGATCCAAATCCATCGGTGCGGCCAAGGCCCGGGGTGAGGATATCGAGCCGCTGCGTCGTGAAGTCAATGAATTGGGTGAAAAGCTGGATGCCGCCAAGGCTGAGTTGGATCAGCTCCAGCAGGAGATCCGTGATCTGGCGCTCTCCATTCCGAACCTGCCGGACGACTCTGTCCCGATCGGCAAAGATGAGAACGATAACCTGGAGATCAGCCGTTGGGGTGAGCCGCGCAGCTACGATTTCGAGGTGCGCGATCATGTGACCCTGGGTGAGATGGCCGACGGCCTGGACTTCGCCGCGGCGGTGAAACTGACTGGGGCCCGTTTCGTGGTGATGAAAGGTCAGATTGCCCGCATGCACCGCGCCCTAGCGCAGTTTATGCTGGATCTGCATACTGAGCAGCATGGCTACCTGGAAACCTATGTCCCGTACCTGGTGAACCACGATACCCTGTACGGTACCGGCCAGTTGCCGAAGTTCGGCGCGGATCTGTTCCACACTCGTCCACTGGAAGAAGAAGCCGATAGCAGCACCTATGCGTTGATCCCGACCGCCGAAGTGCCAGTGACCAACCTGGTGCGTGGTGAGATCTTGGACGAGAGTGATCTGCCGCTGAAGATGACGGCGCATACGCCGTGCTTCCGGTCTGAGGCCGGCTCTTATGGCCGCGATACTCGCGGACTGATCCGTATGCACCAGTTTGACAAGGTCGAACTGGTGCAGATCGTGCGCCCGGAAGACTCCATGGCGGCCTTGGAAGAGCTGACTGGCCATGCCGAGAAGGTGCTACAACTGCTGAACCTGCCGTACCGTAAGGTGCTGCTGTGCACCGGTGACATGGGCTTCGGCTCTAGCAAGACCTACGATCTGGAAGTCTGGGTTCCGGCACAGAACACCTACCGTGAGATCTCCTCGTGCTCCAACATGTGGGATTTCCAGGCACGCCGTATGCAGGCGCGCTACCGCAGCAAGGAAGACAAAAAACCGCGTCTGCTGCACACTCTGAACGGTTCCGGCTTGGCGGTGGGGCGTACGCTGGTGGCGGTAATGGAAAACTACCAGCAGGCCGATGGCCGCATTCAGGTACCGGAAGTTTTGCGCCCATATATGAATGGCCTGGAATATATCGGTTAAGTGCGTTCGTTCTGTATCCCATTAGACCCCGCTTGGCGGGGTCTTTTTTTTGTGTTGTGAAAGCCTCGGTGAGGCGAGTATGGCGGTAATATTTGCCCCACAGCGTTAGCGCTAACCTGGCCTTTGGATTTATTAAAACCGCGCGCGTGCTGATCATGGCAAAGGTCAAAATAACAATGCCGCCGGGAGTCCTTAACGGGGGATGAAAAGTCCTGAGCGCTTACTTGCGATTACGGTAAATAATAGGGGAGTGGTCCTTTGGCGTCGTCCAGAGAGGGGGGGATGAGGCGCAAGTGCTATTCAGTGCGCAATTACACCACGCCGATGAGGATCGACCGGCAAGAAAGCCTGAACGGCGCAGATGTCTCCCGGTTAGGGTAGGGAATAGGTTTTACCGCTGTCCTTCTATGAGGCTGTGGCACGCTCTCATGCTTACCGTGCTGACTCAGTGCTAACATCCACGCTGAACTCGACCCGCGCAGCCCGGTGACGAGGCGCAAGGAACAGGCGTACCCGGCTTCATCCGTAAAGGAGGCGTGTGACGCTCTTGGCCGATCCGCGGCGCAGTGATGCTGTCGTTTTTTTGCCGTCCACCAGACTAAATAATTTCTTTTTTTTAAAAGAAAATTACGCATAAGAAAAATAAAAAAAATTTACCCGATTCTGTGAAATCCGACGGGATATTTTTTGATTTGAAACAAAAGCAGAACAGGTGAAAGCCGTATGCTCCTAAGCAAGGCGATGAGTTGCCATGGAGTTGCTTAGCAGGATGATTATTTTAATTTTTAATGGGTCCTTAACTCTTGTCGCTCTGGGCTGGATATTCCGGGTCATTGCGATCTCTCCTTTGCCTTATTCCGTTTTCTTTCTTTGCGTCGGCATCTCCTCTCATCGGGAGGGGCAAGCGCGTATTAACCAGTAGAAAGCAAAATAAAAGTGAGCATGCTATGAAAAAACACAATCGGACGGCATTGCTAGATGCGTCGCTGACACGGCGTACTCTGGTGAAAGGCGGCGCGATCGGCGGGCTGGCGGCGGCCAGCGGTGCGCTCTCGCTCCCCTTTACGTGTCGGGCGGAAGCCCAACCCTCGCAGCCCGCCTCGGCAGCGCAGG
The DNA here is from genome assembly GCF_000474215.1 of Edwardsiella hoshinae NBRC 105699 = ATCC 33379. GTDB lineage: Bacteria > Pseudomonadota > Gammaproteobacteria > Enterobacterales > Enterobacteriaceae > Edwardsiella > Edwardsiella hoshinae. The sequence continues at coordinate 59,149 of NZ_BAUC01000004.1, read as the reverse complement.
ATGAGCAGGTGATTTGGAGCGCTTGTACCGTAAACTGCGGCAGCCGCTGCCCGTTGCGTATGCACGTCGTGGATGGTGAGATTAGTTATGTCGAAAGCGACAATACCGGTGATGATCGTTATGACGGTTTACACCAGGTACGCGCCTGTCTGCGTGGTCGCTCCATGCGTCGTCGGGTCTATAACCCGGATCGTCTGAAGTACCCGATGAAGCGGGTCGGTAAGCGCGGCGAAGGGAAGTTTAAACGTATCTCCTGGGAGGAGGCTTTCGATACTATCGCCGTCAGTATGAAGGGAATCATCAAAGAGTATGGTAACGAAGCGATCTACTTGAACTACGGTACCGGTACGCTGGGCGGCACCATGACGCGCTCCTGGCCTCCCGGCGCGACGCTGATCGCGCGTCTGATGAACTGCTGCGGCGGTTACCTTAACCACTATGGTGACTACAGTACCGCGCAGATTGCCGCCGGACTGAATTACACCTACGGCGGTTGGGCGGACGGTAATAGTCCGTCGGATATCGAAAACAGCAAACTGGTGGTGATGTTCGGCAACAACCCCGGTGAGACGCGCATGAGTGGCGGCGGGGTGACTTACTATTTGGAGCAGGCGCGTGCTAAATCCAATGCCAAGATGATCCTCATCGATCCGCGTTACACCGATACCGGCGCCGGGCGTGAGGATGAGTGGATCGCCATCCGCCCGGGAACCGATGCGGCGCTGGTGGCCGGCCTGGCCCATGTGCTGATCAGCGAAGGTTTGGTCGATCAGCCGTTCCTCGACCGGTATTGTGTTGGCTACGATGAGCGTACTCTGCCGCCTGGTGCGCCCGCCAACAGCCACTACAAGGCTTACATCCTCGGTCAGGGACCGGATAAGACCGCTAAGACTCCGGCATGGGCATCGGCGATCACCGGCATCCCAGAGGATAGGATCATCAAGCTGGCACGTGAAATTGGAAGCGCCAAGCCAGCTTACATTTGCCAGGGATGGGGGCCGCAACGCCACGCTAACGGTGAGTTGACCTCACGCGCCATCGCCATGCTGCCGATCCTGACCGGAAACGTGGGGATCAATGGCGGGAACTCGGGAGCGCGTGAAGGCTCCTATAGCCTGCCGTTCGTCCGTATGCCGACCTTGGAGAACCCGGTTAAGACCAGTATCTCGATGTTCCTGTGGACCGATGCCATCGTGCGCGGTCCCGAGATGACCGCCACCCGTGACGGGGTGCGTGGCAAGGAGAAGCTGGATGTGCCGATCAAGATGATCTGGAACTATGCCGGCAACTGTCTGGTGAATCAGCACGCAGAGGTCAATCGTACCCACGACATCCTGCAAGACGATAGCAAGTGCGAGATGATTGTGGTGATCGATAACCATATGACCGCCTCGGCCAAGTACGCCGATATCCTGTTGCCGGACTGCACTGCCTCGGAGCAAATGGACTTCTGTCTGGACGCCTCCTGCGGCAACATGGGCTACGTGATTTTTGCCGACCAAGTTATCGCGCCACGCTTCGAGTGCCGCACTATCTATGATATGACCAGCGAGATCGCCAAACGGATGGGGGTCGGCCAACAATTTACCGAGGGCCGCAGCCAGGAAGAGTGGCTACGCCACCTGTATGCCCAGTCGCAGCAGGCGATCCCCGGTTTGCCGTCGTTTGAGGCGTTCCGTAGCCAAGGGATCTACAAGCAACGCGATCCGCAAGGGCACCACGTGGCCTACCGCGAGTTCCGCGCCGATCCGCAGGCCAATCCGCTGACGACCCCGTCTGGCAAGATCGAGATCTACTCGGCCGCGCTGGCTGAGATCGCCGCCACCTGGCAGTTGGCTCCGGACGATGTCATCGACCCGTTGCCGATCTACAGCCCCGGTTTCGAAAGCTACCAGGATCCGTTGCGTAGCAAGTTCCCGTTGCAGATGAGTGGCTTCCACTATAAGGCGCGTACCCACTCGACTTATGGCAACGTGGATGTGCTGAAGGCTGCCTGTCCGCAGGAGGTGTGGATCAACCCGTTGGACGCGGCGCCGCGTGGCATCGCTCAAGGAGATGTGGTTCGCATCTTTAACGATCGCGGTGAGGTTCGCATCAACGCTAAGGTGACGCCACGCGTGTTACCCGGGGTGGTGGCGCTAAGTGAGGGGGCCTGGTATAGCCCCGATGGTGAGCGGGTCGATCACGGCGGTTGTATCAACGTCCTGACCACTCAACGCCCCTCTCCGTTGGCGAAAGGGAACCCGTCGCACACCAATCTGGTTCAGGTTGCCAAGGCTTAAAGGAGTAACTGATGACAACGCAATACGGTTTTTATATCGACTCCAGCCGTTGCACCGGGTGCAAGACCTGTGAGCTGGCCTGTAAGGATTACAAAGATCTCCCGCCGGATATCAACTTCCGGCGCATCTACGAGTATGCCGGTGGTGAGTGGCAGCCCGACGGCGATACCTGGCGTCATGACGTGTTCGCTTACTATCTTTCCATTTCGTGTAACCATTGCGATGACCCGGCTTGCGTTAAGGTATGTCCGAGCGGCGCGATGCACAAGCGCGAGGATGGCTTCGTGGTGGTGGACGAGTCGGTATGCATCGGTTGTCGCTATTGCGATATGGCCTGTCCATATGGCGCGCCACAATACAATGCGCAGAAGGGGCATATGACCAAGTGCGACGGTTGCTATGAGCGCGTCGCGCAGGGGCAAAAGCCAATCTGTGTCGAGTCCTGCCCGCTACGGGCATTGGATATGGGGCCGATCGAGGAGTTGCGTGCCCGCTATGGTGATCTCGCCGCCGTGGCACCGCTGCCGGCGGCGCACTACACCCGGCCGAATATCGTGCTGAAACCGAATGCCAACAGCCGCCCGGTCGGGGATACCTGCGGCTATCTGGCGAATCCGAAGGAGGTCTGAGATGGGTATGGGATGGCATGAATGGCCGTTGATGATCTTCACGGTATTAGGGCAGAGCGTTGCTGGTGCCTTTATTGTCATGGCGTTGGCGTTATTGTGTGGCCGCTTAGACGCAGGGCGCGCCTTGCGCATTCAGGGACGTATGTTCTTCCTGTGGTTGCTGCTGGCCATCGCTTTCGTGGCATCGGTGATGCACCTTGGTTCGCCGCAGCGCGCCGTCAATGCGCTCGCGCGGGTCGGTGCCTCCGCGCTGAGTAACGAGATCTTGTGTGGTTCGTTGTTCTTCGCCGCCGGGGGATTGTATTGGCTGTTGGCCGTGTTGAATAAGATGCCAGCGGCATTGGGGCGCCTGTGGTTGATGTCGACCATGGCGTTGGCGCTGCTGTTCGTCTGGTCGATGACGCGGGTCTACCTGATCGATACGGTGCCGACCTGGTACACGGGCTACACCACCCTCAGCTTCTTTGTCACCATGCTGGTCGGTGGCGCGCTGCTGGGCTACCTGTTGCTGCTGTCGGTCGATATGGCTCCCGGTTCACTGCGCCTGCTGCCGCCGATCGCCTGCTGCGCTGCGTTGGTAGGCGTAGTCGCGGGCGGGATGCAGGGCAGCGGGTTGGCCGCCATCCACAGTTCGGTGCAACAGGCCTCTGCGTTGGTGCCTGATTACGCCGGGTTACTGGCGTTGCGCAGCGTGTTGCTGGCGTTGGGATTGGCGTGCTGGCTATACCCGTTACTGCGCGGCAAGATCCCATCGATCGCCGGCTTGATCCTGGCATTGATGCTGGTGCTGGCCGGTGAGTTAGTGGGGCGTGGCGTGTTTTATGGCCTGCATATGACCGTTGGCGTCGCCATCGCCGGTTAATGGACGAGAAGGGGGGCGGTGCGTTGGCACCGCCCCAGGTGTAAGGATTGCTATGTTATCACCGCAACAATTACAGGATATGGCGCTGACGGCGCGGGTGCTGGGTGCCCTGCTGTACAGCGCACCAGAGAGTAAACAGGCCGCGCCGCTGGTGGCGGTGTTACGCCAACCGCAGGAGGTGCGGCGGTGGCCCTATGGCACGCCAGCACAACGTGAGCATTGCGCTACGCTGCTGGCCGCACCGGCGGATGAGTCCCTGGCCGAAGCGCACCAACGTTTGTTTATCGGACCGCATGCCCTGGCGGCACCGCCTTGGGGATCGGTCTACTTGGATCGTGAAAGCGTGCTGTTTGGCGACTCGACTCTGGCACTACGCCAGTGGATGCGGGCGCAGGGAATCGACTGGCAGTCAGATAGCCGTGAGCCGGAGGATCATATCGGTTTGCTGTTGCTATTGGTGGCTTGGTTGGCTGAGGGACAGCCGCAACTGCTGGCCCCCTTGCTGCAACAACACCTGCTGCCCTGGAGCGGGCGCTATCTGACGTTGCTAAGTCAGGCGGCGGATCACCCCTTCTATCAGGGCGTGGCGGCGTTGAGCGCGCTGACATTACACGCCTGGCAACGCCAGCTCGCCCTCGCCGATGTCGACGTGAAGTTGTACCGCTGATGAGCGAACGGCGCGATGAACGCTACTACCGGGCTTGGATGACGCATCGTCACGTCAGCCGGCGCGGGTTGTTGCGTGGCTTATTGGGAGGCGGGCGTCAGGTACAGCGCCAGGCGTTACATGCGCCCGTACAGCGTGCCTGTGGGCGACCGCCTTATGCGTTGGCGGAGGCGGCCTTTTTGGCGTGTTGCGACGGTTGTGCTGCTTGTGTGGCGGCCTGTCCCTACGGCCTGATCGCCCTGCGTGAGGGCGCGGCTTGGCTGGAGGTGGATGTCTGTGGCTGCGATACACAGCACTGCCAGGCCTGCGCCGATGCCTGCCCGCATGGGGCGTTGTTGGCGCAGTTGCCTGCCGATACCGCTTGGCGTCCGCAGTTGGACAGCCATTGTTTGGGGCGTTATAGCGCATGTCGTCTGTGCCAGCTTGCCTGTCCTCAACAGGCCTTGTCGTTCGACGCGCAGAGTCAGCCTCAGTTGGATGAGGCGCGCTGCGATGGCTGTGGCTTGTGTAAGGTCGCTTGCCATTTCGGCCATCTACAACTCCAGGCTGGCATTGCGCATGGGCGTGACTGAAGGAGTGTCACGGAAAGTGGCCAGTGCGATTGTTACCAGATTGCAACATTTTTGGCTGGACGGTTAATGAACAATTGACATTTTTTTCGCGAGTGGCATGATGCGCACACTTTTCCCGTTTTTGTCGGTTCGGTCACGTTTTCATGTTCTCGCTCTCTCGTCCGGTGCTGGCATTGCTCAGCGGACTCTTACTGCTGACGGTCGCCATGGCGTTGCTCAATACCTTGGTGCCGCTGTGGCTGGATCAACGGCATCTGGCGACATGGCAGGTCGGCCTGGTTAGCTCCGCCTATTTCCTCGGTAACCTGGTTGGCACCTTGCTGACTGGTTGGGTCATTTTGCGTCACGGTTTCAATCAAAGCTATTACTACGCCTGCCTGCTGTTCGCCGCCTCGACGGCAGCATTGGCGGTGGCTAATGAGTTTTGCGGCTGGCTATTGTGGCGTTTCCTGGCCGGCATCGGTTGTGCCATGATCTGGGTGATCGTGGAGAGCGCCTTGCTGCGTAGCGGAACCAATGCCAATCGTGGCCAGTTGTTGGCGGCCTATATGACCATCTACTACCTGGGCACCGTGCTGGGACAGTTGGCTCTCGGGGCGATCCCTACCGCGCTATTGCAAGTGCTCCCTTGGACTACGGCGTTGATGGTGGTGGCGATGCTGCCGCTGTGTTTCGCTCACATCGAGCGTCCCCAGCCGCATGCGCGCGGGATGTCGCTCTGGTCGTTATTGCGCCGGCGCAGCGCACGCGTGGGCGTGAATGGCTGTGTGATCTCGGGGGCGATCCTCGGCACCCTGTACGGCTTACTGCCGCTCTATCTGAGTCACCAGGGGATGAGCGATGCGCGCATCGGCTATTGGATGGCGCTACTGGTCAGCGCCGGTATTCTCGGTCAGTGGCCGGTGGGGCGCCTGGCGGATCGCTATGGCCGGCTGTTGGTGTTGCGCGTGCAGGTGTCCATGTTGATCCTCGGGAGCATGGCCATGCTAATCAGTCCGCAGGGAATAGTTCCCGCGCTGTTCACCTTGGGGGCCGCAGGCTTTACGCTTTACCCGGTGGCGATGTCCTGGGCGTGCGAGCGCGCCGATCGCCATGAGTTGGTGGCGATGAATCAGGCGCTATTGATGAGCTACACCCTGGGTAGCTTAGCCGGCCCAGCTACAGTGGCGCTGCTGATGCAACGTTTCTCTGATCAGTGGATGTTTGTCACTATCGCCGTCATCGCGCTGTGTTATCTGCTACTGCTGCTGCGCCGTCCAGAGGGGCACTCCGCGCTGCCGGTTACCTAAAATAACTCACCCCGTACAGTGCCTGTACGGGGTGACGTATTGATACCCCTCGTCCGGCGAGGGGGCGGCGACTTAGTGCAGCAGGGTGGCCTGAATACGGGCGCCCAACATGTTTTGGCTGGTCGCCTGGGTCAGCAGTTCGAAACCGTTGTTGATCTCCAGCCAGTTTTCGAGCTGGGCGTGCAGATCATACAGTGCCTGCTGCGTTCCGGCGGAGAGGGTGATAATCAGGGTCACTTCAGCTCCATCTGGCATGACGACCGGTTTATCACATTTGAGTACGGATGCTTCCCCCTTCTCACTGAGTACCCCATGTTGCGGTTGGGCGAATACCAGCATCACACCTTCGCGTACCATGAAATCCTGCTTACCCCGTTTCAGCGCGTCGATGATGTGCAGCGGATAATGGGCGTTAACCTTTTTATCGCTGATCAGCGGTTGACAGGCAAGATGGATGGCATGGCGCCAGCTCAGCGGCTGGTGGCAATACTGCCAGCGTTGGTCGAGCGTTGCATCAATAGACATAAAATCCTCCGGTAACCTTGCGCCTGAAAGCGTTATCCATGCTGTCCCTAGGGATAACGTGATGGGGCCGCTTCAATCAATAGGGTGTGAAGCGTGGGCACAAGTTCAGCATTTAAAAACAGTGTTTCACGCGTAAGATATTGATTAATAAAATCTAATCTCTTGCGGTGTAAAAACAGTGTATCGACTCAAGTCACAGAAGTCACTGACTAGAAGAATTTCTAATAATCGCCATTCTCTCATTACATTACTTAAATTATTGCCGCTATCTTGGGGTAATAATTCAGCAAAAAGCCGTAATGTCCGATGAATATCCTAAAAAAATGGCGGGATGTATAAGATAAGCCGGGAGCGGGATGACGGGGAAATGCAAAGCGGCCCCCGTAGGGGCCGTGGTGGTTATTTATAGACTTCGGCGGTGGCGGTAACGCTGTTACCCATGCCGGTGGTGCCCAACCCGGTGATGTGAAAATACTCACCACCTTGCTGCTGTACCTTCTGGGCCAGCGTGGCGACGGCTTGCTCCGGTGTTCCGTTCGGGATCTGGACGCGAATAGCGCCGAGACGTTGTTGCGTCATGGCCCGTTGACTATCGATCTGACTGGCGGCGAAAGCAGAGCTGGTGCCCAACAGCAGGATCAGGGGGGCGATGGTCATTTTTTTCATGGTGAAGTCCTTATTGTCGTTACCGGTTATTCATTGGATTACCGTGCCGTGCTGAGGTTAATCAGCCATGCTGGGGAGAGGGTGATCAGCATGCCGGCCAGCAGGCTGAGCCCCAGGGTTAACAGGCTAATCTCCATGGTCATGCCTTAATGATTCAAGAAGTCGGCAAGCGCTTGGGGCGAGGTTTCGCCGATGCTACGCCGCACCTCTTGGCCGTTGTGGTAGAGGCTCTGGGTACTCTGTTGGTTGACGCGAAACGACTTCAACGCCGCCCTCTGGGTATCGACGTTCGAGGTAAAGGCACGTAGCGCGCTGAGCTGGTTGGGTGAAGAGCGGCGTCAACTCACGCATCTGGCGTTTGCACACCGGACACCAGTCGGCATACACATCGAGCAGGAGCGGGACGCCGCGGGCTCGAGCCTGGTTAAAGGCAGCCTCGGTATACTTTTCCACCGTGGCGGCCTGTACGGCTGCCGACAGTAATAGTGCGGGGATCAAGAGCCAGGCGTTACGCGTTTTCATCAGGCTTTCTCCGGAGTGGTGGCGGCCAGCGTCGCGCGGTTACGTTCGACGCTACTGAGACTGATGCCGAAGAAGGCCAGATCCTTAAACAGGAAGAATTCGGTAATCGGTATGCCATCCACCACCTTGAAGACGTCAGGGGTGGTGAACATAAAGCTGAGTGTGACGGCGAAGATCACGCAGGCGGCGAGTCCGGCATAGAGGCCGATGCGTGTCTGCTTCAGGCCGATCAGCAGCGCCACCCCGATCACGATCTCGGCCAGACCGATCAGGTTGGATACCGTTTGGATGCTGAAGGTCGCGTACAGCCATGCCATCAGAAAGTGATGCTCGACCAGGGGTTTGATCGCGGCGGCCTCGGTCGGCGTGAATTTAAATACCCCCAACCAAATCAAGATCAGCGCCGTGGTCAGCAGGCCGATCAATTCGCCGCGGCGCCCATCGTATTGGCATGATTTCATCGTTACCACCTTTTTGTAGTGTTTAATACAATATACTATTACCAATACGCGCAGCTCGGTCAATGATTTTGTAGTGATAAATATAAAAGTAGGGTGGTAGGATGAAAGCACAGACGAATAAGAAGGCCGGTCGCCCCCAGAAGTTCGATCGGGAACAGGTGCTGGAGAAGCTGTTGCAGCTGTTCTGGCGACAAGGGTATGAGGGGACCTCGATCGCCGAGATCGTCAAGTGCGCGGGCATTAATCCGCCGACGTTGTATGCCTCTTTCGGCACGAAGGAGCAGGTCTTCGCGTTGGTGATGGAGCGTTATATCCAGCGCTATCTGAGCGAGGTGATCGCCACTATTGAGGCTCCGGGGTTATCGGCCCGTGCGCGTATCGAGCTGTTTTTGACTCGTTTTGTCGAGGTGATCACCCAGCCTGCGTATCCACGTGGCTGCATGTTGCTGTTCGAGCTGTTTACTTATCATAAGAAGCCGCCGGCGCTCTTTGCTGAAATGAATGCGGCAGGACAGACGTTTTTTGCTAATTTTTGCACGTTGGTGGCGCAGGGGATTGCCGATGGCGAGTTGCAAGAGATGGGCTCGGCGCAGCAGACGGCGTTGATGATCCTCACGTTTGAGAAAGGATTGGCGATGCAGGCCAAGGCGGGCAGCGATCGCGAGGCACTGTTGCATATTAGTCGCCAGTTTGTGCGTATGCTAAGTCGCTAAGTCGCTAAGTCGCTAAGTCGCTAAGTCGCTAAGTCGCTAAGTCGCTAAGTCGCTAAGTCGCGATAAATAGGCACGGCGCCGTAGGACGCCGTGGTGGGGAGTGGCTTAGTAGATCACCTTGTGGCCGTACTCTTCGAGAATGCTTTTCACCTTCTCCATGATCTCGCGTGAGGGCGGCTTCACATCGCTCAACTGGTAGGTTTCTCCCATCGCTTCCCATTTGTGCTTGCCCAGCTCATGGTAGGGCAGTAGTTCGATTTTTTCGACGTTCTTCATATCCTTGGTGAACTCACCCAACAGACGCGCCGAGGCCTCATCGTCCGACCAACCCGGTACCACCACGTAGCGGATCCAGGTTTTCTGGTTGCGTTTAGCCAGATAGCGACAAAACTCCAGTGTACGGTGGTTAGAGACGCCGACCAGATTCTTATGAATGTCGTCGTTCATCTGCTTGAGATCGAGCATCACCAGGTCGGTGACGTCGAGCAGTTCATCGATCACCGGATCATAGCGACGTACGAAACCATTGGTGTCCAGGCAGGTGTGGATCCCCTCCGCCTTGCAGGCGCGGAACCAGTCACGCACAAACTCGGCCTGGAGCATGGCCTCACCGCCGGACGCCGTCACACCGCCGCCGGAGGCATTCATAAAGTGACGATAGGTGACGGTGTCTTTCATCAGCGCTTCGACGGTCACCTCTTTACCGCCGTGGGTATCCCAGGTATCGCGGTTATGACAATACAGGCAACGCATTAGGCAGCCCTGGAAGAAGGTGATAAAGCGGATGCCTGGGCCGTCGACGGTACCGCAGGATTCGAACGAATGGATACGACCGGTTACTGACATTGCGGGGTTATCTCCAAAATTGACTGATCAATAGCAGTCGTGAAGCCATACGGCGCGGGCGACGATAACAGACGGCCTGCTGCCGATGGTAGTAACTGTTTTGCCCGGTTTCCCTCGCGGCGAACGGCACGGAGAGCGGCCCGGCAAAACAGTCACGGCATGTCGTCGCCGTGGCGCGGATGGCACCGCTGAGCCGCCCTCGACATGACGCACAATAGTAAAAAGGCCCCACCGGGGTGGAGCCTTTATTTTATGCCATTTTACCCAGACTGGGAATTACATGGACTGCGTGAAGGTACGGGTAATAACGTCCTGCTGCTGTTCTTTAGTCAGCGAGTTGAAACGGACGGCATAACCGGACACGCGGATGGTCAGCTGCGGATATTTCTCCGGGTTTTCCATCGCATCCAGCAGCATTTCACGGTTCATGACGTTGACGTTCAGGTGCTGGCCGCCTTCGATGGACGCTTCGTGATGGAAGTAACCATCCATCAGACCCGCCAGGTTGGCTTTACGCACTTCGTCGTCTTTGCCCAAGGCGTTCGGTACGATGGAGAAGGTATAGGAGATACCATCTTTGGCGTAGGCGAACGGCAGTTTAGCCACAGAGGTCAGAGAGGCAACGGCGCCTTTCTGGTCACGGCCGTGCATCGGGTTAGCACCCGGGCCAAACGGCGCGCCAGCGCGACGACCATCTGGGGTGTTACCTGTCTTCTTACCATAGACCACGTTAGAGGTGATGGTCAGTACGGACTGAGTCGGGGTAGCGCCACGGTAGGTGTTCAGTTTCTGAATTTTCTTCATGAAACGTTCAACCAGGTCGCAAGCCAGGTCGTCAACACGCGGATCGTTGTTACCGAACTGCGGGTATTCGCCTTCGATGTCGAAGTCGATAGCCAGGCCGTTTTCGTCACGAATCGGCTTAACTTTAGCGTACTTGATAGCAGACAGGGAGTCGGCGGCAACAGACAGACCGGCGATACCGCAAGCCATGGTACGGAACACGTCACGATCGTGCAGCGCCATCAGCGAGGCTTCGTAGCTGTACTTGTCGTGCATGTAGTGGATGATGTTCAGGGCGGTGACATACTGCTTGGCCAGCCAGTCCATGAAGTGATCCATGCGCTCCATCACTTCGTCGAAGTTCAGAACGTCGCTTTTGATCGGCTCAGATTTCGGACCAACCTGCATTTTCAGCTTCTCATCCACGCCGCCGTTGATTGCGTACAGCATGGTTTTCGCCAGGTTAGCGCGCGCACCGAAGAACTGCATTTGCTTGCCGACAACCATCGGGCTAACGCAGCAGGCGATAGCGTAGTCGTCGTTGTTGAAGTCCGGACGCATCAGGTCATCGTTCTCATACTGTACGGATGAGGTGTCGATGGAGACCTTGGCGGCGTACTTTTTGAATGCCAACGGCAGTTTTTCAGACCACAGGATGGTCATGTTCGGTTCCGGAGACGGCCCCATGGTGTACAGGGTGTTCAGGAAACGGAAGCTGGTGCGGGTAACCAGGGTACGACCGTCCAGGCCCATACCGGCCAGGGATTCGGTTGCCCAGATCGGGTCGCCGGAGAACAGCTCATCATATTCCGGGGTACGCAGGAAGCGTACCATACGCAGTTTCATGACCAGGTGGTCGATCATTTCCTGCGCTTCTTCTTCAGTCAGTTTACCGGCTTTCAGGTCACGTTCGATGTAGATATCCAGGAAGCTGGATACACGGCCGAAGGACATGGCGGCACCGTTCTGAGACTTCACGGCAGCCAGGTAGCCGAAGTAGGTCCACTGTACGGCTTCGCGTGCGTTGGTAGCCGGGCCAGAGATATCACAGCCATATTTGGCGGCCATCTCTTTGATCTGACCCAGTGCACGATGCTGCTCGGCGATCTCTTCACGCAGACGGATAGTTGCTTCCAGATCGATACCGTTTTCCAGTTTTTCCTGCAAAGAGGTGAACTGGGCAAACTTATCTTTCATCAGGTAGTCGATACCGTAAACGGCGATACGACGGTAGTCACCGATGATACGGCCACGACCATAGGCATCCGGCAGACCGGTCAGTATGCCGGATTTACGGCAGCGCAGGATGTCCGGGGTGTAAACGTCGAATACGCCCTGGTTGTGGGTCTTACGGTATTCGGTGAAGATCTTTTTGATCATCGGATCCAGCTCGCGATTATACGCTTTGCAGGAGTTCTCGACCATCTTGATGCCGCCGAACGGGATGATCGCGCGCTTCAGCGGAGCATCGGTCTGTAGGCCGACGATCTGTTCAAGATCTTTGTTGATGTAACCGGCATCGTGCGCGGTAATCGTAGAGGCGATGTTGGTATCAAAATCGACCGGCGCATGGGTGCGGTTTTCGATTTTGACGCCTTCCATGACTTTATCCCACAGGGCAGTGGTCGCAGGGGTGGCACCGGCCAGGAAGGACTCATCGCCTTCATACGGGGTGTAGTTCTTCTGGATGAAGTCACGAACGTTGACTTCTTTCTGCCAGTCACCGCCGGTGAAACCTTCCCATGCGGCTGCTTGTTTTTCATTAAGTTCGGTCATTTAGACACCTACCTTCTCGTGTGGATTTTTTTGTAACCCGTTACTACGCGTACAACTGACGATTAATGCTTGTCGCCACCGCGTAGATAAATTACCCAGTATGTCAGACCTACCAGCAGGCCACCGCCGAGGATATTCCCGATGGTGACCGGGATCAGGTTGGCGGTAATAAAATTACTGACTGTCAGGTTTGAAAACTGTTCCGGTGCAGCGCCGACGGCTTGCCAGAACTCCGGCGTTGCAAAATTTTTGATTACAATCCCTAACGGGATCATGAACATGTTGGCGATACTGTGCTCGAATCCACTGGCAACGAACATCGCCACCGGTAATACCATAGCGAACATTTTATCCATCAGGCTGCGACCGGAGTAACTCATCCATACGGCCAGACAGACCATCAGGTTAGCTAAGATGCCTAGGCAGACGGCTTCGATAAAGGTATGGTGCACCTTATGATCGGCGGTCTTGAGCACGTTCAGTCCCCAAGCGCCGTTCGCCACCATATATTCACCGGCAAACCACATGAGGGCGACAAAGAACAACGCGCCGATCAAGTTGCCGAAATAGACATTCAGCCAGTTTAACCCTAACTGACGCCAGGTAACGCGGCCGCTGGCTTTGGCGACCACAATCAGTACCGTCGAAGTAAACAGGTCGGCGCCACAGACGACAACCAACATCAGACCGAGCGAAAAGCAGATCCCCCCGACCAGCTTGGCGAGGCCAAACGGTACGGCGGCGGTCCCGGTCGTCACGGTGATGTAAAAGGTGAAGGCGATAGAAATGAAGACGCCAGCGGTGATCGCTAAATAAAAGGTTTTTAGCGGATGCTTTGTGGCTTTATAGACACCGGCATCTTCGGCCACTTTGGCCATGGCTGCGGGTAGAAGTAGGTCAAAGGGGTTGTCAGCTTTCACACTAACTCTCTCTTAAGATTAATCAGCGCCGTGATACTAGCAAAGCAGTATACGGCAAAAATTGACATGGATCATGTCTAGCAGCGGTGGACGTGGCAAAAACACCCCAAAAACAGAGGGTTAATACTAAAACCCATTGAATTAAAAAGGGAAAATTTTTTTTAATTTTTACGCTATGAGTTGAAAAAAACGCGTATCAAGGGAGAGAGAAAAGCATCAATATCGTTATAGAGGTAATCCTGGTGTGTGATGATTGTTTTTGTTGTTTCAATATTGTATTGGATGTGACTGCGCTGTTAATCGTTAACCTGGGTTATGACCCGATGTCGTCTAGGATAGGGGGCTTGCCGTGCGCTGTAAACCGCCCCCCGGCGGTCGCGGGGGCGGTTGCTGTATATCAGTCTTGCCAGAAGCGGCGTTTGGCTTGCTGCAATTTATCGTAGGCGGCCAACATGGCGCGATGGGCCGGCAGGGTGGTGAAGTCGTCATCTATCGCCGTCAGGCCGTAGAAGCGTTGCTCGCCGTTCAGACTCGCCAGCGCAGCCTCCAGCGTCTGCTCGCCGTACAGGCGGCGAAAGGCGTCCATATATTGGTCGGGATCGCGTTCCTCTTCCATCGCCAGCAACAGTAGGGTATGCAGGCAGCGATAGAAAGCAGCACGTTGTGGGCTAAATACCGAGGCATTGAACTCTTGGGTCCACTCCGTCCAAGTCAGCGCTTGCTCCAGATCGCCGCCCGCCAGGGCCAGTAAGGCCTTCAGCTCACCGACCCGCAGGGTAGACCAGGCACTATCGCTGTCGCAGACGATGCCCAGCAGCTCACGCACCCGGGTAAAGTCGTCCAGCCCTTCTTCATCCAGGCGGGCCAGCAACGCCAGGTATTGCTCCTCGTCCCATGCGCTTGCCGGCAGTTGCAACAGGGTGGTACGCAAGGCGGCCCCCATATTGTTGTTGGCCAGCAACAGATCTTCCGCCGGATAGATATCGGACATACCCGGCGCCAGGATGCGGCAGGCATAGACGCCCAAATGTGCGTAATCGGCGATATAAATCTCTTGCCCCTCGCGGGCGAACAGATCCATCAGCGTGGCGAATTCTTGCTCACTGTTGCCGCTAAAGTTCCAGTCGACGAAGGGATAGTCGGCGTCGGACTTGAACAGATCCCAAGAGATGCTGCCGCTGGAGTCGATGAAGTGCGTTTCTAGATTCGTGTGATCGGCAACCTCTTCGTCGTCGAAGGTAGGGGCGGCGAACACATCCAGATCTTTCAGGCTACGGCCCTGCAACAGTTCGGTGACGGTGCGCTCTAGCGCGACGCCGAAGTCGGGATGGGCACCGAAGGAGGCGAAGCAGGTGCCGTTGGCCGGGTTAAGCAACACTACGCAGATCACCGGGTAACGACCGCCCAGGGAGGCATCATAGGCCAGGATGGGAAAGCCTTCACGCTCCAGGGTGGCGATCGCTTCGACCACCTGGGGATAGCGTGCCAGCACCGCCTCAGGGATCGCCGGTAGGCTGATGGCCTCGGCAATGATACGGTTTTTCACGTAGCGTTCGAAGATCTCGGACAACGCCTGTACGCGGGCCTCGTTCGGCGTGTTACCGGCAGACATGCCGTTGGAGACGTACAGATTGCCGATGATATTGACGGGAATGTAGACCGTGGCCGCGTCGGATTGACGGGTGAAGGGCAGGGCGCAGATACCGCGCTCAGCGTTAGCCGATTGCAGATCGATCAGATCGCGGGCGGCCAGATCACCAGCAGGATCGTAGAACGCGCGTAGATCATTATCCAGTAATCCGGCGGGCAGGCTGCCGTCCTGCGGCAGCGGGAACCAGCGTTCGTTTGGGTAGTGAACGAAATCGCCGTCGGCGATTGACTTGCCGAGATAAAAGTCGGCGAAGAAGTAGTTGGTCGATAAGCGCTCAAAGTATTCGCCCAGCGCTGAGGCTAGAGCAGCTTTTTGACTGGCGCCCTTACCATTGGTGAAACACTGTGGGCAATCGCGGTCACGGATGTGCACCGACCAGACGTGCGGAACCGGATTCAGCCAGCTGGCCTCTTCTATATTAAAGCCCAGCGCTTGCAGTTGTTGCTGAAAGCGGCTGATCGAATCTTCCAGCGCGGCGTCTTTGCCGGGGATAAAGGTCTGTGTCATTTATGTCACTTTGTGCAGGGGTCAAAAGCGCATGATACGTTTTTTTAGCCTATTCCTCCACGTATTCCCTATGTCTGCCTGATGTCACATTTTTTGTATGGATAAAATAGATAATTCATGCAGTTAACATAAGGAGAATAGGGATGAAGTTAATCAAGGTTAGCCTGTTGGCATTATTGGTTTCCGGTTTTAGCGGTGCCGCGCTGGCGTTGCCGAACATCACGGTGCTGGCGACGGGCGGGACGATCGCCGGCGGCGGCGACTCGGCCACCAAGTCCAATTACACGGCGGGTAAGGTGGGCGTTGAGGCGTTGGTCGATGCGGTACCGCAACTGAAGAACATCGCTAACATTAAGGGTGAACAGCTGGTCAACATCGGCTCCCAGGACATGAATGACCAGGTCTGGTTGAAACTGGCGAAGAAGATCAACGCCGAATGCAGCAAGACCGATGGCTTCGTCATCACCCATGGCACCGATACCATGGAAGAGACCGCCTATTTCCTCGATTTGACGGTGAAGTGCGATAAGCCAGTGGTGTTGGTCGGCGCGATGCGTCCCTCGACGGCGATGAGCGCCGATGGTCCGTTTAACCTGTACAACGCGGTGATCACGGCCGCCGATCCGGCATCGGCCAATCGCGGTGTGCTGGTGGCGATGAACGATACGGTGCTGGATGCGCGCGATGTCACCAAGACCAATACCACCGGCGTCGAGACCTTCAAGTCCGTCAACTATGGCCCGTTGGGTTATATCCACAACGGTAAGATCGACTACCAGCGTGCGCCGGAGCGCAAGCATACTACCCAGACCCCCTTCGACATCAGTAAGCTGACCTCGCTGCCGAAAGTCGGCATTGTCTATAACTATGCTAATGCCAGCGCCTTGCCAGTTGATGCGTTAGTCAAGGATGGTTATCAAGGGATCGTCAGCGCCGGTGTTGGTAATGGCAATATGTATAAGACGGTATTCGATGCGCTGGCTAATGCCGCGCACGATGGTGTAGCGGTAGTGCGCTCTTCGCGCGTACCGACCGGGGCGACGACACAAGATGCTGAGGTTGACGATGCCAAGTATGGCTTTATCGCCTCCGGCACCCTGAATCCGCAGAAGGCGCGTATCCTGCTGCAACTGGCGCTGACGGAAACCAAGAATCCGCAGCAGATCCAGCAGATCTTTAATACGTATTGATCACGCGGCGGTGATCTGTCCGGGGGACGTCAGTCCCCCGTCGTTGCATTTGTGGTTCAGCAACGTCCCGGTGCCGGGCATTGCGTCTGCCCACCTTTCCCGTTTTGACTATCCTTTACTCGTGGGCCGCCCGGCGCAAGGTCGGTAACGGCGTGTCGGGCTTGGCACCATTGCCGACGGTGTGATGGGGACAGCGGGTGATAACCGTTGCGGCCTCTGTCTAGCGGTGATACAACCAACTATCTGTTAACTAAACACCTGCGGGTGAACTTGAGCGAGAGCGGTGAGGGAGATGACACAGGTTTATAATTTCAGCGCCGGACCAGCGATGCTGCCGGTAGAGGTGTTGCGCCGGGCCGAACAGGAGTTGTGCAATTGGCATGGTCTGGGCACTTCGGTAATGGAGATCAGTCACCGGGGCAAGGCGTTTATGCAGGTGGCGGCCGAGGCTGAGCAGGATCTGCGCGACTTGCTGAAGGTTCCGGCTGATTACCGCATCCTGTTCTGTCACGGTGGGGCGCGCGGGCAGTTCGCCGCGGTACCGCTCAACCTACTGGGCGCTGAGCGTACAGCTCGGGCGGAATACGTCGTCGGAGGCTATTGGGCGCAGAGTGCGGCGAAAGAGGCGAGTAAGTATTGCGATCCCCATATCCAGGATATTGCCTGCCGTATCGATGGCAAGTTAGCGATGAAGCCGATGGCTGAATGGACGCTACGGGATGGCAGCGCCTACCTGCACTACTGTCCGAACGAGACCATCGATGGCGTGGTCATCGATGAGGAACCTGACTTCGGCGACCGGGTGGTGGTGGCCGACATGTCCTCGGTGATCCTCTCGCGGCCTATCGACGTCAGTCGCTATGGTCTGATCTACGCCGGGGCACAGAAGAACGTCGGCCCGGCCGGCATCACGTTGGTGATTGTGCGCGAAGATCTGTTGGGACGCGCGCGGCGCGAGGTGCCGTCGATCCTCGACTACCAGGTGTTGGCGGAGAATGGTTCGATGTACAACACCCCTCCCACCTTTGCCTGGTATCTTTCCGGCATGGTGTTCAAATGGCTCAAGGAGCAAGGGGGACTGGGCGAGATGGCGCGTCGCAATCAGGCTAAGGCCGATCTGCTGTATCGCGCCATCGATGGCAGCGACTTTTACCGCAACGACGTGGCGCCGGCCAACCGCTCGCGCATGAATGTGCCGTTCCAGATGGCCGACAGTGCCCTGGACCCGCTATTTTGGGACGAGGCACAGCAGGCCGGGTTACATGCCCTCAAGGGGCATAAAGTAGCCGGTGGGATGCGAGCCTCTATCTATAACGCGATGCCGTTAGCCGGTGTGCAGGCCTTGGTCGACTTTATGGCCGATTTCGCTCGTCGTCACGGTTAATAGCGGCGCGGCGTGCGCCATCGCCAGTAACCGCTAACCCCGCGATGCGGGGTTTTTTTATGGCGGTGTTTTTAGATGACAGTCGGCGCTAAACACGGTACAAAAATAACCTCATCCCGTTACAGTGTGCCGCCATGATGGCGGCACCGTTTTTCCCCAGGAGTGATTTAGCATGCCGTCCGCCCTGACCTTGAGTCCCATCCGTCGCTTTGCTGGCGAGATCAATCTTCCCGGTTCGAAGAGTGTTTCCAACCGCGCCTTACTGCTGGCGGCACAGGCCCGTGGCGTGACTCGGCTCCATAATCTGCTCGACAGTGACGACGTGCGTTACATGCTCGATGCCCTGAAAGCGTTAGGCGTGCGTTATCAACTCTCCGACTGCCGTACTCGCTGCGAGGTACAGGGCCTGGCGGGGAGCTTGCCAGCCGATGGCGCACTGTCCCTATTCCTCGGGAACGCCGGCACGGCGATGCGCCCACTGACGGCGGCGCTTAGCCTGGGGCAGCGTGAGGTGATCCTCACTGGTGAGCCTCGAATGAAGGAGCGGCCTATCGCCCATCTGGTGACGGCCTTGCGTCAGGGGGGGGCGCAGATCGATTACCTGGAGGGAGAGGGCTACCCGCCGCTGCGCCTACGTGGCGGTTTTGGTGGCGGTCAGATCGCGGTCGACGGCTCGGTCTCCAGTCAGTTTCTGACCGCGTTGCTGATGGCGGCGCCGTTAGCGGCGCAGGATAGCGTCATCACCATTCTGGGCGAGTTGGTCTCTAAACCCTATATCGATATCACCTTGGCAATGATGCGGGCCTTCGGTGTGACGGTGGAAAACCAGGCCTATCAGCGCTTTGTCGTCCGTGGCGGACAGTCTTATCAGGCACCGGGCGACTACCTGGTGGAAGGGGATGCCTCTTCGGCCTCTTACTTCCTGGCCGGAGCCGCCATTGCTGGTGGTACGGTGCGGGTGACGGGGATCGGCCGTCATAGTATGCAGGGCGACATCCGTTTCGCCGATGTACTGGCGAAGATGGGGGCGCACATCGAGTGGGGCGACGATTATATCGCCTGCCGCCGTGAGCGGCTGCATGGCATCGACATGGACATGAACGCCATCCCTGATGCGGCGATGACCATCGCCACTACCGCGCTGTTTGCCGAGGGGCCGACCACCCTGCGCAATATCTATAACTGGCGGGTGAAGGAGACCGATCGTCTAGCGGCGATGGCCTGCGAGCTACGAAAAGTGGGCGCGCAGGTGGAGGAGGGGCCAGACTTCCTGCGTATTGAACCGCCAGCCCAGTTGCAGGCGGCGCAGATAGCCACCTATAACGATCACCGCATGGCGATGTGTTTTTCACTGGTGGCGCTTTCCGATACGCCGGTAACCATCTGCGATCCAGGCTGTACTGCGAAGACCTTCCCCGATTACTTCAGTCAATTCGCCGCGCTGTGTCATCCGCGCTAATCGCAGATCAGCCAATCATTTTTTTCACTCGCCAGCCCGCTTAGCGCGCTGGCTTTTTCGTCTTGGCCTACCATTTACAATCGTTTGGCGCTGTCGCGCCGGAGGCGTGCTAACGCCAGTTTTTCCAGCAACCGTCGCAGCCGAGGGTAACAGTTCGCCCGTCGTCAGCGTATAATGCGCCCGGGATCATGGTCGAGTGTGGTGTGGCATGGGGAGATATGCGTCACCATCCCACAATACGCTTTCCCCGGTTTGTGTGACTGGGGGTTCCAATTGAGAGGAGACAAGAATGACGGCGATAGTTCCGGTCATTACCGTAGATGGGCCAAGCGGCGCAGGAAAAGGGACGCTATGTAAGGCGTTGGCGCAGGCCTTTGGCTGGCATTTACTCGACTCCGGTGCGATTTACCGCGTGCTGGCGCTGGCGGCGCTGCATCATCAGGTAGATATTGATTCAGAGGAGGCGCTGGTGCCTCTGGCGGCGCACTTGGATGTGCGTTTCGACGCCAGCCAAGGGGAGTTGCGTGTGGTGCTGGAAGGGGAGGATGTCAGCACGGCGATCCGTACCGAAACGGTCGGTAATACCGCGTCGCGGGCGGCCGCTTTCCCGCGGGTGCGTGAGGCGCTGCTGCGCCGCCAACGTGCCTTTCGCGAGGCGCCGGGACTGATCGCCGATGGTCGCGACATGGGGACGGTGGTCTTCCCCGATGCGCCGGTGAAGATCTTCCTCGATGCCAGTGCCGAAGAACGTGCTCGTCGCCGGATGTTGCAGTTGCAGCAGAAGGGTTTTGATGTTAACTTTGAAAGTCTTTTGGCTGAAATTAAAGAGCGTGATTTCCGCGATCGTAACCGCGCCGTGGCACCGTTGGTGCCCGCAGCGGAGGCGTTACTGCTCGACTCGACGGCGATGTCTATCGATGAGGTAATTGCGCAGGCATTGGCCCATGCACGCCAGCATCTGGCGTAAACGGGTATTCGTAGCGATCCGGCATTGTCAGCAGCACTAGCCGTCAACGGGAAAATTTTGCTCGTGGCCTATTGTTGTTATTGATAAATTGTTCGTTTAGCTGTGAAAAACGTTGTATAATTAGTACCCCTCGTCGCGATGGAATGTAGCGAGGTATGTTAAACAACCCCGTCTGGCCGGATGCCGGATGGACGTTCAATTAAAGAATCCTGAAGATTATCAACATGACTGAATCTTTTGCTCAACTCTTTGAAGAATCCCTGAAAGAAATCGAAACCCGCCCGGGTTCCATCGTTCGTGGCGTTGTTGTTGCTATCGACAAAGACGTCGTACTGGTTGACGCCGGTCTGAAGTCCGAGTCTGCCATTCCGGCCGAGCAGTTCAAAAACGCACAGGGCGAACTGGAAATCGCGGTAGGCGACGAAGTTGATGTGGCTCTGGATGCAGTAGAAGACGGCTTCGGCGAAACTCAGCTGTCCCGCGAGAAGGCTAAGCGTCACGAAGCTTGGCTGATGCTGGAAAAAGCTTACGAAGACGCTGCCACTGTTACCGGTGTGATCAACGGTAAAGTGAAGGGTGGCTTCACTGTAGAGCTGAACGGTATCCGTGCGTTCCTGCCGGGCTCCCTGGTAGACGTGCGTCCGGTGCGTGACACTCTGCACCTGGAAGGCAAAGAGCTTGAGTTTAAAGTTATCAAGCTGGACCAGAAGCGCAACAACGTTGTAGTTTCTCGTCGTGCTGTCATCGAGTCTGAAAACAGCGCAGAACGCGATCAGCTGCTGGAAAACCTGCAAGAAGGCATGGAAGTTAAAGGTATCGTTAAGAACCTCACTGACTACGGTGCATTCGTTGATCTGGGCGGCGTTGACGGCCTGCTGCACATCACTGACATGGCTTGGAAGCGCGTTAAGCATCCGAGCGAAATCGTCAACGTTGGCGATGAAATCACCGTTAAGGTGCTGAAGTTCGACCGCGAGCGTACCCGTGTATCTCTGGGCCTGAAGCAACTGGGCGAAGATCCGTGGGTCGCTATCGCTAAGCGTTATCCGGAAGGAACCAAACTGACCGGTCGCGTGACCAACCTGACCGATTACGGCTGCTTCGTTGAAATCGAAGAAGGCGTTGAAGGCCTGGTTCACGTATCCGAAATGGATTGGACCAACAAGAACATCCACCCGTCCAAAGTTGTTAACGTAGGCGACGTCGTGGAAGTGATGGTTCTGGATATCGACGAAGAGCGTCGTCGTATCTCCCTGGGTCTGAAGCAGTGCAAAGCCAACCCGTGGCAGCAGTTCGCTGAAACCCACAACAAGGGTGATCGCGTTGAAGGTAAGATCAAGTCAATCACTGACTTCGGTATCTTCATCGGTCTGGAAGGCGGCATCGATGGTCTGGTGCACCTGTCTGACATCTCCTGGAACGTGGCTGGCGAAGAAGCCGTTCGCGAATACAAGAAGGGTGATGAAATCGCTGCCGTTGTTCTGCAGGTCGATGCAGAGCGTGAGCGTATCTCCCTGGGCGTTAAGCAACTGGCGGAAGATCCGTTCAACAACTACATCTCTCTGAACAAGAAAGGTGCGATTGTTACTGGTAAAGTCACCGCAGTTGACGCGAAAGGTGCTACAGTTGAATTAGCTGATGGCGTAGAAGGCTATCTGCGTGCTTCTGAAGCTTCCCGCGACCGCGTTGAAGATGCGACTCTGGTTCTGAACGTTGGCGACGAAGTTGAAGCTAAGTTCACTGGCGTTGATCGCAAGAACCGCGTTGTAAGCCTGTCTGTCCGTGCTAAAGACGAAGCTGAAGAGAAAGATGCCATGGCTGCCGTAAACAGCCAGGACGATGCAAACTTCTCTAACGCAATGGCTGAAGCATTCAAAGCAGCTAAAGGCGAATAATGATGAGGGCGGCGTAACGCCGCCCTGTAACGGTAGTTAAGCTGCATCGTGCGTTCTCCTTTCAGGGGAGACACAGCTTGGAGGATATATGACCAAGTCAGAACTCATTGAAAGACTTGCCAGTCAGCAACCCCATCTGCCTGCTAAGGCCGTTGAGGATGCGGTAAAAGAGATGCTGGAGCACATGGCCGCCACATTGGCCGAGGGTGAACGCATTGAGATCCGTGGTTTTGGCAGTTTTTCACTTCACTACCGTGCTCCCCGGATCGGTCGTAATCCGAAAACCGGCGAAAAGGTGGAGCTGGAAGGTAAATACGTTCCCCACTTCAAGCCGGGTAAAGAGTTACGCGATCGGGCAAACATCTACGCTTGATTGCCAATCGAATCGATTAAAATGGCGCCTTACGGCGCCATTTTTCTATTTTGCGTGCTCCTCCTTTCTGCGCATTCCGCACCGGTTTTAACGCCATCGTCCCTTTGGCACGCTATACCATATCCCTCGTGCGGGGGCGCGTGCCCGCGAATGCGCCGCCACTTGCTTGCTTTCATCCGGTTTTCTTCTTTCCTTTCGGTTGCGATGTCAGTCGATACCGGCGAGTCACTGTGGGAGAAGGCCGCAAGTCTTAGCCATAGTGTACGGTGTGTGTGAAACGCCTCGCCCCGCACACGTTGGCTGGCGCTCATTCAGCGTCACGTCGGGACGCCCTTCGTAATACGATGCCGTGCTGGTGTGTATAGCGTATTCTTGCTGCGTTGTGCTGCTCAAGTTAGCGTAACGAGGGCGTTATGACGTCGCGTGCGGGTGCACAATGCGCTTTTGCACGGGAGGCGGCGATGGGGGGAGCAACGGCGTTAGGTTATCTGGCGGCAGGCATGTTACCGTTACTTTGGTTAGCGACGTTGCCCACGCGTTGGCTGTCGCTAGTGCTGCTACTCTTGGGATTGGCCGCCGCCTGTTGGCATCACCCGTGGCTACTCCGTCTGGGCTTACTGTGCTTAGGGCTACTCTGGGGTAGCGAACGGGCGCAGTTGGCGTTACAACCATTGGTGTATGCCGACCGCCAGGCAACGTTAGAGGGACGGATTGAGACACCCTACTTAGGCGAGCAGATGCCTCGTCGCGCACTTTACCTGTGGGTAACGCGCCTTGATGGGCAGGCGATCGCGCCATTTCGTCTACGGCTGTATTGGAACACGGTGCGTTTCCCCTATGCCGCCGGGCAACGCTGGCGCATTACGGCGACACTGCGGGCGTCACATGGCTCGCTCAATCCGGCGGGGTTCGATCGACAACGCCAGCAGTTGGCGCAGGGCGTGGTGTTAAGTGCAACGCCTCGTCATTATCAGCGTCTCGATGCCCGTCGTTCGCTACGCCAGCGCGCCATCGATTTGGCCCGTGCGCGTGGGGAGACGCATCCCGCTTTCCCGCTGTTATTGGCGTTGCTGTATGGCGAGCGCGGGCGTTTGACGAGCGAGCAGCAGGCGTTGTTGCGTCATAGCGGTATTCTGCATCTGCTGGCGATCTCGGGGCTGCATATCGCCTTGGCTGCCGGTTTGGCGAGGGCCCTCTGGCGGCTGGGCAGCCTCGGATTGCCGTTGCGCTGGCAGACGCCACGCCCAGCGCTGCTTTTCGCGTTGTGCACCGCATGGGGGTATGCCTGGCTGGCCGGTCTGTCGCCGCCGACGTTGCGCGCCGCATTGATGGTGACGCTGTATCTGATCGGGCGCTGGCGGGGGCACTGGGTGGCACCACGCGACATCTTGGCTATGACGCTGGTCTTGACGTTATTGCTTGAACCGCTGTTGCTGCTGTCCAGCGCATTATGGTTATCGCTGGGCGCGGTGGCCGCCTTGCTGCTGTGGCACGAGGGGTGGCCGTTTCACCCGCATTGGCGTTGGCCGTGGTGTAACGCGATTGGGCGATTGTTACACCTACAACTGGGGTTATTATTGCTGTTGACGCCGCTCCAGTTGCTGTTATTCCACGGCCTCAGTTGGAGTGGGCCGCTGGTCAATCTCCTGGCGATTCCATTGGTGTCATTGGCGGTGATGCCACTGGCGTTGGCGGGATTGATACTGACGCTACTAGGGGCACCGGCGCTTGGCAGTGGCGCATGGCAGGCGGCGTTGTGGCTATTAGAGCGGCTATTGGCTCTGTTATCCTGGCTACCTGATGGCTGGCTCTTCCTTTCCGAAACAGCGCTGATGGGCGCGCTGTGGGTAGCGCTGATGGCGCTGCTGTACCCCTGGTGGCAGGGTGGGAAGGATAGCGGGCATGCACTCTTGGTGAGCCTATGCGCGCTGGCGGGCGTGTTAGCGGCGCGCGGGGATAGCACCGGATGGCGCGTGGAGATGATGGATGTCGGACATGGTCTGGCGGTTCTGATCCAGCGCCAGGGGCACGCTCTGTTGTACGATACCGGTGGGCGTTGGCCGGGGGGAGATGCAGCACGTCAGACTTTACTGCCTTATTTACGCTGGCGCGCCATTGCGTTGGATGGGATGATTATCAGCCACGCCGATAGTGACCATGCCGGCGGACGAGCGAGCCTACAGCGCGCCTATCCGCATGCTTGGGTGGCCTCGCCCGACCCCACCGATCTGCCTTGTCGTCAGGGATTACACGCCTATTGGCGCGGGCTACGTCTCGAGTTCCTCTGGCCGCCGCGCCCGGTCGCGACACCGCGCAATAATGACTCTTGTGTGCTGCGCTTGCATGGGCCGGGTGGGGCGATGCTGTTGACGGGAGACATCGAGGCTATCAGTGAGCGTGCATTGGTCGCCAGCGGCGTCCCGCTGCGTGCCGCATTGCTACAGGTACCGCATCATGGCAGCGCTACGTCGTCGTCGCCGGCCTTGTTACAGGCCGTACGGCCTGAGGTTGCCCTGGCTTCCGTCGCTCGTTACTCACCGTGGCACTTTCCGGCGCCAGCGGTACGCCAGCGTTATCGTCAGCGGGGGATCACTTGGTATGATAACGCCCACGACGGGATGATCCGCGTCGATTTTTCCGCCGCTGGCTGGCAGATCCGTGCTCAACGGCCACAAATAGATACGCGTTGGTATCATGCTTGGTTTGGCGTTGCAGAGCATAACGGGTAAAATAATCCGCTGTTTCATTCCTAACTGGTTTATTACATGCTGCATGATAAAGATCTCTCGACCTGGCAGACCTTTCGCCGCCTGTGGCCGATGATCAACCCTTTCAAGGCCGGACTCATCGTAGCCTCGGTTGCCTTGGTGATCAACGCCGCTAGCGATGCCTACATGCTGTCGCTATTGAAGCCATTGCTGGACGATGGTTTCGGTAAGGCGGGCACCGATATCTTGAAGTGGATGCCGTTTGTCGTGATCGGCTTGATGGTGGTCCGGGGTATCTCCGGTTTCGTCTCCTCGTACTGTGTTTCCTGGGTCTCCGGCAAAGTGGTGATGAATATGCGCCGCAAGCTGTTTTCCCATATGATGGGGATGCCGGTCTCTTTCTTCGATCAGCAGTCAACCGGCACGCTGCTTTCGCGTATCACCTACGACTCTGAACAGGTGGCCTCCTCCTCATCGGGCGCGCTGATTACTGTGGTGCGCGAAGGGGCTTCGATCATCGCCTTATTCTGTCTGATGTTCTATTACAGCTGGCAGTTATCGGTGATCTTGATCGTACTGGCACCGATCGTGTCGTTTGCCATCCGCTATGTCTCTAAGCGCTTCCGTAACATCAGTAAGAACATGCAAAACTCGATGGGGCAGGTCACCGCCAGCGCCGAGCAGATGCTGAAGGGGCACAAAGAGGTGCTGATCTTTGGCGGGCAACAGGTGGAAAGCGAGCGTTTCAATAAGGTCAGTAACCACATGCGTCAGCAGAGCATGAAGATGGTGACGGCTTCGTCGATCTCCGATCCGATCATTCAGCTGATCGCCTCGTTTTCGCTGGCGTTCGTGCTGTATGCTGCCAGCTTCCCGAGTGTGATGGATACCTTGACTGCCGGTACAATCACCGTGGTGTTCTCCTCGATGATCGCCCTGATGCGTCCGCTGAAGTCGCTGACCAACGTTAACTCTCAGTTCCAACGCGGGATGGCGGCGTGCCAAACGCTGTTTTCCATTCTGGATCTGGAGCAGGAGAAAGACGAAGGGACGCGTGTATTGACTGCCGAACATGCCAAGAGTGATATCCATTTCGAACAGGTGACTTTTACCTACCAGGGGAAAGAAGTGCCGGCGCTGCGGGATATCAGTCTGACCATTCCGGCCAACAAAACGATAGCCCTGGTGGGTCGCTCTGGATCCGGTAAGTCGACGATCGCCCATTTAATGACGCGCTTCTACGACATTCAGCAGGGCAAGATCCTGATTGATGGCCACGATCTGCGTGAATATACCCTGAGTTCGCTGCGCGATCAGGTAGCATTGGTCTCGCAGAGCGTCCATCTGTTTAACGATACCATCGCCAACAACATCGCCTATGCGCGTGATCATGTCTACAGTCGTGAGCAGATTGAGCATGCGGCCCGTCTGGCTTATGCAATGGATTTTATCGATAAGATGCCACAGGGGTTGGATACCGTTATCGGTGAGAATGGCGTGATGCTGTCCGGGGGACAGCGTCAGCGTATCGCCATCGCCCGCGCGTTGTTGCGCGATTGTCCGATTCTGATCCTCGATGAAGCCACCTCAGCGCTCGATACCGAGTCGGAGCGAGCCATTCAGGCGGCGTTGGATGAGTTGCAGAAAAACCGCACTTCGCTGGTGATTGCACATCGACTGTCGACCATCGAAAGCGCTGACGAGATCTTGGTGGTAGAGGACGGTTGCATCGTGGAGCGTGGCGATCACCGCACCTTGTTGGATAAGGGGGGCGTTTACGCCCAGCTCTATCATATGCAGTTCGGCCAATGATCGCGCGTATCTGGTCTGGGCGCTCGCCGCTCTACCTGCTGCTGCTGCCTCTCTCCTGGCTGTATGGCCTGGTTGCTTGGTTACGTCGTCAAGCTTATCGGCGCGGTTGGCGCGCAGTTTGGCGTGCACCGTTGCCGGTGGTGGTGGTGGGCAACCTGACGGCAGGGGGGAACGGTAAGACACCGCTGGTGATCTGGCTGGTCGAGCAGTTGCAGCAGCGCGGCTACCGAGTCGGTGTGGTCTCACGTGGTTATGGCGGTCATGCGGCGCATTATCCGCTGCTGTTGGACAGTACGACGACCAGTCAAGAGTGCGGTGATGAACCGCTGTTGATTGCCCAGCGCACCGGTGCGCGTGTGGCGGTGGCTCCCCAACGTAGTGCGGCGGTACAGGCGTTACTGGCCCAGGAGGCGTTGGATGTGGTGATCACCGACGATGGCTTACAACACTACGCGCTGGCGCGTGACATGGAGTTGGTGGTGGTCGATGGGGTCCGTCGTTTCGGTAATGGCTGGTGGTTGCCCGCCGGGCCGATGCGCGAACGTGCTTCCCGCTTGCAGACGGTCGATGCGGTGATCGTTAACGGCGGTGAGGCACAGCCCGGTGAGATCCCGATGCTCCTGAGTGGTATGACGCTGGTCAACCTACGCAGCGGCGAACGGTGCATGGCCTCGATGCTGACGGGGGAGGTGGTGGCGATGGCCGGTATCGGCCACCCGCCACGCTTCTTCCAGACGCTGACGCAACTGGGGGTGACGCTCCAGGCGACCCATGCTTTCGCCGATCATCAGGCTTATCAGGCATCCACCCTGGCGGCGCTGACGCCTCAGGGACAGGCGTTGTTGATGACGGAGAAAGATGCGGTGAAGTGCCGCGCCTTTGCGCAAGAGAATTGGTGGTACCTCCCGGTTAGCGCCGAGTTGCCGGCGGCGCAGGGCGGGGCATTATTGGCGCGCATCGCAGAGCTGATCGCCCAACGGCGCGGTGTTTGATATGGATTGGTACGCCCCCCGCCCAGTGTCGGCGGGGGGGACATTTAGTGGCCTTATGTATCGATCGCGCGATTTTCACAGAAAAAACGTCTTGCTCAATCGTCAGCTTTATGCGTAAATGGTCTTGGCCTGTAAAACAGACCCGATTTATGTACGACATGAGAATAATGCTGTTACTCTTTTAAGACGTTATCCTTGGTGATTCCGCTTGTTCGAGAACCCTCTTCTTAGTGCCACCCATAAGTTAGTTTCTGCATTCGGCCTAACCCCCCGATGGGGCAATTTCAGTTAAAATTTAAGGTAATTCAAATGTCTAAGAAGACTGGTCAGGTAAAGTGGTTTAACGAAAGCAAAGGCTTCGGCTTTATCGAGCAGCATGACGGCGGTAAAGATGTATTCGTACATTTCTCTGCCATCACCGGTGACGGTTTCAAAACGTTGGCCGAAGGCCAGCGTGTAGAGTACACCATTCAGGACAGCCCGCGCGGGCCGGCTGCCGCCAACGTCGTCGCTCTGTAATTGTGACGCGTGACAATGCACTATCGTTAGCACGGCGACATGTTCGCTGGTGACGTGCGTTGTTCTCGAGAAAGCCCGCCTCATGGCGGGCTTTTTGTTTGATCTGTGATTCACCAAGGCTCAACGGAGTTGATAACGATAACTTGATAGAGCACGACCACCCAGCAAGGGCTCAGCCTGCGCGGGTGTAGAATAAGAAGGATAAATACAATGACATTAAAGATGGGTTTCGTGAAGTGGTATGACCCGAGTGCGGGTCTGGGTGTCATCTCCCCGCTCGATGGTGGGGATGATCTGTATGTTAGCCGCACCGCTATCGCCAGCTCACGCAATAAGCTACTGCGTGAGGGGCAACGGGTCGAGTTTTCGACGCCGCGTGGTCGCCGCAGTCAGATCGCCGAAGATGTGATCGCCTACTGATGTAGCGTGCAGCCAGCGTTTTCCCTACTCGTTTTGCCGCTGGCTGCTGATAGTCCCTCCTCCTGGCGCCGTTGCGCCGCATTTCCCCCGATGTCTGACATCCCCATTCCTGATACGTCGTGCATGCGCCTGTAGCGGCAAGAGCGTCGATTAAGGCGTCTATCGTGTGGATCATGTTGAAACGGTACCTGTCAACGGATGATAAATTCCCTCGAAGGGGGTATGCTAACGACACTTGTGGATAGCAAATTGGTAGCTAGGACCCTTTACACATGGATCACCGTTTACTCGAGATTGTTGCCTGCCCGGTCTGTAATGGAAAGCTCACGTTTGACCAAGAGCATCAGGAGCTGGTGTGTAAGATCGACCGTTTGGCCTTTCCGTTGCGTGATGGCATCCCAGTGATGCTAGAGAGTGAGGCTCGGACTTTGCCATTGGAAGAGAACTGATGAGTTTTATTGCTATTATTCCCTCGCGTTACGCCTCAACTCGCCTGCCTGGGAAACCGTTGGCCGATATCGCGGGGAAGCCGATGGTCGTACGGGTGATGGCGCAGGCTCGGGCCTCCGGTGCCAGCCGCGTGATTGTCGCGACGGATCATCCCGAGGTGCAGCAGGCCGTGTTGCAAGCCGGAGGCGAGGTGTGTATGACCCGCGCGGATCATCACTCCGGGACGGAGCGGCTGGCTGAGGTGGTGGAGCGTTGCGGTTTCGCGGACGATGACATCATCGTCAATGTGCAGGGCGATGAGCCGTTGATTCCGCCGGCGATCATTCGCCAGGTGGCGCAGAATCTGGCGCGCTGTGAGGCGGGGATGGCGACCTTGGCGGTACCGATCCATGAGGCGGCGGAGGCGTTTAATCCAAACGCGGTGAAGGTGGTGCGTGACCAGCAGGGATACGCCCTCTATTTTTCCCGCGCCACCATTCCTTGGGATCGTGAGCGTTTTGCCGTGTCACAGACGCAGATCGGCGATCATTTCTTGCGTCATATCGGTATCTACGCCTACCGGGCTGGTTTTATCCGCCGTTATGTCACTTGGGCACCCAGCGCGCTGGAGCAGATTGAGATGCTGGAGCAACTGCGTGTGTTGTGGCATGGCGAGAAGATCCACGTGGATGTCGCGTTGCAGGTGCCGGGACCCGGGGTCGATACCCCCGAGGATCTCGCGCGTGTGCGAGCCATTGTGGCGCACAGCTAAGCGGTCAAGCAGAAGAAACAGAAAAGCGTGCGATTGCACGCTTTTTTGATCTTACAGGGGGTGTGATGGGCGATTCTTGCTCATGATAGCTCAAGACGACAAGCTGAGAAGGGGGGACGGGGATGGAGGAACTGAGAGCGGAGTTGAGTGCGGCGCTGGGCGAGCCCATCGGACGAATGGAGCAGATCAGCGAGCAGCCTTATGCGTATCTGTATGCCCTCTACACCCGTCAGGGTGCGGCGATTCCGTTGGTGGCCAAGAGCTATCTGTGCGCGGGCGTAGCGCAGCAAGAAGCTTACAAGCTGTCGATGCTAGCCCGTCAGGGAACGGTACGTCTGCCGGCGGTTTTCGGTGTACTCACCACCTGCCAGGCGCCATTTCGGGAAATTCTGTTGATCGAGCGGTTGCGTGGCGTCGCCGCCGAGGCGCCAGCACGTAATATGGCGCGTTGGCAGGGGCTGAAGGAACAAATCGTCGAGGGGCTGCTGGCGTGGCATCGTATCGATAGTCACGGTTGTGTGGGGACGGTCGATAGCGTGCAGGAGAACGGCTGGCCGCAATGGTATCAGCAGCGGGTAACGGTGATTTGGTCATTGCTGGATGCGGCGCGCATGGGGCCGCTTTCGATGCCGGTACGCCAGGCATTGTTTCGTAGCCAGGCGCAACTGGACGCTTTGTTCGCCAGCTTTGACGACAGTGCGGTCTTGGTGCATGGCAACCTGACGCTACGCAGTATCCTGAAAGATAGCCGTAGCGATCAGTTGCTGGCGATGCTGAACCCCGGCATGACGCTGTGGGCGCCGCGCGAATATGATCTGTTCCGTCTCTGTGAAGATGAGCTGTCTACCGATCTACTGGCGAGTTACCTGTGTAAGGCCCCGGTCAGCGACGCCTTCATGGCGCGGCGTTGGCTTTACATGCTCTGGGAGGCGACCAATCGTTACCTGCATACCGGTGTACCGGAGCACGCGGTATTGAGCCGCGCCGCTCAGCAGTTACTTCCCTGGCTAGGCTAAGTCTGTGCACCGCCCGCGTCGCTGCGCGGGTAATCACTTTGAGCTACTCGTTGCAGAAATGATACGCCGCGCTACCACTTTGATAGCGTTGAGCAAACGTTTCACCTTGCTTCTTTTTTCATCGTCGCCATCCGTCTTTTCCCGCGGCGATAAATGTGATTCCTTCCTCAAATCTCGTTTCACTTTTACCTAACTGACGTTTTAAACGTGAAATGCGCACGTTCTGTGCATGGTGATAAAACGGTCGTCCGCCGCCGGGAGGGCGATCTACGTACCATGATCAATGCACCCAATAAATTAGGGGAAGCGTATGCCTCTCGAATCGTAGCCGGTGGTCGCCACCGCCGTGCCGTAAGGAGTGATGAGTCGATGAACGTTATCAAGAACCCACCGGCGGCCAGCATCAGCCTGCCCGCCGATGAAGTCGAACGTAAGTTACCTATCGTGCAACTTTTTACCCTGGGATTACAGCATGTGCTGGTTATGTATGCCGGGGCCGTGGCGGTGCCGCTGGTGATCGGCGGCGGTCTCGGCCTGCCCAAAGAGCAGATCGCCTTTCTGATCAGTTCCGATCTGTTCTGTTGTGGGGTGGTGACGTTATTGCAATGCCTGGGGATTGGCCGCTTCGCCGGTATCCGTTTACCGGTGATCATGTCAGTGACCTTCGCCGCCGTGACACCGCTGCTGGCCATCGGCGCCGATCCGACCATCGGTCTGACCGGGATTTTCGGTGCAACCATCGCCTCGGGGCTCTTGGCAACCTTGATGGTGCCGCTGGTTGGGCGGCTGATGCCGCTCTTCCCCAATGTGGTCACCGGGGTCGTGATCACCTCCATCGGTATCAGCATCATGCAAGTTGGCATCGATTGGGCAGCCGGCGGTAAGGGGAACCCCAACTACGGCAGTCCGATCTACCTGGGCACCTCGTTGTTGGTATTGGTGTTTATTCTGTTGGTGACCCGCTATGCCAAGGGGTTTCTCGGTAATATCTCGGTGCTGCTGGGCATCGTCTTCGGCTTTGTGCTGGCGTTGGGGATGGGCGAGGTCAACTTCAGCGGTCTGGCCGATGCCGCCTGGTTTGCGCCGATCCATCCTTTCGCCTTCGGCTGGCCGATCTTCGAGCCGATTTCGATCATCACGATGACGGTAGTCGTGCTGATCACTTTTATCGAGTCGATGGGCATGTTTTTAGCCTTAGGGGATATTGTTGGTCGCCCGGCCAAGCAGCATGACATTGTGCGTGGACTGCGGGTCGACGGCATCGGCACCGTCATCGGCGGCATGTTTAATAGCTTCCCGCACACCTCGTTCTCGCAGAACGTCGGTCTGGTCAGTGTGACCGGCGTCGCCAGTCGTTGGGTATGTGTGATGTCCGGAGGGATCTTATTGATGTTTGGTCTGATCCCCAAGATGGCGGTGGTGGTGGCCTCGGTGCCGCAGTTTGTGTTGGGCGGAGCCGGTATCGTGATGTTCGGCATGGTGTTAGCCACCGGGATCCGCATCCTTTCCCGTACCGATTTCAGCCATAACCGTTTTAACCTGTATATCGTCGCCATCAGCCTCGGGGTCGGCATGATCCCGACGGTATCACAACACTTCTTTAGTCAGTTGCCGTCTGCGCTCCAACCCTTGCTGCACAGCGGTATCCTGTTAGCTAGCGTCAGCGCGGTGGCGCTGAATCTCTTCTTCAATGGCTATCAACAGGATGAACGAATGGTAACGATGCGCGCGGAACAGCGGGCGGCTAAGCAGGATAGCCCGTCGGAAGCGTCCTAGACGCGAGCCATCGCCCGATGGCCGCCGAGTCAAAAGAGGGAAGGGTATGCACAACAAGAAAACGCTGATGATTAAGAATGCCGATCTGTTGGTCACGATGGACGATCAGCGGCGCGAGATCCGCTCCGGCTGTATGCTGATCGAGGGATGCCGCATCGTGGCGGTAGGGGGAGAGGAGCTGTTGGCGGCCAGCGCCGATGAGGAGTTGGATCTGCGCGGCCATGTGGTGATCCCGGGGATGGTTAACACGCATCACCACATGTTCCAAACCTTGACGCGCGCGCTACCCGGCGCCCAGGATGCGGAACTGTTCGACTGGTTGGAGACGCTCTACCCGGTATGGGGACGGCTGACGCCGGAGATGATCTACATCTCGGCGCAGACGGCGATGGCAGAGCTGATGTTGTCCGGCTGTACTACGTCCAGCGATCATCTCTATATTTTCCCCAATGGCTGCCGTCTGGATGACAGCATCGATGCAGCCCGCGAGATCGGCATGCGCTTCCATGCCTGCCGAGGCAGCATGAGCCGAGGGCGTAGCCGCGGCGGCCTACCGCCCGATGCGCTGGTTGAGTCGGAGGCGGCGATCTTGGAGGACTCACAGCGTCTAATTGAAAGCTACCATGATGCGGCGCGGTTCAGCATGTTACGCATCGCGCTAGCCCCTTGTTCGCCCTTCTCCGTCAGTCGCGAGTTGATGAAGCGGAGCGCCGAGCTGGCGCGGCGCTACGGCGTCTCGTTGCATACGCATCTGGCGGAAAACGACAATGACATCAGCTACAGTCAACGCCATTTCGGCATGACCCCGGCGGAGTATGTGCGCGATTTGGGCTGGACGGGGCCGGACGTCTGGCATGCGCACTGCGTCAAACTCGACCCGGAGGGGATCGCGTTATTCGCACGCACTCAGACTGGCGTGGCCCATTGCCCTTGCTCCAACATGCGATTAGCCTCGGGTATTGCACCGATCCGCCAGATGGTGGATGCCAGCGTACCGGTCGGCATCGGGGTAGATGGCTCGGCGTCCAACGATGGTGGCTCGTTGTTGGCGGAGGTGCGTCAGGCGATGCTATTACAGCGCGTCGCCAGTGGGCCGCAGGCGATGAGCGCACGCGAGGCGCTATGGTTGGCGACGCGAGGGGGAGCCCAGATCCTTAATCGCGATGACATCGGGTGTCTGGCCCCGGAGATGGCGGCGGACTTTGTCGCCTTCGATCTGCGTGGCTTGGGGACGGCCGGCGCACGTCACGATCCCCTGGCGGCACTGCTATTCTGTAACCCTGGCAATGTAGCGCTCAGCGTGATCAATGGCCGAGTGGTGATCCGCGATGGACAGTTGCAGACCATCGATCTGCCGCAGGTGATCGCTAAGCATAATCGCTTGAGTACGTTGCTGCTACACCCCCATGCGCTGTAATGCGCCTCCTCGCCGTTAGCGTGTCCGCCGCAGCCAGTGCTGACACGCTAAATACACGGCCAGCGGTAAGGGCAACAGGCAGGCTGCGCCGGCCAGCAGCGCCGCCGGGGCGTTGAGGCCGGTGGTCCAGGCGAAGAAGAAGCCCAGCATGCTGATGGTCTCCAGCGGATTGCCATTGAGGGCGACGTTCTGCGGTTTGGCGAGTGCATCGAACAGCACTACCTGGAGTTCGATGCTCAGCAGGGCGGCGAGTAGGCTGACGAGACGTGGGTGGCGTCGCAAGCGGGACCATGACATTATGATTTCTCCTGTGGTGTCACGCGGCGCCGATCCTGTGCCTGGCCGAGGAGCCCTTGCCAGAGACGGCCCAACGTCTCATACCAGGCGCGTTCACTATGGCCCAGGTAGAGGGGGGACGGAACCCAACGCTCCCACGGGTTAAGTGGGCTAGTGATAGCCAACTGGTTGGCGGGGGCCGGGATCGGGTCGAGCCCTTGGTGGTGGAAGAAACGCAATGCGCGTGGCAGATGATTGGCCGAGGTTACCAGGATAACGCGGGCATTGCCGACCCGTGCTGCTACCGCCTGTGCCTCCTGCGCCGTGTCGCGCGGACTATCCAGCACGATGATGCGTTGTTGCGCGACGCCCAGCGAGCGCGCCACCTGCGCTGCGACGGCGGCGCTACTGTGACGATTTCCTTGCGCCGCCGCGCCGGTCAGGATCAGTTGCGCCTGAGGATTGAGCGTAAGCTGGCGCACCCCCTCCGTCACGCGTGCCAGACTGTTGTTGATCAGGTTGGAGCTGGGGGCCCACTGTGGGTTATAAGTATAGCCTCCTCCCAGCACCACCACGTAACGTGCCTGTTGGCCTTGATTGAGGGTCGGATAGGCGCTTTCCAGCGGGACGAGCAGACGATCGGCCAAGGGTTGTAGGCTGAGTAGGAAAATTCCCAACCAAGCCAGTGAAACCAACACTTTCCCCATGCGCTGATGGCGACTGAACCATAACAGAGCCAGACCGAGCGCGCACAGCGACAACAAGAAGGGCAACGGTAGCAGCAGCGAACCAATAAATTTCTTTAGCGCAAACAGCATGGCTAACGCTCTCTTTTGAGTGAAAAAACGTCATTCGCATCGAATATCAGACTGATAATATTCATTCTACGATAGTCTGTGTCAAAATGGACGCTTTATCCTTCGGTGGCGTCACGTAACGCCGGGCCACCGACGGGGCGGCGGCGTCGCCCCCAGTCACCCGTGGTACGGCGGCGGGATGCGGAGTGAGGAGCATGCAGGATCGTAATTTTGACGATATCGCGGATAAATTTGCGCGTAATATTTATGGCACCACCAAGGGGCGTATCCGTCAGGCGGTTCTGTGGCAGGATCTGGAAACGTTGTTGGCCACGTTACCGCCGCGTCCGTTGCGCATCCTGGATGCCGGTGGCGGACAGGGGCAAATCGCTTGCCAACTAGCGGCGCGCGGCCACCAGGTGATCTTGTGTGACATCTCCGAACAGATGCTGGCACGAGCGGCGCAGCATGCCGCTGAGCAAGGTGTTAGCGCGCGCATGGAATTGGTACAAAGTCCGGCGCAGGAGATGCATCACCATTTGGCCGCGCCAGTGGATCTGGTATTGTTTCATGCCGTTCTGGAATGGGTGGCGGAGCCGCAGGCCGTGTTGGCGGCGTTGGAAAAATGCTTGGCGCCGGGTGGGGCGCTGTCGTTAATGTTCTATAACTACAACGGACTACTGATGTTAAATACCCTGGTGGGGAATATGGAGTATGTGAAGCGCGGCATGCCGAAGCGCAAGCGGCGCTCCCTCTCGCCCGATCATCCGTTGGATCCCGTGCAGGTATATGACTGGCTGGCGCAGTTGGGTTTGACCATTAGCGGAAAAACCGGGGTCCGAGTGTTCCACGACTACCTCCGTGACAAGAGCCAACAAGAGGGGGCCTTTGACGACTTGCTGGCGTTGGAGCAACGCTATTGCCGTCAGGAGCCCTTTGTGAGTTTAGGGCGCTACATCCATGTGATGGCGCACAAAGGTGACATTAAGGATCCATTATGAGCGATTTTTCCCAGACGGTACCGGAGCTGGTTGCCTGGGCGCGCAAAAATGATTTCTCCTTAAGCTTACCGACCGAGCGGCTAGCGTTTCTGCTGGCTATCGCCACCCTGAACGGCGAGCGTTTAGATGGTGAGATGAGCGAAGGGGATCTGGTCGATGTCTTCCGTCATGTCAGCAAGGCATTCGAGCAGACGCAGGAAACCATCACCCAACGCGCGAACAACGCGATTAACGATTTGGTGAAGCAGCGTCTGCTTAACCGTTTTACCAGTGAGCTGGCGGAGGGCAGTGCCATCTACCGCTTGACCCCGCTGGGGATCAGCCTTTCCGATTATTACATCCGCCAGAGAGAGTTCTCTACCTTACGCTTGTCGATGCAGCTTTCCATCGTGGCACAGGAGTTACGCACGGCGGCCGAGGCGGCGGAAGAAGGCGGCGATGAGTTTCACTGGCAGCGTAACGTCTTTGCCCCGCTGAAGTATTCGGTGGCGGAGATCTTCGACAGTATCGATCTGACCCAGCGTCTGATGGATGAGCAGCAGCAGGGGGTCAAAAGTGATATCGCCGGACTGCTGAACCAGGATTGGCGGGCGGCGATCTCCAGTTGCGAATTATTGTTGTCGGAGACCTCCGGCACGCTGCGCGAATTGCAGGATACCCTAGAGGCGGCGGGCGACAAACTACAGGCTAATCTGTTACGCATTCAAGAGGCGACTTTAGGCCAGACGGCATTGGCGTTTGTCGATAAGCTGGTGTTCGACTTGCAGGCTAAGCTGGATCGGATTATCAGTTGGGGGCAACAGGCGATCGATCTGTGGATCGGCTATGACCGTCACGTGCACAAGTTTATCCGTACCGCTATCGATATGGATAAGAATCGGGTATTCGCCCAACGTCTGCGCCAGTCGGTACAACATTATCTCGATGCGCCCTGGGCGCTAACCTACGCTAACGCCGAACGCCTGTTAGACATGCGTGACGAGGAGCTGATGTTGCTCAATGCGGAAGTCACCGGTGAGTTGCCGCCCGATCTGGAGTATGAGGAGTTCTCGGCGCTGCGCGAGCAATTGGCCGAGCTGCTCGAACAGGAGCTGCAAGTGTATCGCCAGGAGCAACGTCCGCTGGATCTCGGCCGGGTATTGCGCGACTACCTGGCGCGTTATCCACGTCAGCGCCATTTTGACGTAGCAAGAATTTTGGTTGACCAGGCGGTTCGCCTGGGGGTAGCCGAAGCAGATTTCACCGGATTGCCGGCCCAGTGGCAGGCGATCAATGAGTACGGAGCCAAGGTACAGGCCCATGTCATCGACAAATACTGAAAACACAATGCCAGCCAAGCTGGCACAAGCGGTGTTCAATCCGCTGTTTCCGGCGCTGGATAGCCAGCTACGCGCAGGGCGCCATATCGGCATTGACGATCTGGATAATCACGCCTTCCTAATGGATTTCCAAGAGGAGCTGGAGCTGTTCTACGGACGTTATAACGTGGAGTTGGTGCGTGCGCCGGAGGGCTTTTTCTACCTGCGCCCGCGCTCGACTACCTTGATCCCGCGCTCGGTGCTCTCCGAGTTGGATATGCTGGTGGGCAAGATCCTCTGCTATCTCTACCTGAGCCCGGAGCGGTTGGCTCACGAGGGGATCTTCAGCCAGCAGGAGTTGTATGACGAGCTGCTGACGCTGACCGACGAAAATAAGTTGCTTAAGCTGGTAAACCAGCGCTCGACTGGCTCCGATCTCGATCGCCAGAAGTTGCAGGAGAAGCTGCGTACCTCGCTGAATCGCCTGCGTCGCTTGGGCATGGTCTTTTTTATCACCAATGACAGCAACAAGTTCCGCATTACTGAATCGGTGTTCCGTTTTGGTGCCGATGTACGCAGCGGCGATGACGCGCGTGAAGCCCAGTTGCGCCTGATCCGCGATGGCGAGGCCGTCAGGCTGGAGCCGTCGTTGGCGTTGAATGATGACGGCGAGGGGGCCGAGTCTACCCCGACGGAGCAGGAGTCCGAGGATGCGGAGGATGAACAGGAATGATTGAACGCGGTAAGTTTCGCTCGCTGACTTTGGTCAACTGGAACGGCTTCTTTGCGCGGACCTTTGATCTAGATGAACTGGTTACCACCCTCTCCGGCGGCAACGGGGCGGGGAAATCCACCACCATGGCGGCTTTCGTCACCGCCCTGATCCCGGATCTGACCCTACTGCATTTCCGTAATACCACCGAAGCCGGTGCCACCAGTGGCTCGCGTGATAAGGGACTGCACGGCAAACTACGTCCTGGCGTCTGCTACGCCACATTGGATGTCGTCAACTCGCGTCATCAGCGGGTGCTGGTGGGGGTTCGCCTGCAACAGGTGGCCGGACGCGATCGTAAGGTCGACATCAAACCCTTCGCCATCCAGGGATTGCCGACGGCGATCCAACCGACGCAATTGCTGACCGAGACGGTCGGCGAACGTCAGGCCCGCGTGTTGCCGCTAGCCGAACTGAAGGAGCGCGCCGAGGCGATTGAAGGCGTGCAGTTTAAACCGTTTAACTCGATCACCGACTATCACGCATTGATGTTTGATTTGGGGGTAGTGCCGCGCCGTCTGCGCACTGCGGCGGATCGTAGCAAGTTCTACCGCTTGATCGAGGCGTCATTGTATGGCGGTATCTCTAGCGCCATCACCCGCTCGCTGCGTGACTACCTGTTGCCGGAAAACAGCGGGGTGCGTAAGGCATTCCAGGACATGGAGGCCGCGTTGCGTGAAAACCGCATGACGCTGGAAGCCATCCGGGTCACCCAGTCTGATCGTGATCTATTTAAACACCTGATCAGTGAAGCTACCGCCTATGTGTCGGCGGACTATATGCGCCATGCCAACGAGCGGCGTAGCCATCTGGAGCAGGCGCTGACCCTACGCCGCGAGTTGTTGGGCGGCCGTAAGCAGCTACTGAGTGAGCAATATCGCCATGTTACGATGGCGCGCGAGTTAGAGGAACAGAATGGCGCCGAGTCCGATCTAGAAACGGATTACCAGGCGGCCAGCGATCACCTCAACCTGGTGCAGACGGCGATGCGTCAGCAGGAGAAAATCGAACGCTACCAGGGCGATCTGGAGGAGCTGCGCTACCGCTTGGACGAGCAGAGTGAGGTGGCGGCCGAAGCGCAGGAGCAGTATGAGTCTTGGCAGGAGCGGAGTGACGCGGCCGAAGCCGAAGTGGACGAATTGAAGAGTCAGTTGGCCGACTACCAGCAGGCGCTGGATGTACAGCAGACGCGCGCCATCCAGTATCAGCAGGCACTTCAGGCGCTGGAGCGGGCGCAAGCGCTATGCCAGTTGCCGGCGTTGAGCGTCGACGACGTCGACACCTGGCTGGAAGCATTTGAAGCCCGTGAGCAGGAGGCAACGGAGCTATTGCTGCAACTGGAGCAGAAGCTGAGTGTCGCCAATGCCGCCCACAGCCAGTTTGAACACGCTTATCGCCTGGTGTGTCAGGTGGTAGGTGAGGTGAGTCGTAGCGAGGCGTGGCAGGCCGGACGCGCGTTGCTACGCGAGTGGCCGGCGCTCCAGCACCAGGCACAACGTGTGGCACCGATTGGCGCTCGTCTGGCCGAGCTGGAGCAACGCCTCGATGCGCAACAGGATGCCGAGCGGTTGCTACAGGAGTGCATCAAGCGTAGCGGGCGCGAGTGCGACGTTCTGGCGCTGGACGCCTTGCAGGCTGAGCTGGAGGCACAGATCGAAAACCTGAGCCAACAGGCGGCGGAGGCCGGCGAACGCAGCATGGCGTTGCGCCAGGAGTTGGAGCAGAGTGCCGAACGCGTTAAATGGCTTAGCGCCCGTGCCCCAGCGTGGATCGCGGCGCAGGAGGCTTTGAATGCGCTGGAGGCTCAGTGCGGCGAAACCTTGGAGGACAGCCGCGCCGTCACCGATCAGATGCAACAGTTGTTGGAGCGCGAACGCGAATACACCGTCGAGCGCGACGAAGTCGCCGCCCGTAAAGGGGGGCTGGAGCGAGAGATCGAACGCCTCAGCCAACCCGGCGGCGCCGAGGATGCTAGGCTGATCGCCTTGGCCGAGCGTTTCGGTGGGGTGCTGTTGTCGGAGATTTACGATGACGTCACTCTGGATGATGCACCTTACTTCTCGGCGCTGTATGGCCCGTCGCGTCACGCCATCGTGGTGCAGGATCTGGCGGCGGTACGCGCCCAGCTCGCCGGACTGGAGGAGTGCCCGGAGGATCTCTATCTGATCGAGGGGGATCCGCAATCTTTCGACGACAGCGTGTTCGCCGTCGAGGAGTTGGAGAAGGCGGTGGTGGTGAAGATCGCCGATCGCCAGTGGCGCTACTCACGCTTCCCGACGCTGCCGCTGTTTGGCCGCGCGGCGCGCGAGAGTCGTCTGGAGACGCTGTATGCCGAACGTGAGACGCTGGCGGAGCGTTACGCCACGCTGTCGTTTGATGTTCAGAAGATCCAGCGTCTGCATCACGCCTTCAGCCGCTTTATCGGCAGTCACCTGGCGCTGGCTTTTGAGACCGATCCCGAGCTGGAGCTGCGCCTGTTGCAGCAGCGGCGCGGTGAGATCGAGCGTGAATTCGCCGGCCAAGAGAGCCAGACACAACAGCAGCGCCAACAGTTGCAGCAGGCGCGCGAACTGATCGGGCTACTCAACCGTCTAGCGCCACAGGCCGCGTTGTTGGCGGACGAGACATTACCCGATCGTGTCGCGGAGTTACGCGAAGAACGGGAGCAGGCGCAGGAGGCGGCGCGTTATCTGCATCAGCATGGCGCGACCCTGACGGCGCTGGAGCCGGTGATCGATGTGTTGCAGAGCGATCCGCAACAGCACGAACAATTGCAGCAGGACTATCAACAAGCGCAACAGCAGCAGCGTCTCGCCAAGCAGCAGACTTTTGCCTTGACGGAGGTGCTCCAACGGCGTGCGCACTTTAGTTATAGCGATGCGGTAGGCATGTTGAGTGAAAACGCTGACCTCAACGAGCGTCTGCGTCAGCGCCTGGATCATGCCGAGGCCGAGCGTAGCCGCAGCCGTGAGCAGCTGCGCCACCATCAAGGGCAGTTGGCCCAATACAACCAGGTATTAGCCTCGCTGAAGAGCGCCTTCGATGCCAAGCGTGACATGTTGCAGGAATTGCAACAGGAGATGCAGGCGATCGGGGTGACGGCGGACGCGAATGCCGAGGCGCGCGCCCGCGCGCGCCGCGACGAGTTGCACGCCGCCTTGAGTGAGAACCGTAGCCGCCGTAATCAGTTAGAGAAGCAGATCACTATCTGTGAGGCGGAGATGGAGGCGCTGGTCAAGCGGCTGCGCAAGGCGGAGCGTGACTACCATCTGATGCGCGCCCAGGTGACCCAGGCCAAGGCTGGCTGGTGTGCGGTGATGCGTTTGGTGAAAGATAATGGCGTCGAGCGTCGGCTGCACCGGCGTGAGCTGGCCTACATGGACGCCGAGGAGTTGCGCTCCATGTCGGATAAGGCGTTGGGAGCGCTGCGTCTGGCGGTGGCGGATAACGAACATCTGCGCGACGTGCTGCGTCTGTCGGAGGACCCGAAGCGCCCCGAGCGCAAGGTACAGTTTTATGTGGCGGTCTACCAACATCTGCGCGAGCGTATCCGCCAGGACATCATTCGCAGCGATGATCCGATCGATGCCATCGAGCAGATGGAGATCGAACTGGCCCGTCTGACGGAGGAGTTGACGGCACGTGAGCAGAAGCTGGCCATCAGTGCGCGCAGCGTAGCGAACATTATCCGCAAGACCATACAGCGCGAGCAGAATCGTATCCGCATGTTAAATCAGGGATTGCAATCGGTAGCGTTCGGCCAAGTGAACAGTGTGCGTCTCAACGTCAATGTGCGCGAAACCCACGCCATGTTGTTGACGGTGCTTTCTGAGCAGCAGGAGCAGCATCAGGATCTGTTCAACAGCCAGCGTTTGACCTTCTCCGAGGCGTTGGCCAAGCTGTATCAGCGCCTGAATCCGCAG
Source organism: Edwardsiella hoshinae NBRC 105699 = ATCC 33379 (assembly GCF_000474215.1). GTDB lineage: Bacteria > Pseudomonadota > Gammaproteobacteria > Enterobacterales > Enterobacteriaceae > Edwardsiella > Edwardsiella hoshinae. The sequence goes on along the minus strand of NZ_BAUC01000004.1, from coordinate 16,282 downwards.
ATCGACCTGGGGCAGCGTACGCCGCAGACTATTGGTGAAGAGCTGCTCGACTACCGCAACTATCTGGAGATGGAGGTGGAGGTCAATCGTGGTTCCGACGGCTGGTTGCGTGCCGAAAGTGGGGCGCTGTCGACCGGTGAGGCTATCGGTACCGGGATGTCGATCTTGGTGATGGTGGTGCAAAGCTGGGAGGAGGAGTCGCGTCGTCTGCGCGGTAAAGATATCTCCCCTTGTCGTCTGTTGTTTCTCGACGAAGCGGCGCGTCTGGACGCCAAGTCGATCGCTACCCTATTCGAGCTGTGTGAACGTCTGGAGATGCAATTGATCATCGCCGCGCCGGAAAACATCAGTCCGGAGAAGGGCACCACCTATAAGCTGGTGCGTAAGGTGTTCAACCATACCGAGCATGTCCACGTGGTGGGGCTACGCGGCTTCGCGGGCGAACGCGCCGTCGAGGCAACCGCAATGGAGCATGAGGACGCCTCGGCCTGACGGACGCGTGTCTAGCCAAGGCACATCGGGTGCGCACCGAGTACGGCCCGCCTCGCGCGGGCCGTCGTTTTTTCCGTGTCGTCTGTGCGCCGAAATTCGCGCCAGGGTGTAACATCGCGTCGCCTGACGCGAGCGCGTTAAGTTGCGAGTCACCCCTCCGCGCTCGTTAACCCACACTATCTTTTGCTCGTGTAGTGAAATACATTGCAATCAATCTGTCGCGGCCAGGCTTTTGGCTCGACGCGTTTTTTTGGCAAAATAAGCTGTCGTTTTATCGGGTCACGCCTCTGCGCCCTGCCGGGCGCGCTCCTGCACTCCGCAAGACTTGGCCGATGGCGGCATGAGGCATGCCGGGCAGCCTGATGGCGGTTTATCCTGTATAATTTGTCGTATGTGCCTGACAGTATCGCTGTCGGCAAGATGGGAGCAAGGAAGTCATGCTGAGCGCGAGATTCGCTTTTCACCGGCGTATGGCCGGAACATTGTTGGCCGTGACGCTGTTGCCGTGGGGCGGGGGCGTGTTAGCCGAGGGGGCACCCCTGTCAGAGGCGGCGCCGCAGACGGTATCGCCGTCGAGCCGTACTGCCGAGTTACAGGCGCTGTTACCCGCCGGGGTCACATTACATTATGGGCCGCTGCTGGCACAACTGTATGGGGCCAACCAGATGCAGCCGATGTGGCGAGATAGCGAGGCTCGGCGTGACTTTCAACAGCAGTTGGCCGAGTTGGCGTTGGCCGGCGTACAGCCTCAGTTTGCCCGTTGGGCTGATGAACTGACGGATGAGCGTATCCACGGCATGGCGCGCGATGTGTTGCTATCCGATGCCTTGCTTGGGTACTTACAGTATGTCGCCGGGGTGAGCGCCAACGGTGAGGGCTGGCTGTATGGTGCGAAGCGTTACGTCCTGTCTACGCCCCCAGCAGGTATGGTCGATAACTGGCAACAGGCCTTGCATCAGGGAACGTTGACGGTTTTCATCCGCTCGCTGGCGCCCTCCAGTCCACAGTATCCGGCGATGCGAGCCGCCTTAGCGTCGCTGCTGGCGGAGACCCAACCTTGGCCGAAGCTGCCCAGCGGGCCAACGCTACGTCCGGGAGAGCGTAGCCCGGCGTTGCCGATCCTGCGTGAGATCTTACGGCGTAGCGGCGTGCTGTCAGCCGATCAGGCGGGGGAGGGCGATGTTTACACGCCGGCCCTGGTGGCGGCGGTGAAACGCTTCCAGGTCGATCAGGGGCTAACGCCGGATGGGGTGATCGGCCCGCGCACTTATGCCTGGCTTAACGTCACTCCCCAGTTGCGCGCCGCACTGTTGGCGCTGAATATCCAGCGCTTGCGTATTCTGCCGGCGACGATGCATACCGGCATTCTGGTTAACATCCCCAATTATTCGTTGATCTATTACCGTGACGGTAAAGATGTATTGGCCTCACGGGTGATCGTGGGACGTCCGAGCCGCAAGACGCCGCTGATGAACAGTGAGTTGAACAACGTGGTGGTCAACCCGCCGTGGAATGTGCCGACCAAGCTGGTGCGTGAGGACATCGTGCCTAAGGCGATGCGTGATCCCGGCTATTTTGAGCGCCACGGTTATACGCTGCTCTCCGGCTGGAGCCGCGATGCTCAGGTGATCGATCCCGCAATGATCGACTGGAATAGCGTTTCGGCGCGTAACTTCCCCTACCGAGTGCGCCAGGCTCCGGGCGCGAGCAACTCGCTGGGGCGTTTCAAGTTTAATATGCCAAGCCAGGATGCCATCTACCTGCACGACACGCCGAATCATGCGCTGTTCAATCAGGATATGCGCGCGCTCAGTTCCGGTTGTGTGCGGGTAAATAAGGCCTCGACCTTGGCGGACATGTTGTTGGCTGACGCCGGTTGGAGCGACCAACGTGTCGCCGCGGCGTTGCAGGCTGGCAATACACAGTATGTTCCGGTGCGCCAGCGTATTCCTGTGCGTCTCTATTATCAAACGGCCTGGGTTAATGCCGACGGGGCGGCGCAGTTCCGCACAGATATTTACAATTATGATCAGCTGGCGCGCGATGGGAGCCGCAGTGCACCACAGGCTCGCCAGCTTTTCCATCTGTAGCAGGTGGTTATCTTGCCGCTTTGCACTCAGACGAGGCGGTGAGATGGACAAAAATTTTGTGATGGCCGCTGGCAGCGGCTATCTGGCCGGTTGACGCCACCGAAGGGGGCGGTTAAGGTGCGCAAATAGGATGCCGCGCAAACGCTTTCACCTCCCCTGCATCTGGGAGGCGCGTGGCGTAAGGCGTTAAACGACAGGGGCCATACAGGCCCCGATTTGTGCGCATTAGGCGTGACGTTCAGCGATTTTTGCCAGGTCAATATTTGCTCATGGAACCGATAGACTTTCAACGCCGTAAATGGTTGGCGCTCGGTGGTGCGGCAATAGGATTTGCTCTGCTGCCGGGGGTAGCCCAGGCGACCCTTTCTACGCCGCGCCCGCGCGTGCTGGTATTAAATAATCTCAACACCGGCGAGCGATTACGCGCCGAGTTCTTTGACGGTCAAGCCTATATTCCGGAGGAGTTGGCGCGTCTCAATCATTTCTTTCGCGATTACCGCGCCAATCAGGTGAAGCGCATCGATCCGCGGCTATTCGATCAGATCTTTCGTCTGCAATTGCTGTTGGGCAGCCAAAAGCCGATCCAGTTGGTCTCCGGCTATCGCTCTCCTCATACTAACCGCGAGCTGCGTGCGCGTAGTCGAGGAGTGGCTAAGCAGAGCTATCACACCAAAGGGCAGGCGATGGACTTCCATATCGACGGTGTGGCGCTGGCCAATATCCGTAAGGCGGCGTTGAAGATGCGGGCTGGCGGTGTGGGGTATTATCCGCGCAGTAACTTCGTTCATATCGACACCGGGCCGGTCAGGAGTTGGTGATCGGTGCATGGATGCGTATGATGGAGTCAAATAACGGCGATGCCGGCTTGTAGCCGGCGTTTTTATGCGCGGAGAGTTAAGATGAAATATCACATCATTCCGGTGACGGCCTTCCAGCAAAATTGCACCCTGTTGTGGTGCGAGCAGACGCGAGAGGCGGCAGTCGTCGACCCCGGCGGTGAAAGCGCCAAGATCCTGCGGGAGATCGCCGCACGTGATCTGAAGGTGACTCAGATCCTGTTGACGCACGGTCATATCGACCATGTCGGCGCGGCGGCGCGTCTGGCACAGACTCTGTCGGTACCGATCTACGGTCCGCAGCAGGAGGATCAGTATTGGCTGGAGCAGTTGTCGCAGCAAGCCGATATGTTTGGTTTTACCGATTGTCAGCCGTTTATGCCGACGCGTTGGCTGCAACAAGGAGATGTGTTGACGGTAGGCGAAGAGCGCTTGGCGGTCTTGCATTGCCCGGGGCATACCCCGGGGCATGTGGTCTACTTCTGTGAGCGGGCGCGTTTGGCACAGGTGGGCGATGTGCTATTTCGTGGCAGCATCGGGCGTAGCGACTTTGCCGGCGGTAATCATCAGGATCTGCTCAATAGCATCTGGACGCGCTTGTTCACGCTGGGCGACGATGTGGCCTTTATTCCCGGTCATGGTCCGATGTCCACCATTGGCGAGGAGCGGCGTAGCAATCCCTATGTGCGCGATGAGCCAGAAAATTGGTAAGCCGTCGCGGTGAGGGTACAGCAAAGAAGACGCGTCGGCGTCTTTTTTGCTGTCTGGGGCTTAGGGGGCGTGCATCTCGCCGAGGATCACCGCCAGACGGTCGAATAGCGTCTGCAACATATGTTCGGTGAACGGGGCCAGCATCGGGATCAACATGCCGAGGGTCAGCATGCCGATGGTCAGGGTCAGCGGAAAACCGACCACGAAGATGGAGAGCTGGGGGGTCATGCGGTTGAGCAACCCCAGTGCCATGTTAAGCGTCAACAGCAAGGTGATCAGCGGTAGGGCCAACATCATGCCGTTGAGGAAGATCAGGTGTCCGCTCTGCGCCAGGGCGAGAAAGCCGTTGCCTGCCAGCGGCGACGTGGAGAGCGGCAGGGTGTGGAAACTGTCCGCCAGCAGGGAGATAAGCCACAGATGGCCGTTGAAGCACAGGAATAGCAGCAACATCAGTAGATTGAGCAATCGTGCCAGTACCGGCATATTGGGGCCGCCGGAGGGATCGAAGAAGGTGGCGAACGAGAGCCCCATCTGCATGCCGATCACCTCGCCGGCCAGTCGCACCGCGGCGAAGGCCAACTGCATGGTCAGGCCGATGGCGCAGCCGATCAGGATCTGCTGGATCGCCAGCCACAGGGCACCGCCGCTGGCCAGGGTGACGGTGGTCGGTGGTAACTGGGGGGCGATCAGGAAGGTGGTCAGTGCTGCCAGGGCGATGCGGACCTTGCGTGGGATCGCTTTCTCGCCCAGCAGCGGTGCGGTGCTGTACAGTGCCAGCAGGCGCACGAAGGGCCAGAAGAATTGCCCGAGTAACAGGGTGAGCTGGGCGGGATCGAAGGTGATCATGGCTAGCCGATCAGATTCGGCAGGCTGCTGAATAGGGTACGCATGTAGTCTAATAGCAGGCTGAGCATCCAGGGCCCCGCCACCACCAGGGTGGCGAAGACGGCCAGGATCTTAGGGATAAACGATAGCGTCATCTCGTTGATCTGCGTCGCCGCCTGTAACAGACTGATCAGCAGACCGCTGATCAACGCCGCCAACAGCAACGGGGTGGCCAGCGCCAGTCCCACTTTCATCGCCTGATAGCCCAGAGCCATTACCGATTCGGGTGTCATGGCATTCTCCTGTTAGGTGTAGAAGCTCTGCGCCAGGGAGCCGAGCAGCAGTTGCCAGCCATCCACCAAGACGAACAGCATCAGTTTAAAGGGCAGCGAGATGGTGGCCGGTGGCACCATCATCATCCCTAGCGCCATCAGTACGCTGGCAACTACCAGATCAATGATCAGAAAGGGAATGAAGACGGTAAAACCGATCTGAAAGGCGGTCTTTAACTCGCTAGTGACATAAGCTGGCAGCAGAATACGCAGCGGGACATCCTCCGGTCCCTGCATCTGCGGTTGCTTCGCCAAGCGGGCAAACAGGGCCAGATCGGTTTCACGCGTCTGGCGTAGCATGAAGGCGCGTAACGGTTTGGCGCCACGCTCCAGGGCGGTCTCCATGCTGATCTTCTGTTCACTGAAGGGCTGATAGGCATCCTGATAGATCTTATCGAGCACCGGCGACATGATGAAGAAGGTCAAGAATAACGCCAGCCCCAGCAGTACCTGGTTCGGTGGCGCCGAGGGGGTGCCCAACGCGTTGCGTAGCAGGCCGAGGACGATGATGATGCGGGTGAAACTGGTCATCAACAGCAGTACGGCGGGCAGGAAACTGAGCGCCGTCAGGAAGACCAGCGTCTGTACCGGTAGCGACCAGCTTTGCCCGCCATGAGCGAGCGGTTGGCTGATAATGCCGGGCAACTGGGCCAGCGCCGCCGGCGCACAGAGTAATAGCCCCGGCAGCAGGGTATAACGCAGAATACGCTGCATCAGGAGTTCTCTTTGTTGCGGCCAAATCGCTGTCGCGCGGCTTGGCGTAGTAGCTGCTGGAACGAGGCGGCCTGCCTATGCGCGGTGGAGGTAGGCGTAGCTGGCGTCGGCGGCACCTCGAAGGTATGCAGCGGCGTAATGGTATGGGCGGTGACGCCGAGCAGCAGACACTGGTTGTCGACCTCGACCACCACCAGGCGTTCCCGCTGGCCGAGGTTACAACTGGCGCGCACGTTGAGCAGGCGCTCGCCGCGCGGGCGTGCGACGAAGCCTAACCGCTTCGCCAGCCAGGCCAGTAGCAGGATCAGCAGCAAGATACCGCCCAGCGTACCACCCACTTGGGTCAGTACGCTCTCCGTTGGCAAGGCGGGGGCGCTGGGAAGCGCGGCGATGGGTGTCGACATCTCAGCGGCTCAGACGGCGCATGCGCTCGGATGGCGTGATAATGTCGGTGATACGTACGCCGAACTTGTCGTTGACCACCACCACTTCCCCTTGGGCGATCAGATAGCCGTTGATCAACACGTCCAGCGGCTCGCCCGCCAGGCCGTCCAGCGATACGACGGAACCTTGCGACAGACGTAACAGTTCCTTGATGGTCATCTTAGTACGGCCGAGCTCCACGGTCAGTTTCACCGGGATGTCGAGGATCAGATCGATATCTTGGCCCGCACTGCCCCCCAGGGGGGTCCCCTCCTCCAGATTCTGGAATATATCACCGCTGTGTTGACTGGCGGCTTGTTGTTCTCCCATAGCTTCCGCCCACAGGTCGGCGGCGTCATCCTGAGCGTCAGCTGACGGCTTGTTGGCGTCACTCATCGGAATTTCCTCGCGAAGTCACATCTAAAATAGGATTAATCATTTTTTCTACGCGTAGTGCGTATTGGCCGTGGTAGCAGCCATATTGACAGGTCAACACCGGCACACCGTCGACATTGGCGATCAGTCGCTCTGGACGATCGATGGGCAGCACATCGCCGACTTGCAGTTTGAGTACGTCGGAGAGACGCAGCGGAATATCGACAAAGTTAGCGACTAGCTCTAGCTCGGAATGCTGTACCTGTTTGCTGAGCGTATCGCGCCAGTGTTGATCCTCTTGCTTAGAGTTCTCTAGCGGCGGGTTAACCAGCAATTCGCGTAGCGGCTCGATCATCGAGAAGGGGATACAGATATTGAACTCCCCGCTCAGCGCACCGACCTCCACGGTAAACGGCGTGGTGACGACGATATCGTTAGGCGAGGTGGTGATATTGGTAAATTTCACCTGAATTTCCGAACGGACGTATTCGACCTCCAGCTTGAAGATCGCGCTCCAAGCATCGCGATAGGCATCGAGTGCCAGGCGCAGCATACGCTGGATCACCCGCTGTTCGGTATGGGTGAATTCGCGTCCATCCACCTTGGTCGGGAAGCGACCATCGCCACCGAACAGGTTATCTACGGCCATAAAGACCAGGCTGGGCTCGAAGACCATCAATGCCGTACCGCGTAGCGGTTTAAGGTGTACCAAGTTGAGGTTGGTCGGTACCGGCAGATTCCGGGCGAATTCGTGATAGGGCTGGATACGCACGGCACCGACGGTGATATCGGGGCTGCGGCGCAACAAGTTAAACAACCCCATGCGGAATTGACGGGCGAAACGCTCATTGACAATTTCTAACGCCTGTAAACGCTCGCGCACCACGCGTCGTTGCGTGGTGGGATCATAGGGGCGAACCTCGCCATCGCAATGCTCTAGGGACGCATGCTGCTCGCTGGGCGCGGCATCGCTGTCGCCATTGAGCAGCGCGTCTATTTCGGCTTGAGACAGAATGCTATCGGACATAAGGATTACCGCAGGATGAACGCTGTGAACATGACATCATTGACCACTTGGCCGGGCTGGCCATTGATGACCGGCGCACGCAGGGTGGCTTTAATCTCATCCATCAACGCCTTCTTGCCCTGTTCGGTCGCCAATGCGGCGGCCTGTTGGCGTGAGAGCAGCAACAGCAGGCGGCTGCGGACTTCTGGCAGATAGTCGTTTAGACGTTTGCGCGTTAGCTCATTTGGCAGACGCAAGGTGATGCCGACATACAGGACGCGATCGCTGTCATCGTCATTACCCAACAGATTAACCGTAAACGGATCCAATGCCATAAAGACGGGAAGCGGTGCGGGCGCCTGTTTGGCAAGGTGCGATTGGCTTTGTTGATAATAGTGCCAGCCGAAGTAGCCGCCGCCAGCGGCCAGCGCGGCAAAGATCACCAACAGGATCAATACCCATTTGCGCCGTTTCGCGGAGCGGTTAGGGAGTGACATATCAGACATAAGGGGGATGATTCCTGTAGCTGTGTGCGCAAGGCGCGTGGAAATTCGCTGACGCTATTATCCCTGTCGTGTCGTCGGAACAATGGCAGGAATAACGTGAAAAAACGGGGCTAATCGAGCGATTGCCCCGTCGCCGTGGCCTTGGCGTGCTACACACTGATGTCGACGGCACCCAGATGGCGGCGTACGACGGTGGGGGCATCCTGCTCCCGGGAGAGCGGTAGCGTGTTATCGGCCAGGCTGAAGACGGCGCCAGCCGCCGATTCTTGGCGCTGCTGTTGGCCGCCGCCCCATTGGGACTGAGCCTCGCTGCCGACGCTGCTCTGCCCAAGCTGAATGCCGCTCTCTGCCAGTGCGGTGCGCAGATGGGGCAGGGCGGCCTCTAAGGCTGCACGGACTTGGCTATGGGCGGCGGCCAGGTGCAATTGAGCCTGATTATCGTCCAGACGCAGGCTGATCTGTAGCGCACCGAGATCTTGCGGATGCAGGCGCAGTTCGGCCTGGTGCTGACCATTACGGCTAAACATCAGCACCTGTTGACCGAGCGCCTGCTGCCACTCGCTGCTACCCAGCGGGGCGTTGAGCAGGGGAGCGCTGGCGCTGGCGGGCGAAGCCAAGGGCGTGGCGTTAACCTGTGGCGTGGCTGGCGCCAGGTTAGCGGCGTGATGTAACGCTGTCGGCGTGATGGATTGCGCATGGGGGGGCACCAGCCCCTCATGGCTTTGGACACGGCGATTCGGGGTCTCCAGGCTGAGCAGGGTGCTGCCGGTGTCGATGCGGTTGATCCCCGGCGTAGTCGGAGAGGTCTTAGCTTGCAACAGCGGCGTCACATCTGCCGGGTGCGCATTGGCGCGTTCATCGCCGCGTGTCGTCTCCAGCAAATGGCTCAGTGAGGCGGCGTGCGCCTCCTGACGTGACGCGCGCAGACGTCCCGGTGCCTCTTGCTGGATAGCGCCCGTGTCCAGTGCCGTCGGGTGTGCGACGTCGCCGCGCGCCGGCAGCATAGCCAGCAAGGCGGCGATGGCTTGCTGCGCACCGGCTTCGTTCACATCGGGCGCACGCGGGCTATCCGTCGCCGCGGGCGCGGTCGGGAGCAGAGCGAATGAGGCATCGGGCAGCGGCGTGACCCCGTCATGTGTCGGCGCGCGCAGTTGGCTGAGCAAGGTCTGACGCTGTTGCGCATCCAATTGTGAGAGCCGGCCAAGCAAGGCTGACGGTAAGCCCTGGGCGTCGACGTTGACGCCTGCCGAAGATTGCAGGCTTTGTAGCAGCGCCTGCTTACTTGCCGGCTGGCTAAGCAGGGCTAGGATATCGGCAAACGGCGAACCCTCGACGGCTGACGCCGTCGTCGTCGGGGTATCCGATGGGGCGCTGAGCGCTGTGAGCGTGATGGCCACCGGCGTTGTCATGATTTTTCTCTCCTCAGGCTGGCACGCTGGGCGTACTCATCCATCCGTTTTTGATCTTGTTTGTTCAATATACTTTGGCGCTGCGTCTCGGCGCGTTCGTGTAAGGTACTGAACGCATTCAGGCGCTGATGTTTCTGCTGCCAGCTATGGGTGGCGCTTTCCAGGCGGGCCCGGCATTGGGCCAGTTGACCGCGATGCTGTTCAATGGCCTGCTCCAACGTCAGAATAAATTGCTGATAGTTGTACCAACTGGCTGCCGCGATGCCGCCGCTCATCCCTCGGTTTAGGCGTTGGCGGTATTCGTCCTGATAGTTCAACAACATCTCCAGTTGTTGCTGGGCCTGCTGGCAGGCCTGTCGGGCATGGCCCAAGGCGCGGGTGGCCTGATCGACATCCTGTTGCGCCAGTTCGCGCAGGGTATTTAATGCTGATGACATCACAACCTCCGGCCCAGATATCGGCTATCACTCAGTAAACAGGGCCTGTAGCGCGTGACAGGCTTGTGCGTAGTCGCTGCGTTCAAATATGCCTTGTTGCAGAAAGGCCTCAAGTTGCGGATAGAGCGTGATAGCCTGATCCAATAGGGGATCGCTGCCGCGTGCATAGGCGCCGACGCTGATCAGATCCCGGTTGCGTTGATAACTGGAGAGCAACTGTTTGAAACGACGCACTCGGGCGTAATGCGCCTCGTCGATCAACGAGGTCATAGCACGACTGATGGAGGCCTCGATGTCGATGGCCGGGTAGTGGCCGGCTTCGGCCAGGCGGCGTGACAGTACCACGTGACCATCGAGGATGGCGCGTGCCGAGTCAGCGATGGGATCCTGTTGATCGTCCCCTTCCGTCAGAACGGTATAGAAGGCGGTGATCGAGCCACCGCCGCTGATGCCGTTACCGGCACGCTCGACTAAGGCGGGCAATTTGGCGAAGACCGAGGGCGGGTAGCCCTTGGTCGCTGGCGGTTCGCCGATCGCTAGGGCGATCTCACGCTGAGCCATGGCGTAGCGGGTCAGCGAATCCATGATCAGCAGGACATGCTGGCCGCGATCGCGGAAATCTTCGGCGATACGCGTGGCATAGGCGGCGCCTTGCATGCGTAGCCGTGGCGAGACGTCCGCCGGGGCGGCGATCACCACCGCGCGCTGGCGTCCCTCTTCACCGAGGATGTTTTCGATGAAGTCTTTTACCTCACGGCCACGTTCACCGATCAGCCCCACGACGATCACATCGGCCTGAGTATAGCGCGCCATCATGCCCAGTAAGACGCTCTTACCGACCCCTGAGCCGGCGAACAACCCCATACGTTGGCCGCGTCCCACCGTCAGCAGGGCGTTGATCGCCCGCACGCCGACATCCAGTACCTGGGTGATCGGCGTTCGTTGTAACGGGTTGAAGGGTTGACTGTTGAGCCCGCCCTGCTCGCTTTCATCGGGCGGCGGCAGGCCGTCCAAGGGACGGGCGCTGCCGTCGAGCACGCGTCCCAGCAGCGCCGGGCCGAGGGGCAACTGCTTGCCGCTGTGCAGGGCGGCGGCCGGGGCCCAGACGCGGGCGCCGGGTACAATGCCGTCCACGTCTTCCAAGGGCATCAGAAACAACTGACGACCATTAAAGCCGACGACTTCGGCCTCGACGTCGATGATATGTTGCCCGTCGTGGCGTTCGACGCGACAGGTGGCGCCGATCGGCAACTGGAGGCCCGTTGCTTCCAACACCAGGCCAGTGGCGCGGGTCAACTTACCGTAGCGGCGCGCCTCCGGTAGGGTAGGGATGCGGCGCTCTAAGGCGGCCAGGGCGCCGAGCCAGGTGTCGAGTCGGTTACTCATAGCGGTAGCTCCGGCGCGGCCAGCTTACACAGTTCTTGCCAACGAGTGGCGATGCTGGCGTCCAGTTCGCCGCCTTCGGCGCTGATCTTACAGCCGCCGCGATGCAATTGGGTATCGGCCAACAGCTTCCAGCCCTGTTGCTCCAATTGTACCCCGAGATGTTGTTGTACCAGCGGTAGATCCTGTGGGTTGACGCGCAGTTGCAGGTTGCCGCTAAACAGCGGCTCCTGTTGGATCAACTGTTGGATCTGTTGTAGGACGCCACTGGCATCGCACAGCGGTGTCTGGCCGATGATCTGTTTGGCGGCGGTCAATGCCAACTGCATCAGGCGCGCGGCGATGACGCCATCCAAGGAGTTAAGGGAGCGTTGAAACTCACCGGAAAGGGTGCGCCAGGTCTCCAGCAGCGGCTGCTGTTCAGCCAGCACCTGTTGCATGCCCTGGGTACGCCCCTCCGCCAGCCCCTGTTGGAAGCCGGCATCGTAGCCCTGTTTCTCGCCTTGTTGCAGGCCGATCTGTAGCCCTTGCTGTTGGGCATCGTGGCGCAGACGCTCCAGTTCGGCCTGCGTCGCTTCGGCCTGCGCCTGGGCGGCTGCGTTGGCATCCTCTGCCGCATTGGTTTCGCTGAGAACACGCAACGGACGGCGTGGCGCAGCGAAGTCACGCATCTCCCAACGCTGCCAGCGCGGGTCCCGGGCCTCCGGGCTATCCTTCGTGAGAACCTGCTTACGGAACGGGGAGTTAGACATAGGTATCCTCGCCACCACCGATGACGATCTCGCCACTCTCCGCCAAGCGACGGACGATCAGCAAGATAGACTTCTGCTCGGCCTCGACCAGCGACAAGCGTACCGGGCCACGGGTGGCCAGGTCGTCGCGCAGGATATCGGCGGCGCGCTGAGACATGTTGCGCATAAATTTCTCGCGCAACGCCTCGTCTGCCCCCTTCAGGGCGATCAGCAGCGACTCGTTCTCCACCTCTTGCAGGATGCGTTGGATGCTGCGATCGTCGACATCCACCAGATTCTCGAACAGGAACATCTCGTCGATGATTTTCTGTGCCAACTCGCCATCGTGGTTGCGCATGGCGTCGATGACCGACTCTTCTTGTTGGCTCTTCATCAGGTTGATGATCTCGGCAGCGGTACGTACGCCCCCGAGCTTGCTGCGCTTGAGGTTCTGGCCGTCGAGCAGGTTATTCAGCACGTCGGTCAACTCTTGCAACGCGGTCGGCTGTACCCCGCCGAAGGTGGCGATACGCAGCATCACATCGTTGCGTTGGCGCTCGTCAAAGTGCGCCAGAATATCTGCCGCTTGGGCGCGTTTCAGATGCACCAAAATGGTAGCGATGATCTGCGGATGCTCTTCGCGGATGATATCGGCGGCGGCCTGCGGCTCCATAAAGTTGAGGGTTTCGATACCGTTGGCGGTATCACGCGACTCCAGGATGTCCTCCAGCAGGCTGGCGGCGCGTTCCTCGCCCAGTGCCTTGACCAGCACCGAGCGCAGGTAGTCGCCGGCGTTGACGCTCAGGGCGGCGAACTGCTCGGCTTCATCCTGAAACTCATTCAACACCTCACTCAGTTGCTGATGTGAGACCTGGCGCATGCCGGCCATGGTACTACTGAGTTGTTGCACCTCTCGGGTCGAGAGGTGTTTAAACACTTCGGCGGCGCGGTCTTCGCCGATGGTCATTAATAATACCGCGCTTTTTTCGGTCGCAGTCAGGCTCATTGTGGTTCTGTGCTCATCCATTGGCGGATCACCAGCGCGACGACGCGCGGATCCTGCTCTGCCATTTCACGTACGCGTTCGGTCTGCGCCTCGGCGGTGGTGCGCTGTTGTAGCTTACGACGCTGTTGTAGCTCTTCGTTGCTCGGCTGTTTGGCCGGCTGCGCCGATACTGGCGGAGTATCGATACGCTGGCGCAGGGCGGCGGTTTGCTGCTGTTTGGTCAGCATCGGTTTCACCAACTTGCGCCACAGCAGCCAGGCGACCAGGGCGACCAGTAGGTAACGGCCCAATGAGGTCAACAGATCGATAAAGGCCTGCTTCTGCCAGAAGGGGAGGTCACCGCCGTCATCGGCTACGCTGTTGAACGGTGTATTGACTACACTCAGCGTATCGCCGCGGCGTTGCGAGAAGCCCATCGCCTCACGCACCAGGTTATTGATCTGATCCATCTTTTCTTGTGAGAGCGCGACCGCTTTCCCTTGTGGGGTGGTGGCGTAGTTGACCACCACGGCGACGGACAGGCGCTCGATGCCACCCGCGCGTTCTTGCGTATGGCGAATGGTCCGATCCACCTCATAGTTGGTCGTCTCATCGCGCCGCATATTCTCGTTGCGGCTGGCCAGACGCCCATTACTGGTAATGGCGCTGGAGCGGCTCTGCGTCGGCTCGTTGCGATTACGGCCCGTCGATCCTGAGGCAGTACGCGGCTTATCGATATTGCCCGTGGGCGCGGGGGCCGGCTCATTCGACAGGGCGCCCGGGACGCCGCCGTTGAGCTGGCCGCCGGACTGATCGCTCTGGCTGATCTGCTGGCTGCGGATCGCGGCCTGGTTCGGTAACTGATTCGGCTTGTACTCTTCATCGGTCTGTTCCCGATTGGCGAAATCGAGCTGAGCGGTGACCTGGGCATGGACGTTACCGCTGCCGAGCATCGGTTGCAGGATGGTTTCGATGCGGCGCTGTAGACGCCCCTCTACCTCAGAAGTGAACTTCAACTGCGCCGCGTTCAGATCGCGTCCGGTACCGTCGGGCTGGGTCAGCAGATGACCGAACTGATCGACCACGGTGACGTTACCTGGCGGCAGGCCAGCAACGCTGCTAGAGACCATATAGACGATGGCGTTGATCTGACCGTCGTCTAGGGCGCGCCCCGGCTCCAGCGTCAGCGTGACCGAGGCGGAGGGCTGTTTCTGCTCGCGTACGAACAGCGACGGTTTGGGCAGCGCCAGATGCACTCGGGCGCTGACCACCGGGCCGAGCGTCTCAATGGTACGGGCCAGCTCACCCTCTAAGGCTCGCTGGTAGTTGACCTGCTCGCTGAACTGGCTGATGCCGAATTTTTCTTGATCGAGTAGCTCGAAGCCGACAGCCCCTCCCTTGGGGAGTCCTTGCTGGGCCAGCTTGAGGCGCAGGTCATACACCTTGTCCGCCGGCACCATCAGCGTGGTGCCGTTATTGGCGAAACGATAGGGGATATTCATCTGGCTGAGCTGCGTGACAATGGCACCGCCATCGCGATCGCTGATGTTGCTGTACAGAACGCGATAGTCGGGCGCGCGCGCCCATAGCGCCAATACGACGACGATGGCAATGGCGACGGCGCTGGCTAACAGTAAGGGAATTTTGGGATTGGCCCGTACGCGCTCCAGTATGGCTTTAATACTATTTTCAGCGCTCTTTGCTGCGGTGCCTGCGGTACCGGTGGCTGAAGCGTTCATGGGCTTACCTTATTGTTCAGTTGCGTCCGGACCAGAGGCCGGTATGAATGGATGTGTAACAAATCAGACTCCCTGACGCGGCAATGCGAATCGCGGAATACCTGCAAAAGCAGGCACTTTATTATTGACATGTGCCGACAAAACGATGGCGGGAGAAAGGGACATTTTTGCCGTTATTTACCCGCTTTGCCTTTGGCGTCTTATGGTAGGTTGTCATGCAATCGGCAGTTTCAATCATTAAGGAGCCTTTCGTGGCAGTCACCGGCATCGAGAACGTCTTACAACAACTGCAAGCCACCGCACTTTCCGCCAGTAACCGTACCCCGCAGGAGAGCGTGGCACCGGGTACGTTTTCGAACGAGCTGAAGGCGGCCATCGATCGCATCAGTGACAATCAGAACCACGCCCGCCTTCAGGCGCAGCAGTTCGAGATGGGGGTACCCGGCGTGGCGCTCAATGATGTGATGCTCGATCTGCAAAAATCCAGCGTCTCGCTACAGATGGGGATCCAGGTACGCAACCGTCTGGTCGCCGCCTATCAGGACATTATGAATATGCAGGTCTAGGTTATTTAATTACTTGATAAATAATTAAATTATTCTTGGTGTGTCGATATGCGGGGCATCGAGGGGGCATCCGCAGTCAGGTTCTGGTTGAGCATGGTCATCCGAGCATAGCTGTTATCTATGACCCTTTCATATAAACCTGCCAATCCCCGCGGTGTATTGGCTGACATGGCCGAGTGGCGGGCTATGTCTTGCTCCTGCGCATAGAGCGCGGTACGCATAAGCTAAACGTGACTGGTGCGCGAACGAGGGGTATCCCGGCGCATCGCTGTTTGTCAACGTTGCAGCATAGGCATGGCCGCGTCATCATGTTTCGTGATGTCATTGCGTGCAACTGTCTGTGATCTGAGTATGAACCTAGTTCACTCCGCCCATATTTCCTTAGGGTGAGCTCGCCCAGAATCAGCCCCTTTCTGCTTGCTTCCTCAGTCCGGCCACGGCCGGGAGCTCTGGCGTTGAGCGGGGGGACAGTACGGTCAGTGGCGGCGTTACAAGATAATGCTGGGAATTGGTAAGGTGAGATGGTGAATATAATGTGGGAAGTATATGTCGGGATATTCTGGATAAATATAAAAAAGCCGCAGCTATTATATTAGCTCCGGCTTTCTCGGCTAGACTCGTTCTATTCTGTCTACTCCGGTTCGCACCATCTTCGTTATCGCAGGAGAACGAGGCGATAAAATTAGTTGAGAACGACGACGTTTACTGCCGAAGGGCCCTTC
>NZ_BAUC01000005.1 GCF_000474215.1 Edwardsiella hoshinae NBRC 105699 = ATCC 33379 | reverse complement strand
TATGGCTGCCTTTTTGTGATGCACTTTCTTGGCGGCCTGAGCTTTCTGTTCGGTGGTCGCTTTCTTATGCTGTTTCTTACTGTGATGTTTGACGGTCCCGGCATCCTTAGTGCTGGTGGCGGTACTGTGTGCCATCGGTGCGGCGGCCGGTGCGGCAGTCGGTTCGGCAGCGAACGCGGCAGAAGAAAGGCCCATCGCAGCAGCAACAACCAGAGCTAATACTTTATTCATTTTGCTATCCTCACTATTCGCTGATTGGTCAGCCCCGCAGTGGAGCCGTTGAGGATATGTTAGGTATTGGTGCCGCAATTGTCCGTGTGTGTTTGGTGTCGGTAGGTAACCGTATGTACAAACGTCTGGATGGCGTTGATTACGGCGCGACGGGCTGCTGCACGGACAGCCAGTAGGCGAGTAGGGCTAAGATATACAGTTTCTCTCCGCCGCTTAAGGCACGATCGGCTGGAATATGGTGCCACTTTGCCAGGCAACCGCGGCAGCAGGTGGCGGTGGCATGCTGGGCGATGAAGACCGGATGCCCCCGCATGGGGGTTTGGCGGCCATCGTTGGGGGGGAGGGGGGGCGCGAGGCGGGTCTCGATAAAGTCATGGGCATGGCGCAATATCTGCGCCATGCCCTGATGCTCCAGATAATGCCATTCGGCGCTGCCGAGGCGAAAGCGGCGGCGGAATGTCGAGCGTTGTAGCCGTTGCCAGACGGCGGTGGAGAAAGGTAACACGTGAGTCTCCGTGGAAAAAGGGAAAACCTACCTTGCACCTTTCGCCGCCGGATGACAATCCGTGCGTTCAGTTGCAGGCGGTGAATACATGGGATTGTGAATTTCTTCGCTGTCTCGTCGTTCTCTGCCCCAGATAGTCAAGACGAGGGGAGCGTACTGAGCGGTTGCTCGCCGGCAAAGATGTTACTGAGTGCGCCGCCGTTGGTCTTGGATCATCTGGCGCTGGCCCTGCTGACTTTCCTGCTGCTACTTCTCTGCCCGTTGTGTGCTCTCTCTTGGCTCGGCTCCTTGACTATCGTCAGCTCTTGCTCCTTGTCCGTCATAGTTCCGCAGGTTCAGATGCCCACCAGCGGTTAGGGAGTTATTCTGGTCATATCAGTGGCAGCTCCATCTGCGTAACAATCGAATCAACGAGCCTCTGTCGCGCCAGGAGTGACAGGTTAAACACGCGTTTCATCATCAGAACAGAGGTAGTGAAAACCGGACACTGAACCGTCTGTAGCATTCAGCATCGCCAATCATCTAAAGTTTTTATTTATTCAATAGCACTCATTACATAACATGTGTTTTATGATTAATATTATTTTTATTTATGGCAAAAATCATATTTCCCATGCCATCATTCAATTTAATATGTGGTTATTAATTTTTAAATATAATGATGTCTGGTTCACAATTCTAGCTAATTAAAGTTTAATATATTACTCAAGCTTGGTAATAAAAATATGCCAGTATGGTTACGTAATAAGGCATTTTATGCCTAAGTAATAGTGGCGTTCTCAATAAGTAACTTATTTTAATGTAATTATTGGATTGAATGTCATTATAAGAAATGGATGTGAATAACTTATCTAATACTAGTTATTATTTTATTGAGGGGAAACGCTGATTTGGATGTGTCATCAGTAAATTAGCTTACATTCCTTAAGCATCCTTTTTGTAGTGCTGGAGACAGGGAGTGATAGTGATTATTGCTCTGGGAATTAAAGAGAAGTGCCTAATATCATGTTGAGAAAATATTTTTTAACGCGATTTTTATCTATGTGACTGGAGAAAGAATAAGTGAATATAAAGAAAAAACCTATAATTATTGATACAGACCCAGGAATTGATGATGCAGTTGCTTTGGCCATTGCTATGCATCACCCAGATTTAGATGTTCGTTTAATTACTACGGTTGCCGGCAACGTCGATGTAGAGAAAACAACTAATAACGCATTAAAATTAGTTGACTTCTTTGGAAAGAATGTTCCTGTGGCAAAAGGTTGCAATAGTCCCTTACTTATTAAATTAGAAGATTCGGCCGATATTCATGGGGAAAGTGGGATGGATGGCTTTGCCTTTCCTAACGCAACCTCGACATGTTTAAAAATTCATGCTGTAGAGGCAATGCGTAAGGAAATTATATCTAGTAATGTACCCGTTACTCTTGTGCCAATCGCTGCTTTAACCAATATTGCCTTGTTGTTCACTCTTTATCCAGAAGTAAAACAAAAAATAAAAGAAGTTGTAATGATGGGGGGTTCTCTCTCAAGAGGGAATACGAATACGAGTGCTGAGTTCAATATATATGTTGATCCACATGCTGCGCAAATTGTCTTTCAATCAGGGGTTCCGTTAACGATGGTTGGCCTGGATGTGACGAGTCAAGCTGTATTAACAAATAATGAAGTACAGCTCATTAGAAGCCTTGGTAAACTTGGAGAAATGTTTTATGGGTTATTTTCTCATTATAGAGGCGGTAGCTTAACTACAGGTTTAAAAATGCATGACGTGTGTGCTATTGCATATTTAACATCTCCTGGCTTATTTAAAACTATGCAGACATTTATTGAAGTTGCTTTAGATGGACCTGGCGCAGGGGCGACAATTGCAGATTTAAAAATGAAATATCATCATAAAGCAAATGCAGAGGTCTGCGTGTCTATTGATGTTGAAGCATTTCAATTGTGGGTGATTGAAAAAATGAAAGCGATTAATAAAAAAGGAGAGTAAGCATGATAGAAATTTTATTAGTGTTGATAGCACTGGTTGTAGTTGCATATCTAATAATAAAAAAATACCATCCAGCGCTCAGTTTAATTATCTGCGCGCTCGGTTTGCTCATATGCGCATGGTTACTGGGGCACCCCATCTATCCGCAAGGGCAGGGAACAGGGTTTGGATTGTTTGATATATTTTTAGAATTTAAAGATACAATTGTCAAACAGGTAAGTCAAGCTGGTATTGTTATTATGATTCTCTTTGGTTATTCAAGCTATATGAATGCAATTGGTGCCAATCAAATGGCTGTGAATTTTTTAGTAAAGCCTTTGTTAAAGATAAAACACAAATCATTGTTTGTTCCGTTGGTGTTTTTACTTGGTAATTTAATGTCTTTGGTTGTTCCTAGTGCATCGAGCTTGGCGATTATTTTGATGGCTGTTTTATATCCAATGCTGACGAGTATGGGAATATCATCATTAACGGCTGCTGGCGTTATCGCAATGACGGCGACGATTATGCCGACACCATTGGGTGCCGATAACGTAATTGCGGCAAATACACTGGGTTATGATGTATTAAGTTATGTTGTTTGGCATGCTAAAATTTCATTGCCATCATTACTAATTATTGCTGTTGTACATTTTTTTTGGCAAAAATACTGTGATAAAAGAGACGGGGATGCTGCGTTTGTCTCTCTAAGTGAAGATGTTTTGAGTAAACAACAGAAAATTGACGTGCCCAGATTTTATGCAGTTTTACCCGTATTGCCGTTATTGTTAATTATTGGCGTAGGGATTGCTGGAGTATTTGTTAAGGGAATAGTGATGGATATTTTTGTTTTAACATTTATTTCTTTCTTTATTTCTGTTTTTAGTAAAGCGGTTCGTCTCAAATCATTTCAGCAAGTTCAAGATAAGGCCGTGGAGATGTTTAAAGGAATGGGGCAGGGGTTTAGTCAAGTTGTGATGTTGGTCGTTGGTGGTTCGTTATTTACAACTGCAATTCAAACATTAGGGATTATTGGCAGTATTATGTCTTCAGTGCAAACAGCAAACTCTGCGGGAATTATTACGACGCTAATTTTTAGTGGTGCAACAACACTTTTTGGTATGCTTAGTGGTGGTGGCTTGGCAATGTTCTATGCCATGATTGAATTAATTCCTGGGATTGCGGAGAAAGCGGGTGTTGATGGTATTTTAATTTCTTTACCAATGCAAATGATTGCAAATTTAACTAGAACAATTTCACCTGTGGCGGCAGTTGTGATGATTGTTGCATCTACGGTGGGAGTAAGTCCTATCAGAATTTTAAAGCGTACAAGTGTACCAACAATTATTGGAATAATTAGTGTGGTTGTTCTTTCTATCCTCGAGTTGCCTAACTAATTAGTGATTGAATTATTAAAGTTAAACTAGGCTGTATCCTTTAATCGCTTAACAGATTGTAAAAGAGATTGATGCCGCCTAGTTTCACCCATGACAGATTCTTGCATACCGTTTTGTCGTAACAGCTGGCAATGCCATACTGTTCTTTTAATAATCGGCTAAAACATTTTTCCACAACGTTACGGTAGCGTGGTAGTGATAAGCGCCATTGGCGAACGGTGAGCGCCTATCTGAAGCTATTGTTGATTAGATTTTCTGGTTATAACGACCGTTATCCCTTTTCGTTGAAGCGTGTAATGAAGTGCAAGCCCGCCGGCGTTAAGTGTTGTCAGCCGGTACGGCATAACCACGTCGCTGGCATGTTGCCAGTCTGGCGTTGCCTGCCGTAGGGAGAGTTTGCGCTCTTCGTGCTGGATGTAGGCTAGCTGCTTTACTTCTTTTGGTAGCGGATGACAATCCGTGCGTTCAGTTGCAGGCGGTGAATACATGGGATTGTGAATTGTTATCGCTAAGGTAAGATAACCCAAGTTAATCATGGGGGCGATGATGGCGCGACACAAAGGGATGGCGAAATGGTTATTGGCGCTCGCGTGCCTGGTGGTGCTGGTCTGCACCAGCCAGCGCATGGCCGGCGTGCATCAACTGAGCCAGTCGTTCCCCCTCGCTGTCTCGTCGTTTTCTGCCCCGGATAGTCAAGGCGAGGGGAGTGCACCGAGCGCCTGCTCGCCGGGGGCAAAGATGTTACTGAGCGCGCCGCCGTTGGCCTTGGAGCATCTGGCGCTGGCCCTGCTGACTTTCCTGCTGCTACTTCTCTGCCCCTTGCGTGATCTCTCCCGCCTCGTGCGCTATCGGCCTCCGGTGCGCTCGCCGGCGCAACGGCGTCTCCATCTCAGGTTGTGTGTCTTCCGCGAATAACGCCGGACGGGTGCGCTCGTCCTCTTTTACTGTTATTGGCGGAGAATAATTATGTCTTTGATTTTTAGGGCGCTGGCCATCGGCCTGTGCCTCTGGCTGCCCCTGGGGTGGGCAGCCGATAGCGGCTGGTTACTGGGCGACAGTAACGGCCAAGCCCGAGTGCGCTTTAGCGCCGCCCGGCAGGATGCGCAGCGGGTCGATCTGGTGGTGCAGGTAGCGCTCGCCAGTGGGTGGAAAACCTATTGGCGCGCTCCCGGCGAAGGGGGTGTGGCACCGAGTATCGCTTGGCGTACACCGTCGCTGGCGGTGCATTGGCGTTGGCCGGTACCGCAACGTTTTTCGGTGGCGGGGCTGACGGCGCAGGGGTATGTCAATGATGTCAGCTTCCCGATCCAGGTAAACACTACGGCGACCCGCCTGCAAGGTGTGCTGACCCTGCCGTTATGCAGTGATGTGTGTGTGCTGCATGATTATCCGTTCGATCTGGATCTATTATCTGCACCAACGGCCGAATTCCGTCATACCTTGGCGCAGGCGGAGGGAACGTTGCCGCTGGATCATGGCATGGTGGATCGGGTCAGCGCGGGTTATGAGCGCGGCAACCTGACCTTGCGCATCGACCGCGCCGGTGGCTGGCAACACCCGGCGATCTTCCTGGCGGGCCCCGAGGGGGCGGCGTTCGCCGCCCCGCAACTGTGGCAACAGGCAGAGACACTGTATGCCCGTGTCGCGGTCAGCGATGGCTGGCAGGGCACGGCCCCCGATCTGCGCGCGGTGCCATTGACGTTGGTGATCAGCGACGTCGGCGTGGCGCAACAGATGACGGTCAGTGCGGACGTGGCGAGTGTGGCACCGCCGGGGCCGCCGGCGGGCAGCGCGACGCTGCTCGGCGCGTTGCTTCTGGCGCTGGCCGGCGGTCTGATCCTCAATCTGATGCCCTGTGTGCTGCCGGTGCTGGCCTTGAAGTTGGGGAGTGTGCTGCATGCTCCGTTAGTGACGGCACGTCAGCTACGCCACCAGTTTCTGCTCTCGGCGGCGGGGATCATCGCCTCTTTCGCGTTATTGGCGGGCTTGATGAGCGTCTTGCGTCTCACTCAGCAGGCCGTCGGCTGGGGGATCCAGTTCCAAAGCCCTTGGTTTATCGGCGTGATGGGGGCGATCACCTTGTTGTTCGCCCTTAATCTATTCGGCTTTTTCTCGCTCACCCTCTCCAGCGCGTTGATGACCCGTCTGGCTGGCGCGTCCCAGGGACACTTCTGGCAGGGAATGTTTGCCACGCTGTTGGCGACACCGTGCTCGGCCCCCTTCATGGGCACCGCCTTGGCCTTTGCTCTGGCCGCGCCCTTGCCGCAATTGTGGCTGGTGTTTTTGGCACTGGGGGTAGGGATGAGCGCGCCTTGGCTGGCCATCGCCGCTTGGCCGCATCTGGCTACCTGGCTCCCGCGCCCCGGACGCTGGATGTTGCATCTGCGGACGATATTGGGGGTGATGATGCTGGCCTCCAGCCTGTGGTTGCTGTCGCTGCTGGCGGCTCACCTCGGTTGGCCTGTCATCGTGGCGTCGATGACGTTATTGGCGTTGCTATTGTTGGGGTTGAGCTGGCGACGCTACGCGCTCCGCGGCCTGGGATGGGCGCTGTTGACGACACTATTGCTGTCTGCCATCCCGTTGCTGATGTACGGGGAGAGTGCCCTGACGCCGCAGCAAGATCGCGTTGACTGGCAGCCGCTGAGCGAGCAGGCGGTGCAACAAGCCTTGCAGCAGCGCAAGCGCGTGTTCATCGATGTGACCGCCGACTGGTGTGTGACCTGTAAGGCGAACAAGGTGAATGTGTTGCTGCGCGACGAGGTGCAGCAGGCGCTGCGTGCCGACGATGTGGTGGCGTTGCGTGGCGATTGGACATTACCCTCGCCCGCGTTGGAGGCGTTCATGCGCCAGCGGGGCGCGGTGGCGGTACCCTTCAATCAAATTTACGGCCCGGCCCTACCACAGGGTGCGGTGCTACCTCCTCTGCTCGATCGCCGGCAGTTGCTGGCCCAATTGGCTGCGGCCAAGGAGTAAGCGATGAAGATCATGTTGCGGACAATGATGACGATGATACTGGTGCTGTTAACGTTGGCGGCCCCGGGGGCGAGGGCGGCGGATGATGCGGAGACGTTGCTGTTCCATAATCCGGCCACGCCGCGCCTGGGGGCCGCCGACGCACAGCTGACGGTGGTGGTGTTTACCGATTACAACTGCCCTTACTGCAAGCGTCTCGATCCGCTGCTGGAGCAGCTGGTCGAGCGCAATCCGCGGGTGGCGGTCGCCTTCAAGCTGCTTCCCTTCAAGGGGGAGAGCTCCCATCAGGCGGCACAGTTGGCACTGACCCTGTGGCGTCAACAACCCGAGCGTTTTCTGGCGTTACATCAGGCGTTGATGGCTAAGCGCGGTTATCATTCGACGGGATCGATACAGGCGGCGTTGCAGCGTAGCGGCAATGCCGGGCTCCAGGCCGATAGTCAGGGGACGATCCAGGAGTTGCGCGATTCGCTGCTGTTGGCGCAGGTGTTGGGGGTTCAGGGGACGCCGACGTTGGTTATTGGCAAGCAGTTGATCCCCGGGGCGATCGACTATGCCCAATTGGAGCAGGCGGTCGAGACCGCGCTGGCGCAACAGCCATGAGACGCCTGGGGCGTTGGGCGCGGCAGGGGGCGTTGCTATTGTTGTTGCTGGCTATGGTCACGGGGGTGATGGACATGCTGCGTCGCCCTCAGTTGCCGGCGGTGTTACCCGCGCAGTTAACGGATCTGGCAGGACGTCCGCTAGCGCTGACGGCGCTCAGCGCCGAACGCCCATTGCTGATCTATGTCTGGGCCAGTTGGTGCGGCGTATGTCGCGTGACCAGCCCAACGGTCGACGCCTTGGCTCGCCACGGTGAAAACGTGGTGACGCTGGCATTGCGCTCGGGAGATGATGCGCGTTTGAGCCAGTTGCTGACGCAGCGGGGGTGGCGCTTTCCGGTGATCAACGACGCCGATGGGCGCTTGAGCGCGGCGTGGCGAGTCGGTGTCACACCGACCTTCATCATTCTGTCGCGCGGACAGGTGGTCGGCAGCACCACGGGCTGGAGCAGCTATCCCGGTTTATGGCTGCGCTTGCGTTGGGCGCAATGGTTCGCCTAGCCTGACGGGACGCCCGGCGGTGTGGCGGCCGCTGGACGGACTGTCCCCACGATAAGCGACAGGCTGTGGTTAGGTATCACATTTATTTAGTGGCAGAATTAGCGCAGCTCAATCCAAACTGGCTAGCGGGTAGGAGAAACGATGAAGATTGTAGTCGATGAGAATATGCCGTACGCCGAGGCGCTGTTTGGCCGCCTCGGCCAGGTGCAGGCGGTGCGGGGGCGTCCGTTACCCACCGACGCACTGGCGGGCGCCGATGCGTTGATGGTTCGTTCGGTGACGGCGGTCAATCAGGCGCTGTTGGCCGATCAGACGGTGCGTTTCGTTGGCACCGCCACCGCTGGAACCGATCATGTGGATACCGATTGGTTGGCGCAGGCGGGGATCGGTTTCTCCGCCGCACCCGGTTGCAACGCGATCGCCGTGGTGGAGTATGTCTTTTCGGCCCTGATGATGCTGGCGGAGCGCGATGGCTTCGTGCTGCGTGATAAGACTGTGGGGATTGTCGGCGTGGGTAACGTCGGCAGCCGGCTGCAACGCCGCTTAGCGGCGTTGGGCGTTCGCACCCTGTTGTGCGATCCACCGCGAGCCGATCGCGGCGATGGCGAGATCTTCCATCGCCTGGCGGATCTGCAACGCGAGGCGGACATCATCACCTTCCACACTCCGCTGAATAAGTCCGGTCCTTATCAGACCTGGCATCTGGTAGATGAGGCGTTCCTCGCGGCGTTGCCGCCGGGGCGTATCTTGATCAATGCAGCGCGTGGCGCCATCGTCGACAATGCGGCACTATTGCGTGCCTTGCAAGCGGGACAAGATCTGCGTGTGGTACTGGACGTATGGGAGCCGGAACCGATGTTGTCGTTGCCCCTGTTAGCCTGTGTCGATGTCGCCACCCCGCATATCGCCGGCTATAGCCTTGAGGGTAAGGCGCGTGGCACCACCCAGGTGTTCGAGGCGTTCAGTGCCTTCCTCGGGCGGCCGGAGCGGGTCGCCTTGGCCGATCTGTTGCCGCCAGCGCCGGTGGCGGCGGTGCGTATTCAGGGCGCGCTCGATCAGGCGATGCTCAAACGTCTGATGCATCTGGTGTATGATGTGCGCCGTGATGATGCGCCGTTGCGCCGCGTCGCCGGGCAGGAGGGGGCATTCGATCGCCTGCGTAAGCACTATCCGGCGCGGCGGGAGTGGTCGTCGCTTCAGGTGATTTGCGACGATAGCGCCACGGCCGAGCTGGTGACGGCGTTAGGATTTAGCGCACGCATCGCCTGAATGGTGCGCAGACTGTAACATTTTATCGCCAGTGCGCCATGGTGCGTACTGGCGATTTTTGCTGAGTTATCAAGAGGACGGCAGGGCTCATGTTTGCCGTCCGAGGAGAGTTAAAATGAGCGAAGGCTGGAATATTGCCGTATTGGGCGCGACGGGAGCCGTTGGGGAAGCGTTACTGGAGCAGCTCCAGGCACGTGAGTTTCCGTTGGGAGAACTGTACCTGCTGGCCAGTGAGCATAGTGCCGGGGAGAGCATCCGGGTGAATGGCCGCCAGATGGTGGTGCAGGATGCGGCCAGCTTTGATTGGGCTCAGGCCCAGTTGGCGTTCTTCGTCGCCGGACGTGAGGCGTCGCTGCGCTATGCCGAGGAGGCGGGCAACGCCGGGTGTCTGGTGATCGACAGCAGCGATGCTTTTGCGCTGGAGGCGGATGTTCCGCTGGTGGTGCCGGGGGTCAATCCGCATGCGCTGGCCGAGTACCGCAACCGCAACATTGTGGCGGTGGCCGACAGTCTGACCAGCCAATTGTTAACGGCGATCCACCCGCTGAGTGCCGAGAATGGTCTGGCTCGCATCGGCGTGACCTGCCTGCTCTCTGCCTCCGCCCACGGTAAGGCGGCGGTAGACGAACTGGCCGGACAAAGTGCTCGTCTGCTTAACGGTATGCCATTCGAGCCGGGCCTGTTTCAGAAGCAATTGGCGTTTAACCTGTTGCCGTTGTTAGCGGACGAGCAGGGCAGTGTCTGCGAGGAACGCCGCCTGGTGGATCAGGTGCGTAAGGTGTTGCAGGAGCCGGGATTGCCGCTGACGGTGAGCTGCATTCAGTCACCGGTCTTTTATGGTCATGCCCAGTGTGTACAGCTAGAAACCCTGCGCCCGCTCAGTGCCGAGGAGGCGCGAGAGTTGTTGGCGCAGACTGGCGATATTCGTCTGAGTGACGAGGATGACTATCCGACCCAGGTGGGTGATGCCTCGGGTAATCCACACCTGAGCATCGGTTGCGTGCGTAATGATTATGGCATGCCGGAGGCGGTACAGTTTTGGTCGGTGGCGGATAACGTGCGTTTCGGCGGTGCGCTGATGGCCTTGGAGATCGCCGAGCGTCTGATGCAGGAGTACCTGTATTGATGACGCAGCAACCGTTGGCCGGGCAGACGGCGCGCCCGGTATATCACATCGCGTTGGGGATCGAGTACGATGGCAGCCGCTATGCCGGCTGGCAGCGTCAGCAGGAGGTCGATAGCGTGCAAGCCCGGCTGGAGGCGGCGTTGTCGCGGGTCGCCAGCGAGCCGGTGACGGTGTTCTGCGCGGGGCGTACCGATGCCGGGGTGCATGCTACCGGGCAGG
Source organism: Edwardsiella hoshinae NBRC 105699 = ATCC 33379 (assembly GCF_000474215.1). Classification (GTDB taxonomy): domain Bacteria; phylum Pseudomonadota; class Gammaproteobacteria; order Enterobacterales; family Enterobacteriaceae; genus Edwardsiella; species Edwardsiella hoshinae. The sequence goes on along the minus strand of NZ_BAUC01000005.1, from coordinate 131,742 downwards.
TGGTACACTTCACTACTCATGCCTGTCGTCAGGAGGGGGCATGGACCATGGGAGTCAATGCTCACCTGCCGAAGGATATCGCGGTGCGCTGGGTCAAAGCGGTCAGCGCCGATTTTCATGCGCGTTTTAGCGCAACGGCCCGCCGCTACCGCTATGTTATCTATAATCACCGCTACCGTCCGGCGGTGTTGCAGAGCGGTGTGACGCATTTCTACCATCCGCTGGATGCCGAACGGATGGCGCGCGCCGGCCAGGCGTTGCTGGGGGAGAACGACTTTAGCTCGTTTCGCGCCGCCCAGTGCCAGTCGCGTACCCCGTGGCGTAACGTCTCTCACCTGTGGGTCAATCGTTATGGCCCCTATGTGGTGGTCGATATTAAGGCCAATGCTTTCGTCCACCACATGGTACGTAACATCGTTGGCAGTTTGCTGGAGGTGGGATGCGGCAACCAGCCTGAGGGGTGGATCGCCGAGTTGCTGGCTGCCCGCGATCGTACGCTGGCGGCGGCGACCGCCAAGGCCGCCGGGCTGTATTTGGTCGCCGTGGATTACCCGGCACAGTTTGCGCTACCACAGCCGCCGTTAGGGCCGCTGTTTTTACCCGATTGATAACCGGAGCCGTGATGGAATATTTACAGTGGATCGTTGATTTTATTCTGCATATTGATGTGCACTTGGCGCAATTGGTGGCCCAGTATGGCGTCTGGATCTACGCCATCCTGTTTTTGATCTTGTTCTGCGAAACCGGTCTCGTGGTTACCCCATTCTTGCCGGGGGATTCGTTACTGTTCGTCGCCGGGGCATTAGCCTCGTTACCGAGCAATGAGATGAACGTGCATCTGATGGTGGCGCTGATGGTCACGGCGGCGATCCTCGGCGATGCGTTGAACTACACCATCGGTCGCCTGTTTGGCGAGCGTTTGTTTAGCAACCCTGATTCGCGCATTTTTCGTCGCAGTTACCTGGACAAGACCCATGCGTTCTACGAGCGTCACGGTGGAAAGACGATTATTTTGGCGCGTTTTGTCCCTATCGTGCGCACGTTTGCTCCCTTCGTCGCCGGGATGGGGCATATGACGTACCGCCATTTCGCCGCTTATAACGTGATCGGCGCCCTGCTGTGGGTCCTCTCTTTCACCTACGCCGGGTATCTGTTCGGTAACGTGCCGCTGGTGCAGGAGAACCTGAAGCTGCTGATCGTGGCGATCATCGTGCTTTCGATCCTGCCAGGGGTGATCGAGATCTGGCGCCACAAGCGCCAGGCACGGCGTGCGATGCGCTCTAAGTAGGTCACAAAATCGCCGCGCTTCGCTCACGCGGAGTGGGTGAAAAATGTAAACTCGGCACGGTTCGACCAGTTTTTTATCTACACAGTCGAGCCGTTGTGGTTTAATGAACGGCATTTATGGTCTGTTACCTGCCGGTAAAAAGTGGCCCGTCTCCCTGAAGTCAAGGAGACGCTGGCGAAAACCCGTCTCAGTGTTGGCTGGGGCTTTATTTTGTTCTCTCGGCAGGGGCAGAGGACTGGCATTCCGCCAGGTTCAAACAGAAAGGTCATCGATGAGCTGGATTGAACGCATTCTTAATAAGAGCAATATCTCTCAAACCCGCAAGGCAAGCATTCCGGAAGGGGTATGGACCAAGTGCGATAGCTGCGGTCAGGTCCTCTACCGCGCCGAGCTGGAGCGCAATTTAGAAGTCTGCCCTAAGTGCGACCATCACATGCGCATGACGGCGCGTATGCGTCTGAATACGCTGTTGGACGAGGGGAGCCATGTCGAATTGGGCAGCGAGCTGGAGCCGAAGGATGTCCTGAAGTTTAAGGATTCCAAAAAGTATAAGGATCGTCTCGCCGCGGCTCAGAAAGAGACCGACGAAAAAGATGCGCTGGTGGTGATGAAGGGGACGTTGCACGGTATCCCGGTGGTCGCTGCTTCCTTCGAGTTCTCCTTTATGGGCGGATCGATGGCATCGGTAGTGGGGGCGCGGTTCGTGCGCGCCGTCGAGCAGGCGCTGGAGGATAACTGCGCCCTGATCTGTTTTTCCGCCAGCGGCGGCGCCCGGATGCAGGAGGCGTTGATGTCGCTGATGCAGATGGCGAAAACCAGCGCGGCGTTGGCGAAAATGCGCGAACGCGGTCTACCTTATATCTCGGTATTGACCGATCCGACGATGGGCGGCGTCTCCGCCAGCCTGGCGATGTTGGGCGATATCAACATCGGCGAACCGAAGGCCTTGATCGGCTTCGCCGGCCCGCGTGTCATCGAGCAGACGGTCCGCGAGAAGCTGCCGCCGGGATTCCAGCGCAGTGAGTTCCTGCTGGAGAAAGGCGCCATCGACATGATCGTGCGCCGCCCGGCGATGCGCGACAAGCTGGCCTGCCTGGTGGCTAAGATGACTGGGCGTCCGGCCCCATTGGACGAGGCGGTGCCGGCGGTGCACACGGCGGAAGACGGCGCACAGGCCTAATTCCCCGGTGAGCTTCCCCGGCTTAAGGCCGGGCGCGGCGTGGGGTATCGCCTGCGTCGCACCACGTTAGGGAACCGGTCCCGTTCCGGGGCCGTTCATCCTCCGCAACGGCTAGATTACGGGACGTAAAACAGCATGAATACGCTTCCTACTCCACAGGCGACCTCGCCACTCTCTACCTGGCTTGAGTATCTCGAGCAACTACATAATAAAACCATCGATCTCGGTTTAGCGCGCGTGCGGCGTGTCGCGCAGCATCTGGATCTGTTGACGCCGGCGCCCGTGGTTTACACCGTGGCGGGGACCAACGGTAAGGGCACGACCTGTCGTACGCTGGAAGCCATCTTGATGGCGGCCGGTTATCGGGTCGGGGTCTATGGTTCCCCCCACTTACTGCATTATCGCGAACGGGTACGTATTCAGCATCGCGAATTGGATGATGCGGCGCATGCCGCCGCTTTCGCCGCCATCGAGGCGGGGCGTGCGGGTGTGTCGTTAACCTATTTTGAGTTCGGTACCCTGGCGGCGTTGTACCTGTTCAAGCAGGCGGCGCTGGATGCGGTGATCTTAGAGGTCGGCCTGGGGGGACGTCTGGACGCCACCAATATCGTCGACGCCAGTGTGGCGGTGGTGACCAGTATCGCGTTGGACCACACCGATTGGCTGGGCGATTCGCGTGAGAGTATCGGTCGGGAGAAGGCCGGTATTTTCCGTGCGGGAAGACCCGCCGTGGTCGGTGAGGCACAGATGCCGGAGTCTATCGCGGCGGTGGCGGCACAGTGCGCGGCTCGATTGCTGCGACGTGGCGTCGACTGGGACTTCAGCGTCACGGCGTCGGGGTGGCGCTGGTGCGCCGGGGCTAACACGCTCGATGATTTGCCGTTGCCTCAGGTTCCGTTGGCCAATGCGGCGACGGCATTGGCGGCGCTGGCCGCCGGACCATTGGTCGTCGATGAGGCGGCTATCCGCCAGGGGCTATGCAATGCCTCCCTGCCAGGACGTTTTCAGCAGGTCGGGCAGGCACCGCGCCTGATCCTGGATGTGGCGCATAATCCGCATGCTGCCGCCTACCTGGTGCAACGCCTGCAAGCGTTGCCGCGGCCTAAGCGGCTGCGTATGGTGATCGGCATGCTGAGCGACAAAGACATCGCCGGCACCTTGGCCTGCCTGACGCCGCTGGTCGATGAATGGTACTGTGCGCCGTTGAGCGGGCCGCGTGGTGCGCCAGCGTCTGCGCTGACGGCGCACCTGCCGGCCGGCGCACGCGTGTTCGCCGATGTCGAGCAGGCTTGGCGCCAGGCGATGGCTGAGGCCGAGGCCGAGGATACGGTGGTGGTCTGTGGCTCGTTCCACACGGTCGCGCAAGTGATGGCGGTTCTACCGTCAGGAGGACGGGGTGGCGAGTAAGTTCCAAAACCGACTGGTCGGGACGGTGATCCTGGTCGCCCTGGGGGTGATCGTACTGCCTGGCCTGCTAGACGGCCAGAAAAGGCATTATCAGGATGATTTTGCTGCGATCCCGCTGGTACCGCGTCCGGGAGAAGACGATCCCACGGATGCCATTCCGCCGGTGACGCAACCGTTAAGCGAGACGCCGCCCACGGCGTCGCACACCGGGAGCGTCGCCGCGCCAGGCGGTACGGCGCCGCTGTCACCGCCGACCTCATCCAACACCGTCTCGCCGACGCGTGGCAACGGGGAACTGGTGGAGTTGAAACCGGTCGAGAGCCGGGCGCCGGAGCCGCGTAAGGTCGCGGAAGTACCGACGATTGCGCCGACTCAGCCGGTCGAGAGTCGGCCTAAACCCCGCGAAGCGGAGCGTCGCCCGGCAGTGGCCGAGCCGGCGAAGCGTGTGACACCGCCGGCCCCGGCCCCCGTACCGGCCCCCGCACCGTCGCCGCGCGCGGAGCAGGCGCCGGTCGGTCAAGCCTACGTAGTGCAGCTTGGGGCGTTACGGAACGCCAGCAAGGTGAACGAGATCATCGCCAAGCTGCGTCTTTCCGGTTACCGGGTCTACAGCGTGCCGGCGACCCCGGTACAAGGGGAGATAACCCGGCTATTCGTCGGCCCGGAAGCCTCGCGTGCCAAACTTCAGGCGGCGTTGCCGGAGCTGAACAGCCTGAGCGGACTGAATGGGCAAATCCGCAATTACAGCGTGCGTTAAGGCACGCATGGGAGAGGGATACGGCGCTGTCCGCATTGGCGGGCAGGGCCGTTTTTTTCATGAAAACGCGTGTGTGACGAGGCGGATTTATTTACGCCATGTCAGGGAAATCTGCTACGCAAACGTTTTCTTTTTCTGTTAGAATGCGCCGCGAGTAGGATAGCGCGGCAATTCATGCTTTGGAATTATCATGGTTTGGATTGATTGGGTCATTATTGGCATCATCGGATTTTCCGCTTTAGTTAGCCTGGTCCGGGGATTTGTGCGCGAGGCGTTGTCACTGGTTACCTGGGGGGCCGCGTTCTTTGTTGCCAGCCATTTTTACTCCTATCTGGCCGCCTTTTTTACCCGTTTTGAAGATGCGCTGGTGCGTAACGGTATTGCGATTGCGGTGTTGTTCATCGCAACCCTGATCGTCGGCGCTATCGTTAACTACGTGATCGGTTCTTTGGTGGAGCGTACCGGCTTGAGCGGTACGGATCGGGTGCTTGGCGTCTGTTTCGGCGCGTTGCGCGGTGTGTTGATCGTCGCAGCCCTGTTGTTCTTCCTGGATACCTTTACGGCGATGGCGCAGAGCGAAGAGTGGCAGCAGTCCCGGCTCATCCCGCAGTTCAGGCCTATCATCAGGTGGTCGTTTGACTATCTGCAAAGCACGTCGAGTTTCTTACCGGAGCATATGCCTGCCATGCCGCTCCGGTAACGCTGATGAGGAAATGACAACATGTGCGGTATTGTCGGTATCGCCGGTTTTACGCCGGTAAACCAGTCCATCTATGATGCATTGACGGTGTTGCAACATCGCGGCCAGGACGCCGCGGGCATCGTCACCATCGATGATAACCATACCTTTCGCCTGCGTAAGGCTAATGGGCTGGTGAGCGATGTGTTTGAGGCGCGCCATATGCAGCGTCTACAGGGAAATATGGGGATAGGGCATGTGCGCTATCCCACCGCCGGCAGCTCCAGCGCCTCCGAGGCACAGCCGTTCTATGTGAATTCCCCCTTTGGCATCACCTTGGCGCATAATGGTAATCTGACCAATGCCCATCAGTTGAAGCAACAACTGTTCGAGCATGCCCGGCGCCACGTCAATACCTCCTCCGATTCCGAAATCCTGTTAAATGTGTTCGCCTACGAGTTGGATCGCTACGATAGCTATCCGCTGAGTGAGGAGAATATCTTTGCCGCTGTCGCGGCGACCCATCGCCAGATCCGCGGTGCCTACGCCTGCGTGGCGATGATCATCGGCCACGGTATGGTTGCTTTCCGCGATCCGAACGGTATTCGTCCGCTGGTGATCGGTAAGCGTGACTTAGCGGATGGCCGCACCGAGTATATGGTCGCCTCGGAGAGCGTGGCGTTGGATACGCTCGGCTTCGACTTTATCCGTGACGTGGCACCGGGCGAGGCGATCTACGTCAACACCCAAGGGCAGCTGTTCACGCGCCAGTGCGCCCAGGAGCCAAAGAGTCACCCCTGCCTGTTCGAGTATGTCTATTTTGCCCGACCGGACTCGTTCATCGACAAGATCTCGGTCTACAGCGCTCGGGTGCGCATGGGGCAGAAGCTGGGGCAGAAGATCGCCCGGGAGTGGGAAGATCTGGATATCGATGTGGTGATCCCGATCCCGGAAACCTCTTGCGATATCGCCCTGCAAATCGCGCGCATCCTGGATAAGCCCTATCGCCAGGGGTTCGTTAAGAATCGCTATGTCGGCCGTACCTTCATCATGCCGGGTCAGCAATTGCGGCGTAAGTCGGTGCGCCGCAAGCTGAACGCCAACCGTGCCGAGTTCCGTGATAAGAATGTGTTGTTGGTGGACGATTCCATCGTACGCGGTACCACCTCTGAGCAGATTATCGAGATGGCGCGTGAGGCGGGGGCCCGTCGAGTCTACCTGGCCTCTGCCGCGCCGGAGATCCGCTTTCCGAATGTCTATGGTATCGACATGCCGAGCGTCAGTGAGCTGATCGCCCATGGCCGCGAGGTGGATGAGATCCGTCAACTGATCGGCGCCGACGGCTTGATCTTCCAGGATCTCGACGATCTGATCGCGGCGGTGGGGGAGGATAATCCGGATATCGAGCAGTTCGAGTGCTCGGTGTTTAACGGTGTCTACATTACGCGCGATGTGGATCAGTCCTACCTAGACTACCTGCAATCGTTGCGTAGCGATGATGCCAAGGCGCTGAGCAACCAGCAGCAGGCCGAGGATCTGGAACTGTATAACGAAGGCTAACGGGCACAAGGCCATCCTGTTCCCAATAACGGGCCGCAGTAGCGGCCCGTTTTCGCTTGCACCGTCTAACGGCTTGCGGCAAAGTCGCAGCAGCAGAATGAATGAGGATGAGTGACGGGCGATGAAACGACTGATTATCGGTATCTCCGGCGCCAGTGGCGTGATTTACGGTATCCGTTTACTGGAGGTGTTGCGTCCCCTCCCCGAGGTGGAGACTCACCTAGTGATGAGCCAAGCGGCGCGTCAGACGTTGGCCTTGGAGACGGATCGCAGTCTGCGCGAGGTCTTGGCCTTGGCAGATGTGGTGCATGATGTGCGTGATATTGCCGCGTCGATCTCCTCGGGTTCTTTTAAGACCGCCGGCATGGTGATCTTACCCTGCTCGATCAAGACCCTCTCCGGTATCGTGCACGGCTACAGCGATACGCTGTTGATCCGCGCCGCGGACGTGGTGCTGAAGGAGCGTCGGCCTCTGGTGCTGTGCGTCCGCGAGACGCCGTTGCACTTGGGGCATCTGCGTCTGATGACCAGCGCTGCCGAACTGGGCGCGCTGATCATGCCGCCAGTGCCTGCCTTCTACCACCGTCCCCAACGCATCGAAGAGATTATCGATCAGACGGTGAATCGGGTGTTGGATCAGTTGGATATCACCCTAGCACAGGAGTTGTTTCCTCGTTGGCAGGGTGGGCGTGGGGCGGCTGGTAGCGCGAGGTGAGGCGCTTATTGGGCGGCGATGTCGAATTGGCTGCCGTTGACTGCCGCCGCCGCCGGCGAGCAGAGCCATAGCACCAGATCCGCGATGCGATGCGATGCGTCGCCGGGGCTGGTGTGGTGTGCGTCGCTCGACTGTATGGGGGGCGGGGGGGGAATCGTGACGCTGGGGATCACCTGATTGACCGTGATGCCCTGCGGCCCCAGATCCTGCGCCATGGCACGCGTAAGCGCACCCAGCGCAGCGCGTCCCATAGCGCAAAGCGCGTCGCTGTGATCGCTCACTTGTCGCGTGCTGCTGATGTGGATAATGCGTCCCCCCGCCGGCATCTGGCGTGCGGCCAGTTGGCTGGTAAGAAACACCGCGCGAACATTGATGGCCATACTCTGTTCAAATTCGCGCAACTCGATCTCGTCGAAAGGCTTGCAGATGATCACCGCGGCGTGATTCACCAGAATATCGATACGTCCCCACTGTTCCAGCGTGTGGGTGATGGCGCGCACGCAAGTCTCTGGTTGACGAGCGTCAGTACGCAAGGCGACGATCTCGCCCCCCTGTTGACGGACTTGCGTCGTCAGTAGTTGGGCTTCCTGCTCCGCGTGGTGGTAGGTCAGCGCGACGCGTGCGCCGGCGGCGGCGAGTGCGCGGACGATGGCGGCGCCGCTGCCTTGGGCGCCTGCGGTGACCAGCGCGACTTTATCGTGCAATAAGGCTTGCTTCATAGATGCTCCACTGATGGGGCGCCGTGCCCGACACGGGTGTCGGGGATTGTCGCCACCGCGGTTTGCCGCGGCGGCCAGGTATAGCGCCAACGGTCGTGGGCGTGCTGTACGGTCTGGCCTCGGCGCACACCGTCTAGAGACACCCAGCCATCAGTGTAGTCAACGTGCTACATCGCTCCGGACGCCCGGTGCGCTCGCCTGCACATTATGTGCGTTTATTTGACGAGGTCATCCAATGCCTCGCGTAAATCGTAGTAACGGAACCCGAATCCCGCCTCTTCCAGACGACGCGGTAACACGCGTTGACCGCCGAGTAACATCAGGCTGGCCTCACCCAACAGGGCGCGTAGCGCTAGCGCTGGCATTCGCATCAGGGTCGGGCGTCCCAAGACCTCGCCGAGTGTCGCCACGAACTGCTCATTGCGTACCGGGTAGGGCGCGGTCATGTTAAACGGACCGTGCAAGGTGGGGTTATCAAGCAGATAGAGGATGGCGTTGATCATGTCGTCGAGATGGATCCACGACAGATATTGATGCCCGCTGCCTAATTCGCCGCCGAGGCCCAGGCGGAATAGCGGCAGCATCCGCCCCAACGCACCACCTTGTGCGGCCAGCACGATGCCGGTGCGCATCAGACAGACACGGGTTTGTTGGCTCTCGGCTTCGCGTGCCAGCGCTTCCCAGCGGGCGCACAGACGGTGAGTAAAGTCGTCCACGGTAGCATCGTCTTCATTTAACGGTGTATCGTCCTGGTTGCCGTAATAGCCGACGGCAGAGCCGGACAGTAACACGCTGGGGGGACGTTGGCTGGCCCGGATTAGGGTGGCCAGGCGTTGAGTGATCTGCCAGCGGCTGTCGCATAGCCGTTGCTTCTGCGCGGCGCTCCAGCGTTTGTCGGCGATCGGCTCCCCTGCGAGGTTGATGACCGCATCGTAGCCATCCAGCGAGCTGAGGGCATCGAGCGAGCTCAGCAGCGTGACCGCCGAGCCGAGCCGTTGCCTGGCCCGCGTCACGTCACGCGTCAGGGCCGTCAGGTGGTGGCCGAGAATGTGTAGCCGGGCGCAAAGCGCGCTACCGATAAGGCCGGTGGCGCCGGTGATCAAGATCTCCATAGGTAGGCTCCTTGCGGTGCACGCGGGTGCACCATCCGCTTCGCTTAATCCCCGCAACTGTAGCGCATGGTCATGGAGACCGAGTCGGCATAGCGCAGGGCGTAGAGTTTATCGACCTCTACTTCAGCATAGGTGACCCAGGGATGTTCACAAGCGATGTTTAACACATCCTGCGTCAATTTCTCCAGCAGGGCGAAGCGGTTTTGCTCTACATGAGCGATGATACGCTTGGTGATAGTGCGATAGTTAAGCGCATCAGCGATATCTTCGCTGTGGCGCGCGTGCTGTGCCGGGTAGTGAATAGCGACGTTGATCACCACATCTTGGCGGTTGGCGATCTCCTCCTCCTTGATACCGATGAAAGTACGTAAACGTAGGTTCTTGATTTTAATGATGGCGTCGGCAACGTGTTGACTCATAAGACATCCTGAATAATAACGACGATGGCAAGCGGCATCGGCCGCCCGTCACAATAACGGCATGTTACGCCTGGGCGAGTTGGTAGGCGCGCCGGGTTGCGGGACGCGCCTGGATAGCGTGGAGCCAGCGTGTGACCGCTGGGTAATCGGCCAGATCGATGCGTTGGCGCGGATGTAACACCACCCAGGGATAAGTCGCCATGTCGGCGATGCTGTAGGCGTCACCCGCCAGATAGGCGTGGCGCTGTAATTGGCGCTCTAGCACGCCGTATAGGCGTACGGCCTCCGTCTGGTAGCGCTCAATGGCGTAAGGGACCGGCAGTGGGGCATAGTAGTTAAAATGGTGACTTTGCCCGAGCATCGGGCCGAAACCGCTCACCTGCCAGAACAGCCACTGGAGGGTATCGGCGCGCGTTCGCAGATCGCGCGCGAGAAAGCGCCCGCTCTTTTCCGCCAGGTAAAGCAAGATGGCCCCGGACTCGAACAGGCTAAGCGGCGCGCCGCCGTCGGCTGGTTGCTGATCGACGATCGCAGGGATCTTGTTGTTGGGGGAGATGGCGAGAAAATCGGGGGTAAACTGCTGGTTGGCATCGAGTGCGATGCGGTGTAAACGATAGGCTAGGCCGCACTCTTCCAGAAACAGGGTAATCTTGTGGCCGTTGGCGGTCGGAGCATAATAAAGATCGATCATCATCTCTTCCTGTGAGTGAGGGGATGTCTGGCGACTATAGAGCAAATCGCAGGGGGAAAAAAGGACGATGTTAACAGATTGTTTTCTTATGGCGCGGCGTTAGCCTGGGCGGTGTTTATTCGCGCTGAGCGGGTCAGCCGGTGTTTCGCGCCGGAGGAAACATGGCATACTGTGTCAGAGAGGGGCCGCAGTCGTCGGACGTTGCGTGCCTACTTGCCCGCTGTTGACTGCCATCAGGAGTGTTTATGAATGCCTCTGCGATAGTTCTCTATTCCGATAGCCGTTATTTGAGTCCCTATGTGATGTCCGTCTTCGTCGCCCTGAAAGAGAAAGGGCTGCGTTGCGAACTGGTGCCTGTCGATTTGGCCGAGGGAGAGAATCACCAGGAGCCGTATGCAGAGATCTCGCTGACGCGTCGAGTCCCTACGTTGCTGGTCGATGGCTTTGCCCTGGCGGAGTCCTCCGCCATTTGTGAATACTTGGACGAAACTTTCTGCGCGCCGCACTATGCGCCGCTCTATCCGCGTGAGCGGCAGGCACGCGCGCTGGCGCGTGAGGTGCAGGCCTGGCTACGCAGCGATCTGGCCGCGTTGCGTCGGGAGCGGCCCAGCGAGGTGGTGTTCTGTGGTCAGCGCTTAGCGCCACTCTCCGCTGAGGCGGAGTATGAGGCGGCGCGTTTGGTGGCGGCGGCGCAACGTCTGCTGCCGTCCGGTCGGCAAAATCTGTTCGGCGAATGGTGTATCGCCGATACCGATCTGGCATTGATGCTGAACCGTTTGGCGCTGCATGATGACGGCCTGCCCGAGCGTTTGGTGGCGTATGCACATTTTCAATGGCAGCGCGCCTCGGTGTGTCAGTGGCTGGCCTTGGGGCGTCGTGGCGTCTGAGACTGGTGTCGTCTTCCCCGGCTGGTTACACTGTGCCTCTGCATCATGCCGTCGGGCGCAGGTGTAGGCTATGGTCGAGTGTTTGTTGAGAATTCCACGATGAAACTGATGTTTATCTCCGATATCCACGGCTCGCTCAGCGCGACAGAGCAGGCGTTGTCGTTGTTCGAGCGCAGTGGCAGCCAGTGGCTGATCCTGTTAGGCGATGTGCTGAATCATGGACCACGTAATCCGCTGCCGGATCACTACGATCCGCCCGCCGTTGCCGAACGCTTGAACGGTTATGCGTCACGCATCATCGCCGTGCGCGGCAACTGTGATAGCGAGGTCGATCAGATGCTGCTTACCTTCCCATTGATGGCATCGTGGCAGCAGGTACTGTTGCCGACGCGGCGGCTGTTTCTGACTCACGGTCATCTGTATCATCCGCAGCAATTGCCGCCACTGGCTGCCGGCGATGTGTTGGTCTACGGCCATACCCATCTGCCGCAGGCGCAGCGGCATGGGGAGCATATTTATTTTAATCCCGGCTCCATCAGTTTGCCGAAAGGGGGCAACGTACCGAGTTTCGGTATGCTGGAGGGGGAGCGGATGTGGGTTCAGGCTCTGCACGGTACAGAGAGACTGGCAGAGGTACGGTTGTAATTGACTTTGGCGAGGGGCCATGCCGCCGCAGGGGGCAGAGGCAGAGTGCGCGTAAGCGCGATTGAGAGAGTGTCATAGGGTAGCAGAGGATGGTGGAGCAGCAGGTTAATAGCGAGATCGAGTGGGTGGATATCGTCGATGAGCACAACGAGGTCATCGCGCAGGCCAGTCGGCAGCAGATGCGTGCGCAGTGCTTACGTCACCGTGCCACTTATATTGTGGTGCATAACGGTATGGGGCGGATCTTGGTGCAGAAGCGTACCGAGAGTAAGGACTTTTATCCCGGCTGGATGGATGCTACCGCCGGCGGCGTGGTGCAGAGCGGCGAGAATATGTTGGAGTCGGCGCGTCGTGAGGCGGAAGAGGAACTGGGGATCGCCGGTGTGCCTTTCGCCGATCATGGCCTGTTTTACTATCAACAGGCGGATTGCCGGGTGTGGGGAGGCCTGTTTAGCTGTGTCTCTCATGGCCCTTTCGCCTTACAGGAAGAGGAGGTGGAGTCTGTCTGCTGGATGACGCCGCAAGAAATCGCCGCCCAGTGCGATAGCTTTACCCCCGATTCTATTCACGCCTTGTCGCTGTGGATGGCGCGCAATAGCGACGGTGAGGCGCCGGCATTGTGTACCCGTTGCAGCGAGGTGGATGCGAGCCAACCGCCCGTATCTACGCCTCCGGCGCGTGCAACGGATGATGATGCCGACACACCGGCATAAAGCAATCATCAGGTTTGTAAATTTTATTTGATACAATTATCACATCTATTTGTTATGTAAAAAGTTACCGTAAAAATGGGATTTTTACATAAGGAAAAATGATGAAACCTGTATTGCCTCTGGTCGCCGGCATGATGCTGGCCGCCCTCTCATCCTTACCGGCCCAGGCGGGGCTGTTCTCGTCATCCGAGGTGGATGCGGAAAAGCAAGCGGTGCAATTGGCTCGCGAGACCGTACACGGTGAGTATCAACTGTTGACGGTGCAGGAGCTGAAGCAGTGGATGGATGAGAAGAAGCCGATGCTGATCGTCGACACCATGCCTTTTGCCGACTCTTACAAGAAACAGCATATTCCCGGAGCGGCCAATATGGCCTTTCCGATGGGGGATATGAATGTCTGGGATAACGCCACCATGGGAGCGACGACCCAGGCCGATTTCATCCGCCTGCTCGGTGCGGATAAGGCGCGGACGCTGGTGTTTTATTGCGGTTTCGTGAAGTGTGCGCGTTCACATAACGCGGCATTGTGGGCCAAGAAGCTGGGCTATCAGCACGTCTACCGCCTACCGGGGGGGATCACCGCCTGGAAAGAGGCCGGCTATCCGCTAGAGAAAGGCGGCTCGGCGGCAGCGAGCGAGGCGGCCAAGGGCGGTACCTGTACCCAAGGGTGTTAAGCATGGGGTTGCGGCGCTAGCCGTGTGTCCGACGCGGTGAACATATGATCCGGTCGGCATAAAAAAGGCTCCCAATGGGAGCCTTTTTGTTACGCCTGAGCCTGGATTTACTTCTGCTGGGCAGACTGGATGGCGGTTAGGGCGACGGTGTAGACGATATCGTCAACCAGGGCACCACGCGACAGGTCGTTGACCGGTTTACGCATGCCTTGCAGCATCGGCCCGATAGAGACCAGATCGGCGGAGCGCTGTACCGCTTTGTAGGTGGTGTTGCCGGTGTTCAGATCCGGGAAGATGAACACGGTGGCTTTCCCGGCGACCGGTGAGTTCGGCGCCTTCGACTTGGCCACATCGGCCATGATGGCCGCGTCGTACTGCAACGGACCGTCGATGACCAGATCCGGACGTTTTTCTTGCGCCAGACGGGTGGCTTCACGCACTTTCTCGACGTCGCTACCCGCGCCGGAGTTACCGGTGGAGTAGGAGATCATCGCGACGCGCGGCTCGATGCCGAAAGCGGCGGCGGAGTCGGCAGACTGGATGGCGATCTCAGCCAGCTGTTCAGCCGTCGGATCCGGGTTGATGGCGCAGTCGCCATAAACCAGAACCTGTTCCGGCAGCAGCATGAAGAAGACGGAGGAAACCAGTGAGCTACCCGGTGCGGTTTTGATCAGCTGCAACGGCGGACGGATGGTGTTGGCGGTGGTGTGTACCGCGCCGGAAACCAGGCCATCGACCTCGTTCTGCTCCAGCATCAGGGTACCCAGTACCACGTTATCTTCCAACTGATCGCGGGCGGCGACTTCGGTCATGCCCTTGTTCTTACGCAGCTCGACCAGACGCGGCACATACTTTTCGCGTACGGCGGCCGGATCGACGATCTCAATACCGTCGCCTAGCGTCACGCCTTGTGCGGCGGCGACGCGCTGGATGTCATCCGGGTTACCCAGCAACACACATTGTGCGATGCCGCGTTCGGCGCAGATAGCGGCCGCTTTCACGGTACGCGGCTCGTCACCTTCCGGCAGGACGATGCGCTTGCCTGCCTTGCGGGCCAGTTCAGTCAACTCGTAGCGGAACGCCGGCGGAGAGAGACGACGTGAACGTTCGGAGGTGGCGCTCAGGGAGTCGATCCACTCGGCATTGATGTGGCTGGCGACGAAGTCTTGCAGCTTCTCGATACGCTGGTGGTCGTCGGCCGGGACCTCCAGGTTAAAGCTTTGCAGGCTCAGTGAGGTCTGCCAGGTGTTAGTGTCGACCATGAATACCGGCAGGCCGGTCTGGAAAGCGCGTTCACACAGTTTGCTGACGCGGGCATCGATTTCATAGCCGCCAGTCAGTAGCAGGGCGCCGATCTCGACACCGTTCATCGCGGCCAGGCAGGCGGCGATCAGCACGTCCGGACGATCAGCGGAGGTGACCAGCAGAGAGCCTGCGCGGAAGTGTTCGAGCATGTGCGGGATGCTGCGCGCGCAGAAGGTGACGGACTTGATGCGACGGGTCTGAATGTCACCGGCGTTGATTACACGTGCTTTCAGGTGGTTAGCCATGTCGATGGCGCGGGTGGCGATCAGTTCGAGGCTCCAAGGGATGCAGCCCAGCACCGGCAGCGGGCTGTTGGCAACCACTTGGGCGACGTCCAGGCTAGCGACGCGGTTTTTGGTGGAGTCGTCGAAAATCTCTGACAGATCCGGACGGGTGCGGCCCAGTTCGTCGACCGGGGCGTTCAATTTATTGATAATTACACCGGCGATGTTTTGGTTCTTGCTGCCGCCGAAGCTGGAGCGAGCCAGTTCGATGCGCTCTTTCACCTGATCGATGCTGTCGTTACCCATCGCCATAACGAAGACGATTTCAGCGTTCAGCGTCTTGGCAATTTCGTAGTTCAGCGCGTTGGCGAATTGATGCTTACGGGTCGGCACCAGGCCTTCGACTAGCACCACCTCGGCATCTTTGGTGTTTTCGTGATAGCGCGCGACGATCTCTTCCATCAGCACGTCTTGCTGGTTAGAGCTCAGCAGCGCTTCGACGTAAGACATACGCAGCGGTTCGGCAGCCGGGATGGTGGAGTTGGCACGGATGATGGTGGTGGTCTGATCCGGCGCATCGGCATCGGTACGCGGCTGGGCGATCGGCTTGAACACGCTCAGGCGTACGCCTTTCTGCTCCATGGAACGAATGACACCCAGGCTAACGCTGGTCAGGCCAACGCTGGTGCTGGTGGGGATCAACATGATTGTACGGGACACGATAGCAACCTCTTTTGAGTAGTCCGCCGCGGCGACGGAAGCGGCGGCGGTAAAAGGGAGTCTTGCTGGCTGGCGGAGCCCTACAGCCTCGCCACCAGCGACACCGCCCGGGTGGGGCGGCGTCGGCGAGTTAGGCGGTCAGACGGGAAGCGTCTTGCGCGATAACCAGCTCTTCGTTGGTCGGGATAACCATGGCCAGGCGGCTGCCTTCTTTGGTGATCACGCCTGACTTGCCGAAGCGCGCGTCCAGGTTGCGCTGGTGGTCGATTTCCAGGCCCAGCAGTGCCAGCTTATCCAGCGTCAGTTCACGCACCATCGCGGCGTTTTCACCGATGCCACCGGTGAAGATGACGGCGTCCAGGCGGCCATCCATCAGTGCGGTGTAGGCACCGATGTATTTCGCCAGACGGTGGCAATACACGTCCATGGCACGTTTGGCATCGGCCTTGGTTTCGTAGTTGTCTTCGACATAACGGCAGTCGCTGGTGACTTCAGTCAAGCCCAGCAGGCCAGACTCTTTGGTCAGCAGGGTATTGATATCGGCGACGCTCATGCCCAGGGTATCGTGCAGGTGGAACACGATGGCCGGATCGATATCGCCGGAACGGGTCCCCATCACCAGGCCTTCCAGCGGGGTCAGGCCCATGGAGGTGTCGACACACTCGCCGTTACGGATGGCGCTGACGGAACCGCCGTTGCCCAGGTGGCAGGTGATAACGTTCAGCTCTTCTACCGGCTTGTTCAACATTTTGGCCGCTTCACGGCTGACATAGTAGTGGCTGGTGCCGTGTGCGCCGTAGCGACGGATGCCGTGCTCTTTATACAGGTGATACGGCAGGGCGTACAGGTAGGATTCTTCCGGCATAGTGGTGTGGAACGCGGTATCGAATACGGCGACGTTCTTCTCTTTCAGCAGCGGGAAGGCTTTGAAGGCTTCTTCGATGCCGATCAGGTGAGCCGGGTTGTGCAGTGGGGCAAACGGGATCGCATCCTTGATGCCTTGTAACACCTCGTCGTTGATCACGGCGGAGTGAGTGAACTTCTCGCCGCCGTGTACGATACGGTGACCGATAGCGGTCAGTGCGGCAGAAAGTTCCGGCTTCTGTGCCAGGATGGTGTTAACGATGAAGTTCAGAGCTTCACTATGAGCTGCGCCTGCGCCCAGCGCCGCTTCGTGTTTCGCACCGTCCATTTTCCATTTAATTCGGGCTTCAGGGAGGTTAAAACATTCGGCTAAACCAGACAGGTGCTCTTCACCGTTGACCGCGTTGATGATGGCGAATTTCAGGGAAGAACTGCCGCAGTTAAGAACCAGTACCAGCTTCGACATGGAAGTACCTACTTGTTATGCGTGGTTAGAAAGTGTACCAGACAGGCGCTAAGCGTAGCGCAATACGCTGCCGGCATTTATGATTAACATCATGTGCGGCACGATCTGGCATAAGGCCGCGGTACGTGCCGTTCATAAACGGTGTTGCATCAAAATAATCCGCCCTGTGGACGGCCACGGTATCCGGGGAAAGCGGCCAAGGCGCCTTGCGGTGCCGTGCATCTCTCCTCAAACCATGCAGGTTCACAGCAGCACGCTTGGGCGCCGCGGCATGACTGCCACTGTCCGTCGCTCCCTGCGGGGGAGTGTGCTGCTGTGAGCCCGCCCATCTAGCGTCAACGTGCCATATGAGGCAGGGTTGCGGCATCGACGGGGGGCGATGAGTGCGGACGTCAGCGGCGTGGAGGATTTTTTACCCTTCTTGACTGACGGCGGCCTCAAGGCCGGCTTAGAATACCGATAGCGGCCTTTAAAAACAAAATAAATTTGAGTCCGCCTATTTTTTGTAGTCATTTTACTGTGTTTGTTTAATATTTATCGAATAAATTGAGGTTGCCATGTCATCAGCTCCTACGCCCCATGTCGCCTGGTTCCGCCTTTTCCAGCGCGGTCAAATCTATATGAAGACGTGGCCGAATGAGAAACGGTTGGCACCGGTATTCCCCGAGCACCGGGTATCCCGAGCGACGCGTTTTGCCATCCGCTTTATGCCCCCCATCGCCATGTTTACCCTGTGCTGGCAGATCGCGTTGGGCGGGCAATTGGGCCCGGCCGTCGCGACGGCGTTGTTCGCCTGTAGCCTGCCGATGCAGGGATTATGGTGGCTGGGTAAACGTTCCGTGACGCCGCTCCCCCCTACGCTATTGCAGTGGTTTCATCAGCTACGCGACAAGTTGTCGGCGTCCGGCATCGCCTTGGCACCTATCGAAGGCGCGCCGACCTATCAGTCGTTGGCTGAATTGTTGCGCCGTTGCTGTAAGCAACTGGATAAGACCTTTCTAGACGATATTTAAAGAGGGCGCTGGTACCTTGGTTAATGTGTTGTAAGCAAAATACAGCACACTTGAAAATAGAAAGGCTGTCTTGGTAATGGGTACATCCTTTTATTGTGGCGAATTCCCGCCAAGATCAAAAAACATCTTTTAGTGCTCTGTTGGCGAATGGGGCAATATGTCATGCTGAACGGTAAACATTGATCGTGGTAACTCTGGCCGTCGTCGGCCAATAAGGACAGTAAAGATGGAAATGACCAATGCACAGCGCCTGATCCTCTCAAATCAGTATAAGATGATGTCGATGCTCGACCCTGACAATGCCGAGCGCTATCGTCGTCTGCAAACTATCATCGAGCGAGGATTCGGGCTGCAACTGCGAGAGCTCGATCGTGACTTCGGCGAGCTGCCGGAAGAGACCTGTCGCACCATCATCGACATTATGGAGATGCATCATGCGCTGCAAGTCTCTTACAATAACCTGAAGGAGCGTCAGGATATCGATGCCCGTCGCTTGGAGTTCTTAGGCTTCGATGCAGCGACAGAGGCGCGTTATCTGAGTTATGTCCGGTTCCTGGTCAATACCGAAGGGCGCTATACCCATTTCGATAGCGGTACACACGGCTTCAACGCCCAAACCAAGATGTGGGAGAAGTACCTGCGCATGCTGGCCGTTTGGCATGCCTGTCCGCGCCAGTACCATTTAAGTGCCGTGGAGATTACGCAAATTCTGAATGCGTAACGCCGGCTGATTTTGCTATGAGGAGTACCCGTGAAGTGTAAAGGTTTTTTGTTTGACCTGGATGGAACCCTGGTGGATTCATTGCCGGTGGTGGAACGTTCGTGGATTAACTGGGCCAAGCGTCAAGGGATCAATCCTCAGCAAGTACTGGCGTTTATTCATGGCAAGCAGGCGATTACCTCTTTGCGCCATTTTTTGCCGGATGCCGATGCCGCGCGTCTGGAGGAGGAGTTTGCGTGGCTGGAGGAGCTGGAGTCGCGCGATACCGACGGTATCGTGGCCATGCCCGGCGCTGCCGAGTTGATCGCCACGTTGCAGACGCTGCAACTCCCTTGGGGGATCGTCACGTCTGGCACGGTGCCGGTCGCTTATGCGCGCTGTAAGGCCGCGGGCTTGCCGAAACCAGCGGTATTTGTCACCGCCGAACAGGTACAGCGTGGCAAGCCGGAGCCGGATGCCTACCTGTTAGGCGCGCAGAAGCTGGGCCTTGCGCCGGGCGCCTGCGCGGTGGTCGAGGACGCCCCCGCAGGGATCTTGGCCGGTTTGACCGCCGGTTGTCAGGTGATTGCCGTTAATGCGCCCGCAGAGACGCCAAAACTGGATAAGACGACCTTGGTATTGCGTAGCTTGGCGCAAATCACCGTGACCCGTGTCGGCGATGAGGCTGAGATCCTACTGACGCAAGATTAAGCGTTCAGCCGATCGCTCCCGGCGGCGAGGCCTCGCGTTACGTCTCGCCGCCGTCTCTTCTGGCCTCGATACCTGATACCGCCTATACGCATTTTCGCCAGGGCGCGGTGCGTCCACGGGTGCCCCCGTCTCAGCTCCCTCCACCTCGTTACATGCCGCCGGTTCAACGCGAAGGGGGTCGCTATGGCTATGGCACGCGTTTTCCTGCTGGCGCCATAGCATTCCGCTTTCCTGTGAACTTGCTTGTGCTAAGCGCTCCACTCCACGCATTCCATGTCCATATCGCCTCGCCGCGCTCATTTGCCAGCGTGCCGCCGTGGGGCGAGAGACTTGTCATCTCGCCATGATGAATGAGAGAACAGGGCGAGCGCCGAGGCAGGCGATCAGCTTACCCGCCGCCGCTAGCCGAGGGGGATTACGGCAATAGGCGTACGGGTAGTGGCATGCGACGGGCTGGCGCCGCCTTTCCCTGCCGCCAGGGGACGGCGAGGCGGATGAAATCCCCCTGCATCCCGCGCTTATTTTGTGGCATAGTGAATAATAGCTAACCCGTTTGTGTTATCCATGGTTGATGGATAGGCCCTACGTTCGTGGGGGAACAACGGCAGGAGAGGGATTGCAATAGGGAGAGCCCGTGAACGGTCAGTTAGTGTGGGTTTTGAGTCTGTTGGTGGTTGCCATCATTCTGTTCGCCACCAACCGGCTGCGTATGGATGTCGTCGCCCTGCTGATCATCGTGGCGTTTGTGTTGAGTGGGACGCTAACGTTGGCCGAGGCGACGGCCGGTTTCAGTGATCCCAATGTGTTGCTTATCGCTGCCTTGTTCGTGATCGGCGATGGCTTGGTGCGTACCGGTGTCGCCTATCAGGTCGGCGAGTGGTTGATGCGGGTAGCCGGTGACAGCGAAGCCAAGATGTTGGTGCTGTTGATGGCGACGGTCGCCACGCTGGGGGCGGTGATGAGTTCGACCGGGGTGGTGGCTATCTTTATTCCGGTGGTGTTGAGTGTGGCGGCGCGCATGAAGACCGCGCCGGGCCGCCTGATGATGCCGCTGAGTTTCGCCGGATTGATCAGCGGTATGATGACCCTGGTGGCGACGCCCCCCAACATGATCGTCAGCAGTGAACTGGTACGCGAAGGCTTTTCCGGCTTACGCTTCTTTAGCGTTACCCCGATCGGGGTGATGGTGCTGCTGTTAGGCATCGGCTACATGTTGGTGGTGCGGCATTGGCTGGGCGCGACGACGCAATCCTCCGACAAAGAGCACTGGCAGCGGCGTACTTTCCGCGATCTGATCCGTGACTATCGTCTGGCTGGGCGCGCTCGGCGCTTGGCGTTGCGCCACGGTTCGCCGTTGATCGGTCATACCTTGGATGAGTTGCATCTCCGCGCGCGTTATGGTGCCAATGTGGTAGGCATCGAGCGCTGGCGTAAGTTCCGGCGGGTGATGGTGAGCGCCTTTGGCGATACCGAGTTGAAGGCGCGCGACGTGTTATTGATCGACATGTCCGATCCTGAGGTGGATGTGCGCACGTTTTGCGCCGAGCAATGGTTGGAGCCGATGGTGTTGCGCGG
Source organism: Edwardsiella hoshinae NBRC 105699 = ATCC 33379 (assembly GCF_000474215.1). GTDB lineage: Bacteria > Pseudomonadota > Gammaproteobacteria > Enterobacterales > Enterobacteriaceae > Edwardsiella > Edwardsiella hoshinae. The sequence continues at coordinate 110,718 of NZ_BAUC01000005.1, read as the reverse complement.
CGAGTATTTTTCGGCGCAGGCGCGCGATGTCGGCATGGCTGAAGTCACTCTGGTGCCGGAAGCCGAGGTGATTGGTAAAACTCTGCGTGAGGTAGCGTTTCGTACCCGCTATGGGCTCAATGTGGTCGGCATTCGACGTAATGGCGGCGCGCTGGAAGGGAAACTGGTGGATGAGCCACTACAGATGGGGGACATCCTGTTGGTGATCGGTAGCTGGCGCCAGATCCGCCAGTTGCGTCAATTGCAGCAAAATGCGCGTAATTTTGTGGTGTTGAGCCTGCCGGCGGAGGTCGACGACGAAGTCCCGGCGCTCTCGCAAGCACCCCATGCCCTGTTCTGTCTGGCGTTGATGATCGCCATGATGCTCACGGCGGAGATCCCCAATGTGATCGCCGCCCTGATCGCTTGCCTGCTGATGGGGAAGTTCCGTTGCATCGATATGGAGAGCGCCTATAAGGCGATCCATTGGCCTAGCCTGATCCTGATCGTCGGTATGTTGCCGTTCGCCTTGGCGTTGCAGAAGACCGGTGGCATCGAGCTGGCGGTGCGTGGCTTGACCGAGGCCGTCGGCGGCCTGGGCGCGCGCGGTATTCTCGGCTGTCTGTTTGTGCTGAGTGCGGTGATCGGCCTGTTTATCTCTAACACCGCCACCGCCGTGTTAATGGCGCCGATCGCCATCGCAGTGGCGCGTGAATTGCAACTGTCGCCTTACCCTTTCGCCGTTATCATCGCCATCTCCGCCTCGGCGGCCTTTATGACCCCGGTCTCTTCCCCGGTGAATACCCTGGTTCTGGGGCCGGGTAACTACCGTTTCGGTGACTTTGTCCGCGTCGGCGTCCCCTTCACCCTGTTGGTGATGGTACTCAGCGTGGCGGTGGTGCCCTGGTTGTTTCCATTCTGAGGGAGCCCCCCGGTTTGGCGGGGGGAGCGGCTTACAGCGGCGTATCCTGGCTTATCTCATCCAGTGACAGCGTGAAGCTGGGGACGAATACCGTCATGAAGTAGTCCATCTCCGGGCTATGGCGTTGTGCCAGGGTCTTCTCCAGGCGCGCTTTGGCCAACAGAAACTCTTGGTTGCCGGCGGAGAGCTCTTCCAGACACTTGAGGTAGGCGCATAAGGCGTCGGCCTGCTTGATGATCTGGCGCTCCTCCTCGGGGTAGTGGCGCTCGTCGATCAAGGGTAGAAAGTCTTGGCGTAACTCGGCAGGCAGCATGGCCAGCAACTTCTGCTGCGCCACCGCCTCGATCTTCTTATATTCGTGAGCGATTTGCGGATTGTAGTACTTGATCGGTGTCGGTAGATCACCGGTGAGAACCTCACTGGCGTCGTGGTACATCGCTTGTAACGCTACGCGCTCCGCATCCACGCTACCGCCGAATTTACGATTTTTGATGATCGCTAAGGCGTGAGCGACGAAGGCGACTTGAAGACTGTGTTCGGAGACGTTTTCGGTGCGCACATTACGCATCAGCGGCCAACGGCTGATCAGCTTTAGACGGGCCAAATGGGCGAAGAAGTGACTTTGGCTAGAACTCATGGCGGTGTTATGCCTGTCGCAATAGAAAGGGTGTTGCCATTATGCGCTAAAAAAGCGTACGGCGCCCGTCGGCGCCGTAGTCGATCAGTATTTCTGATGGTAGCCCGCGAGGAAGCGCCCCAACTTGTGGATCGCGCTATCCAGTTCGTCCACACGGGGAAGGGTGACGATGCGGAAGTGATCCGGCTCCGGCCAGTTGAAAGCGGTCCCCTGCACCAACAAGACTTTCTCCTGTAGCAACAGATCCAGCACCATCTTCTGGTCGTTGTGGATGTTAAAGCGCTTGGTGTCGACTTTGGGGAACATATACAGCGCACCGCGCGGCTTGACACAAGAGAGGCCGGGGATCTGGTTGATCAACTCCCAGGCCCGGTTGCGCTGTTCATACAGACGACCGCCGGGGCAGATAAATTCGCTGATACTCTGGTAACCGCCCAATGCGGTTTGGATGGCGTGCTGCATCGGTACGTTAGCGCACAGACGCATGGAGGCCAGCATCTCCAGCCCTTCGATGTAGCCTTTGGCGTGCTTTTTCGGCCCACTGAGTACCATCCACCCCTGGCGGAAGCCGGCGACACGGTAAGTCTTCGACAGGCCGTTGAAGGTGATCACCAGCAGATCGGGGGCCAGTGAAGCGATAGAGATGTGTTGGGCATCGTCATACAGGATCTTGTCGTAGATCTCATCGGCGAAGATGATCAGATTGTGCTCCCGCGCCAGATCTACGATCTGTTCGAGCAAGGCCTTGCTGTAGACGGCCCCGGTCGGGTTGTTGGGGTTGATGATGACAATGCCGCGGGTGCGCGGGGTAATTTTACTGCGGATATCGTCGATGTCTGGGAACCAGTCCGCTTGCTCGTCACAGCGATAATGGACTGCATGGCCGCCGGAGAGCGCCACGGCGGCGGTCCATAATGGATAGTCGGGCGCCGGTACCAGCATTTCGTCGTTGCTGTTGAGTAAGGCCTGCATGGACTGCACGATCAGTTCGGAAACACCGTTACCGATGTAGATGTCTTCGACGGTGACGTCATGGATGTCGCGGGCCTGATAGTGTTGCATAATGGCCTTACGCGCCGAGTAGAGTCCCTTAGAATCGCTGTACCCTTGCGCCGTCGGTAGGTTTCGGATTACGTCGACCAGGATTTCATCCGGGGCCTCGAAGCCGAAAGGGGCGGGGTTACCAATATTCAGTTTGAGGACTTTGTTACCTTCTTCTTCCAGACGTTTGGCTTCTTTCAGTACCGGGCCGCGAATGTCGTAACAGACGTGGTCCAACTTATGGGATTTTTCAATCGGAGACATAACACAATGGCCTTAATGTGATTCAGCGTTGCCGCTGACGGATCGGTGTCCTTACTGACACGGCAATCAAAATACTGTACTCCCCACGATCGGGCTTTAGAAGACAGATGCCTGTTTTTAGTGCAAAACAGTATTATTTGGCCATAATTGTTAGCAAAAAAAATGGAATTACTGCTTTTTTGTGAAGTTTTTAACTTAAATATGTGTATAGATCGGAATTTAATTTTGGTTTCAGCGTCGAGCTACGTAAAGTTGAGAGAACAGTAGAGGGAGAATCGGGTGAAAAAATCAAGCCAAGTACCGTGGGTGGCCCCCTTGTCGCGGCTACCGTTTAGTCTGATGCCGTTGCTACGTCTACAGCGTCGCCACTATGGTATGGTGCTGAATCCTGTCCGCTGGTGGGGGCGCTTCCCGCGTCTATTTTGGCTGATCGCCCTGTTTGTCGGTTATCTCGAACGCCGTCAATCCTCGCTGACGCCTAGCCTGCGCGCCTTGGTGATGACCCGAGTTTCCCAGCGTTGCGATTGTGCTTTCTGCATCGATGCCAACAGCCTGCGACTGGCGCAGCATAGTGGATCGCTGGAGAAGGTGTTGGCGGTAGCCGACTGGCAACAGGCCGACTGTTTCGTGAGCGCCGAGCGCGCGGCCTTAGCTTACGCCGATGCGGTGACTGCGACGCCGCCGCAGGTGACGCCTGAATTGCAACAAGAGTTGCGCCGTCATTTCGATGATCGCGCCCTGACGGAGTTGACGGCGCTGGTGGCGTTTCAGAATCTCTCGGCGCGTTTTAACGCCGCGTTAGCCATTCCCGCGCAAGGTTTGTGTACGCCACCGACGGGACGCTCAGGGGGCGAAGATGCTTGATCGTTACCTGCACCCCCCGTTGAAACCCGTACTGGCGCGCCTGGCCGTAGGCTTGGATCGTCGCGGCCTGCGTGCCGACCATTTGACCCTGGTGGGCTTCGCCATCGGGGCGCTGGCGCTGCCGCTGCTGGTGATGCAACAGTATGGCGCGGCGCTGCTGGCGGTGGGGCTAAACCGATTATGCGATGGTTTGGATGGGGCTCTGGCGCGTCGGCAGGGCTTGAGCGATGCTGGCGGATTTCTGGACATTTCCCTCGACTTCCTCTTCTATGCCTTGGTACCGTTAGGCTTTGTCCTGGCCGATCCTCAGCATAATGCCTTGCCTGGCGCCTGGTTGCTCTGTGCCTTCATCGGCACCGGTAGCAGTTTTTTGGCTTTCGCCGCGCTGGCGCAGAAACATCGCCTAGAGACGCTGGCCTATCCGCATAAGTCGTTCTATTACTTAGGCGGATTGACGGAGGGGACGGAGACTATCGCGTTATTCGTGGCGTTTTGTCTCTGGCCGACGTTGTTCGCTCCGCTGGCCTGGCTGTTCGGTGCCTTATGTTGGTTTACGACCTTGACGCGGATCTGGGGCGGCTATCATACCCTGCGCCGAGTGGCGCAGGGGAAGGGCGAGCCAACGCCCTAGAGGGGGAGCATTACCAACTGCTCTCTGGGCCGCGCTCGCCGTGCACTTGCGGATTGGCCGGATTGGCGGACCATTCGTACCAGCCGCCATCATAGACCCCGATATGCGGCCAGCCCATGGCGCGGGCGTACATGAAGGCCTCGGAGGCGCGCCAGCCGGTACCGCAGTAGAAAGCGACCTGTTGGTTCGGTGTGATATGCCAGGCGCGCCACATGGCGGCGATATCATCCGCAGAGCGCATGGTACCGTCTGGGTTGTGAAAATCTTCCATATGGGTCGCATCGCTTCCGGCGTGGCCCCAACGGGCGCCGGCGATCTCCCCTTTAGGCTTGATATAGCTATAACCACTGGTCGTGCCGATGAATTCCGGCCAAGAGCGGATGCTGACCAGGGAGGCATCGTGGCGTCCTAATAGTTGGCGGGCCTGTGCCGTCGAGAGCATCAACTGCGGCGCGCCCGGTAGCGGGGCACCGAAGTCGGGGGCTGGCGTTGGGGCGGCGGGCAGGCCACGTTCGACCGGCAAATCGGCTTGTTGCCAGGTTTGGAAGCCGCCGTCTAACAAGCGCACATCTTGTACGCCGGCATACAATAGGATCTGCGCGACCCGGGCGGCGGCGTAGACGTCGCGACCGTAGAGGATCACGGTGGTATCATGGCGAATGCCTTGTTTAGCCAGCAATGCCTTCAATTGGGCGTCGGGGACTTTATTCCACAGCGGTTCGCTTTCTACCGTATTGGTGTCGATGTAACCGGCTCCGGGAATATGGCTGAGCAGATACTGTTTCGGCGCCCCCCAGGCCGCCTCGAACAGCTTCCATGCTCCGTGCGGAGCGTTGGCGACCGGCTTACCCTGTTGCAGATCGGCGATCCACTGTGGGTAGACCAGCTGTTCATAATGTGCCAGGCGCTGCAAGCGTGCCGGTTGTGTCAGGGCATCGCTTAGCGTGGTGACATGGTGGAAACCAAGCTGAGTGAGGCGTTGCGTTACCGCGCTGATCTCGGCTGGGTTGCCATACAGCGCCAGGGTTTGTTGTGGCGTGATATGGTGGGCATCGGCCCACTGGCGCAGTTGCTCCTCATTCATCTGCGGCAACCAACTGGCGGCCAGATTCAGGGCTCCGGGTTCATGACCGGAGAGGCCCTGAGCGGGCCAGCCATTATAGAAGGCGCTGGGGCGGGTATCGATGATGACCCCCTGTTGTGCCTGGAGGGCGGTGAGCGGCAGTGCCTGGGTGGCGGCGCTGGCGTTCAGCGAAAGGGTCAGCCATAGGGCGGCGAGCAGTGCAAAGAACGGTTTCATACACCATTATCCATCATACAAAAGTACGCGAGAGAGTGGGCGATGCTACACCAATCCGCGTTAAACGCACAGTCGTTAGCCTGCTAACTTGGCGCGGGTGACACGTCGCTGGCGATTTGGCCGAGTGAGAGAGTGAGAGAGGCGATGTCGAACGGAATGAAAAGGGGACTCATCGCGCTGGCGCTGATCGCCGCGCTGTTGCTGGCCGGGGGAAGCGCCATGCATCAACAACTGGCGCAGATCTGGCAATTGCTGGCGTCATTGGATATCGACGCGTTGCTTGGCTACCTGCGTAGTTTCGGCCCCTGGGCGATGGTGGTCTCTTTTTTCCTGATGCTTTTTCAGGCCTTGGCCGCCCCCTTGCCCGCCTTTGTCATCACCTTGGCTAACGCCGCCTTGTTTGGCTGGTGGCAGGGGGCTTTGCTCTCATGGTTTAGCGCCACAGTGGCGGCAGCCGTTTGCTTTGTCCTTGCTCGTCTATTAGGGCGCGATGCGCTGGCGCGTTGGCTCGCCGCACCAACGTTGCAGCGTTGCGATCGCTTCTTTCAGCGTTATGGCCGCTATACCGTGCTGATCTGCCGCCTACTGCCTTTTGTCTCTTTCGATGCCGTGAGTTATGCCGCCGGTTTGACTGCGATGGGCTTTGGGGAGTTTCTGCTGGCGACTGCGATCGGCCAACTACCGGCAACGCTGATTTATTCCTATGTCGGTGCGATGTTGAGCGGGAGTTTGCAAATGATAGTCTGTGGCTTATTGGTATTATCGGCAATAAGCATTATGATTTACGCAATCAAGCACCAGCCAACGGCTAATGATTAATTTAAATTAATATTTCTTGACCATTAAAAGGATATCGCGCATATGGATTGCATTAACTTTTCTTAACTGTTCGCTATAGGCGAAGCTTTCATTCTGTCGAATCTACCGTAAAAGAAAAAACCCTTTATTATCATTGTGTTGATTGCGGCATTCTGCCGCAGGTTCACGATTCCTTGTAGTATTTTGCAGCAAAAAAGTAGTTGATTGCCCCTATGTTTTCTTTGTCATTTTCAGCCATAATTATTGATAACGTAGCGTGATCTTTATCGTTCTGTTAGCTAGGGATTGAGGTGAATTATTGCAATTTCTAGCCGGGCTAATCTTAACCTTAAAGATTGTCCTATTGTCGAGAATGCCAGGGTAAATTATTTTTGATTTATAACGAGAAAAGATATGAGCAACGGACCACGTCCCCCCATCAATCTGGATTTGGATTTACTACGCACCTTTGTCGCTGTTGCGGACGTAAAAACGTTCGCCGCCGCCGCAACCTGTGTACAACGCACCCAATCGGCTGTGAGCCAGCAGATGCAGCGCCTGGAACAGTTGGTGGGAAAAGAGCTATTTGCCCGTCAGGGACGCAATAAGTATCTGACTGAGCATGGCGTCCAGTTGTTGAGTTATGCCCGCAAGATCTTGCGTTTTAACGACGAAGCTTGCTATTCATTGCTCAATGACCATCTGCAAGGCACATTGGTGATCGGTGCGACCGATGACAGCGCCGATAGCATTCTGCCACAACTGCTTGGCCGCTTTACTGCACTCTATCCTAAGTTGGCGATCGATGTGCGCATGCAGCGCAACGCCGATATCCGCCTCATGTTGTTGAATAATGAAGTCGACATGGCGATTTACACCGGCCGACGCGAGCCCGCATTACCCGGGATGCTGTTGCGTCGCTCACCGACGGTGTGGTTTTGTGCTACCGACTATGACTTTACTCCCGGTGCGCCGTTGGATCTGGTGGTATTGGATGAACCCAGTGCCTACCGCGATCTGGCCACTGCGGCATTGGATGCACAGGGGCGGCCTTGGCGCTTGGCCTATGTCGCCACCACCTTGCCGGCCCTTCGCGCGGCGTTAAAGGCAGGATTAGGGATCTCGGCGCGACCGATCGAGATGATGAGCTCGTCGTTGCGCGTTTTGGGGGAGGCTGACGGGTTGCCGCGTTTGCCGGATACCGAATACAGCCTGTGCCTGGCGTCGCACTGCACCAATTCCTTGGCGCAGGCCTTGTTCGATGCGTTGCGTGAGGGCGGGACTTCGGCGTTGGACGCGGGATCACTCGCATTGATTGCGCCAGCGGATGATAATGCATTGTGAATGTTTATCTATAAAACGATATATTATTCGGCACTATAATTAATTTATTGAATATTACCGGCGCTCGGCGCCGGTTTATCCTATTTTCTCCTCTTGTTTTCCTCTCCCGTGACTTTTCATTTTATAAATAGAAATCATTCGCAATAAAGCGTAAGGGAGCGCTGCGTTGTCATTTAGACTGGAATAAACCGCGATTTTTATTAATATCATCACAGGATTAAACGTGCGCTAGATCATAAAAATGTCGCAGATACCTCATCCTATGGACAGGCATGGCGTCAATAAATGATATAGTAGAAACCATACGTTCACGTTTTTTTACATTCCAGCCACGTTTATTGGGTATTTTATACTGCTGATCAACGTTTGGATGTGCGAGAATCTGTTCGTATGTTTATTTTTTGTTAACATGACTTGCATTTAACGTTGCTAATGTTGACAAAAGGTTATCAAGAAGAGTAGAACACACAGGATACATACGCTGTCTGTGTCAGTGGGTGCATCGGCCAACGAGCAGCCGCTCCTGTGATGATTTCCTTCCCTTGGGCGTTGTGGTGATTGCCGGCTGGAGCGATTCGGCAACGGCAACTACCGCGTTAAATGAGTAAGCATAGAGTATGTCAACAGCCACTGAAGTTATCGCCCAGCATTGGGCATTCGCCGTTTTTGTCCTCGTCGCTCTCGGACTGTGTGGGTTCATGTTGCTTGGGGCGTACGCTCTGGGGGGCAAGGCGCGCGCGCGCACCAAAAATATCCCCTATGAATCCGGTATCGACTCGGTCGGCTCAGCCCGGTTGCGTCTCTCCGCCAAATTTTATCTCGTCGCCATGTTTTTCGTCATTTTCGACGTCGAGGCGCTCTATTTGTACGCTTGGTCGGTTTCCGTGCGTGAAAACGGCTGGCTGGGTTTTGCCGAAGCCGCCCTGTTTATCTTGGTGCTGCTGGCCGGCCTATTTTATCTGGTGCGTATCGGTGCCCTGGATTGGACCCCCGCCCGCTCTAAGCGCCGTATTACACATGAAAGTACTATCGTCATGACCGATAAGCGTCCGCAGTAACACTGGGTGTGACGCTAGGATTTACCCGCTTTATCAAGATATGAGGCAACAAAGATGGATTACACGCTGACGCGCATCGATCCTGATGGTGACAATGATCGCTACCCACTGCAAAAACAGGAGGTTGTAAGCGATCCCTTAGAGCAACACGTGCACCGCAGCGTCTATATGGGCAAGCTCGATCATGCATTGCACGATATGGTCAACTGGGGGCGCAAAAATTCGTTGTGGCCTTACAACTTCGGTCTCTCCTGCTGCTATGTGGAAATGGTGACATCGTTCACCGCGGTGCATGACGTGGCGCGTTTTGGTGCGGAAGTTTTACGTGCCTCGCCGCGTCAGGCGGACTTTATGGTGGTTGCTGGCACCTGCTTTACCAAGATGGCACCGGTCATCCAGCGCCTGTATGACCAGATGCTGGAGCCGAAATGGGTGATTTCCATGGGGGCCTGTGCCAACTCCGGCGGCATGTACGACATCTATTCCGTGGTGCAAGGGGTGGATAAGTTTATTCCGGTGGATGTGTATATCCCGGGTTGTCCGCCGCGGCCGGAGGCTTACATGCAAGCGCTGATGCTGCTGCAAGAGTCGATCGGTCAAGAGCGCCGGCCGCTCTCTTGGGTGGTGGGCGATCAAGGGGTTTATCGCGCCAACATGCAGTCGGAGCGTGAACGCAAGCGAGCAGAGCGCATCGCGGTGACCAACCTGCGTACCCCCGACGAAATTTAAGCGCGACGCGGCGGGTCGCCGCGTTTGCCGTTGGCCTTTAGCCCGTTTTGCCCCGCGCTGGCGGTGGCAAGTGTCATTCAATGCGTGGTGATAAAAAATTATGACAGATTCGACGACGCACGATCGCGAGATGCCGGCGTGGCAGACCCACGACCATCTCGACGATCCGGTTATCGGGGAGTTGACCAAGCGCTTTGGGCCGGAGGCGTTTAGCGTCCAGCCGACCCGGACCGGCATGCCGGTGGTATGGGTCAAGCGTGAACAGTTGCTTGAGGTGATGGCGTTCCTGAAACAGTTGCCGAAGCCTTATGTGATGCTGTTCGATTTGCACGGTATGGATGAACGCCTGAGAACTCACCGCCAAGGACTGCCGGCGGCGGATTTCTCCGTGTTCTACCAGCTGATTTCCATCGATCGTAACCGCGACATTATGCTGAAAGTCGCCCTGGCCGAGCAAGATCTGCATCTGCCGACGGTGACCCGTCTGTTCCCTAACGCCAACTGGTATGAGCGGGAAACCTTCGACCTGTTCGGCATCACCTTCGACGGTCATCCTCATTTGACGCGTCTGCTGATGCCGCGCACCTGGCAGGGACACCCGCTGCGTAAAGACTACCCGGCCCGTGCCACTGAATTCGATCCGTTCGAGCTAACCAAGCAGAAGCAGGATCTGGAGATGGAGTCGCTCAAGTTTCGCCCGGAAGAGTGGGGCATGCAGCGCGGCACCGCCAATGAAGACTTTATGTTTCTTAACCTGGGGCCGAACCATCCGTCATCCCACGGTGCCTTCCGCATCGTATTGCAGCTGGATGGGGAGGACATTGTCGACTGTGTACCGGACATCGGCTATCACCATCGTGGTGCCGAGAAGATGGGCGAGCGCCAGTCCTGGCACAGCTACATCCCCTATACCGATCGTATCGAATATCTGGGCGGTTGCGTCAATGAGATGCCTTATGTCTTGGCGGTCGAAAAGCTGGCCGGTATCGAGGTACCGGAGCGGGTGAAGGTGATCCGCGTGATGCTCTCCGAGCTGTTCCGCATCAATAGCCATCTGCTGTACATTTCTACCTTTATCCAGGACGTTGGCGCCATGACGCCGGTATTCTTCGCCTTTACCGATCGTCAGAAGATCTATGACATCGTCGAGGCGGTGACGGGCTTCCGTATGCACCCTGCTTGGTTCCGTATCGGTGGTGTGGCGCATGACCTGCCCAAGGGCTGGGATCGTCTGTTACGCGAGTTCCTGGAGTGGATGCCGAAGCGCCTGGACTCCTATGTTAAAGCAGCGTTACAGAACACCATCCTGAAGGGGCGCTCTGTCGGCGTGGCGGCCTATAGCGCCAAAGATGCGCTGGCCTGGGGTACCACTGGCGCCGGCCTGCGTGCCACTGGCATCGCTTTCGACGTGCGTAAGTGGCGTCCCTATTCCGGCTATGAGAACTTCGAGTTCGAAGTCCCGACCGCCAGCAACGGTGACTGCTATGACCGTGTGATGCTGAAGGTGGAAGAGGTGCGTCAAAGTCTGCGCATCCTGCATCAATGCCTGAAGAACATGCCGGCGGGACCGTTCAAGGCCGACCATCCGCTGACCACACCGCCGCCGAAAGAGCGCACCTTGCAGCACATCGATACCCTGATCAACCACTTCCTCCAGGTTTCCTGGGGCCCGGTGATGCCGGCCAACGAATCGTTTCAGATGGTCGAAGCTACCAAGGGGATCAACAGCTACTACCTGACCAGCGATGGCAGCACCATGAGTTATCGCACGCGTATCCGTACACCGAGCTATGCGCATTTGCAGCAGATCCCTTCGGTAATCCGTGGCTGTCTGGTGTCCGACCTGATCGTGTACCTCGGCAGTATTGATTTTGTTATGTCAGATGTGGACCGCTAACCATGACAGAAAACGTATTGGAGAAGGATTCGGTTTTCGTGCTCAGCGCCAACGCGCGCGCCGAGATTGAGCATGAGATCCAACATTACGAAGATCCGCGAGCCGCTTCGATCGAGGCGTTGAAGATCGTGCAGAAAGAGCACGGCTGGGTACCGGATGCGGCCATCGACGCCATCGCCGAGGTACTGGGTATCCCGGCCGCCGACGTGGAAGGGGTGGCGACATTCTACAGCCAGATCTTCCGCCAGCCGGTCGGACGCCACATCGTGCGTTACTGTGACAGTGTAGTGTGTCACATCACCGGTTATCAGGGGATCAAGGCGGCGCTGGAGAAGACGCTGAATATCCAGCCGGGCGAGACGACCCAAGATGGCCGTTTTACCCTGTTGCCAACCTGTTGCCTGGGGAATTGCGACAAGGGGCCGAACATGATGATCGACGAGGATCTGCATGATCATCTGACGCCTGAGCGCGCCATCGAACTGTTGGAGCGTTACAAATGAGAGAGATTATTCGTACCGCTGAGACCCATCCGTTGACCTGGCGGCTGCGCGACGACAAACAGCCGGTATGGCTGGAGGAGTATCGTGCCAAGAATGGTTACCAGGCCGCCGCGCGCGCCCTGAAAGGGATGGCGCAGGATGAGGTGGTGACGCTGGTTAAGGATGCCGGCCTGAAAGGGCGTGGCGGCGCGGGCTTCTCTACCGGCCTGAAGTGGAGCCTGATGCCCAAAGACGAAAGCATGAATATCCGCTACCTGCTGTGCAATGCGGATGAGATGGAACCGGGCACCTACAAAGACCGTCTGTTGATGGAGCAGTTGCCGCACCTGCTGGTGGAGGGGATGCTGATCGGCGCCTATGCGCTGAAGGCTTACCGCGGTTATATCTTCCTGCGCGGCGAGTATGTGACGGCGGCGGAGAACCTGCGCCGGGCGATCGCCGAAGCCCGTGCGGCTGGGCTGCTGGGCAAGAATATTCTCGGTAGTGGCTTCGACTTTGAACTGTTCGTGCATACCGGTGCCGGGCGCTACATCTGCGGCGAGGAAACAGCATTGATCAACTCGCTGGAGGGGCGTCGGGCTAACCCGCGTGCCAAGCCGCCGTTCCCGGCTTCGGCGGGTGTCTGGGGCAAGCCGACCTGCGTCAATAACGTCGAGACATTATGCAACGTGCCGGCGATCGTCGAACACGGTGCCGCCTGGTATCAGGGGTTGTCCGCCGGCAAGAGCCAGGATGCGGGCACCAAGCTGATGGGTTTCTCCGGACGGGTGAAGAACCCCGGCCTGTGGGAGCTGCCTTTCGGCACCACCGCGCGCGAGATCCTGGAGGATTACGCCGGTGGGATGCGCGACGGCCTGAAGCTGAAGGCGTGGCAGCCGGGCGGGGCGGGGACCGACTTTTTGACCGAGGCACACCTGGATCTGCCGATGGACTTCGCCAGCATCGGCAAGGCCGGTAGTCGCCTGGGTACCGCGTTGGCGATGGCTGTCGACCATGAGGTCAACATGGTTTCGCTGTTGTGTAACCTGGAATCCTTCTTCGCCCGAGAGTCCTGCGGTTGGTGTACGCCATGCCGCGATGGTCTGCCGTGGGGGCTGAAGATCTTGCGCGCCTTGGAGCGCGGCGAGGGACAACCGGGGGATATCGAAACCCTTGAGCAGCTGTGCCGCCTGTTGGCACCGGGCCATACCTTCTGCGCCCACGCCCCCGGGGCGGTGGAGCCGTTGCAGAGCGCGATTAAATATTTTCGTGACGAGTTCGAGGCTGGCATTGCCCGCGAGACGGTCGGCAACCTCAACCCGATTCGTGGCATTCAGCCTAACTTGCTGAAATCGCGTTGGTAATTGCATCCTGTCGCCGCGGTTGCGCGGCAGGATAAGGTTTTCTTATTTTGGAAGCATGTCAATGGCAACAATACATGTAGACGGCAAGGCGTATGACGTCGACGGGGCGGAGAACCTGCTACAGGCCTGTCTCTCCCTCGGCCTCGACATTCCCTACTTTTGCTGGCATCCGGCGCTGGGCAGCGTCGGCGCCTGCCGCCAGTGTGCGGTGAAGCAGTATCAGAACGCCGAGGATACCCGCGGGCGTCTGGTGATGTCCTGTATGACGCCGGCCGCCGATGGCACCTATATCTCCATCGATGATGAAGAGGCCAAACAGTTCCGCGAGAGCGTGGTCGAGTTCTTGATGACCAACCACCCGCATGACTGCCCGGTGTGTGAAGAGGGCGGCAACTGCCACTTGCAGGATATGACCGTGATGACCGGCCATCGTCTGCGCCGCTACCGTTTCACCAAGCGTACCCATGAGAATCAGGATCTGGGGCCATTCATCTCCCACGAGATGAACCGCTGCATCGCCTGCTACCGCTGTGTGCGTTATTACAAAGATTATGCTGGCGGTACCGATTTCGGTGTCTACGGCGCGCACGACAACGTCTACTTCGGTCGTCCGCAGAGCGGGACGCTGGAAAGCGAGTTCGCCGGCAACCTGGTGGAAATCTGCCCGACCGGGGTGTTTACCGACAAGACCCACTCCGAGCGTTACAACCGTAAGTGGGATATGCAGTTTGCGCCGAGCATTTGCCAGCAGTGCAGCGTCGGTTGTAACACCAGCCCCGGCGAGCGTTATGGTGAACTGCGCCGTATCGAAAACCGCTTCAACGGTACCGTGAACCACTACTTCCTGTGCGATCGCGGCCGCTTCGGCTACGGCTACGTCAACCTTAAGGATCGTCCGCGCCGTCCGCAACAGCGGCGTGGTCAGGACTGGATCGAGCTCAACGCCGAGCAGGCGCTGCAAGGCGGGGCCGATATCCTGCGGCGCGCCAAGAAAGTGATCGGTATCGGCTCGCCGCGCGCCAGTGTGGAGAGCAACTTCGCCCTGCGTGAGTTGGTCGGGGCGGAAAACTTCTATAGCGGCATCGAGGTGGGCGAACTGAAACGCCTGAACCTGATGCTGTCGGTGTTGCGTGAGGGGGGGATCTATACGCCGTCGTTACGCGAGATGGAGCAGTATGATGCGGTGTTGATCCTCGGTGAGGATGTGACCCAGACGGCGGCGCGTATCGCCCTGGCGCTGCGTCAGGCGGTGAAGGGTAAGGCACAGGCCATGGCCGCCGCCCAGCGAGTGGCCGATTGGCAGATCGCCGCGGTGCAGAACATCGGTCAGCATGCCAAGTATCCGCTGTTCATCACCAGTGTGGATGAAACACGTCTGGATGATATCGCCGCCCTTAACTACTGTGCTCCGGTGGCCGATCAGGCTCGCCTCGGTTTCGCCGTGGCCCATGCCTTGGATGCTGCCGCCCCGGCGGTCGAGGGGTTGTCGGACGAGGTGCAACGTCAGGTCGATATCATCGCCCAGGCGCTGGCTGGCGCGCGCAAGCCGCTGATTGTCACCGGTAGCGGTGCGGGCTATACCCCGATGATCGAGGCGGCGGCTAACGTGGCGCGCGCCTTGAAACAGCGTGAGCTGGAGGTCGGCATCACCTTTGTACCGGCTGAGGCGAATAGCATGGGGCTGGCGATGTTGGAGGCCTCCTCGCTGGATAATGCGTTGGTACAGTTGGAGCAGGGCTATGCCGACACGGCGATCGTGCTGGAAAACGATCTCTACCGTCATGCGCCGCGTGCGCGCGTCGATGCAGCCTTGGCCAAGGCCAACGGCGTGATCGTCATCGACCATCAGCGTACCGCCATCATGGAGCACGCCGATCTGGTGTTGTCGGCGGCAAGCTTCGCCGAAAGCGACGGAACGCTGGTCAACCAGGAGGGGCGTGCGCAGCGTTTCTTCCAGGTATTCGATCCGGCGTTTTACGATGATCCGAAGAAGAAGTCACCGACCATCATGTTGGAGGGGTGGCGTTGGTTACATGCCCTGCGTGTCAGCGCCGGTCGGCAGGCGCCGGATTGGACCCAGCTCGATCAGGTGATCGCCGACTGCGTGCAGGCCTGTCCGCAGTTTGCCGGTATGGTCGACGCGGCGCCTAATGCTGCTTTTCGTATCCGTGGGCAGAAGTTGGCGCGTGAACCGCACCGCTACAGCGGGCGTACCTCGATGCTGGCCAACATTAACGTGCATGAGCAGCGCCAGCCGCAGGATAAAGATACCGCTTTCGCCTTCTCGATGGAGGGCTACAGTGCGCCGCAGGCTGAGCGTCAAGAGTTTGCCTTTGCCTGGGCTCCTGGCTGGAACTCGCCGCAGGCTTGGAACAAGTTCCAAAACGAGGTGGGGAGCCACCTGCGTTTCGGCGATCCGGGGGTGCGTCTAATCGAGACTGGCACGGGGAGTTTGCCTTATTTCACTCAGGTTCCGGCAGCATACCAGGTACATGGCTGGGTGATCGCCCCGTACTACCACCTGTTTGGCAGTGACGAGCTGACCCAGCGTGCCCCGGTGATCCAGCAGCGCATGCCGCAGGCCTGCGTCCGTGTCAGTCCGGAGGATGCCGCGCGCATGGGCGCGCAAGCAGGTGCGCTGATCGAGGTAACCTGCGCCGGCGAGGCGTTGCGTCTGCCGTTGCAGATCAGCCCACGGCTGCAACCGGGTCAGGTCGGCTTGCCATTGGGCATGCCAGGGATATCGCCGGTACTGAACGGCGTTAAAGTGGATTCAATGCGGGAGGCTGCGCTATGAGCGTAATAACGCCGGATTCGGTGGAGATCCTTCTCACCGTGCTGAAGGCTGTGGTGATCCTGCTGGTGGTGGTCACCTGTGGGGCCTTTATGAGCTTCGGCGAGCGGCGCTTGCTGGGGCTGTTCCAGAACCGCTACGGGCCAAGCCGTGTGGGCTGGGGGGGCTCATTGCAGTTGGTGGCAGACATGATCAAGATGTTTTTCAAGGAGGATTGGGTTCCGCCGTTCACCGATCGCTTGATCTTCACCTTGGCACCGATGATCGCCTTCTGCTCACTGCTGCTCTCCTTCGCCATCGTGCCGGTAGCGCCGGGTTGGATGGGGGCCGATCTGAACATCGGTATCCTGTTCTTCCTGATGATGGCGGGGCTGGCGGTGTATGCGGTGCTGTTCGCCGGTTGGTCGAGCAACAACAAATACTCGCTGTTGGGGGCGATGCGCGCCTCGGCACAGACCCTGAGTTACGAGGTATTCCTCGGTCTGTCGCTGATGGGCGTGGTGGCGCAGGCGGGCTCCTTCAACATGCAGGTGATCGTCGATTCGCAGACCCATCTGTGGAACATCATTCCGCAGTTCTTCGGCTTCTTGACCTTCATCATCGCCGGCGTGGCGGTGTGTCACCGTCACCCGTTCGATCAGCCTGAGGCTGAGCAAGAGTTGGCCGACGGTTACCATATTGAATACTCCGGGATGAAGTTCGGTCTGTTCTTCGTCGGCGAATATATCGGTATCGTCACCATCTCGGCGTTGATCGTTACCTTGTTCTTCGGCGGTTGGCATGGCCCGTGGCTGCCGCCGTTTATCTGGTTCGCCATCAAGACCGCTTTCTTTATGGTGATGTTCATTCTGGTACGCGCCTCCCTGCCGCGTCCCCGCTATGACCAGGTGATGGCCTTCGGTTGGCGTATTTGTTTGCCGCTGACGCTGATCAACCTGCTGGTCACGGCGGCTGTCATTTTGTATCACGCTTAGTCAAAGGGGTGAGTGTAACCATGACATTGAAAGAGTTAGTGGTTGGTTTCGGCACCCAAGTACGCAGCCTGTGGATGATCGGCTTGCATGCTTTCGCCAAACGCGAAACCAAAATGTATCCGGAGGAGCCGGTTTACCTGCCTCCGCGTTACCGTGGCCGCATCGTGTTGACGCGCGATCCAGACGGGGCGGAGCGCTGTGTGGCCTGTAACCTGTGTGCGGTCGCTTGCCCGGTCGGCTGTATCTCGTTGCAGAAGGCGGAGACCGAGGATGGCCGCTGGTATCCAGAATTCTTCCGCATCAACTTCTCGCGCTGCATTTTCTGTGGCATGTGCGAGGAGGCGTGCCCGACCACGGCGCTACAGCTGACCCCAGATTTCGAGATGGGGGAATTTCGGCGTCAGGATCTGGTGTATGAGAAAGAGGATCTGCTGATTTCCGGGCCGGGGAAATACCCTGACTACAACTTTTACCGTATGGCCGGTATGGCGATCGATGGCAAAGCCAAGGGCGAGGCCGAAAACGAAGCCAAACCGATCGACGTCAAAGGTCTGTTGCCCTAAGGAGCCGAGCATGGAATTTGCCTTTTATGTGGCGGCGCTGGTGGCGGTGTTGGCGACGATCCGTGTGATCACCCATACCAACCCGGTACATGCGTTGCTCTATCTTATTGTCTCACTGCTGGCGGTGGCGGCGGTGTTCTTCTCCCTCGGTGCCTATTTCGCCGGGGCGTTGGAGATCATCGTCTATGCCGGTGCCATCATGGTGCTGTTCGTCTTCGTAGTGATGATGCTCAACTTGGGTCACTCGGTGGTCGAACAGGAGCGTGCCTGGCTGCGTCCTGGGGTGTGGATCGGCCCGGCGTTGTTGACGCTGATCCTGCTGCTGGTGGTGCTGTATGCGATTTCGACCCTGCAAGGTGGGACGATCAGCGGCCAGGTCGTGGACGCCAAGGCGGTGGGGATCGCTCTGTTCGGGCCCTATGTGCTGGCCGTGGAGCTGGTCTCCATGTTGCTGTTAGCCGGGCTGGTGGTGGCCTTCCATATCGGTCGTGAACATCGTCAGGGCGAGGTTCTGAGCAATCAGAACTCGACTCAGGGCGGCGCGGCGAGCACGCCGCGCAATAAAGCGGAGGAGCGCGCATGATCCCGTTACAACATGGGCTGATTTTGGCAGCCATTCTGTTCGTGCTGGGGCTAACCGGTTTGTTAATCCGGCGCAACCTGCTGTTTATGTTGATCAGTCTGGAAATCATGATCAATGCGGCGGCGTTGGCCTTTGTGGTGGCCGGTAGCGTGTGGGGCCAGGCCGACGGCCAGGTGATGTATATCCTGGCGATCAGCCTGGCGGCGGCGGAGGCCTCCATTGGTTTGGCGCTGTTGCTCCAGTTGCATCGTCGCCGCAACACCCTGAATATTGATACTGTCAGTGAGATGCGCGGATGAACCTACTCTATTTAACCATTCTGCTGCCGTTGCTCGGGTTCCTGATCCTGGCCTTCTCGCGTGGCCGGCTGTCAGAGAATAGTACGGCGATCATCGGGGTTGGCTCCGTCGGGCTGGCCGCCCTGGTCACCCTGTATGTTGGCTTTGACTTCCTGACGGCGGATCAAGGCGGCGGTTTCGTCTATAACCAGCACCTGTGGAACTGGATGGCCGTTGGCAACTTCACTATCCCGGTGACCCTGAGCCTGGATGGGCTGTCGTTGACCATGCTGTCGGTGGTCACCGGGGTTGGCTTCCTGATCCACCTGTTCGCCTCGTGGTATATGCGTGGTGAGGAGGGCTATTCCCGCTTCTTCGCCTATACCAACCTGTTTATCGCCAGCATGGTGGTATTGGTACTGGCGGATAACCTGATGCTGATGTATCTCGGTTGGGAAGGGGTGGGACTGTGTAGTTATCTGCTGATCGGCTTCTACTATACCAATCCAGATAACGGGGCGGCGGCGATGAAGGCCTTCATCGTCACGCGCGTCGGCGACGTCTTCCTGGCTATCGGCCTGTTCATTCTCTATCACCAGTTGGGGACCCTGAATATCCGTGAACTGATGGTGCTGGCTCCGCAGCAATTGGCGGTCGGCTCCCCGGCGATCACCTGGGCGACCCTGATGCTGCTGGGAGGCGCGGTGGGTAAGTCGGCACAGCTACCGTTGCAGACCTGGCTGGCCGACGCGATGGCCGGTCCGACGCCGGTCTCCGCATTGATCCACGCCGCGACCATGGTGACGGCGGGGGTCTACCTGATCGCCCGCACTCATGGCCTGTTCGTGCTGGCACCGGAGGTGCTGCACCTGGTGGGGATCATCGGCGCGGTGACGCTGGTGCTGGCCGGCTGCGCCGCTCTGGTGCAGACGGACATCAAGCGCGTGTTGGCCTACTCCACCATGAGCCAGATAGGCTACATGTTCTTGGCGTTGGGCGTGCAGGCCTGGGATGCGGCTATCTTCCATCTGATGACCCATGCTTTCTTCAAGGCGCTGCTGTTCCTGGCCTCCGGCTCGGTGATCCTGGCCTGCCATCATGAACAGAATATCTTCAAGATGGGCGGTCTGCGTCATAAACTGCCGTTGACTTATCTGTGCTTCCTGGTGGGGGGCGGGGCTTTGGCGGCGTTGCCGTTGATCACTGCCGGCTTCTACAGTAAGGACGAGATCCTGTGGGGAGCGCTGGCCTCCGGCCATGTTAACCTGATGATGGCCGGGCTAGCGGGCGCTTTCCTGACCTCTCTGTATACCTTCCGCATGATCTTCATCGTGTTCCACGGCGAGGCGCATACCCAGGCCCATGAGGTCAAGGGGTGGACGCACAATCTGCCGTTGATCGTATTGATGATCCTGTCGACCTTCGTCGGTGCATTGATCACGCCGCCGCTGGCCGGGGTCCTGCCGGCCATGCCGCAGGGCGAGGGCGGCAAGATGACGCTGGAGATCGCCTCCGCCATCGTCGCCATCGCCGGGTTACTGCTGGCGGCGCGTCTCTACCTGGGGCAGCGTCAGTGGGTCAACCAGATTGCCGCCAGTGCGCCGGGACGCTTCTTGTCGACCTGGTGGTTCCATGCCTGGGGTTTTGATTGGTTGTACCAGCGGATCTTTATTCAGCCGTTTAAGGCCGTCGCCTGGCTGGTGCGCCGCGATCCATTCGATCGCCTGATGAACCTGTGTGGCTGGGTGGCGCGTCTGGGTAATCGCGTGCTGGTGGTCAGTGAAAACGGCCAACTGCGTTGGTATGCCGCATCGATGGGTATGGGGGCAGTGGTCGTTTTGGCGCTGTTGTTATTGGTTTAGTGAAGCACGTTAAAGCGGGTGAGGGGACGACCCTCGTCTCCTCCGTTTGAATGTATTCAGAATAAGGGAAACAAAACGCCATGTTATTACCTTGGCTAATTCTTATCCCGCTGATCGGCGGTCTGCTGTCCTGGCAGGGTGAACGCCTGGGGCTGAAAGCGCCGCGCTGGATTGCGCTAGTGGCGATGGGCCTGACGTTGGCGCTCTCCCTGTACCTTTGGTTACAGGGCAACTATGGCCTGATGCAGCCGGCGGGGATCCCGCAGTGGCAGTCGAGTTTCTCGGCGCCATGGATCCCCAGCCTGGGCATCTCTTTCCACTTGGCGCTCGACGGTCTGTCGCTGTTGATGGTGGTGCTGACCGCGCTGCTGGGGGTGTTGGCGATCCTCTGTTCCTGGAATGAGGTACATCGCTATCAGGGCTTCTTCCACCTGAACCTGCTGTGGATCCTGGCGGGGGTGATCGGCGTCTTCCTGGCCATCGACATGTTCCTGTTCTTCTTCTTCTGGGAAATGATGTTGGTGCCGATGTACTTCTTGATCGCCCTGTGGGGTCATAAGGGATCGGACGGTAAGACGCGTATCAGCGCGGCGACCAAGTTCTTCATCTATACCCAGGCCAGCGGTTTGGTGATGTTGATCGCCATCTTTGGCTTGGTATGGGTACACTACAACGCCACCGGGGTATTGAGTTTCGATTATGAAGTGTTGCTCAATACGCCGATGAGCCATACGGTGCAATACCTGCTGATGCTGGGTTTCTTCATCGCCTTCGCCGTCAAGATGCCGGTGGTGCCGTTGCATGGCTGGCTGCCGGACGCACACAGTCAGGCGCCGACCGCCGGCTCCGTCGACTTGGCCGGTATCCTGTTGAAGACCGCCGCCTATGGCTTGCTGCGCTTCAGTTTGCCGCTGTTTCCTCAAGCGTCGCATGAATTTGCGCCCATCGCCATGGCGCTGGGGGTCATCGGCATCTTCTACGGTGCCTGGATGGCCTACGTGCAGACCGATATTAAGCGCTTGATCGCCTACACCTCGGTATCGCACATGGGGTTCGTGATGATCGCCATCTACTCGGGCAGTCAGTTGGCGTTCCAGGGCGCGGTGATCCAGATGATCGCCCATGGTCTCTCCGCCGCCGGTCTATTCATCATCACCGGCCAGTTGTATGAGCGTCTGCATACCCGCGACCTGCGCGAGATGGGCGGTCTGTGGGGGCGCTTGAAGTACTTGCCGGCGTTGTCGCTGTTTTTCGCGGTGGCGACCTTGGGGATGCCGGGTACCGGTAATTTCGTCGGTGAGTTCATGATGATGTTCGGCAGCTTCCAGGTGGTGCCGGTGACCACGGTGGTCGCCAGCTTCGGCCTGGTGTTCGCCTCGGTTTATTCGCTGGTGATGATGCAGCGTGCTTACTACGGTGCGCCTAAGTCTGACCAGCCGCTGGCGAGCCTGAGCGTGCGTGAATTATCGCTGATCCTGCTGCTGGTGGTATTGCTGGTGCTGTTGGGGATCTTCCCGCAGCCGGTGCTGGATACGTCTAGCGCGGCGATGGGGAATATTCAGCATTGGTTTGCTTCTGCTTCAACTTTAACCACAAGGCCGTAAATCGCCATGACAATAACTCCTCAAAATCTGATCGCATTGCTACCGCTGTTGATCGTCGGATTGACGGTGGTGGTTGTGATGCTGTGCATTGCGTGGCGACGCAACCACTTCGTCAACGCGACGGTGACCGTGATCGGCCTCAACGCGGCGCTGCTCTCTCTATTGCTGGTGGCCGCCGCGGTGCCCAGCGACATCACGCCGCTGATGCATGTCGATGGTTTCTCGATGTTCTATATCGCGCTGGTGCTGATGTCGGCGCTGGCGACGTGTACTTTCGCCTATCCGTGGTTACAGGGCTATCCGGATAACCGCGACGAGTTCTACCTGCTGGTGCTGATCGCCACCTTGGGCGGCATCTTGCTGGCTTGCGCCAACCACCTGGCGGCGTTGTTCCTGGGGATCGAACTGATCTCCTTGCCGCTGTTCGGCTTGGTGGGTTACGCCTATCGCCAGAAGCGTTCGTTGGAGGCGGCGATTAAGTATGCCATTCTCTCTGCCGCCGCTTCCGCCTTCCTGTTGTTCGGTATGGCGCTGCTGTACGCGCAATCCGGCGATCTCTCCTTCGCCGGTCTGGGCTATACCCTCGGCGGGGATCGGTTAACGCAGCCGTTGGTGTTGGTTGGTCTGGGAATGATGCTGGTCGGTTTCGGCTTCAAGCTGTCGCTGGTGCCTTTCCAGTTGTGGACGCCGGACGTCTATCAAGGGGCGCCGGCACCGGTCTCTACCTTCCTGGCGACCGCCAGCAAGATCGCCATCTTTGCGGTGTTGTTGCGTCTGTTCATCCTGTTACCGGCAACCGACAGCGAGGCGATGCGCGTGGTGTTAGGGGTTATCGCCTTCGGCTCCATCTTGTTCGGTAACCTGATGGCAATCACCCAGAGCAACATCAAGCGTCTGCTTGGCTACTCCTCCATCGCCCATCTGGGCTACCTGTTGGTGGCGTTGATCGCGGTGCAGAGCGAGGGGATCGCCGTCGAGACTGTCGGGGTCTACCTGGCCGGCTATCTGTTCGCCAGTCTGGCGGCCTTCGGTATCGTCAGCTTGATGTCTAGTCCGTATAGCGGGCCGGACGCCGAGTCGCTCTACTCCTATCGCGGCCTATTCTGGCATAAGCCGATCCTGTCGGCGGTGATGACGGTGGCGATGCTCTCCCTGGCCGGTATCCCGATGACGCTGGGCTTCATCGGTAAGTTGTTCGTGGTGATGGCGGGGGTCAGCGCCGGGCTGTGGTGGCTGGTCGGCGCGGTGGTGGTCGGTAGTGCCATCGGCCTGTACTACTATCTGCGCGTGGCTGTCAGCATGTATCTGCGCGCGCCGCAGACCTTGATCCGCGATACACCGAATAACTGGGCGTTGACCGCCGGTGGTGTGGTGGTGCTGCTCTCTGGGGTGTTGGTGGTGCTGACGGGGATCTTCCCGCAGACGCTGATCTCGCTGGTGCAGTTGGCGCAGCCGATGCCATAAGGGTAAGGCGCCAACAGACGCTGCTGCGTGACAACAATGCCGGGCCTGGTGCCCGGCATTGTTGTCTCTGTCCTCAGCGGGGGGCGGTTAGCGTAGAATGGAGAACAGCAGATCGCAGGTGAAGCAACTGATGCTAAAGACGCACAGACGGATCCAGGTACTCTCGACGCCGATCATGATGGACAGTAGCGTCATGCCGAGACTGAAGATCACCGTGATGAGTAGGCTAGGCCAGGTAGACATCGTATTCCCTCCCAGGAAGAGGCCGGCGGTGGGATGCAGGTTATCCGCCGGCTCGTCTGCGCCCCGGCGGCCGTCGCCAACGGGGCATCCGCTTTTATTATGCGCCAGCGCGCGCGTAATACCAGCGAGCGGGAGTCACAA
Source organism: Edwardsiella hoshinae NBRC 105699 = ATCC 33379 (assembly GCF_000474215.1). GTDB lineage: Bacteria > Pseudomonadota > Gammaproteobacteria > Enterobacterales > Enterobacteriaceae > Edwardsiella > Edwardsiella hoshinae. Next base: position 86,902 of record NZ_BAUC01000005.1, on the reverse strand, counting down.
GAGGTCGAAGTGCGCACGCTTCACGCGTTGCGAGTCGCAGCCGATAAACACATTGATCCGTCCAGGCTCGGTTACCTGACGCAGTTGGGCGTTCCAGAAGCGCAGTTGCTGGGGTGTCAAGGTGAAGCTGACTCGGCGCCGCTCGCCTGGTTGCAGCATCACTTTGCGGAAGTCTTGCAAGGATTTCAGCGGACGGCTGAGGCTGGCAACCGGATCCTGGAGGTAGAGTTGCAACACCGCTGCGCCGGCCCGCCGACCGTTATTGCTAACCTCGATACTGGCCTCGATCTGCCCGTCGCGCGTCAGTTGCGGGGCGGAAAGGGTGATCTCGGAGAGCGTGAAGGTGGTGTAGCTCAGACCGTAACCGAACGGATAGAGTGGGCCGTTGGCTTCGTCGAAATAGTGCGAGCTGTACTTCTCCGGCTGTTGCGGATCGTAGGGGCGGCCAGTATTCAGGCGGCTGTAATAGGTCGGGATCTGGCCGACGGAGCGCGGGAAAGAGATTGGCAGCTTGCCGGAGGGATTGACGTCGCCGAACAGCACGTCAGCGACGGCGTTACCCCCTTCAGTACCGGGAAACCAACTCTCCAGGATGGCGTCGGCCTGCTGATCTTCATGCACCAAGGTTAATGGGCGGCCATTCATCAGCACCAAGACCAGCGGCTTGCCGGTCTGCTTCAAAGCGGCGATCAGAGCCTGCTGGCTCTGCGGCAGGCCGATGTGGGTACGGCTAGAGGCCTCATGGGCCATACCTTGCGCCTCACCGACCACCGCTACCACCACATCGGCACGGCGAGCGATGGCGACCGCCTCGTCGATCATCACCTGGGCGGGACGCGGGTCGACGCTAACCGAGGGGCCATACTGGTTGAGAAACTGGAGAATATCCGCCTCATTGCTGACGTTGGCGCCGCGTGCGTACAGCACCGTGCCGAGACCGGCCATGGCGCGGCGAATGCCGCTGAGGATGGTCACCGCCTGGGCGGGATTACCGGCGGCGGACCAGCTGCCGATGACGTCCCGTTGGCTGTCCGCCAGAGGCCCCACCACGGCGAGCGTGCCGCGACGGTTCAGCGGGAGCGTCTCCAGGCGGTTCTTCAGCAACACCAGGCTCTGAGCGGCGACCGTGCGCGCCTCGGCGCGGTGTAGGCGGTTTTCGGCATCCCTATCCAGCGGATCGCTAGCGGCGGGGCCGAGGTGACGATAGGGATCGTGGAATAACCCCATATCATACTTGACGTTGAGCACGTGGCGGCAGGCATTGTCGACCTCGCTGAGGCTGACACGCCCGCTTTTCACCAGGCCAGGCAGATAGCGGCTGTAGTATTCGTCGCTCATGCTCATGTCGATGCCTGACTGGATGGCCAGGCGCACCGCATCCTGGGGATCGCTGGCGACACCGTGATTAATCAGCTCCTTAATGGCGCCGTGATCGCTGATGGTGATGCCCTGGAAGCCCCATTGCTCGCGCAACAGTGTTTTCAGCAACCAGGGATTGGCGCTGGCCGGGGTGCCGTTGATGGCGTTGAGGGAGACCATGACGCCGCCGCTGCCGGCATCCAACGCCGCCTTATAAGGCGGGAGGTAGTCTTGGAACATGCGCTGCGGGCTCATGTCGACGCTGTTGTAGTCGCGACCGCCCTCGACCGCGCCGTACAGAGCGAAGTGTTTGACGCTGGTCATTAAGGCATGGCGATCACTGACGCGCGCGCCCTGCATCGCCTTGACCATCAATCGCCCCATCTCCGCGGTGAGGTAAGTGTCTTCGCCGAAGCCTTCGGAGGTGCGTCCCCAGCGAGGGTCTCGGGTGACGTCGACCATCGGTGCCCAGGTCATGTTTAGACCATCCTCGCTCGCCTCATAGGCAGAGATACGTCCGACGGTGCCGATCAACTCACGATCCCAACTGGCGGCCAGACCGAGGCTGATCGGGAAGATGGTGCGTTGGCCGTGGATCACGTCGTAGGCAAAGAACAACGGAATCGCCATCCGGCTGTGATTGACCGCCTGATCCTGCATGCCGCGAATACCGCGTCGGGTGACGGTATTGAAGATGGCGCCGACCTGGCCGTCGGCGATCATCGCGTAGACCTTCTCCTTGGGATTATCGGGGCCGACGCTGATCAGGCGTAATTGGCCGATCTTCTCTTCCAGGGTCATGCGTTGCAGCATCTGGTCGACGAAGGCGTCGCGCGGGAGGGCGGGGTCGGGCCAGGTATCAGGGTAGGGCGTGGTCGCGGCGAGGGCGGGTGCCGTGAGCAGGGCGCCGAGCAGGCCGAAGGGGCGAAGCCATTTCATGGTGTTCAGGTTCTCTTTGCCAGGGCTGCGTAACGCAGCGTAATCGGATAAATAAGTGGAGATATATCATACAGGTGAATGCTGATAGCGTAGCGGCGATTTATCGGTTATGTGGGGCGGATCGCCCGGCATAGCGGCGTGGTAAGGGGGGAGCGAAAAAGAAACGGGGCGGCGCAGGCCACCCCGTGGCGAGACGCGCTTAGCGCGTCTTCTTAGGCGGCATCATCAGCAGCAGGGCGTTGTCACGGATCACGTAATGATGGAACAACGCGGCGGCGGCATGCAGGCTGATCAGCGCATAGCCGATGTTGGCTAACAGCTCATGCCATGTTTTAAGCTGTGACTTGATCGCCGGATCCGGGCTGACCCACGGCGTGATGGTCATGCCGAGAAACGACCAGGTCTTACCACCATAGGCCATCATGGCGACGCCGAGCAGCGGGATAGCCAGGAACCAAAGATAGAGCGCCAGATACATCAGGCGCGCCATCAGGTGTTGCCAGCGCGGAGGGGAAGGGAGGATCGGCGGATCTGGCAGGATATGACGCAGTCCTAAACGGATGAGCATGATGATCCAAACCAATACGCCGGCGTTGTAGTGGGTCTCGCGCATCAGCAAGTAAGGCGCCGAGTTTTTCTCAAACAGGCCGCGAAACTCGATGCTGATATAGGCGATGATAATCAGTAATAGGGTTATCCAATGTAGGGATATCTGTATCTTACTAAAACGTTGCATGGTATCTCACTCTTATCAGGAGGCTACATTGTAGACGAAATCATTAATTCGAATAGTAGTCTTAGGCCGGTAAATCGGCCACAAACGTGCTTTCAGAATATTATCAAGTGTAATTAATTATCATTTTCAATTATTGGCTTCGCCGTATCGTTAGAGGCAGAGAAATATGGTGGGAAAAAGGTTTCGCTGAGGATACGTCATTAGGTATGGTGGCGGGTGTTCTCAACCTTCTTTAACTGGCTTAAATGCATTAGCTACATTAAGCCGATTAACCTCAGTTGGCTTTAGGCTTATTTATCTTTGGGACGCTAATTGATGCCGTGACGGATAGAGCAGAAAAGGTAGAGAGAATGTGTCGGCGACTGTAGGGGATACGCATGGAATGAGGATAAATTAGGCGTTGAACAAATAACAGACGCGGCGCTCCTATTTGCCGAATGTAGTGATAAATTATGGGCAATTAGGTGGAAAATAACACTGAATGTTGATTTATGAATAACCAAGTAGGCGACGACGTGATGTTATTATTAAATCTAAACAATGCACAAATGCAATAGATAGGCTGTTATGCATAATAATACCCGTAGAATATTTGTGTGTAATTAAGCGAATCATTTGCCTGGTTTTTGTACAGCAAAGCCAGGCTGAATCGCTTTGTTTCACATAAATATCCCTATTGTGTAAAAAAAGCCAGTCAACTTGATAGAGATCAACCACAGCGGGGGGGGCAAATCCTTAGCATTGCGCCCTTGAAAGCATTCCACCAGACGAATGCGCACAAACAGGAAACTGCAGAATGGTTGAGGATTCTTTTTTATCCGCTCACGGCATCAATCGCCGTGACTTTATGAAACTGTGCGCGGGCATGGCCGCCACACTAGGGTTAAGCTCCAATGCGGCGGCGGAAATGGCGGCGGCAATCACCAGCCCACAGCGTCCCCCGGTGATTTGGATCGGCGCTCAGGAGTGCACGGGGTGTACTGAAGCCCTGTTACGCTCGACTCACCCGACCTTGGAAACCTTGCTGCTGAATACCATCTCGCTGGAATACCATGAGGTGTTGTCATCGGCGTTCGGTCACCAAGTGGAAGAAAACCTGCACAATGCCATGGAGCGTTATAAGGGCAAATATGTCCTGGTGGTCGATGGTTCCATTCCGCTGAAAGATGGCGGGGTCTATTGCATGGTGGCGGGCGAACCGATCGTCGATCAGATCCGTAAGGCTGCCGCCGATGCGGCCGCGGTGATCGCCATCGGCTCTTGCTCTGCCTGGGGTGGCGTACCGGCGACCGGCGGCAACCCGACCGGCGCGGTCAGCTTGGAAGAGGCGTTAGGGCATCCGGTGATCAACATCCCGGGCTGTCCGCCGAACCCGCATAACTTCCTGACTACCGTGGTCTACTACATCACCTACGGTAAGTTGCCGGAGCTGGACAGCAAGCATCGTCCGCTGTTCGCCTATGAGCGTCTGATCCACGAGAACTGCGAACGTCGTCCGCACTTCGACGCCGGTCGTTTCGCCAAAGAGTTCGGCGACTATGGTCATCGTCAGGGATGGTGCCTGTATCACCTCGGTTGTAAAGGGCCGGAGACCTACGGTAACTGCCCGACGCTGGAGTTCTGCGACATCGGTGGCGGTATCTGGCCGGTGGGCATCGGTCACCCGTGCTATGGCTGTAACGAGCAGGGTATCGGCTTCACCAAGGGGATCTTCCAACTCTCCAGCGTAGAAAACCCGACGCCGCGCGCGGAAAAACCGCTGGTGGACAATAAAGAGGGCGGCCACATTTCGCCAACAGCTACCGGTCTGATCGGCGGTGCGCTGGGTATTCTGGCCGGGGTCAGCCTGATGGCGGTGCGTGAACTGGGTCGCCAGCAGAAGCGTAATCAGGCGGATCAACACGATTCACGGGAGGAGTAAACCGTGAACAGACGAAATTTCCTTAAATTCGCCTCCGTCGGTGCGCTGGCGGCTGGCACTGCCGCGTCCGGCAGCGCCCAGGCGGCGGCCGAGAATAAACCGCCGATTCCAACGGCGGTCGGGATGCTGTATGACTCCACCCTGTGTGTGGGCTGCCAAGCCTGTGTCGCAGAGTGCCAGCGTCTGAATAAGAATGCGTTGAACCCGAACGGCGATCCTATCTGGTCGAACAACGACAAGTTGACGCCCTATACCAATAACATCATCCAGGTATGGCGTGATGGTAGCGGGATCAATAAGGATCAGTTGGAGAACGGCTACGCTTACATCAAGAAGCAGTGCATGCACTGCGTCGATCCTAACTGTGTTTCAGTCTGCCCAGTTTCGGCGCTGAAGAAGCACCCTGTCACCGGGATCGTCATGTACGATCCAGACGTTTGCACCGGCTGTCGTTACTGCATGGTGGCCTGTCCGTTCGACGTGCCGAAGTACGATTACGATAACCCGTTCGGGGCGATCCATAAGTGCGAACTGTGTAATCAGAAAGGGCTGGAGCGTATCGATCAGGGTAAACTGCCGGGCTGCGTCGAGGTGTGTCCTGCCGGTGCGGTGATCTACGGTACCCGTGAAGAGCTGCTGGCCGAAGCCAAGAAGCGTCTCGCCGCGCGTCCCGGCTCCGAGTATGCCTATCCGCGTCAGACGCTGCACAGCAACGACAGCTACCTGCATCCGGTCGCGCACTATCAGCCGTATGTCTACGGCGAGAAAGAGGGGGGCGGGACGCAAGTGCTGGTGCTGGCGGGCGTACCTTACGAGAAGCTGGGGATGCCGCAGTTGGATGAGTTGTCGACCGGTGCCCGTTCCGAACATATTCAGCATACGCTGTATAAAGGCATGATCCTGCCGTTGGTGGTCTTGGCCGGTCTTTCGGTAATGACCTATCGAAACACCAAGAATCACCATGACGGAGACGATGATAATGAGTGAGCATAAAGCCAGTCCGCTCGGCGGGCGTCTGGTCAGCTGGCCCGTCGTGTTGCTGGCCCCCTTCATCCTGTTATGCGGGATGTTTATCCTGAAGCGTTTGATCTTCGGTATCGGTTCTGTTGCCGATCTGAACGGGGGATATCCCTGGGGGATCTGGATCGCCTTCGACCTGTTGATCGGTACCGGTTTCGCCTGTGGCGGCTGGGCATTGGCCTGGGCGGTGTATGTCTTTAACCGCGGCGAGTATCATCCGTTGGTGCGTCCGGCGCTGCTGGCCAGCCTGTTCGGTTACTCTCTCGGCGGCCTGTCCATCACCATTGACGTCGGCCGTTACTGGAACCTGCCGTACTTCTACATTCCGGGGCACTTTAACACCTCCTCGGTATTGTTCGAGACGGCGGCCTGTATGACGGTGTACATCGGCGTCATGGCGCTGGAGTTCGCCCCGGTGATCATGGAGCGTTTTGGCTGGAAGGTTTCGCTGAAGCGGCTGAATAAAGTGATGTTCTTTATTCTGGCGTTGGGCGCGTTGCTGCCGACTATGCACCAGTCTTCCATGGGGTCGCTGATGATCTCCGCCGGTAAGAAAGTGCATCCGTTGTGGCAAAGCTATGAGCTGTTGCCATTGCTGTCGGTGCTGACCGCGTTCATCATGGGCTTCGCCATCGTGGTGTTCGAAGGTTCGCTGGTGCAGGCGGGGTTGCGCGGACGCGGCCCAAACGAGAAGACCCTGTTCGCCAAATTGGTGCGCGTGATCCAGGTGTTCCTGCTGATCTTCTTGGCGCTGCGTTTCGGTGAACTGGCGATGCATGATAAACTGCACTACTTGTTCCAGTTTAATCGCTACGCCATCAGCTTCTGGTGTGAAGCCATGCTGATGTTGTTCCCGCTGCTGGCATTCTGCTCTGCACGCTGCCGTGAAGACTCGCGTATCCTGTTCGTCGGGGCCTTGAGTATGCTGCTCGGCTCGGCGCTATGGCGTTTGAACTATTCGTTGCTGGCTTACTCGCCGGGCAACGGCTACGGCTATTTTCCAACCTCCGAAGAGGTGCTGATTTCGATGGGCTTCGTCGCCATCGAGGTCGTTGCTTATTTGCTGCTGATCCGGTTGTTACCGGTATTGCCAGCGCTTGACCATTTAAAACACCAAGGTTATCAGGCCCAAGGGAAAGCTAAAGTATGAGCCAACGTATTACTATCGACCCGATTACCCGCATCGAGGGCCACCTGCGCATTGATTGCGAAATCGAAAACGGCAAGGTGACCAAAGCCTGGTCATCCGGCACCATGTGGCGCGGGATGGAAGACATCGTGAAAGGGAACGATCCGCGCGATGCCTGGATGATCGTGCAGCGTATCTGCGGCGTATGTACCACCATTCACGCCATCGCCTCCGTCCGTGCGGTGGAGAGCGCCGTCGGTGCTAAAGTGCCGGTCAACGCGCAGTACATTCGTAACTTGATCTTGGCGGCGCATAGCATCCATGACCACATCGTTCACTTCTATCAACTGTCTGCGATGGACTGGGTGGATATTACCGCCGCGCTGAAAGCCGATCCGAACAAGTGTGAAGCGATGTTGCAGGGCGTCTCCGCCTGGAAACTAAACAGTGCCGGTGAATTCGCTAAGGTACAGCAGAAGATCCGTAACTTGGTCGACAGCGGTCAGTTGGGTATCTTCGCCAACGGCTACTGGGGCCACAAGGAGATGAAACTCTCCCCGGAAGTGAACCTGATCGCCGTCGCGCACTACCTGCAAGCGTTGGAGTGCCAGCGTGACGCTAACCGCGTGGTCGCTATCCTGGGTGGTAAGTCTCCGCACATCCAGAACTTGGCGGTCGGCGGTGTCGCTAACCCGATCAACCTCAACGCGCCGAGCGTGCTCAACCTGGAGCGCCTGATGTACGTCAAGATGTTCATCGAACGTCTGGGCGACTTCATCGAGCAGGTCTACAAAGTGGATGCGGCGATCATCGCGGCCAACTATCCGGAGTGGATGACATTGGGCCGTGGCGCCAAACATTACCTGAGCGTGCCGGAGTTGCCGACCGACGGCGACGGCGGTAGCTTCCTGTTGCCGGGCGGCTACATCGAAAATGGTGATATGGCTAACTACCGTCCGATCACCAGCCAGCAGGATCCATGGCTGATCGCCGGTATCGCCGAGTCCAGTAAGCACGCCTGGTATCAGGATGACGCCAACCTGAAGCCGTGGGAGGGTAAAACTGAGCCGAACTACACCGGCTGGCAGGAAGACGGCAAGTATTCCTGGGTGAAATCGCCGACCTTGTACGACCAGGTGGTTGAAGTGGGCCCGTTGGCCGATCTGCTGGTTAAGCTGGCCGCCAAGCATGAAGACACCGTTAAGCATTACAATGAGGTGAATGGCCTGTACCACAGCCTGACCGGTCAGAAGTTGCAGGTCGAACAGTTGCACTCCACCATGGGCCGTATCATCGGTCGCGCGGTGCGTTGCTGCGTACTGAAAGATACCTTGATGCAGCAATGGCAGGCGCTGATCGACAACATCGGCAAAGGCGATCATGTCGCTTATATCCCGGCCGAAATCGATCCGAATAAAGAGTACCGTGGCGTCGGCTTCGAAGAGGCACCGCGTGGTGCGCTCTCTCACTGGATCGTCATCAAAGGCGGCAAGATCGCCAACTACCAGGCCGTGGTACCGTCAACCTGGAACTCCGGCCCGCGTAACGGCCAGGATGAACCGGGCCCGTACGAACAAGCGCTGGTGGGTACCCCGGTAGCCGACATCAACAAGCCGCTGGAAGTGGTGCGTACCGTGCACTCCTTCGACCCGTGCATGTCTTGTGCGGTACACGTGGTGAATACCCAGGACGGCGAAACCACCAAGGTAAAAATCCTGTAATGAATACGCTGATTCTCGGGATTGGAAACCTGTTGCTCAGCGATGAGGCGGTCGGCGTGCGTATCGTCGAACGCCTACAGCGCGACTATCACTTCCCGGCTAACATCGAGCTGATGGATGGTGGCACCGCCGGCATGGAGCTGTTGGAATACCTGGCCTGTCGCGATCATCTGATCGTGGTGGACGCGGTGCTCAGCGGCAACGAGCCGGGCACGGTGATCACCCTTCGTGACGACGAGGTGCCGGCAATGTTTAGTCGCAAGATCTCGCCGCACCAGCTGGGGCTGGCCGATGTCTTATCGGCGTTGCGTTTGACGGACGAGTTCCCTAAACAGCTGACGCTGGTAGGGGTCGAACCGCAGTCGCTGGAGCCCAACATCGGTCTGACGCCGGCGATCGCCAGCGCGGTACCGGTCGCGATGGATCGGGTATTGGCCATCCTGCGTGAGCAGGGAGTACAGGCCAGGCATCAGGGAGATAGGCATGCACAGTGAAGAGAATGCTATGCAGCGTGACGAGCATGCGCTGGGTATGGCGGCCGCGTGCGTCGGGTTCGAGCATGATCCTGCCGCGTTGTTGGTCGAGCAGTATCAGCAGATCGCCCACGGCGAGATGCATGATCTGCCGTTCTTCCGCGCCGGGATCCCGGTTTGTGCCGTGATGCGTCCGTTTGAGGGCCAGTGGGTCGGTTGTGTGCTGACTCCGTGGATGTTGAGCGTGGTGATCCTGCCGGGGCCGGATCAAGCCTGGCCGGAACGTAAGATCGGTGACCGTCTGGCGCTGCAACTGCCACGCGGTAACATGACCTTCATGGTCGGCGAACTGCCGCAGAGCGGGCAACTGCTCTCCTGTTCGCTGATGTCGCCTCTCGATCCCCATTTGCAGGCGGAGCAGGCGGAGCAATTGATGCACGACACCTTGACCATGTTGCTCTCTTTGCCGGTGGCGGAGGCGCATGACGTCGACCTATCACGACGTGCGTTGTTCAGCCGTCGCGGTTAATCCCCGCGCGTTAACGCTAACAAACACCCCGCGTTCGCGGGGTGTTTTTTTTCACTGGTTAACAGGCTGGATGATTAGGCGCCTTCGAAGTGATACTTCAGGTCGGTGGCGTGGGTCATTTTGGTCACGACCTGACTGGTCAGTTGATCGGTCAGCTTCAACGCGCGCCGCATGGTCTGATCCTCAAACTGTTGCAGCAGTTGCTGGGCCTTCTTCGGCTGAGACTTGTAGAGCGTCAGGTATGCTTGCTCCATGCTCTGCTGACGTTGGGCCGTCTGCTGCTCGAACTGATGGTAGGCGCGCTGTACATCAGGCGCATAGGCGTTGTAATCCTGCATCACCAGGGTTTGCAGCGTGCGGAACTTCCAGTTGACGGAGTCATCGCTAGCCTGATCGCTCCCCTTGTCATAGCCCGGCAGGTAGTGCTCGATGCCTTGATAGTAAGGAACATAGACACTGAGCGCAGACATGCCGAAGGCGACATATTCCACTTCGCCGATCGCCTTGGGTAGGTTCGGGCGTACCTGGAGGATGTGCGACTCTTGGGTGCGGAACACCGAGATCGGGCGGTAAGGCTCTTTCGGGTTGTTGTTGGCATAGGGGTCGTGCGCGGTCCCCTGATAATGGTTACGCAGCGCCTGCTCTACGTCGGTAATACTGATTTTCTTGGCCGGGGTGAGGAAGACCGGGAAGTTTTTACCGTCGGTGATGGTGGTCTTCAACTGCGGGTTGAACAGGTGCTGAAGGGTCCAGACGCGCGGGTAGTTATAAGTCACATCGTTGGCGAGGTCTTGAGAATAGGCCTTGTGGAAGTCGAAGGCGCCGTCTTTCGGGCTGTACAGGCCATGCTGTTCGGCAAAGCTGATCAGGGTCGGAGAGGCTAGGTAGTTTGCGGTGTCTTTCGGATCATATTGACGCAGCCGGCCCTGATTGGCCGAGACAAAGTACTTGTCAGCCGGCAGACGGGTCGCCATCCACTGATGGCCGCTACCGGTTTCCAGATACCATAGATCGTGCTGGTCGACGAAGGCGACGCCGAAACCTTCCCCAGCGCCCTGCTGTTCGATGATCTTGCCCAGCAACTCGACGCCCTCCCGCGCGCTATGGATACGCGGCAGGATCACGCTCTGAATGGCGTCTTCGGTGATGCCGGTCTTCTCTACATAGGGATCAAATTTCAGTGCCGGTTGACCATTGTAGATGGTTTCGGTCGCCGTCATCCCGACGCCGGCCGAGTTGAAGCCCGCTTCCCCCATCGACGTGTCTTGGGTATCGAAGTCGTGGATGGCGGTATAGCTCAGGGCTTCTTTGGGCAGCGGGTAAGTGAAGTCATTGCCGTGGGATTTAAACACCCCATGCTGATTATGGGCCGCTGGGTGGATGACCATATGTTTGGCATTATTGGCTGAGTAGTCTTCATTACGTGCAGTGATAAAAGAACCATCGGTCGTGGCTTGATTGCCCACCAGTATCGTGGTGCAAGCCATCGCTTGGCCCATACATAGGGTCGCAATTGTGGCCGCCAGTAGAGTGGTTTTCATAAGTAACTCCAATAGTTATAAGTATTGTAAAGCCTCTTCACCTTAGATCGGGCTACGGTCAGTTACAAAGCCTGCTAATAAAAACAGCGTTACCTTTTGTAAGCAGAAATGACCAGGTTAGGGATATGGGATAGTCGTATGAGCGGCGGGCATAAAAGCAGCAATAAATGTGATTTATCTCACTTTATGATGTAATAGTAACAGGGCGACTAATTGTTGGTGTGATGGTGGTCAATGAATATGGCGTATTCGTCGCTACACTACGCTTTTTGTATCAGGAGAGTCTGTGATGTCCGTTCTACTTGCCATTGCCTTAACTACCGGCATCCTGTCTGCCGTGTGGGGCTGGCTCGCCATCAGTCTAGGACTGTCGGCCTGGGCCGGCTTCTTGGGCTGTACCGCCTATTTCGCTTGCCCGCAAGGCGGTTTGAAAGGACTCGGTATCTCGCTCTGTACGTTGTGCAGCGGTGTATTCTGGGCGGAGATCATCATCAACGGCAGTGCATTACAGCCGCATTTGGAGCTGTTGGGCTATGGGTTGACCGGAGTGGTGGCGTTCCTGATGTGCGTTCAGGCGCGTCAGCGCTGGCTCTCTTTTGTTCCCGGTACCTTCATCGGCTGCTGCGCTACCTTCGCTGCCGGCGGTGATTGGCGCTTGGTATTGCCGTCGCTGCTGCTTGGCTTGTTGTTCGGTTATGCGATGAAGAACAGTGGGCTGTGGTTGGCGGCGCGTAGTCGGCATAGCGCCGCCGCTAACACGGATGAGGTAGGCGCCCGGTAACGCGTTGTACGCCCCCGCTGGCGGCTTTTTCGCCGATTGTCCGCCAGTGCGAGCGATATCACTTTCATGCGCTGTTTTTCTGCCTAATCCCCCGTATAATTCATGGCTTAACGCTTTTATCCCCGACCGAGGTTGTCGTGCATCAATTTACCACTCTGATCGAACGCATCGTCCCCTTGTTAGACGCAGTGGCCCACTCCGGGCCGGGACTGGTCAGAGTGGCGCTGCCTTTCCGAGCGCAAGCGGGGGAGGGAATGTTGGCGTGGCTCGCCTCGCAACCACTCTATCCTCAATTTTATTGGCGTCACCGTAGCGACGAAGAGGAGGCGGCGGTATGCGGCGCCTTGCAGATCTTTCGCGATGCCGAACAAGCCCAAGCCTTTATCCGTCAGCAGAATAACCCGGCGTTACGCATCTGGGGTCTGAATGCTTTCGATCGCGTGGCGGTGCCAGGGATCGGTGAGGTGGCGAGTCTCCTCTTTTTGCCCCGACTGGCGCTGTTGCGTCGTGGCGATGAGGCGGAGTTAGTGGTCTATCTGTACAGCGATCACTCGCTGCGCGACGATTTGGCTTGCGCCTTGCGCGATCTGGCTACCTTGTTACCGCCTCAACCGTTGGGCTCCTTACAGGCTACGGTGTTGAGTGCGGCGCATCAACCGGATCGCACCGCCTGGTGCGCCCTGCTGCAACGCGCATTGGCCGCCATTGCCCGCAATGATTTCGCCAAGGTGGTGATGGCGCGCCGCACCACCTTGACGCTAAGTGAGCCGTTGCGCGCGGCACAGTTTCTCGCCGCTAGTCGAGCGGTAAATCACCGTTGCTATCACTTTATGCTGGCACTAGCGCCGCATCGCGCCTTCCTCGGTTCGTCGCCGGAGCGGTTATATCGTCGTATCGGGCGCAAGCTGGAGACCGAGGCGTTAGCGGGCACGGTGGCACGTGGCGAAAACGATGAGCAATGCCGCGCCAATGCGATTTGGCTGATGCAAGATGGTAAGAACCAGCATGAAAACCTGCTGGTGGTGGACGATATTTGTCAACGGCTGCGTGGCAGCGCCGGGGCACCGACCCTGGAGGTGATGGCGGCGGAGATCGTGACATTGCGTAAAGTCCAACATCTGCGACGCACCATTCATGTGACGCTGAATCAGCAGGACGATGCCGACTGCCTGCGCCGTTTGCAGCCGACGGCGGCGGTCGCCGGCTTGCCTCGAGAGCCGGCGCGGCGTTTCATCATGCGAGACGAGCCGTTCGATCGCGGTTGGTATGCGGGCTCGGCCGGTTACCTCTCCCTTACCCGGGCAGAGTTCGCTGTAGCCCTGCGTTCGGCGTTGGTCGCCGACCAACAGATCCACCTGTATGCCGGGGCCGGTATCGTCGCCGGTTCCGATCCGCAGCAGGAGTGGCTAGAGATCGAGAATAAGGCGGCCGGACTACGCACCCTCTTGGAGGGTGAAAGCGTGTGAGCGTGACGCGGCTCTTTGAACCGACGCGCTGTTATCGTGAGCGTGCATCGATTGAGGTCTGGGAACGCCTGGTGTACCATATTGGTCATACTTTAGATTTGATTTTCTTTTAAATCATGGTGTTATGTTTCCCTTACCGGGGTTACGCGATGCCAACGCGTGCGTCATTGGCTGGCGCAGCCAGCCCGCTCGCCTGAGCGCAGGACGCGCAATCCGCTAAGTAACTATTGAGTCGCCATGTCATCTATTCTGTTTAACCGTCGCTGGGCTACGGTGCTGCTTGAGGCGTTGACCCGTCACGGTGTATATCATGTCTGCATTGCTCCCGGTTCCCGCTCCACGCCGTTGACCATGGCGGCGGCGGCCAATCCCCGTCTCCACTGCCATACTCACTTCGATGAGCGCGGGCTGGGCCATCTGGCGCTCGGCTTGGCAAAGGTCAGCGGTCAGCCAGTGGCGGTGATTGTCACCTCGGGAACCGCCGTTGCCAACCTCTATCCGGCGCTGATCGAGGCCGGGCTGACGGGAGAGCGTTTGATCTTATTGACCGCCGATCGCCCGCCTGAGCTGATCGACTGCGGTGCCAATCAGGCGATCCGCCAGCAGAACATGTTCGCCTCTCATCCGAGCGAAACCCTTAACCTCCCCCGACCGACCCCGGACATCTCCGCCGCCTGGCTAGCCTCTAGTGTCGACAGCGCTATGGCTCGTCTCGATCATGGTGCGTTGCACATCAATTGCCCCTTCGCCGAACCCCTGTATGGCGAGGACGACGACGATCAGCAGGCTTGGTCGGCGGCGTTGGGGGATTGGTGGCAGGGGCAAACGCCCTGGTTACAGGAGAGTGTGCCCTATGCGGGGGCGGCACCGCTGGGTGAGGCCGATTGGCCGCAGTGGCGTAGCCGGCGTGGCGTGGTGCTCATCGGTCGCGTACATGCTCGAGCCGGGCGTCTGGCCGCCGAGTGGGCCGCTACGCTGGGGTGGCCGGTGATCGGCGATGTGCTGTCGCAAAGCGGCCAGCCGTTGCCCTGTGCCGATCTGTGGCTGAATCATCCCGCCGCGCGCCATGCGCTGGCGCAGGCCGAGTTGGTGGTGCAGTTTGGGGCCAGTCTGACGGGCAAGCGGGCGCTACAGTGGCAGGCAGCCTGCCAACCACAGCGTTATTGGCTGATCGATCCGCTGCCGGGGCGGCTCGATCCGGCCTGTCACCGTGGTCGTCGCCGGGTGGCAGCGATTGAGGCATGGCTCGCGGCCCATCCGCCCCTGCCACGCCAACCCTGGGCCCCCGAGTTGGCGACGTTGGCCGAGCGTGCCGCGCAGTGCGTAGCGGATGAGGTGCAAGAGTGTTTCGGTGAGGCGCAAGTCGCCCACCGCCTGGCGCAGCTGTTGCCGGCGCAAGGGCAGCTGTTTGTCGGCAATAGCCTGATCGTGCGGTTAATCGATGCGTTGGGGCAGTTGCCAGCGGGTTATCCGGTGTACAGTAACCGTGGCGCCAGTGGTATTGATGGATTGGTTTCTACTATCGCCGGGGTGCAGCGCGGTGCAGGAAAGCCGACGCTAGCGATCCTCGGGGATCTGTCGGCACTTTATGATATCAATGGGTTGGCGCTATTACGCCAGGTCAGCGCCCCGACAGTGGTGATCGTGGTGAACAACAATGGCGGGCAGATCTTCTCCATGTTGCCAACGCCACCGGCGGAGCGAGAACGTTTCTATTTGATGCCGCAGAACGTGGATTTCCGCCATGCAGCGGCATTGTTTGATCTACGTTATGCCTGCCCGACAGACTGGGAGGCCCTGTGCGCCGCGGTCAGCCAGGGCTGGCAGCAGGATGGCTGTACGCTGATCGAGTTACGCGTCCCCAGTACGGCAGGGGCCGAGACGCTCCAACGCTTGCTGGCCAAGGTGGCGACGTTGTGATCTTAGCCAGCCAGCGTCTACCCGGGCGGCATCCTGCGGCGCCGATCCTGGTGTGGCTGCATGGTTTTCTCGGCAGTCAGCAAGAGTGGCTCCCCTTGGCGCGGCAGTTGCCCGAGTTCGCCCATCTGCTGATCGATCTACCGGGACACGGTGCCTCGGCGACGTTGCGGGTGGCCGATTTTGCCCAGTGTGATGCGGCGCTGCGGGCGACCTTGGCCGCGGCCGGGGTGACGCGCTATGGGCTGGTCGGCTATTCATTGGGGGGACGGTTGGCGATGTACCATGCCTGCCACGGCGCAGCCGGATTGTGGGCGCTGGCGATCGAAGGTGGTAATCCCGGTCTGACGACGCCGGCGGCCCGCCAGGCTCGGCGCGAGCATGACGCCCGTTGGGCCGCTCGTTTGCGTGGTGAACCGATGGTGCAGGTGCTGGCGGACTGGTATCGTCAGGCGGTCTTCGCCGATCTGGACGCGGCACAGCGCCAAGCGCTGGTGATGTTGCGCGCCGCTCAATCCGGTGAGGGCTTGGCGCAGATGCTACAGGCCACCTCGTTGGGTAATCAGCCGCCATTAGGGGCGGCCTTGGCCACGTTACGCTGTCCGCTGTGTTATCTATGCGGTGAGCGGGACGCTAAGTTTCGCGCGCTGGCCGAGCATTGGCGTCTGACGCCGCGTCTGATCGCCGACGCCGGACATAATGCCCATCGCGCCAATCCGCAGGCGTTTCTCTGCGCACTGCGTGATTTTTTAACCACATGTCATCCCGGTTGAGGCGCCAGATGCGCTGAACCCGGGCCGAATCATCATTAACAGGAAGCGTATTATGCTGTATCCGAGCGAACAAGAGCTGTATGCCCCGATCGCGTGGCAAGATTGCAGCGGCGACTTTGAGGATATTCTCTATCACAAGTCGGCCGACGGGATCGCCAAAATCACCATCAACCGCCCGCAGGTGCGTAATGCTTTCCGTCCCTTGACGGTGAAGGAAATGCTGCATGCGCTGGCCGATGCGCGCTATGACGACGGCATCGGGGTGATCGTGTTGACCGGTGCCGGCGACAAGGCGTTCTGTGCCGGCGGCGACCAGAAGATCCGTGGCGACTACGGCGGCTACCGCGATGATAGCGGCGTCCACCATCTCAACGTCCTCGACTTTCAGCGCCAGATCCGCACCTGCCCGAAGCCGGTAGTGGCGATGGTGGCCGGTTACGCGGTCGGCGGCGGCCATGTGCTGCATATGATGTGCGATCTGACCATCGCCGCCGAGAATGCCCAGTTCGGTCAGACCGGGCCGAAGGTCGGCTCGTTCGACGGCGGCTGGGGCGCCTCCTATATGGCACGCATCGTCGGCCAGAAGAAGGCGCGCGAGATTTGGTTCCTGTGCCGCATGTACGACGCTCAGCAGGCGCTGGACATGGGGTTGGTCAACACCGTGGTGCCGTTGGCAGCGCTGGAGCGCGAGACCGTACGTTGGTGCCGTGAGATGCTACGTAACAGCCCGATGGCGTTGCGTTGCCTGAAAGCGGCGCTGAACGCCGACTGCGATGGCCAAGCCGGCCTTCAGGAGCTGGCGGGTAACGCCACCATGCTGTTCTACATGACGGAAGAGGGTCAGGAAGGGCGTAACGCATTCAATGAGAAGCGTCAGCCGGACTTTTCCAAATTTAAACGGAATCCGTAATGCGTCAGGTCTCGTTGTATCGCTACAGTCTGCCGGTGGAAGCCGGTGTCGCGCTGCGTAACCAACGGCTGAAAAGCCGCGAGGGGTTGCTGGTACGCCTGAGTGAGGCGGGGCGTGAGGGGTGGGGCGAGATCGCGCCCCTGCCGGAGTTTAGCCGAGAGACGTTGTCCGAGGCGCAGCAGGCGGCCACCGACTGGCTGGCGGCTTGGCAGGCGGGCGAGAGCCCGGCGGAGAGCGCGCTGCCTTCGGTCGCCTTCGGTGTGAGCTGCGCGTTGGCGGAGTTGGACGGCACGTTGCCGCAAGCGGCTAACTACCGCTCGGCCACGTTGTGCAACGGCGACCCTGACGCCCTGTTTCATGCGCTACAGTCCATTCCGGGCGAGAAGGTGGCCAAGGTCAAGGTCGGGCTCTACGAGGCGGTGCGTGACGGGATGATCGTCAACCTGCTGCTGGAGGCCTTGCCTGATTTACGTTTGCGTCTGGATGCTAATCGCAGTTGGACGCGCGCCAAGGCGGATGGTTTCGCCAAATATGTTAATCCGACCTGGCGTGATCGCATTCTGTTCCTGGAGGAGCCCTGTAAGACGCGCGATGAGTCGCGGGCTTTCGCGCGTGACACGGGCATCGCCATCGCCTGGGATGAGAGTGTGCGCGATCCTGACTTCCGCGTCGAGGCCGAGCCGGGCGTCGCGGCCATCATCATCAAGCCGACCCTGACCGGCAGCTTGCAACGTTGCCAACAGCTGGCGCAGCAGGCACAGCAAGCCGGCCTGAGTGTGGTGATTAGCTCCAGTATTGAGTCTAGTCTGGGGCTGGGGCAATTGGCGCGTCTGGCCGCCTGGCTAACGCCGGGCACGGCGCCGGGGCTGGATACTCTGGCGCTGATGCGTGCGCAGCTGCTGCGCCCTTGGCCGGAGAGCACGCTGCCGCTGTGGGGACGCGATCAGCTGGACGAGGTCTGGCGGGCGTGATGATCTTCGGCGATTGGCCATGGCGTCACTGGGCGCGGCAACGACCAACGGCTTGCGCATTGCGTCTGGCGGGGCAGGAGGTCGATTGGCAGCAGTTCGCGCAGCGCGTCACGGCGTTGGCTGCGGGCTTAGCGGAGCAAGGCGTGACGGCGGGCGCGGTGATCGCCCTGCGTGGTAAGAACAGCGTCGAGATGCTGTATGCCTATCTGGCGTTATTGCAGCTCGGCGCGCGAGTGTTACCGCTTAATCCGCAGCTTCCCGAGACACGTCTGGCCGAACTGCTGCCGTCGTTGACGGTAGCAGCATGCGTGGATCTGGCCGGGGAAACCCCCATCACCTGGCCCGCCAGCGTGGCGGTGTTATCCCTACGATCGAGGGCGGGGGAGGCCAGCGCTGCGTGGCAGCCTGAACGCCAGGCGACGCTGACGCTGACCTCTGGGTCGAGTGGTTTGCCCAAGGCGGCGGTACATAGTGCCGCTGCGCACCTGGCCTCGGCGGCGGGGGTGCTTAGCCTGATGCCATTGAGCGCACAGGACAGTTGGCTGCTGTCGCTCCCTCTGTTCCACGTTTCGGGACAGGGGATCCTCTGGCGCTGGTTGCTGGCCGGAGCCTGCCTAGTCTGGCGCCCGATGCATCCGTTGCATCAGGCATTGGCTGGCTGTAGTCACGCCTCACTGGTGCCGACTCAGCTGTGGCGCCTGTTGCAGTCGACGCAGCCAGTGGCGTTGCGCGATGTGCTGTTGGGCGGAGCGATGATCCCGTTAGCCCTGACGCAGGAAGCCGAGGCGCGTGGCATTCGTTGCTGGTGCGGCTATGGCCTGACGGAGATGGCGTCGACCGTCTGCGCCAAACGGGCCGACGGCTTGCCTGGGGTCGGTCACGCGTTGCCGGGACGAGAGGTGCGTCTGGCCGCGGATGGCGAAGTGCTGTTGCGTGGCGCAAGCCTGGCCTGCGGTTACTGGCAGGCGGGGCAGTTGCGCCCGTTGTTGGCGGACGATGGCTGGTTCCATACGCGCGATCGCGCAGTATGGACGGCGGGCGAACTGTGCATTCAGGGACGCATGGATAACCAATTCTTCAGTGGCGGAGAGGGGATCCAGCCGGAGGATATCGAGCGTATCCTGTTGCAGCATCCCGCCGTGTCACAGGCTTTCATCGTGCCGGTGGCGGATGCCGAATTCGGCCAGCGCCCCGTGGCGGTGGTGGAGAGTGAGGTGGCGCTGACGGTGCTAAGTGCCTGGCTGGCGCCACGTGTGGCGCGTTTTCAGCATCCGGTGGCGTGGTTGCCGTTGCCCGCTGCGCTGAAAGGCGGGGGGATCAAGATCGCCCGACGCCAAGTACAGCAGTGGGCGCAGGCGACCTATCAGACATCGTCCAACGCTGAACGCTAGTCTTCCCTGCCGGTGGTGTCACCTCCGTTGATAAGGCTTAGTCTTAAAGTGAGCGTCTCGTAGGGTGACGAGACGCTTTTTTTATTCTGTTTCCGTCCGCTTACCGTTATGCTAACGCCGCCACGGCGCACTGCGCCAGGTTGCCTGATGTCGCCACCCACATCGATAGACGAGGTGTCGCCGTCGAGTCGGGGCATCGGCGGGCATGGATCGGCCAGGGCCGTCCGTAGGACGGTGAATGTCTGGCCTAGGCCGGGGCGGCTCTCCCGTACGACGGGAGAGTGGCCCGGCATCGGGAGGCGGTTATGGGACACATTTTTTTAATGATTGATAAGGAAAATTCAATGAAGAAGTCGTTTTACTGCCTGGTAGCTGGCAGCGCGCTACTGCTGAGCGGGGCGGCGCAGGCGATCAGCTTGAATGGGCAAGCCGGGAAAAACTTCACTAATTTTGAAGCGGGTTTAGGGACCGAATCCTCGGGCCTGTACTCCACCCTGAACTGGGCGCACAGCGATAACGACGGCGATATCGTTGGCCTGGGTCTGGGGTTGGGCATCCCCTTGGGCTCCGCCATCGTCTCTGTCGGTGGTAAGGCCATGTATTTGAATCCGAAGCACAGTGGCGGCGGCAGCGACGATTACGCTGTGGCGATCGGCGGCGGCATCAATCTGCCGTTGGGCCAGAGCTTTGCCCTGTACGGCTCCGCCTACTACTCGCCGGACTCCCTCTCCAGCGGGATCAAGGATTATACGGAAGCCACCGGCGGTGTGCGTTGGAATGTGATGCGTCCGCTGAGCGTGGATGTCGGCTACCGTTACGTCAATCTGGCCGGGAAAGACGGTCACCGCGATAACGCCATCGCCGATGGCCCTTACGTCGGGGTTGGCCTCAGCTTCTGATGCCTCGCAGGGCGGCAGCACGCCGCCCTCTTAATGCTTCCCATATCCCCATTGCTCAGTACATCAACGGTAATCCCAATCCGCGTTTGACCGCCATCAGCGTCTGTTGGCTGACCGCCCGTGCCCGCTCGCTTCCTTGACGTAAGATTTGTAAGAGCATGGCCGGATCGGCGAGAAATTCGGCACGTCGCTGGCGTATCGGCGCGAGCAATTCCTGTAGGCACCCCTCCAATTCACGCTTGCATTGGCTGTCGCCAAGGCCGCCTCGCCGGTACTGTTCCTTCATTTGTGCCACGCGCTCGGCATCGGGATGAAAGGCATCCAGGTAGGTGAACACCACATTGCCCTCGACACGACCTGGATCGCTGACGCGTAGGTGTTGCGGGTCGGTATACATGGCGTGTACCGCCGTGCGGATCTGTGCGGCGGTCGCGCCGAGGGGCAGTGCGTTGCCCAGGGACTTCGACATCTTGGCGTTACCGTCGATGCCCGGTAAACGCCCTACTTGGCTGAGAATCGCCTGGCAGGGACGCAACACGGGCTGTGGCAGCAGGCGATTCATACGTTGCACCAACTCGTTCGTCTGCTCCAGCATTGGCAATTGATCGTCGCCGACCGGGATGCGCTCGGCATTGAAGGCGGTGATATCGGCAGCCTGGCTGACCGGATAAAGCAGAAAGCCTGCCGGCAGATTAGCGCTGAAGCCCTTCTGGGTAATCTCTGCTTTGACCGTCGGATTGCGTGCCACCCGCGCCACGCTGACGATGTTCATATACAGCATGGTCAGCTCGGGGAGGGCCGGGAGGGCCGATTGCAGACACAGAGTGGTGCGCGAGGGATCGAGGCCGACCGCCAAATAGTCGGCCATCACCTGTAGGATATTGTCCGCCACCTTGCGCGGATTGCTGCCATTGTCGGTTAACCCTTGTAAGTCGGCGATCATCACATACAACGGGAAACGACGCTGCAATGCGAGGCGTTGGCGCAGCGAGCCGACGTAATGGCCGAGGTGCAGCGGGCCGGTAGGACGATCGCCACTCAGGCAGACGGGTGGCTGGGCAAATTCGAGATCGGTCGATAACATGGTCGTACTCCATTTAAGCGATAAATACGCCGAAGTGCGACCCTCTGAAAAACGCATCAAGCCGCCTTCCGGCGGCTTGATGACTGAGATTACTCACACACAGTAACGTGCCGCCGCGAGATACGACGCCACCAACCTACTACGCTGTACTGAGAGTGTGTGCGATTCATTCCATTACCTTACTCGTTTACCCCACCTCGGGCAAGAGGCCGGTAGCGATCGCCAATTGGATGGCGATCACCGCGCCACCACACAGTAACACCAGCCAGAGCAGCGGGCGTCCGCCTGCGACGCGGTAGCCGCTGCTCTGCTCGCCATGCTGGCGACGGGTTTGCCAGACGAGTAGCGCGGGCAGCAACAGAGCCAGTACCGCCAGCGCGATAGCGGCATAGCCCAGCGCCATCACGAATCCTTGCGGGTAGAACAAGGCGAAAGCCAGCGGCGGCAAGAAGGTCAACAGCCCCGTTTGCACGCGTCCGCTCGCGTTACGACGGCGCTTAAAGAGATCGCCCAGGTAGTCGAACAATCCGAGGGAGACGCCGAGGAAAGAGGTCGCCAGCGCCAAATCGGCGAACAGATGCACCGCCAGCTCAACGTGTGGGGTCGCCACCACGGCACGCACCGATTGCAGTAGGCCATTTAACCCTGCATGGTTGGCCATCAGACCGAGGAAGGTGGTGTTGCTAATGCTACCCAAGGTGGCCAACTGCCAGAAGATGTAGGCCAACAATGGGATGGCGCTGCCGACGATGAAGATCAGTCGCAGGCGGCGCATGTCACCTTTCATGTAGCTGACGATGCTGGGGACGCTACCGTGGAAGCCAAATGAGGTGAAGATCACCGGGATGGCGGAGAGGGCCAAGCCCTTTTCCAGTGGCAGGCTGAGTAGATTGGTGTAGCGAACATGCGGCATCATCAGCGTCAACATCACCACCAGCAGGATGATCTTGGCGCTAAACAGCAGGCGGTTGAACAGATCGACGGAGTGGGTACCGACGCAGACGATGGTGCCGCCGACCAGGGTAAACAGCAACACACCAAGCAGCGGTGAGACGGGTAACGCCAGCCATTGACCGAGGCTGGCGGCCAGCAGCTCGCCAGCACCGCTAATGTAGGCGGCGGTGAGGGCATACATCAGAAACAGCATGCTGACGCCGGCCAACCATTGGCCGGGACGCCCGAGGTAGCGGCGTGCCAAGGTGCCTAATCCCTCATTCGCCGGCGCGTGCTGATAGACTTCGACCATCAGCAGGGCGGTATAGCACATCAGAGCCCACAGCCCGATCAACATTACCAGGGTGGTACTAAAGCCGACGCCGGCGGCGGCCAGGGGCATCGCCAACATCCCTGCGCCGATCGTGGTCCCAGCCACGATAAAAATACTGCCAATAGTCCGATTCTTCACGCTTTCCTCTGCTTTACTGCTCCAGGGAGTTATTTCAGCGCAGCGTACGGGAAATTTTTGCCTCCGTCAAATCGGCGTTACATTATATGTAATAATAAGTTTACGTCATGAGCGGAATCCTATTTTGTGCGCTGCCCGCAGCGTAAAACGGGCCGCGGGCGTTGTCACCCGCGAGTGCACTTCTTAAAGTGGGACACGGCCTAAAACGGAGTGAATTATGTTACGAGTTGAGATGCTGAGCAGTGGCGATGAGGTACTACATGGGCAGATCCTGGATAGCAACGCGGCCTGGCTGGGGCGTTGGCTGTTCGATCATGGTTTGCCGCTGAGTGCGCGTGCCACGGTGGGGGATGAGATCGGTGCGTTGTGTGCCGCTATCGAGGCCGCGAGCCGCCGGGCTCAGGTGCTGATCGTCAATGGTGGCCTGGGGCCGACCAGCGATGATCTGACGACTCAAGCGGCGGCTCGGGTCGCAAACCTGCCCTTGGTCGAGGATAGTGAATGGCTGGCACGGATGCAGGCGTGGTTTGCCCAGCGAGGTCGAGCGATGGCGGAGAGCAACCGGAAGCAGGCATTGTTGCCCGCTGGCGCGCAGCGCCTGGATAACCCGATCGGCACCGCCTGCGGTTTTGCTTTGACGCTGCATGATTGTCTCGTTTTCTTTACACCTGGTGTGCCAAGCGAGTTTTACCGCATGGTAGAGCAGCAGATCATGCCGCGTATACAGCAGCATTTTGTGTTGCCTGCGCCGCCGCTGTGTCTGCGTCTGACCACCTTCGGGCGCAGCGAGAGTAGCCTGGCCGAGCAGTTGGATGGCCTGACATTGCCCGCCGAGTGTCGGCTCGGTTACCGTTCGGCGGCGCCGATCATCGAGCTAAAGTTGACCGGGCCGGCCACCCAGGCGGCGGCGATGCAGGCACTGTGGGCGCAGGTGCGCACCTTGGTGGCCGCGAATCTGTTGTATGAGGGCGAGCAAAGTGTGGCGCGGCGGGCCAGCGCGGCGCTACACCACGCGGGGCTGCGTTTGGCGCTCAGTGAGCAATTCAGCGCCGGCTTGATCCATGGCTGGCTGCGTGCGGCGGATGCACCGTTGGCCAATGGCGAGCTGCTAGCCGCGGGCGGTCATCCTTCGCTCTTTCAGGTGATGGGGCGGGCGCGTGAGTTGGCGGCCCGCAGCGGGGCGGCGCTGACGTTGGCCAGCGGCGAGCTGCTGGCGGGCCAACTGACCCTGGCGCTCCATACGCCGCAAGGGAGTTATGGCCAGACGCTGCATTATGCCGCGGCTCATCATAGCCAGACGCTACGCCGCGAGGTCTGCGCGACCATCGCCCTGGATATGTTGTGCCGTTATCTGGCCGGGGCGTCGCCGTTCGGCGCGTATGAGTGGCCGACGCGCGTCGCCTGCGAGCATGCCGCCTAGCCCAGTTGTTGCAGCACACGTTCGATGGCCGCGTGCAGCCGTACGCGGTCGTGGCGGTAGGGAATGTCGTCGGCGGCTAGCACGCCTTGCACGATGCAGCAGGAGGGGGGCAGATCATGGCTGTCGGTTTGCGGGCCGACGATGACGGCATCGATGGCGCGTCCTCCCATCGCCGCTGTCATCTGCTGTAACTTTGCCGCTAGTCGTAATGTGCCGGCCGGGCTATGTTCGCGCGCCAGATTGCCGATGTAGACCAGCGGTGCGCGGCTGCGGTGCAGCGCCTGGCTCAGTTCCTCGACCAGTAGGATCGGCATCAGGCTGGTGAGGTAGCTACCGGGGCCGATCAGAATCAGGTCGGCGTGGCCGATGGCCTCCACCGCCTCGCGGGTAGCGCTGACGGCGGGTGAGAGGTACAGTTGGCGCGGCATGTGTGTCAGTTGGTCGATGTTGACCTCACCGTGAACCTGCGCGCCTCCGTCATCGACAGCGTAGAGATCGGTGGCCTGCTCCGACATGGGGATCAGTTGGGCATCGACCTTCAGTAGGCTACGGATCAGGTTGATGGCCTCCAGGGGACGCACGCTCAGATGGTCCAACGCCTTGAGCATCAGATTGCCCAGGTTGTGGCCGGCCAGCTCGCCCTGGCCGCCGAAGCGGTATTCAAACATCGCCGAGGCGACGCTGGGTTCGGTGATCAACTGGTTGAGACAGTTACGCATATCCCCCCAGGCGATCCCGCCTTCATCGCGGCGGATGCGGCCGGTCGAGCCCCCGTTATCGGTGGTCGTGACGATGCCGGTCAGGCGAGGCCCGAGGGTGCAGAGGGCTGACATGACACGGCCCAACCCATGACCGCCGCCGAGGGCGACGACGCAATCCAGATCGGCCAGGGTACGGTTTCGCATAAGGCTCCTTGTTGAGGCGCTGGCGCAGAGGGCGCCTAAGATAGCGGATCGGCGTCGAAAAGGCGATGCGAGGCATTCGGGGCGTGATATGTATCAATTGCAAGCGGCGCCAATTTGATTACTATGTGTAGTAACTTACTGAGATATAAGCGTTATATTTTTCATTATATAGCGATGACTGCGCTCCCCCGCCAAGGGGAGGCGGTCGCGGGTCGGTGATGTCGCGGGCTGGGGCGCTATGTTGCGCAAGACGGCTAGCCACGCGGCACGGCGGCCTTGGCCGTGACGATGCTACGCTTTGGGCGTCATCGGTGCGACTTTTTTGAACTCCGAGCCATGTTGCCTAAGTCCACGCAGTCGGCGGGATATGGCGTCTTGGCCGTGGCCTCGCGCCACCAGGGTGTCAGGTAGAAATGCCGATGCCTCCCGACTTGGAAAGGTGTTTATGGACTCCCAATTAACCGACGCTTTTGCGCGCAAGTTCTATTATCTGCGCCTCTCTGTCACCGATGTTTGCAACTTCCGTTGCACCTACTGCCTGCCGGATGGCTATCGCCCGGCTAGTCACGTCGCGCAGCGTTTCCTGTCGTTGGATGAGATCCGTCGGGTCAGCCGGGCTTTCGCCGCGCTGGGAACCGAGAAGGTACGTCTGACGGGGGGCGAACCCACGCTACGGCGCGATTTTTGCGATATTATCGGCGCCGTGCGTGAGAATCCAGGCATCAAGACCCTGGCGGTGACCACCAACGGTTATCGCATGGCACGCGATGTGGCCGCCTGGCGTCAGGCGGGGCTGAGCGCGATCAACGTCAGCGTCGACAGCTTGGATGCGCGGCAGTTTCACGCCATCACCGGCGAGGACCGCTTTGCGCAGGTGATGGCGGGGATCGACGCCGCCTTCGAGGCCGGCTTCGAGCGCATCAAGGTGAATACTGTGCTGATGCGCGGCGTCAACGATCAGAGTCTCAACGCCTTCCTACACTGGATCCGCCATCGCCCGATTCAGATGCGTTTCATTGAGCTGATGGAAACCGGCGAGGGCAGTGAGCTGTTTCGCCGCCATCATGTCTCGGGCGAGCTGATCCGTCGTCAACTGCTGGCGGCTGGCTGGCAGCGCCGCCTGCCCGGGCGGAGCGATGGTCCGGCCCAAGTATTCTGGCATCCGGACTATCAAGGTGAGGTCGGCCTGATCATGCCTTACGAGAAAAACTTCTGCGCCAGTTGCAACCGGCTGCGGGTTTCCGCCCTCGGCAACCTGCATCTGTGCCTGTTCGGCGAGCAGGGGATGACGCTGCGCGATCTCTTGCAACAGGATGAACAGTTGCCGGCGCTCCAGGCGCGCATCGCCGCAGCCCTACAACACAAGCGGGAGCGGCATTTCCTGCATCAGGGCGACAGTGGGCATACCCAGAATCTCTCTTTCATCGGCGGCTAGTCCGCCGGTTGGGCCAATCCGTAACAGCGAAAAAATTATGAGCCAGTTAACCCATATCAACGCGGCCGGCGAAGCGCACATGGTCGATGTCTCCGCCAAGGCGGAGACGGTACGCGAAGCGCGCGCCGAGGCCTATGTCACCATGCGTCCTGACACCTTGGCGATGATCATCGATGGCAAGCATCCTAAAGGGGATGTGTTCGCCACCGCGCGTATCGCCGGCATTCAGGCCGCCAAGAACACCTGGCAGTTGATCCCGCTCTGCCATCCGCTACTGCTCAGCAAGGTAGAGGTGACGCTGAGCGTCGAGCCAGCGCACCATCGGGTACGTATCGAAACCTGTTGCCGCCTGTGTGCGAAAACTGGCGTCGAGATGGAGGCGTTAAGCGCCGCTTCGGTGGCGGCCCTGACCATCTACGACATGTGTAAGGCGGTACAGAAGGATATGGTGATCGGGCCAGTGCGCCTGTTAGCCAAGAGCGGCGGTAAGTCCGGCGATTTCCGTGTCGAGGAGGCGTAATGATCCAAGTGCTGTTTTTTGCTCAGGTGCGTGAACTGATCGGTTGTGCTCAGCTGGCTTGCGAACCCTGCCGAGATGTGGAAACCCTGCGCCGACAGCTGGCGCAGCGTGGCGATAAGTGGGCCTTGGCGTTGGAGTCGGGTAAGCTGTTGGCTGCCGTCAACCAGACGATGGTGCCTTTCGATCATCCGTTGCAGGAGGGAGATGAGGTGGCCTTCTTCCCGCCGGTCACTGGAGGTTGAGATGACACAGAGTCGGATTGTCGTTAGCGCAGCCCACTTTACGGTCGGCGATGAGTACCAGTGGTTGGCACAGTGTGACGAGGAGGGTGCGGTGGTGACCTTCACCGGCAAGGTGCGCAACCATAACCTGGGGGATGACGTCAGCGCGTTAACGCTGGAGCACTATCCGGGAATGACGGAGAAAGCCCTGGCGCAGATTGTCGAGCAGGCGCGTGCACGTTGGCCGCTGGGGCGGGTGTCGGTATACCACCGCATCGGGCCGATGCAGCCCGGCGAGGAGATCGTCTTCGTCGGCGTGACCAGCGCCCATCGCGGCATGGCCTTCCAGGCGGCGGAGTTCATCATGGATTATCTGAAGACCCGCGCCCCCTTTTGGAAGCGTGAGGCGTCAAACGGCGGCGAGCGTTGGGTCGATGCGCGCGACAGCGACCGCCAAGCCGCCGAGCGCTGGTGAGCGTACACCGCCTGTGCGTGGAACATGGATTTCCCGGCGGGGCTAGCCTATAACTGTTGTGATCATCCGTAGACAAAAGGAGTCGAGATCATGGCAGTCATCGTTATTGTGTATCACAGCGGTTACGGGCATACCGCCCGCGCCGCTGAGGCGGTAGCGCAAGGGGCGCAAGGCATCGACGGCGTACAGATTACGTTGATGCCCATCGACAGCGAGGGCAATCTCCCCGAGCACGGCTGGGAGCAGTTGGCCGCGGCTGATGCCATCATCATGGGGTCGCCGACTTACATGGGTGGGCCATCTTGGCAATTCAAGAAGTTCGCCGACGCCTCCTCCAAACCCTGGTTCAGCCAGCTGTGGCGCGATAAGTTGTTCGCCGGTTTCACCAATTCCGCCAGCATGAACGGCGACAAGCTCTCGACCCTCGATTACCTGTTCCATCTGTCACAGCAGCATGGTGGGGTGTGGGTGGGGATGGGGATGCTGCCGGCCAACAACAAGGCGGCGCAACGTAATGATGTGAACTATATCGCCGGCTTCTCCGGACTGATGACCGTTTCACCCTCCGACGCGACACCGGATGAGGCACCCTTGCCGGGCGATCTGGAGACGGCACGGCGTTTCGGGGCTCGCGTAGCCACCTTGGCTCTGCGTTGGGGCGCTACGGCGTAATGGCGTAAGCCTGGCTGTACGCCGTCCGGGTGGCGCTTGACGGCGTATGGCGTGATTGTTTGCGCGAGATCGCGTTTTTTTATGTTAGGCTTAGCGGGATTAATCGAGGGTGTCCGCGCTATCCATCGCTGGCGGGCACAGTTTTTGTATGCATTATCAAGGGGCATTCCATGGATCGTTACCCACGTACAAACGGCACACTGGTTGAGCGTGCCGGTAGCGGCCTTCAGGCCTATATGGCGCAAGTATATGGCTGGATGTGCTGCGGATTGTTGCTGACGGCGCTGGTTGCCTGGTATGCCGCCCGGACGCCGGCGGTACTGGAACTGATCTTCGCCAACAAGATGGTCTTCTTCGGGCTGATCATTGTGCAACTGGGGGTGGTGTTCGTCCTGTCGGGGATGGTTAACCGCCTGAGCGGGGCTGCCGCTACCGGCTTGTTCATGTTCTACTCGTTGCTCACCGGGCTAACCCTGTCGAGCATCTTCATCGTCTATACCTACAGCTCTATCGCCAGTACCTTTGTGGTCAGCGCCGGGATGTTTGGCGCCATGAGCCTGTATGGCTATACCACGAAACGCGATCTGAGCGGGATGGGCTCGATCCTCTTTATGGCGTTGATCGGCTTGGTGCTGGCATCTGTGGTCAATATCTGGCTGAAGAGCAGCGCCCTGACCTGGATCGTGACCTACGCCGGCGTGCTGATTTTCGTGGGGTTGACGGCTTACGATACCCAGAAGCTGCGTGTGATGGGCGAACAACTGACGAGTGATGATCGGGACGGTTTCCGTCGTTATGCGATCATGGGAGCATTGACGCTGTATCTGGACTTTATCAACCTGTTCCTGATGCTGCTGCGTATTTTCGGCGATCGTCGCTAAACGCACGGTAGATTACGCCCGCAAAGACGACCCCAATGGCCTTTGGCCATTGGGGTTTTTTGTGCGTTTTTGCCGCCTGACGCCCGTGCGGCGTAAGGGGTTGACTATACTTACTGTCTTATCATGTGCCGTGGGGGAGTCATGAAACAGAAGATAGCAACCTATCAGGCCGCCGCTGGCGGTTGGGACGCCGTGAAGGCGGTAGCGGATGCGCTGCGCCAGCAGATGGATCTGCGGCGTGAGGTGATCGCCATGTTTGACATGAACAAGCCGGATGGTTTCGACTGCCCCGGATGTGCCTGGCCCGATCCTAAGCACAGTGCCTCGTTCGATGTGTGTGAAAACGGTGCCAAGGCGCTGGCCTGGGAGGTGACGGATAAGCGGCTGGATGCTTCCTTCTTCGCCGCGAATAGCGTGCAGTCGTTGCTGTGTTGGAACGACCATGATTTGGAGGCGGCCGGCCGCCTGACCCTACCGTTGAAATATGATGCTGCCAGCGATCGCTACCAGCCATTGAGCTGGCAGCAGGCGTTCGACGAGATTGGCTCCCGCCTGCAAGGTTATAGCGACCCGAACCAGGTTGAATTCTATACCTCGGGGCGTACCTCCAACGAGGCCGCTTTTCTGTATCAACTCTTTGCCCGCGAGTATGGCAGTAATAACTTCCCGGACTGCTCTAACATGTGCCATGAGCCGACCAGCGTCGGTCTGGCAGCCAGCATCGGCGTGGGTAAGGGGACCGTACTATTGGACGACTTCGCCCAGTGCGATCTGGTGATCTGTATCGGTCACAACCCCGGAACCAACCATCCCCGCATGCTGACTTCGCTGCGGGCCCTGGTGAAGCGCGGGGCGAAGATGATCGCCATCAACCCCCTACAGGAGCGCGGTCTGGAGCGCTTCACCGCGCCGCAGAATCCGTTGGAGATGCTGACGGCAGCCGAGACTCAACTGGCCAGTGCCTATTATCGGGTACGCATCGGAGGCGACACCGCCTTGCTCAAGGGAATGATGCGTCTGTTGATCGAGCGCGATGAGGCGGCGCGTGCCGCCGGCCAGGCGCCGCTGCTGGATGACGCCTTTATCCAAGCGCACACCGCCGGTTACGCCGAGTTGCGCCGCGATGTCCTCAACACGCGTTGGTCGGATATCGAGCGCATTTCCGGCTTGAGTCAGGCTCAGATCGGCGAACTGACCGATGCCTATGCCAGCGCCGAACGGACTATCATCTGTTATGGGATGGGGATCACACAGCACCAACACGGTACGCAGAATGTACAGCAACTGGTGAACTTGCTGTTATTGAAAGGGAATATTGGACGTCCTGGCGCTGGCATCTGCCCGCTACGTGGCCACTCCAACGTGCAGGGCGATCGTACCGTTGGCATCACCGAGCAACCGTCGGCCGAATTTTTGGCACGTCTGGGTGAGCACTTTGGCTTTACACCGCCGCAGGCTCCCGGTCATGCGGCGGTGGCCAGCATGCAGGCGATTTGTCGCGGCGAGGCGCGGGCGTTGATCTGCCTGGGCGGCAATTTCGCGCTGGCGATGCCGGATCGGCAAGCGAGCGCCATCCCGTTGACCCAATTGGATTTGGCGGTACATATCGCGACCAAGCTTAATCGTTCGCATCTGCTGACCGCGCGTCACAGCTATATCCTGCCGGTCTTGGGGCGTAGCGAGATCGACATGCAACAGAGCGGGGCTCAGGCGGTCACGGTGGAGGACTCGATGTCGATGGTTCATGCCTCGCGCGGGGTGTTAAAACCCGCCAGCGCGTTGTTGAAGTCGGAGTGTGCCGTGGTGGCCGGCATCGCCCGAGCGACATTACCGCACAGTGTGGTGGACTGGGAAAATCGGCTGGCGGATTATGACCGCATCCGCGACGATATTGCGGCGGTACTGCCGGCATTCGCCGATTTTAACCAACGTATCCGCCAGCCAGGCGGTTTCCACCTAACCAATGCAGCGGCGCAGCGGCGTTGGTTGACATCGTCGGGTAAGGCCAATTTCATTCCCTGCGAGGGCCTCCTGGAAGATCCCGTCTCGGCATTTAACAGCGAGCTGGTGTTGGCGACGCTGCGTAGCCACGATCAATACAACACCACCTTGTATGGCATGGATGACCGTTACCGTGGCGTGTTCGGCCAGCGCGATGTGGTGTTTATCAGCGCCGAGCAGGCGCAGCGCAGCGGTGTGCGAGCGGGCGATCGTGTCAATCTGATCGCCCTGACGCCGGAGGGAAAGCGTAGCACGCGCCGGATGGACGGCTTGAAGGTGGTGATCTACCCGATGGCTGATCGCTCATTGGCGACCTACTTCCCCGAATCCAACCACATGCTGACCCTAGCGAATCACGATCCGGCGAGTGGGATCCCTGCCTATAAGAGCATTCCGGTGGTGCTGGAACGGGTCGACTAGAGATCCAGTTCAATGTCCTGCTGCACTTGGCAGCAGCAGGGCAGGATCTCGTCTTGTTGCAAGAAGGCCAGTGGCGGCTGACGGTAGCTGACCCGGCCACGTAACAAGCGACAGCGGCAGGCGCCGCAAAAGCCGGCGCGGCATTGGGATTCCAGTGCTACCTGTTGCCGCTCCAGGCTCGCCAACAGGGAGCCGCCGTCCGCCAGGTGTTCGACCTGGCGTCCGCTGCGCGTTAGGTGAATACGGTAACGCCGTGGTGCGTCGCGCTCCCTCTCGCTTGCCGCCGTTGCCGCGGCGGCATCTCTGGTCTGCGTTGTCATCAGAGTTGGAAGTCACTCAGATCGTCGGTGTTGACTTCGGCATCAATCTGGCCGACCAGATAGGAGCTGACCTCGACCTCTTGCGGGGCGACTTGCACATTATCGGAGACCAGCCAGGCGTTGATCCAGGGGATCGGGTTGGAGCGTGTCTCGAAGGGCAACGGTAGCCCGACGGCTTGCATACGGATATTGGTGATATACTCCACGTACTGGCACAGGATATCCCGGTTCAGGCCGATCATCGAACCATCGCGGAACAGATAGTTGGCCCACTCTTTTTCTTGTTGGGCGGCCTGAACGAACAGATCGTAACACTGGCCCTCACATTCGGCGGCGATCTCCGCCATCTCCGGATCGTCTTGCCCGGCGCGCATCAGGTTGAGGATGTGTTGGGTGCCGGTCAGATGCAACGCCTCGTCGCGGGCGATCAGTCGGATAATCTTGGCGTTTCCCTCCATCAGTTCGCGCTCGGCGAAGGCGAAGGAGCAGGCGAAGCTAACGTAGAAGCGGATCGCTTCCAGTGCATTCACACTCATCAGACAGAGATAGAGTTTCTTTTTCAGATCGCGCAGGTTGACGCTTACCGTCTTGCCATTGACCTGGTGCGTCCCTTCCCCCAGCAGGTGGTAGTAGCTGGTACTTTCGATCAGATCATCGTAGTAGACGGAGATGTCGCGTGCGCGCTTGAGGATCTCCTCGTTGCTGACGATATCGTCGAACACGACCGACGGATCGGTGACGATATTGCGGATGATATGGGTATAGGAGCGCGAATGGATGGTCTCGGAGAAGGACCAGGTTTCAACCCAGGTTTCCAACTCCGGGATGGAGATCAGTGGCAGCAGGGCAACGTTGGGACTGCGCCCTTGGATGGAGTCCAGCAGTGTCTGGTACTTTAGGTTACTGATGAAAATATGCTTTTCGTGATCCGGCAGCGCTTGGTAGTCGATGCGATCACGTGAGACGTCGACCTCTTCCGGACGCCAAAAGAAGGAGAGCTGTTTCTCAATCAGCTTCTCGAAGATCTCATGTTTCTGTTGATCATAACGGGCTACGTTAACCGGTTGACCAAAGAACATCGGTTCGAGCAGTTGATCGTTCTTGTTTTGCGAGAAGATGGTGTAGGCCATACCCTAATCCTAGTGTGCCCCGCGGCGCGGGGCGTCGAAAATCAAGCGGCGATACCGGCGCTCCCTGCGGGGAGCGCCATCAGGCGGGAAGGTCAGATCTTACAGGCGCCGCTTTCGCAGCCATCATCCTGTGCGCTTGCCAGATCCTCCTGGGCATCCTCCGCACCGTCGCGAGTGTTTTGATAATAGAGCGTTTTCACGCCAAGTTTATACGCCGTCAGCAGATCTTTTAACAGTTGCTTCATCGGCACCTTCCCTGAAGGGAAGCGTGACGGATCGTAGTTGGTATTGGCCGAGATCGCCTGGTCGATAAACTTCTGCATCAGACCGACCAACTGTAGATAGCCGTCGTTGTTCGGCATGGACCACAACAGCTCGTAAGCCTCCTTCAGACGCTCATACTCCGGCACCACTTGACGCAAGATACCATCCTTGGAGGCCTTGATGCTGATGTAGCCGCGCGGTGGCTCGATGCCGTTGGTGGCGTTGGAGATTTGCGAGGAGGTTTCTGACGGCATCAGGGCCGACAGGGTTGAGTTGCGTAGCCCGTCGCGAACGATATCGGCGCGCAGGGTTTCCCAGTCATAGTGCAGAGGCTCGGTGCAGAGGGCATCGAGATCCTTCTTGTAGTTGTCGATGGGCAAGATACCCTGGGCGTAACGGGTTTCGTTGAACCACGGGCAGGCACCTTGCTCACGCGCCAACTGGTGGGACGCCTTCAGCAGATAGTACTGGATAGCCTCGAAGGTCCGGTGAGTCAGCGCATTGGCGCTACCGTCGGAGTAACGCACCCCGTTTTTCGCCAGGTAGTAGGCGAAGTTGATCACCCCGATGCCCAAGGTGCGGCGCCCCATGGCTCCGCGTTTGGCGGCCGGGATCGGGTAATCCTGGTAGTCGAGCAGCGCGTCTAACGCACGCACCGCCAGGGTTGCCAGTTCTTCCAGATCATCCAGCGAATCGATGGCGCCCAGGTTGAAGGCCGACAGGGTACACAGGGCGATCTCACCCTGCTCATCGTTGACATCTTCCAGCGGCTTGGTCGGCAGCGCAACCTCCAGACAGAGGTTAGACTGACGCACTGGTGCGACCTGGGGATCGAACGGGCTGTGGGTGTTGCAGTGATCGACGTTCTGAATATAGATACGCCCGGTGGAGGCGCGCTCTTGCATCATCAGAGAGAACAGTTCGACTGCTTTGATCTTGCGCTGGCGAATGCTGCTGTCCTGCTCGTACTGTACATACAGGCGTTCAAACTGATTCTGATCGGCGAAGAAGGCATCGTACAGCCCCGGCACATCGGAGGGACTGAACAGCGTGATCTCGCCGCCTTGGATCAGGCGCTGGTACATCAGGCGGTTGAGCTGTACGCCGTAGTCCATGTGACGTACGCGGTTATCTTCGACCCCGCGGTTGTTCTTCAACACCAGTAGGCTCTCCACCTCCAGGTGCCACAACGGATAGAACAGGGTCGCCGCCCCGCCGCGGACTCCGCCCTGAGAGCAGGACTTCACCGCGGTCTGGAAATGTTTGTAGAACGGAATACAGCCGGTATGGAACGCCTCTCCCCCACGGATCGGGCTGCCCAGCGCGCGCAGACGCCCGGCGTTGATGCCGATGCCGGCTCGTTGGGATACGTATTTAACGATGGCGCTGGAGGTGGCGTTGATCGAATCCAGGCTGTCGCCGCATTCGATCAGTACACAGGAGCTGAACTGACGCGTCGGGGTCCGCACTCCGGACATGATCGGTGTCGGCAGGGAGATCTTAAAGGTGGAGACCGCATCGTAGAAGCGCTTGATGTAGTCCAAGCGCGTCTCGCGCGGATAGTGGGAGAACAGGCAGGCGGCCACCAGAATATAGAGGAACTGGGCGCTCTCGTAGATCTCACCGCTGACGCGGTTCTGCACCAAATACTTGCCTTCCAACTGCTTGACTGCCGCATAGGAGAAGTTCATATCGCGCCAATGATCGATAAAACCATCCATCTGTTCGAACTCATCACGGCTGAAGTCTTCCAGCAGATGGCGGTCATACTTGCCCATGTCGACCAGGCGTACCACGTGGTCGTATAACTTCGGCGGTTCGAACTGGCCGTAAGCCTTTTTGCGCAGGTGGAAGATGGCCAGACGCGCGGCCATATATTGATAGTCCGGGGTCTCACGGGAGATCAGATCGGCGGCGGCCTTGATGATGGTTTCATGGATATCCGCCGTGCGGATGCCGTCATAAAACTGGATGTGAGAACGCAACTCAACCTGCGAGACCGAGACGTTTTGTAACCCTTCTGCGGCCCAATCGAGGACTCGGTGGATTTTGTCGAGGTTGATGCGCTCTTTTCTTCCGTCGCGTTTAGTGACAAGCAGACTCTGATTCATAGGATGCGTTCCTGTCCGTGTGATCCCCGGCGCGGCGCGCCCAACTGGTCGCTGCCGCAGCGTGCCAATGCCCGCGGCGTTAGTTGCTTACACGGGGCATTAACACAATATATAGGGGGTTGGTGACGATGTGGCAACAAGATAGTGGTGTTTGCTGCGATTTGCAAGTGAACAAAATCGGCTCGGGTTGTGGATAAGTTGGGGGTGAAATGTTACGGAGTGGGCGGTAGGCGGCGTCGGCTCTGGCACCATCCCGCTGGGGGATAACAGGGTGGCGGATTTAAAAAAATTGATCGTCTGCCGCTTTATTATTCATTGCTAAAATCGTTAATCTTGATCTGCGCCGGGATCGGTGCAAACGTCACCGCTTAGCGAATGGGCCCGCCCAGCGGCGGCCCACCGGATGATCGCCGTGGCCTACGCTGTCTCACGTTGAGCGTGCAGTAGGTAGTTGACATCGACATTCGCTCCCAGGGTGAAACGGTCGCGTAGCGGGTTGTAGTGTATGCCACACAGATGACGCACCGTCAGCGGGCTGTTGTCTAGCCAGCCCATCAACTCGGCGGGACGGATGAATTTGCGCGCATCATGGGTGCCTTTAGGCACCATCTTCAGCAGGTACTCGGCGCCGACCACCATCAGCAGCCATGACTTCGGCGTGCGGTTGATGGTGGAGAAAAACAGCTGACCACCGGGCTTGACCAGCCGGGCGCAGGCATGCACGACAGAGCAGGGATCGGGCACATGTTCCAGCATCTCCATGCAGGTGACCACATCGTATTGTGCCGCGCTATCGGCGGCATGTTGCTCGACGGTCTCTTGACGATAATCGACCGTGACACCACTCTCTAAGGCGTGCAGGCGCGCTACCTGGAGCGGTTCGCCGCCCATATCCAGACCGGTCACATCGGCGCCGGCCAGTGCCATCGCTTCGGCCAGCAGGCCGCCACCGCAACCGACGTCGAGTACCCGCTTACCGAACAGTCCATCGGCGCGTTGCTGGATGTACGCCAGGCGCAGCGGATTGATACGGTGCAGCGGCTTGAATTCGCCCTCTGGGTCCCACCAGCGAGAAGCGACGGCTTCAAACTTGGCAATTTCCTGCATATCAACGTTTTGTGACACCTACGACTCCTTTAATCCGGCGCGGCGGTACGCGCAAAAAATCCCCGTTAGCGCGGATTATACCTTTTCCACGCCATGGGCAAAGGGGCAGCGGCCAGACGGGCAGGAATGGCGTGGCGCATTTCGCACAAGCAGTGCCTTTGTGGTATCATTGTCGTCTTTGTCATCGTGTATGCGCCTGGTTCTACTCGATGTATTGAGGGTAGCGGCAGATGAATAATTAGTAGAGGGATAGCAGCTCCATGAGCGACCTTGCCAGAGAGATTACGCCGGTCAATATCGAAGAAGAGTTGAAAAACTCATATCTGGATTACGCCATGTCCGTTATCGTCGGTCGTGCGCTGCCGGATGTTCGGGATGGCCTGAAGCCGGTACACCGTCGCGTGCTGTTCGCGATGAACGTACTGGGCAATGACTGGAATAAACCATACAAAAAATCGGCCCGTGTGGTCGGTGATGTTATCGGTAAATATCACCCGCACGGTGATAGCGCGGTTTACGACACCATCGTACGTATGGCGCAGCCGTTCTCCCTGCGCTATATGCTGGTCGACGGCCAGGGTAACTTTGGTTCCATCGATGGCGACTCCGCCGCCGCGATGCGTTACACCGAAGTGCGTATGGCCAAGATCGCCCATGAACTGTTGGCCGATTTGGACAAAGAGACGGTGGATTATGTGCCCAACTACGACGGCACCGAGCAGATCCCCGACGTGCTGCCGACCAAGGTGCCGAACCTGTTGGTGAACGGCTCGGCCGGTATCGCGGTGGGGATGGCGACCAATATTCCGCCCCACAACCTGACTGAGGTGATCAACGGCTGCTTGGCCTATATCGATGATGAGAACATCTCTATCGAGGGGCTGATGGAGCACATCCCTGGGCCGGACTTCCCGACGGCGGCGATCATCAATGGCCGACGCGGCATCGAAGAGGCTTACCGCACCGGGCGCGGCAAGATTTACGTGCGCGCGCGCGCCGAGATCGAAACCGACCCCAAGCATGGTCGCGAAACCATCGTGGTGCATGAGATCCCTTATCAGGTCAACAAGGCACGTCTGATCGAGAAAATTGCCGAGCTGGTGAAAGAGAAGCGTGTCGAAGGCATCAGCGCGCTGCGCGATGAATCCGATAAGGACGGCATGCGCATCGTCATTGAGATCAAACGCGATGCGGTGGGCGAGGTGGTATTGAACAACCTCTATTCCCAGACCCAGATGCAGGTCTCGTTTGGCATCAACATGGTCGCCTTGCATCAAGGACAGCCGAAGCTACTGACTCTGAAAGAGTGTCTGGAAGCCTTCGTCCGCCACCGCCGCGAAGTGGTGACGCGTCGTACCATCTTTGAACTGCGCAAAGCGCGCGAACGCGCCCATATCTTGGAAGGCTTAGCCATTGCGTTGGCGAATATCGATCCGATTATCGAGTTGATCCGTCGCGCACCGACGCCGGCGGAGGCCAAGGCGGCGCTGGTTGCCCACGCCTGGGCGCTGGGCAACGTGGCGGCGATGCTGGAGCGCGCTGGTGACGATGCCGCCCGTCCGGAGTGGCTGGAGCCACAGTATGGCATCCGCGAGGGCCACTACTACCTGACCGAGCAGCAGGCGCAGGCGATCTTGGATTTGCGTCTGCAAAAGTTGACCGGTCTGGAGCACGAGAAGTTGCTGGACGAATACCAGCAACTGCTGGAGCAGATCGCCGCGCTGATCTTCATCCTGCAAAGTCCAGAACGTCTGATGGAGGTGATCCGCGAAGAGTTGATCGCCATCCGTGATCAGTTTGGCGATGCACGCCGTACCGAGATCACCGCCAATACGGCGGACATCAACATCGAAGATCTGATCGAGCAAGAAGACGTGGTGGTCACCTTGTCGCATCAAGGCTACGTCAAGTATCAGCCGCTGAGCGACTATGAAGCCCAGCGTCGTGGCGGCAAGGGTAAGTCTGCCGCGCGTATTAAGGAAGAGGACTTCATCGAGCGCTTGCTGGTGGCCAATACTCACGACACCATCCTGTGCTTCTCCAGCCGTGGCCGTATGTACTGGATGAAGGTCTATCAGTTGCCAGAAGCCAGCCGCGGCGCCCGTGGTCGCCCGATCATCAACCTGCTGCCGCTGGAGGCCGATGAGCGCATCACCGCCATCTTGCCGGTACGTGAATATGCGGAAGGGGTTAACGTCTTCATGGCGACCGCCAGCGGAACGGTGAAGAAGACGGCGCTGACCGAGTTCAGTCGTCCGCGTGCCGCCGGGATCATCGCGGTGAACTTGAATGAGGGCGACGAGCTGATCGGTGTCGACCTGACCAACGGCAATGACGATGTGATGCTGTTCTCCGCCGCCGGTAAGGTGGTGCGCTTTAAGGAGGAGGCCGTGCGTGCCATGGGCCGTACCGCTACCGGGGTGCGCGGCATTAAGCTGGCCGACGACGATCGGGTCGTCTCGCTGATTGTGCCGCACGGTGACGGAGCGATCCTGACCGTGACCCAGAACGGTTACGGTAAGCGCAGCGCCGTGGCCGAGTACCCGACCAAGTCACGCGCCACCCAGGGGGTTATCTCCATCAAGGTTACCGAGCGTAACGGTAGCGTGGTGGGGGCGGTGCAGATCGATGATGGCGACCAGATCATGATGATCACCGACGCCGGCACCTTGGTACGTACCCGAGTCTCCGAGGTCAGCATTGTTGGGCGTAACACCCAAGGGGTGATCTTGATTCGTACCGCCGAAGACGAGCACGTCGTTGGCTTGCAGCGTGTGGTTGAGCCGGTAGACGACGAAGAGCTGGACAGCATCGATGGCAGCGCCGCCGAAGGCGATGAGGACATCGCGCCGGAAGTGGATGGTGACGATGAGGGGAGTGACGACGCGGAGTAAGCGCCGTCATCCCTGTGCCAACCAAGGCCGGTCTTGACCGGCCTTTTTGTTGTCTCCGCCCGAGTAAGTGCGCGCCATCGCGGCGCGACGACCCAAGGTGATCGGCGTCAGGTCATTGCGCCGCGCGGGCTTTGCCGCTACCTTAACGCCATTCCTCCTGTCATCACGGTTACGGGTGCCACGTTGAAATATTTTGTCTCCTTTCGCACCACGCTCCGCTTGTCGCGCTACCTGTTCCGTGCGCTGGCGTTGATGCTGTGGATTCTGGGCGCCCTGCTGACCACCTTCTACATCTTGAATCAGTTCCACCAGAAAGAGTCTGATATTCGCCAGGACTTCCACCTAAACTACGATCAGGCGGAGGCGGTGATCCGTCAGGCCAGCGCTACCATGCGCGACATTCGTTATATCGCCGAGAATCGTCTGGCTTGGTCGGGGGATGAGAGCATTCAACCCTACAGCGGAGGGTTGTTGGACATCCACGGCGAGGTGCCGCCGCTGCTGCCGGTGTTCCCCGAGTCGGATTGCCGTCGCGCCAGCGACAACTATCGTACCTCGCTGCGGGCATTGAGCGGCTTTATTCGCTACTGGAAAGAAAACTTCGTTGCCGCCTACGATCTCAATCGCATCTTCGTCATCGGCGGCACCAGTCTGTGCCTCGCGGATTTCAGTATTCGCAACGTGCCGTTGGAGGGCGGTAACACCCTGCGCCTGTTACAGCAGCGGGTTAACCATTTCCGCAATAGTAACGATAAGGAGCAGGTGCTGTACTGGGTGGTTCCGGGCGCACAACGGGAGGTCGGCGCATTGTATATCACCGCGCCGGTCTATGCCGCCACCCATCTGGAGGCAGTATTGGGGATCGAGCAGACCCTGCGCTTAGAGGAGCTGACCAACCCTTCGGTACTGCCCATCGGGGTAACGTTGCTGAGCGATAACGGCGATGTGCTGCTGAGTTATGCTGAGAACGGTGGGCCGTTGCCGCTGCTAAATGGCTTGCCGGAGGACGACAACTATTTTGGCTATAACAGCAGTTACGATACTCTGTTGCTGAAAAAGAAGTTGCGTCCTAGTGGCCTGACCATCGTCTATTCGTTACCGGTGCGGGTATTACTGGAGCGTTTTAACCTGTTGCTGATCAACGCCATCGTACTGAACCTGATCAGCGCGCTGGTGCTGTTCGTGCTGACCTGGCTGTTCGAGCGCAAGATGTTCCTGCCCGCGGAGAACAACGCGTTACGCCTTGAGGAGCACGAACAGTTTAACCGCAAGATCGTGGCGTCGGCCCCGGTGGGGATCTCGATCCTCCGGGTGAGCGACGGTAGTAATATCCTGAGCAATGAGTTGGCCCATAACTATACGCGCCAATTTACTCCAGAAGATCGCCAGCGCATCGTTGGTATCCTCAACGAAGAGCAGGTCAGCGTGCTGGATGTGATCACCGCACAGAATCAGAACCTGCAAATCAGTTTCGTTCGTTCGCGCTATCGCAACGAGGAGGTGGCCATTTGCGCCATGGTCGATGTGAGTACGCGTGTGAAGATGGAGGAGTCGTTACAGGAGATGGCGGCGGCGGCGGAGCAGGCTAGCCAGTCCAAGTCGATGTTCCTGGCGACGGTCAGCCATGAGCTGCGCACACCATTGTATGGCATTATCGGCAACCTGGATTTGCTGCGCACGAAGACGCTACCGGAAGAGGTGCAACGCCTGTTGGGGGCGATGAGTAACTCTTCCGGGTTGTTGCTAAAGATCATCAATGACATCCTCGACTTCTCCAAGATCGAGTCGGAGCAGTTGAAGATCGAGCCGGGGCGCTTCGTGGCGCGTGAGGTGATCCCGCATATCATCGGCAACTACCTGCCACTGGTAGTGCGTAAGCGACTGACTTTGTACTGTTTTATCGAGCCGGATGTGCCAGCGGAGATCAGCGGCGATATCATGCGTATTCAGCAGGTACTCTCTAACCTGTTGAGCAATGCCATCAAGTTTACCGATACCGGCTGTATCATTCTTCAGGCGCGGGTCAATGACTTTTACTTGGAGTTCCGCATCCGTGACACCGGAATGGGGATCCCGGCGCGCGACGTGCAGCGTCTGTTCGACCCCTTCTTTCAAGTGGGCAGCGGCGTACAGCGCCATTTCCACGGTACTGGGCTGGGATTGGCCATCTGTGAGAAGCTGGTCAGCCTGATGGATGGCGATATTGCGGTCGAGTCGGCGCCGGGGCTGGGCAGTATCTTTACTATTCGTTTGCCGATGTATCAGGCCGTGCCGGCACAGCCGATACAACCGGCCTTAGTGCAACGAACTCTGTGGCTGGCGATCCACAACGCCCGTTTGGAGCGTTATCTGCATGCGCTGCTGAGTGCCGCGGGTGCGCGGGTTCGCCTCTGCCCCGCCGCGCCAGAAGAAGCGGCACAGGCGGTGGTGATCAGCGATCATCCGTTGACCTCTCAGCTCCCTTTCGCGACCCGTATCCAGCTGCGTGCCGATTATCTGGGCCATGCATGTTGTCAGGCTGAAGGCGAATGGGTGCTGAATACCGCGGCGCCATTGGAGCTGTTGCAGGTGCTCAACCGTCTTTTTGCCGCGCCGGGCGATGTGGCCAGTGAGGCGGTGGTGCAGAGCGGCGGCGATGAAACGGCGATGACAGCGCAGGACTTCAGTGATATCGCCATTCTGATCGTCGACGACCATCCGATCAATCGCCGGCTGCTGGCCGACCAACTGGGTTCGCTCGGTTTCACTCAGGTCAACACGGCGTGTGATGGGGTGGATGCCTTAGGCATGTTGCAGCAACAGCCCGCCGATATCGTGCTGACGGACGTCAATATGCCGAATATGGATGGCTATCAGTTGACGGAACGCCTGCGTCAGCAGGGACGTACCCTGCCGATCGTCGGGGTAACCGCCAACGCCTTAGCCGAGGAGCGGCAGCGTTGTATCGAGGTGGGAATGGACAGTTGTCTTTCTAAGCCGGTGATGCGTGAGGATCTATTGGCCGCGCTCAGTGGTTATGCGCTCGCGATCCGCCGGCGCCGGGCGGCGGCACCCCGTGGATAAAAAAATACCCCGCAGGTTACGGGCCTGTGGGGTAGCGGCTCGCCGCCGTGGCGGCGGCAGGCGAGGGTTATGCCTTGTCATCGTTCGGCATGATATTGACCGATGAGAGGTAGTTGAGCAGGGCAATGTCGTTGTCGACGCCCAGCTTCAGCATCGCCGACTTTTTCTGGCTGCTGATGGTCTTGATACTGCGATTTAGCTTCTTAGCGATCTCGGTGACCAGGAATCCTTCGGCGAACAGGCGCAGTACCTCGCTCTCTTTCGGCGAGAGGCGTTTGTCGCCATAGCCGCTGGCGTTGATCTTCTCCAACAGCTTAGAGACGCTCTCCGGGGTAAATTTCTTGCCCTTTTGCAGGGCGGCGAGCGCCTTGGGCAGATCGGTCGGCGCTCCTTGTTTCAGGACGATCCCTTCGATATCCAGATCCAACACGGCGCTGAGAATGGCCGGGTTATTATTCATGGTCAGGACGATGATCGACAGCTCCGGGAAGTGGCGCTTGATGTATTTGATCAGGGTAATACCGTCGCCGTATTTGTCGCCGGGCATGGAGAGATCGGTGATCAGAACGTTGACGTCCAGTTTGGGCAGGCTATTGATCAGCGTAGTGGAATCTTCGAATTCCCCGACGACGTTCACCCACTCGATCTGTTCCAGCGACTTACGAATGCCGAATAAAACGATGGGATGGTCGTCAGCAATGATTACATTCAGGTTATTCATATTGTTGGTTACCTAGTTGAAGCAGTCGGCTGACAAAAGCGTCAATATGACTGATCAGGACTCGAGCCTGTGCCGCGTTGTGATGCTTCAGTGCCTCTTCCAGCTGTTCACACAACGTTTTACCGACGGGAAACGCCAGCATGGCGAAGACGCCTTTGAGGCGGTGCGCGGTGAGGGCTAGCGCGGGCCAATCCTGTTGATCTGACTCAGTATACAGTTTTTGTATATCAGCGGGTACTGTGTCCAAAAACAGTGAATAGTAATCCTTTGATTTAAAAGGATTCTCATCAATAACGGACGGTGCATTTTCAGCATTTTCAGCATATTCGCAATAGACGGGGGCTTCTGCGGCCGCCATTTGCCGTTCGATCAGCAGCAGGATCGCGTCGATTAACGCATCGCTCAGGTTAAAATTTGCGCGAATACGCTGTGGCGCATACTCCTCGAATCCCTCGACGTCCGCCGCCAACAGCAAGGTATTCGTCTGAACTTGAGCGGGATCGTCGGTCACCAACAAATCGCAGGACGGCGTGCCGGCGTGACTTTCTCCCTCGTCATCGGCGTTGATCAGCGTGGCGCCGAGCCCCTCCAGCCGTTGGCTGACTCGGGCACGGATTTCCTCGGCGGTGATGCGCAGACCGATGGTGATGCCGTCCAGCAGCTTCTCTTCCTGTTGTTCGCTGAGCGGCAACGGTTGCATACGGCAGCTGAAGCGATAGTGCGTGCCGATATCGGGGCGGCTATCGATGGTCAACTCACCGCCTAGGCGGCGGCAAAGCTGGGCGCAGAGATAGAAGGTGAGGCTAGAGCCGCGGGAGAAGCGGTCGCTTTGCGCCGGTGCCAGAGCCGGGTAGTGTAGGTTACGCAGCTCGCTGCGCGTGAGCCCCGCACCGGTGTCGCTCA
This sequence comes from Edwardsiella hoshinae NBRC 105699 = ATCC 33379, assembly GCF_000474215.1. Lineage (GTDB taxonomy): Bacteria > Pseudomonadota > Gammaproteobacteria > Enterobacterales > Enterobacteriaceae > Edwardsiella > Edwardsiella hoshinae. The sequence goes on along the minus strand of NZ_BAUC01000005.1, from coordinate 42,474 downwards.
ACTGGACGTGTAATCGGTCGGGGTGTTGGGCATCGGGGCTGAGGGTCAGGCTGATCTTGCCGTAGGCGGTGGTGACGATGGCATAGTGCAGCAGCATTTCCAGCACCCGTTCCAGGGTGACGATGTCGCCGTCAAACTGTTGTGCCGGATCGGTATCGACCCGCCCCAGTAGCATTAACCCCTTGCGTCGCATGGCGGGGAGATTACGTAACAACAGGGCATCGATGCGTTCGTGCAGGCGGAAAGGGCGGGACTGAGGATGCCAATCCTGGCTTTCGACGGCGGTTAACAGAGTGATTTCATCGATCAGGCGTTGGGCGTGTTGGCTTTCCAGCCACAGCGCATCGAGCAGTGGCGCTTGATTCTCTGCGTCGCGCAGGGCCGTGCTCAGACGGGTTATCTCGCTCAGCGGCGCTTGCAACTCCTGACTCAGGTTGTCGGTCATGGTCTTGCGTGCCGTCAGGTTTTTCTCGTACTCCTCGTGAGCCAGCTTGAGCTTCTGGCTCATCAGCATCTCGGTATCCAGGTTACGGATCAGAAACAGGGCCGAGTGCGGCGTCTGTTGGCTGCGCACCATTTGCACTTCATACATGGCGTTGTTGATGCTGACCTGCACCTTACCATGATGGCGATCGGCCATCGCCGCGATCTTATGCAGGCTCAGGTGGGGCAGCAGTTGATCGGCCTGCTTATTGCTGGCGACCAGCGTGTTGTTGTCGAAGCGGTAGATCAGCAAGCCCATCGGCAGATGGGCGATGATCTCCTGATTCATCTCTTGCTGGGCGTTCAGCTGCGCCGCCATACGTTTGCCAGGACGAACATACTGATGGCGGACGATGTAGAAGGCGATGGCGGAGAGGGCCAGCAGCGCCAGATTGATCAACAGCACCCAGAAGTTGTTGCGCGCCAGATCGATGATCAGCGCCATCGTCGGGATGTGGAATTGAAGCGTCAGCGGCGTGTTATGGATCGGGCTATTGACGGTGATCCAGGGCCAGCTCAGTTGGGTGACGGCCCGCGGCGGTTCATCGCCCGCGTTCCATTCGCCATCGTTGTCTGGTTGCTCGAGCAGTTGGAAGCGCTGCGCCGGCAAGTTGTTCGGTAGCAGATCTTCCACCGGGAGATCGAAGGCGATCACGGTAGCCAGGTGGCCGGGATCGTTGAAGGTGGTACGTAGGGTAAAATAGTAGGCGTTTTGAAAACGGAACTTACGCAACCCGGAGAAACCTTCGCGCTGGTCGAGGGCATTCGACTGCTGGAGCATCTCCGCCTTACGCGCTTCCACCAGATTCCCCAGATAGCCATCCTTATAGCGTGCGGAGAGATCTTTCATCGGCATGGTGGAGATCAGGATCAGGCTGTTATCTTGTCCGTTGAGATAGTAAAGCGAATAAGGCTCAGTATCAGCGCTCCATAGGGTATCCAGATAGCGTGACAGGTTCTGTGCCAGTTCACTGGTGGCGCTGTCGTGTAGACCGAAGATTAAGGCATCGGTCTTATGACGTGTTTTATCCAGCAGGTAGATATCCGGGCGTAGGCGCAACTCATGCTGTGGTGTCTGGTTATCGCGCAGTTCGTCGTGAGGGGTGGTTTCGTAGATCTGATAGGTAATGAAACGGTAGGTTTCGATCCGTTGCTGCAACAGCCGGGCTACCGACGACAACATGTGTTGCTTGGCGCTGAGGTAGGCATTGACGTAGTTATAGCCGTATAGCAGGTTGCCCAGCAGCAATAGCACGATAAACAGCAGATAGCTGCGAGTGACGCCGGAAAGGGACATGGAGTTTGACGTTGGCTGCATAGCGCGCGGGCGATCCTGTCAGTCGAAAAAAACGCTGTGCGCAGTATAGCAAGGGGGAGCGGCGCTGGCATCGCCCATCGTCGCTCCCGGTGTCATCAGGCGATCTTCCGGCGGAAGATTGCGTAGGCGATGCCGCTGGTGGCCACGGTGATCACCAGTAACGGCCACAGGTTATGCCAGATGACCGTGAAACCGACGTTTTTCAGGTAGAGTTGTTTGGTGATGTCAGTAAAGTGACGGATCGGGTTAATCCAGGTCACATTCTGCAACCAGAGCGGCATGTTCTCTACCGGTGAGACATAGCCGGACAACAGAATAGCCGGCATCATGAAGACGAAGACGCCGATAAACGCCTGCTGCTGTGTGGCGCATAGGGCAGAGATGAAGAGCCCGAAGCCGACCAAGGACAGGCCATAGATCAGCAGCGTGAAGTAGAACAGCCACAGTGAACCGGCGAAAGGGATCTGATAGCCAAAGATACCGATCAGCAGTACTAGGGTAGCCTGAAAGGTGGCGACGATCAGGGCTGGCACCGCCTTGCCGATGAAGATCTGCCAGGTATTGAGCGGTGAGACTAACAACTGCTCCAGCGTGCCCTGTTCACGCTCACGCGCCACGGACAGTGAGGTAACGATCATCACCCCGATGGTCGCGATCAAGGCGATCAGCGAGGGGACCACGAACCATTTGTAATCCAGGTTAGGATTATACCAGTTGCGCACGATCAGACGGCTATTGACCAGCGAGGGTTGATGCAGTTCGCTACGCAGTTGCTGCTGGTAGTCGCTGACGATCTGCTGAATATAGTTGGCGGCGATCTGGGCGCTATTCGAGCTCCGACCATCGAGGATCAGTTGTAGGGTGGTCGGCTGGTTGCTGAGTAGATCGCGGCTAAAGTTGGCCGGGAAACGTACCAGCAAGAGGGCGCGTTGGTCGTTGATGGTTGGGGCGATGGCCTGCGGGTTATCCAGCAAGATCACCTGGGAGAAGGCGCTGGCCTTGGCCAAGCGCTGGGTCAGTTCGATGGAGGCCGGGCCGCTGTCTTCGTTGTAGATGGCGATGCTGGCATTGGTGACGTTGAGGGTGGCGGCGAAGGGAAACAGTAACACCTGCATGATCACTGGCACCACCAGGATGGTACGTGTCTGCGGATCACGCAATAGTGACTGTAACTCTTTGATAATCAGAGTTAGTAGACGGTGCAGCATGCTCTTTCCTCCTTAGTCCAACCGTCGCCGGGTTTTTAACGCCGTCAGGCCGATGAAGAACAGCGCCGATACCAACAGGAAGGCCAGGTTGACCAGCAGCACGCTGCTGATGTTGCCCGCCAAAAATAGGGATTGCAAGGTGCTGACGAAGTAGCGTGCCGGGATGACATAGGTGATCGCTCGTACGATGGCCGGCATGCTATCGATCTCGAATACGAAGCCTGAGAGCATCACCGCCGGCAGGAACGCCGCGTTCAGGGCGATCATCGCCGCGTTGAATTGGTTCCGGGTAACGGTGGAGATCAGCAGCCCCATCCCCAGGGTACTGGCCATGAATAGGCTGGTCATGGCAAACAGGATCAGCAGTGAGCCGCGAAACGGCACCCCCATGATGAAAACCGCCACCACCATGCACAATGCCATTGCCAGCATGCCCAGTACATAGTAGGGCAACAGCTTACAGAGCAAGAGCTCGCTACGGGTGACCTGGGTCGACAACAACGCTTCCATGGTGCCGCGCTCCCATTCACGCGCGATCACCAGTGAGGTCAGGATGGCGCCGATCACCGTCATGATGATGGTGATGGCGCCGGGAATGATAAAATGTTGGCTGATGGCGGCCGGGTTAAACCAGTAACGCATCTGAATATCGATGGACGGCTGATAGAGCACGCCGTGATCCTGGGCGCGTTGTTGCAGCCATACCTGCCAGACGCCCTCGGTGTAGCCGCGCACAAAGTTGGCGGTATTGGGTTCGCTACCGTCGGTGATCACCTGGAGTGGCGCGTTGTCTTGACTACGCAGTAGGCGATCGGCGAAGTCGACCGGGATCACCACCATCCCGCGGATCTGCCCGGCTTGTAGCAGGCGCGTCAGCTGCTGCCGATCGTCGCTGACGGTGGCGGCGATATAAGGCGAGCCGCGAAAGGTATCGGCTAGCTGACGCGCCTGTGGGGTTTGTTGCTCTAGCAGGATACCTACGTGCAGGCGACTGGAGTCCAGGTTGATACCGTAGCCGAAGATAAACAGCAACAGCAGCGGGATCACCACAGCGATCAGTAAACTGCTGGGATCGCGCAGGATCTGGGCCGTCTCTTTGCGGCACAGCGCGCGCAGACGGCGCCAGGAGAAGTAGGTTGCGTTATCAGCCATGTTCATGCTCCCGATCATAGGCCTGCACCAATTCGATGAAGGCCTGTTCCATGGTGGGATTTGGGATATCGGCGCTGGCGATACGCGCCTTGAGATCGTCCGGTGAGCCGGTGGCGATGATCTGCCCATGGTAGACCAGGGCGATGCGATCGCAGTACTCCGCCTCGTCCATGAAATGGGTGGTAACCATCACGGTGACCCCCTTATCGACCATCCCGTTGATGTGCAGCCAGAATTCACGCCGGGTCAGCGGATCGACTCCAGAGGTGGGTTCGTCGAGAAACAGGATGTCTGGCTCATGCATGAGGGCACAGGAGAGGGCTAGGCGTTGCTTAAAACCCAGCGGTAGGGCATCCGGCGTCTGCTGGAGGATCGGCGTGAAATTAAACGCCCGGGTCATGTCGGCGATCTTGGCGCGTTGGTGTTTGCCGCGTAAGCCATAGACCCCGGAGAAGAAGGCCAGGTTTTGGGCGACGGTCAGGTTGCCGTATAAAGAAAACTTCTGTGCCATGTAGCCCAGGTGCTGACGTGCCCGTCCCGAATCGGTCTTCAGATCCATCCCTAGCACCAGAGCATGGCCGCTGCTGGGTACCAACAGGCCGCACATCATCTTAAAGGTGGTCGACTTGCCCGCCCCATTCGGGCCGAGTAGACCGAAAATCTCGCCGCGCTTAACCTGAAAGTCGACGTGATCGGTGGCCGTGAAGCCGCCGAACTTCTTGGTCAATTGGCGCGCTTCGATCACTGTCTGTGCCGGATCGGCGGCGACCTGGGGCATGATGCCAGCCAGCGCCGAGGCCTGGTGCGGGCCGCCGCCTAATAGGTCGATGAAGGCATCCTCAAAGCGGGGTTCGGCTTCCAGCACCTCGGCCTGCGAGAGATGGAGTGCTGCCGGGAGCTGGCGGTGGTCGCAATCGGCCTGGAGGATCAGACGCAGGTACTGCCCCTGGATCACCGCATCGCTGACTGCCGGCAGGGTAATGGCTTGTTGCAGCAGGCGGCGATGGGAGACGCCGGGGGCGCGCAACAAGATGGTGCGACCGGCCATGCGTTGCGTCAGCCGCTGTGGTGGCCCGCTGTACAGTAGCCGTCCCTCGTTAAGCAGCAGCACTTCGCGGCACTGTTCGGCTTCATCCAGATAGGAGGTGCTCCACAGGATCAGCATCCCCTCGTCGGCCAATTCATGCACCATGCGCCACAGTTCCCGGCGCGAGATGGGATCGACGCCGACGCCTGGCTCGTCGAGCAGCAAGACCTGCGGCGACCCGAGCAGCGTACAGGCTAGCCCAAGCTTCTGCTTCATTCCGCCGGATAGCTTACCGGCCAGACGATCGGTGAAGGGGGCTAGCGAGGTAAAGGCCAGCAGACGCGCGAAGGTACTGGCGCGTGCCGCGCCGGTGACGCCGCGCAGCTCGGCATACAGTACCAGGTTCTCCATCACCGTCAGATCTTCATACAGACCGAACTTTTGCGGCATGTAGCCGAGGATGGCATGCAACTGGCGCTCCTGGCGCAACGGATCGAGTCCGACCACGCTGACCCGTCCGGCGCTCGGTTTCAGCAACCCGGCCAGGATGCGCATCAGCGTGGTCTTGCCGGCGCCATCGGGGCCAACCAGCCCCATCACGGCGCCGCTGGCGATACGGGTCGTCAGGCTGGCAACTGCCGGCCGATCCAGCCCGGCGAAGCGTTTCTCCACCCCCTCTAGCTCAATGTAATGGCTGACCATACGCTGCCCCGCTAGCGTTGTAGCGGCGATGTGGGGAAGCGCAGGGTGACCGGCATCCCCTGGCGTAACGCGTCATCGGCATCGTCGACGATCACGCGCAGGCGATAGACCAGCGCGGTGCGTAGCTCGGGTGTCTCGACGCTCTTCGGCGTGAATTCAGCGCTGGGCGAGACGAAACCGATGGTACCGTGATAGGGCTGGCGTCGACCATCGATATACAGTGCGATGGGGGTGCCGGGAATAGCGCGGTTGAGGTGGGTTTCATCGACGTAGGCACGCACCCAGACCGGGCGGGTTAAGGCGATGTTGAACACGGTATTGCCGGCGGCCAGCATGGTGCCCGGTTCGACGGCGCGGGTCATCACGGTACCGCGCGAGGGGGCGAACAATGCGGTATCATGCAGATTCAGTTCGGCCTGAGCCAGTTGGGCTTGGGCCTGTTGCAGTTGCGCCTGTGCCTGCTCGATCTGTTGCGGACGATTGCCGGATTGATACTGCGCCAGCTTATCGCGCGCCTGTTGCAGTTGGGCCTGCGCCTGGTTGCGGTTAGTGCGCGCGCTCTCCAGTTCGTTGGCCGAGACCGCCCGGCTGGCCCACAGTCCCTGCTGGCGCTCATAGAAGCGTTGCATGTAACGGTAGTTGGCTTCGGCCTGGGTCACGGCGGCTTGCGCTTGGGCGATCTCTTCGCTGCGATAACCGGCCTGTAACAGCGCCAGATTGGCCTGTGCGGCGGCGACGGCGGCACGCGCCTCGTTCAACGCATTGACATAAGGTGCATCGTCCAACCGACCGAGCAGCATCCCCGGCTTGACCGTCGCGCCTTCGTCGACCGTCAGCGAGGCCAGCCGGCCGCTGACGCGGAAGCCTAGATTGACGGTACGAATGTCAACATTACCGTATAGGGTCAGTGGTTGATCCTGTTGGCTGCGGTAATAACCATATCCTCCGGCGATGAGGGCTATCAGCACGATGCCGATAACGACGCCGGCGATTCGCCTGTTATTCATCGTTAATTCCTCGCGTTCCTCGCAATGCTGTGGGTTGCGCTGCGTCAACCTGTTGGCGCAGTCCGGTGAGCAGCAATTCGGTGTGACGGTGGACTACCTGATGGATCTGCTGAGCCTGTTCCATGCCGATCTGTGACCAGCCGGTACGGGTCAGCAGGGTTTCGCGCGCCATGCGAAAGGCCAAGACCTGCCCGATCAGGGCATGGGTGTGCAGTATCGCGCTGGGATGTGTGGCATCCAAGCCGACGTAGCGCGAAACCAGGCGGGTCATCAGGGTATGCAGCGGCGTAATAAAGTGTTGGTGCAAAATGGGGGAGGCGGCGCTGGGAAACATCTGTTCACGCGCGATGACCTGGCTTAGATGTAGGCTTTGCGGCTGGATCATCAATTGGCATAGATGGGCCAGCGCGCGTTGGATCAAGGCCAGCGCCGCTTGCGGCGTGGCATCCGCATCGGCAAGATGGCGCTCGCACTCTTCGCGCAGCGGGTTGAAGCTGTGGCTGAGCGTTTTGGCGATCCAGTGGGCGACCGCCAGATACAACCCCTGTTTGGAGTGAAAATAGTAGGGAATGGCGGCGATATTTTGCCCGCTCGCCTGTGCGATATCGCGGGTGGTCGCCCCGTCTAATCCCTGTTGGGCAAATAGACGTAAGCCAGCCGTGATCAGTGCCTGACGCGCCTGGTCGCCGCGTGAGCGGGCATGCGCCCACGGCGGCGCGCGACGCAGTCTCTTCATGACGATGACCGTCTATAAAAGTTAATCATTTGATTGATTAACTCTAGGCGCTTTTTTCGCCACTGTAAAGTCGTGTCAGGCGGAATATCAGGGCAGACAGCGCAGACGCTTGCTGTTACACTAAGCGCTAATTGTGTACCCGCAGTTTGTGCCTGTCCTCGTGGTAATTCTCGCTTTGCCTCGTCTGATACGCCCGTCCGGAAACTGCATCCCTGGAAACCGGGGAGTGGGCGGGTTTGGAGTTTTTCATGTCTTTTGATTCCCTTGGCCTGTGTGCCGAACTGTTACGTGCGGTGGAAGAGCAGGGTTACCGTGACCCCACCCCGATTCAGCAACAAGCCATTCCGCTGGTACTGCAAGGTCGCGATTTGATGGCCAGTGCCCAGACCGGCACCGGCAAGACGGCTGGTTTTACCTTGCCGTTGCTGCAATTGCTGCACCAGAACCCGAAGAACAGCAAAGGCCGTCGCCCGGTGCGCGCCCTGATCCTGACACCGACCCGTGAGTTGGCGGCGCAGATCGGCGATAACGTGCGCGAGTATAGCCGCCACCTACCGTTACGCTCGCTGGTGGTGTTCGGTGGGGTGAGTATCAATCCACAGATGATGAAGCTGCGCGGTGGGGTGGATGTGCTGGTGGCGACGCCGGGACGCCTGCTGGATCTTGCGCATCAGAACGCGGTCGATCTGTCCCAGGTTGAGATCTTGGTGCTGGATGAGGCCGATCGCATGCTGGACATGGGCTTCATTCACGATATTCGCCGCGTGCTGGCGCGCCTGCCGGCCAAGCGTCAGAACCTGCTGTTCTCCGCGACCTTCTCCGACGAGATCAAGGCGCTGGCCGCCTCGCTGCTGCATAATCCGGCCGAGGTGGAAGTGGCGCGCCGCAACACCGCCTCGGATTTGGTCACCCAACACGTGCATCTGGTGGACAAGAAGCGTAAGCGTGAGCTGCTCTCTTTCCTGATCGGCTCACAGGATTGGCGCCAGGTGTTGGTGTTCACCCGCACCAAGTATGGCGCCAACCATCTGGCCGAGCAGCTGAATAAGGATGGCATCAGTGCGGCGGCGATCCATGGCAACAAGAGTCAGGGCGCTCGAACCCGTGCGCTGGCGGACTTCAAGAGTGGCGACATTCGCGTCCTGGTGGCGACGGATATCGCCGCCCGTGGCTTGGACATCGATCAACTGCCTTACGTGGTGAACTATGAGCTGCCCAACGTTCCGGAAGATTATGTCCACCGTATCGGACGTACCGGGCGTGCGCAGGCGACGGGCGAAGCGCTCTCACTGGTCTGTGTCGACGAACATAAGCTGCTGCGTGATATCGAACGCCTGCTGAAACGCCCGATTCCACGTATGGCGATCGCCGGTTATGAGCCGGACCCCAGCATCAAGGCCGAGCCGATCCAGAATGGTCGTCAAGGCGGACGGCAGAATGGCCGTAACGAACGGGGTACGCAGGGACAAGGACGACGCGGCAATAGCGCTCGTCCCAACGGTAATGCGACGGGGGAAGAACAACGTAGCACGACGTCCCGCCAGAGCCAGCATCGTCGTCCGCGTCGTCCGGCGGCGGAGGCGAAAGGACGCGGCGTAGCGCGTTAAGCGCTAGACGCTAACCGGAAAACGACCCGCCGCTGGGGCAGTCGGGAGACTGCATCCGCAGTGGGTCGCTTACCCGCAGCGCTCAGGCGGCGCGCTCGAAAGACTTTCCTGCCATTCTCCCTTTCTTCCAGACGCCCGGCGTCACATCGAAGCGGCGTTTAAAGGAGCGGGTAAAGGAGCGTTGTGAATCGAAGCCCATCGATAACGCGATGTCGAGGATCGAACCTTGGCACACCTTCAGACGGCGCGCCGACTCATCCAGCTTCTTATTACGAATATACTCACCGAGGCGTATGCCGGTGTGCGCTTTAAACATGCGTTGCAGGTGCCACTTGGAATAACCCGCGCGCGCCGCCACATCATCAAGGGATGAGATGGTCGCAACATTGTTATCGATCCAGGTACGGAGCGCGCTGATAAAATCGGTATTGTACATGGCAATCCCCTTACTCTTTTTGTGCGATGGTTAGTGACACAACGCGTTGTGTGGCCGTTTAATCCACACAGCAGGTGCGTTTTAGTGTCATTCTGGTGACGATCGCGGTGATGGTTGCGCCGGGCGCACATCGTATGAGTTCATTATCTTAACGATCGTTAATTTAATGGTAATTCCGTCGCCGGAGTGCCGTCAATGTTTTTTATTAACGACTATTAATAAAATTGTTAACTCTATGTTTGTTAACAAGATATTATTCAATTCCCGCGCGGGGTGGGCACGGTTCCGCCGCCGCCTGCACCAGCGGTGCGCCACGGTTTGCATATTCGTGGGGGCAGGGCTACCTTTAGCGGGAGATCCAGTGAGTGAGGTGTAGATAAAGGGAATGGTAACAGAACATACATCCTGTAAACGCGCCGGGCGCGGCCGTCCAAAGGTGTTCGATAGGGAAGTCGCGTTGCGCAAGGCGCTGGAGCTGTTTTGGCGTAAAGGTTACGAGGCGACCTCGATGGCCGATCTGGTCGAGGCGACCGGGGCGAAAGCGCCGACCCTGTACGCCGAATTTGAAAATAAAGAGGGATTGTTTCGTGCGGTGGTCGAGTATTATACCGCCTGTAACGAAGACAAATACGATCGCCTGTTGTTCAACGTCAATTTGCCATTGGTCGATACGCTGCGTGACTACCTGAATGTCACCGCGTGCTGTTTTACCAGCGACGATACGCCCAGCGGCTGCTTTATCATCTGCGCATCAATGGTGCCGACCAGCTGTTCGGATAAGGTTAGCCAAGTACTGAAGAGTCGACAGCCGATACAAGAGGCGATGCTGACGCGTTTTCTCCAGCAGCGCCAGAGCAGCGGCGAATTGCCGGCCTATAGCGATGTCCAGGGGCTGGCACGTTATCTCTGCTGTCTGATCCAGGGAATGTCGGTACGCGCTCGTGAGGGCGCTGAGTGTGGCGATCTTCAGGCTATCGTGGAGACCACCATGGCACTTTGGCCAGCATTGTGCGAGACCTGCCGTCTGCCAGCCTAAACGCGTAGATGTAACGTGATAGACATGCTTTGCAACACACTGCCGCTTGCCATCGATTAACGAAACTGGTTAGCTGCCAAAAAGGGTGATGGCGTGCCACCCGTGATAACCAACCGCCGTAATCCACTTACGGATGATGACGCCTGATGATTACCGTTCCTGGAGAGCGGGGCATCAGCGTCATCGTATTTTCCCGCGCTTATCCCTGCACTCCCCGTGGTTAACCACCGCTAACGGAGGAGAGATGATCTACGTTTTTGGCCATAAGAACCCCGATAGCGACTCAATTTGTAGCGCACTGGTCGCCGCTCAGTGGCTTTCGGCGCGCGGCTTGCCTGCACGCGCCTGGCGTCTGGGCGCGATCACCCATGAGACGGCTTATATCCTACGCCAAGCCGAGTGCGAGCCACCGCCGCTCTTGACCGTATCGTTGCAGGATAAAGCAACCTGGGTGGTGGACTTCAGCGATGCCGAGCAGGGGCCGGATACGCTACCGCAGAGTCGTTTATTGGGGTTAATCGACCACCATCGTTTGGGTACGCTGACCAGTTGCGAGCCACTCGATGCTTGGATCCGCCGGGTCGGCAGTACGGCAACCCTATTGTGGCAGATCTTGACCCAAGAGTACGCAATGCCACCCGATCGCAGCCAAGCCATCTTGTTGCTGGGGGCCATCTTGAGCGATACCGTCGGCTTGATCTCGCCGACCACCAGCGAGGTTGATCGCCAGGCGGTCGCCGCCTTGCGTGCGGTCTGTCGTCCCGACTATGACACTTTCCTTACTGGCCTATTGGCAGCGAAGACTTGCCTAGCGGGCTACAGTGCGCCGGCGTTGTTGACCAAGGATCTGAAGCGTTTCGTGATCGGTGAGCATACGCTGGAGATCGCGCAACTGGAGGTCGCGTCAGCGCAACAGGTTGACGCCCAACTGAGGCCACTGCTGGCCTGTATGCAACAGCGTTGTCATGAACAAGGGGTGGATTACGTTATGTTGGCGATCAGCGATATTCGGCGACGTCATACGGTGCTCTATCGCGTCGCCCGCGATGGCCGCGTTTTTCCTCCCCAACCCTTACCCGGCATGCTGAGCCGCAAGAAAGAGATCTTGCCCTGGGTCAGCGCCCACCTGATTTGAGATGAGGTCCCCGATGAAGATCTATCGACACGTTTTGGTATTGGTGCATGGTCGCCACGATGGCGAGACGTTATTACCGCACGCCTGTCAGGTCGCCCGCCAAAATGAGGCCCAGTTGACGCTGGGGCATATCAGTGGCGATTTGGCCGCCATGCGCGGCATGTTGGATGTCAATCTGACGCACATGGAGCAGCAAAGTATCAATGAGACGCGCCAGTTACTGATGTCGTTAGTACACCAGCAGGCTTATCCGATCGATATGCAACAGATTGTGACCCTCGATGCCCTCGACGATGTGCGCGCTTTCGTCACCCGTCAACAGGTGGATTTATTGATGCTGGGTCATCATAACCGCACGTTAGCTAAGTTTGTCTCCAGTTCGTTTGACTTTATCAATGGCCTTGAGACTGACGTTCTAGTGAAACACCTGTAAACCTAGGAGTAGAACATGAGCTTTGTGATCGATGACATTGTCGCTCGCGAGATCCTCGACTCGCGTGGTAATCCTACGGTAGAAGTGGATGTGCACGTAACAACGGGAGAGTGGGCGCGCGCGTCGGTACCCTCTGGCGCTAGCACCGGTTCGCGCGAGGCGGTCGAACTGCGTGACGGTGATAAGGCGCGTTTCGGCGGGCGCGGCGTACAGCAGGCGGTAGCCCATGTCAACGGCCCGTTACGTGAGGCGCTGCGCGGTTATGATGTGCGCCGGCAGGCGGCGATTGACGGTTGTATGTTGGCGCTGGATGGCAGTGACAATAAGGCGGTACTGGGGGCTAACGCGATTCTTGGCGTTTCGCTGGCGTGTGCCCGGCTGGCGGCTCAGCTGACGCAGCAACCGCTGTATCGCTATATCGGTGGCCTAGGAGCCACGCTGTTGCCGGTACCCTGTATGAATATCATCAACGGTGGGGTGCATGCGCGTTGGCAAGGGGCCGATTTCCAAGAGTATATGATCGCGCCGTGGGGAGCGAGCTCGTTGCGCGAGGCGGTGCGCTGGGGCAGCGAGGTCTATCAGACGCTGCGTCAAGTGCTGTTGGATGCCGGTCTGAGCATCGGTGTTGGCGATGAAGGGGGCTTCGCGCCGCATGTGCGTAGCAACCGTGAGCCCTTGGCGTTGATCGTGCAGGCCATCGAGCAGGCCGGCTATCGTCCCGGTGAGGACATTGTGATCTGCCTCGATCCGGCCTCTAGCGAGTTCTATCAGGATGGCGTCTACCACCTGCGCAGCGAGGATCGTCGTCTCAGTGCCCAGGCGATGACCGACTACTATGCGGCATTGCTTGATGACTTTCCCATCGTGCTGTTGGAGGATGGCTTAGCCGAGGATGACTGGCCTGGCTGGCGCCATCTGAACGCCCGTTTAGGACAACGGGTCGAACTGGTTGGCGACGATCTGTTGGTCACCAATGTGCGCTATATTCAGCGCGGCATCGAGGAACAGGTGGCGAATGCGGCATTGATCAAGCTGAATCAGATCGGCACGTTGACGGAAACCATCGCGGCGGTCCAGCTGTGTCATCGTCACGACTGGGGCACCTTCATCTCTCACCGCAGCGGAGAGACAGTGGACAGCTTCATTGCCGACATGACGGTCGGGTTGTGCGCAGGCCATCTGAAGACCGGGGCGCCTTGTCGCGGTGAACGCATCGAGAAATATAACCAACTGATGCGCATCGAGGATCAACTGGGGGCGGCGGCACAGTTTGCCGGCAAACACGCTTTTAAACGCCGTTAAGCGCTCCTGATAGGCTCGGCGCGATCCTTTCACCAGGTTCGCGCCGTTTTTTTACCCCGTGTTTCCCCGTGTTTTCCCTTGTTCGTCGAACTCGTCCGGCCCTGTTTTGCACCGCCTTCTGGCCCCAATAGCGCTATGCCACGGAGAAAAGAAGTTGTCAATCTGAGGCCCGCTAACTATAGTTAGTATGATGAGAGTTTTCTGAATATTTATAATAATTTCAATATATTATTTTTATTATCTGACGGTGAGTCCAGTATGAGGCCACAGGGGAATGATGGATCTTTTTGGCGATGAGCGACAGCGCGCAATGGCGTTGTATGGCGATCCGGTGCAGCCGCGGCGGCGTTTTACCCGTCGGCGGGCGTGGTTTCTTGCGCTGCTCGGGATACTGATGGCGGTGATTACCGTCTTGCATTTCGCTTACCTCCCCCATTACGCCTTGCCGCGTTTCAATGGTTTCGCCTTCGTGCTGGAGTTAGTGGATTATTTGACGGTGTTGCTGATGTTAGTGGCGGTGCAATATTCGGCACTGGATCGTCCGGCGTATCTCTGTCTAACCTTTGGTCTCTCCCTATGGCTGTTGAGTGGTTTGCTGAATTTATTGGATGAGATTGTGGTACAGCCAGTGCTCTTGGGCGATTTGGAGGATGTGTTGCACAGTCTGGGCATGTTGATCGGCGCCTGGGGCGGCGGGTATACCCTACGTTACCTGGCTCGGGTGCGTGGTCGTTTACGTTACTTGGCAATGTTCGACGATTTGACCACGTTACCGAATCGGCGCCATTTCTACTCCTACCTGATGTCGCGTACACAACCGCGCCAGATCGGGCTGTTGATCATCGATTTGGACCACTTCAAACGGGTGAACGATGAGTTTGGTCATAGCGTCGGCGATCGGGTGTTGTTCCAATTTGGCCGCCTGTTGCGCGCCGAGTTTTCCCACCATGCGTTTCCCGCTCGTATCGGCGGCGAAGAGTTCGCCTTAGTGTTGGAGCAGACCGATCGCACGCGTTTGTTGGAGAGTGCGCAGCGCCTGTTGCAGCGCGCCAGTCTGATCCGCATCGCCGAGGAGCGGATGCTAAGTGTCAGCATCGGGGTCGGGATCAGCAGGCCCGGCGAGATGTTGGAGCCGTTTATCCACCGCGTTGACGATGCGCTCTACCAGGCGAAACGGGCCGGGCGGGGAACTTACCGTTGGAGTCCCGATGCTACACCGTACGCGCACTAGGCCGTGATGCTAGATAGAGGGCGAGGCCACGCCGGGCATGGTCATTCTCTAACCCTCAGTGGGGGGTTGGGCGGGGGACCCCATCCGCGATGTGGCGCTCAACGGCTCCCCAAAAAAACGAAGCACCGGGCCCCGCCAGGTGCTTCGTGAGAGAGAACGGTTCAGGTTAGTTAACCGTTAGTGTGAGTTTTCTCGTGGCGTTGGAGCCGGTCTTGCTATCCGAAATGGTCAATGTGTATTCCGTCTCAGGGGTTGATGCTGTCGGCGTCCCTGCTAAGGTGAGGCTGGACGGTGTTCCGCTGGGGAAAGAGAATGTTAATCCGGCGGGCAGATTCGGTGTTACCGTGACAGCATAGCTACCACTTCCCCCGGTAAAGTTAATCACCTCGAAGCTTGTCGCCTCGCCCACTTTTAGCGTCTTGCGGTAGGCCGTTTGGGTATAGGCGAATGCGCTCACCACCCCGAGGGTAAAGTTTTTGCTAACCTCGGCCCCCGACTTGCTCTCCTTCACCGTCATGGTATAGCTCGCCTCTGGGCTAAGCCCCGATGGCGTTCCGGTAATGAGGCCATTGGTGGAGTTTAGGCCCAGTCCCGTTGGCAGCGCCGGTTGTACGCGATAACTCAATGTACTACCACTGCTGGCGGCCGTTGCCGTTACCGGCGTGTAGCTAACGCTCTTACCATCCTCCGCTGTTTTACTTGGCGTAGCGACAGTTACGGTAGGGCCTTGTACCGTCGATAAGGTCAGGGTCAGCGTTCTCAGCGGGAAGGCGTTAGCATCCGTCACAGAGAGTGTATACTGCTGTGCAGTAGTGAGAGTAGCCGTATTCCCCGAGATCTCCCCGGTAGCTGGATTAATGGCTAACCCGGTCGGTAAGGTCGGAGTGATGGTCACCTTAGGCATTACCCCACCGGTGATCGTGATAGGCGAGATGCTGATCGCGTTGTCGATGGGCAACACACGGCTATAAATATTCTGAGTCACCGTGAGGGCAGCGGCCACCGCCAGGGTAAAGTTGGCTGAACTTTCTGCCCCGGTTTTGCTGTCCCGCACCGTCATGGTATAGGGCGTTGCGGTTGAACTGGCGGTTGGTGTGCCGCTGATAACGCCATTGGTTGAATTCAAGCCGAGCCCGACAGGTAAGGTGGGAGAGACGCTATAACTTACCGGGCTGCCGACAGGTGAACTCCCCGTCACCGGGATATAATCTCCAGCGGCGACGGAGGCATTCTGTGTCAGTATCTTATCCGGAACTGATACCGTGACTGTTGGCCCCGTGACCACGGATAGCCGCAAGGTGACGCTGACTGCTGGCATGCTCGTGGCATCCTTGGTGCTAAGGGTATAGCTCTGCTCCGCTGAGAGCATCGTCGGGGTGCCGTGAATGGCACCGCTGCTGGCATCAAGGGTTAGCCCTGTCGGCAAGGACGGAGAAACGCTAACGACAGGATTAAGCCCCCCGGTGATCGTGATTGGTGCAATATTGATCGCATCATTTAGTGACAATACTCGATTAAAGATATTTTGCTTAACCGAGATCGGTTGTACAAAGGTGACATCCTGGTTTTGGCTTTGCCCATTAAACGCCGCCGTTACCTGAGTCGTGCCTGCATTGCGATTGGTGAGTTGAACGCGGATCTGCCCTTGGTCATCGCTTTTCAGCGTGGTGCTCGTGAGGCTGGCGTTATTAGTAGCACTAACGGCGATATTCTGACCCTCGATCGGGTTGTGATGGGCATCTTGGAGCGTGAAGGTCACTGTGATCTGCTCGGTGCCATTCGCCAGGGCATTGTTGCTGTTGACCTGTGGCGTGCCTATAAACTTAGCCGTGGCGATATCGGCGATAAACATCACATCCTGACTCTGGCTCTGACTACCGTAGCTGGCGGTGACGCGACTGGTGCCAGCGGTGGTACTCGTCAGTGTGAACAGAGCGATCCCCTTATCGTCGGTCTTGACGCTTGGAGCCGCCGGGGTGGCTCCCGCACTGGCGCTTAACGTGACATCTTGGTTTGTCAGCGCATTGCCCTGCGCATCTTTCAAAGTAAAGGCGATACCGATTGCCGTCGTACCGTTGGCCGGAGCGTTATCATTAGTGACCGTTGGCATCCCATCAAAATGGGCTGTGCTAGGATCGGCAACAAATGTCACATCTTGACTTTGGCGCTTACCATTTATCGAGGCCGTTACACGACTGACGCCAGCAGAAGTATTGGTGAGAGCGATCTGCACCGTTCCTGCTGCATCCGTTTTAAGGGTCATCGTCGACGGTATCGCATTATTGGTGGTTGTGATAACGACATCTTGATTAGCGATCGGATGATTATTGTCATCTTTCACTGTGAAGGCGATGCGAATCTGAGCGTTACCATTCGCTAAGGCGTTATCGTTCGTCACCACTGGCGTTCCGGTAAATTGTGCGGTGCTGAGATCGGCCATAAACGTCACATCCTGGCTTTGACGCTTACCGTTGAACTCCGCTGTAACCACAGAGATACCGACAGTGTTATTAGTGAGTTCAATTTGTGCCACCCCTTGTGCATCGGTCTTCACAGTGAGGGTGTTGGGTGTCGCCCCGTTAGTGGTATTAATGGTGACATCCTGCGCCGTAATTGGGTTAGCGTTGGCATCCTTAAGTGTAAAACCCACGCTAATCTTACTGCTGCCATTTGCCAGCGCGCCATTATTGGCGACGATTGGCGTACCGACGAAGGCTGCGGTGCTTGGATCGGCGTTGAAGGTGACGTCGAAGACTTGGGTCTTGCCGTTGACGCTGACCTGGATCGCAGTCGTTCCCGCCCGGGTATTGCTCACCGTGAAGAGCGCCTGACCTTGCGCATCGGTGTCCACTGCCATGCTGGCCGGTGTCGCGCCATTGTTAGCATTAAACACCACTCGTTGATCTGGAATGAGGTTGCCGATGGCATTCTTGATCACGACGGCCATGGTTATCTGATCCTTACCGTTGGCTAATGCATTGTTATTGCTAATCGTCGGTTTACCCGCGATGGCGGCGCTGGCTCGATCCACGGCAAAGTTCACGCGCTGTTTCAGCGTGTGGCTACCGATGCTCGCCGTAACATTTACCGCGCCACTGTTTATGTTGCTGAGGGCGATCAGGGCGATACCCTGGCTATCGGTTTGTACACTGCCTTGTGTCGGTTGCGCTCCATGGTCTGTCGTGAAGCTGACCGTTTCCCCCATGAGGGGATTGCCGTGAGCATCGCTGACCGGGAAGGCCAGCGTGATCTGGCTGGTGCCATCCGCCGGTGCATTATCGTTGGTGATGGTTGGAGCCGCCGGGAAATGGGCCGATGCGCGATCGGCGACGAATGTCACCGCTTGACTCTGGCTGGCGCCATTCAGTGTCGCGGTCACCGTGGTCGTGCCGGCGCGAGTATTGGTCAGAACCATCCGAGCCTCGCCATGCGCATTGGTCTTTACCGTCGCTTGCGGCGGCTGGGCCTGGTTATCGGCGCTGATGTTGACCTCTTGAGCACTAACGGGGTCACCATTGCTATCTTTGACGCTAAAAGTGACGCCGATCGGGTCGCTGCCGTTGGCGATGGCACCATTACCGTCGACGCTCGGGGTTCCCGTCAGCGTCGCTTGGGGTTGTTGTACCCGGACGATCAGGGGGACATCATGCGACTGGTTACCCTTGGTATCAAATGCCACCGCATACAGGTAATAAACGTTGTCCACGCGATTACCGTTGGCGCTGCGGTTGGGTGTTCGGTAGGGCGGCAGAGTGAGGCGGAAATGCGTCTTGTCTACAGCATCAATGCGGCCGCCAGCGGCCAGCAGGCTGTCGCCGGAGAGCATGACACGGTCTAGCCCATACTTGCTCTGTATGGTTGTGGTGAGCAGATGGCGACTTCCCGGCAGCCCTTGGATTACTGAGCTAGAGAGCGCTAGCTTAATCACTTGTTGCTTCTGATACTCTAGTACGATGCTGTTATTGCGATCGACCAGATCGTAACGGCTCTCTGCTACCTGGCGTGTCGCCGCCAGCGCACTGGGTGAGATCTGTGATAGCCAGCTTTCCCCTGGGCGATAGGTGAGTTGTAGGTTGAATTGGGTATCGTTTTGACCACTTTTACCTAGGCGCTCATCGACGCCGATGGTCAGCAGCGGGAAGGGGGTATAGTTGACGCCAATAGTCAAGGCATGCGGGTTATGTTGCAGGTTATCCTTACCGAACAGTGCCACATCCTCACCGAAGTATTTCTCGTAGACCAATTTGCCACCTAACTGCGGCAAGGCTGGTAGCCAACCATTGGCTCGAATATCGAAGCCATTGGCGGGGCGTTCATTATAATCGGCGAAGTCACGCGATTGATGCCAGTTATTGAGTCGTAGGTAGCCGTTGAATGCCAGTTGGAAATAATCGGTTCGGGCCTCTATCCCCATACCGAGGCGGTTATTACTCCCGGTCAGATCATAGTCATAAAACGTATTGGCTCCCCACAGCCAGTTGTTGTGCAGGGTGCGTGCACCGACCCCGATGTTGATCGTGTTGCGTTGATCTTTGTTGTGTGCCCCAAGCTGGCTGAACAGGGTGAGCGCGGGGGTATCATAGAATGGCAACAGCCAGTCGAGCGCGCTGCCTTCTAGAGAAAAGCGAGGATCGACATTTAATTGTACCCGTGCCGTACCATATTGACTCAACCATTTTTGCACTTCTTGTGTTGCCGCGCTGGTGGTCAACGAACGCAGCATGCCGGCGGCCGCATCATAGGATTGCGAGCCTGTACTGGGCATGTTGGCCTGCGGGAAGGCTTCGGGCGAGGAGGATGTGCTACGCGCGGCGGTATGCGCCGGTACCGGGGAGGATGGCAGCGCCGGTTTTTGCCGCGGAATATCGATCTCGTCGCCGGGTTTCACCTGCTCGAAGCCCCGAGCGAAGATACGATATTGATTGACGCGTTTTAATTGCGTCACGCTGAGGCCCAGCTTGGCAGCGACTGTCTGCACGTTTTCCCCAGCCGCCAAAACATAGGGTTGTGTGGCGACCGACGATAAGGCGGCATCGTTTTTATTGTGCATCGATGCCGCCATCGCCGGGCTAAAGGCGGTGCTCAAGGGAAACAGCAACTGACAAGAAATATTTACCCAAGCACTAATTTGGTATAGCCGAGCTCGGCCGGCCAAAGTGCCAGGTGGCCTTTTATTGGGCTTTCTTAATCGATATGACACCTTTATCTCCTTACTAACGGATATGAGGGAAGTGACCCAGGGGGTAATGCGGGTAAATGGCATCGGCTATGACAATAAGGCCGACGCCAATGGCATTACGCTTTAACGAACGCGTGGGTTTCACATAGGTTCATCGTGACTGCTTACCTCGAAGGCAGTTTCGCTCGCTAGCAGGCTCAATACAGCTGCCTCGCCATGGTCGGTTGACACGGCGGGGGCGGAGTTCGAGACGGAGACGAGGGGCGCGCTGTCGTCGGGGACTAATTTGATGGCGTTGGTCTCTTCGCTTATCTCACCGGCGGCGTTGGTCATCTTAAGGCAGTACTCATAGTCGCCGGCGGGGTAGGGGGCGGTGAGGAGCGACCAGTTGCCGTTCTGATCCGCCTGTGTGCGATAGATAGCTTCATCGAGAGTGATTTCGATCTGGGCATGCGCCTCGGCAACGCCAGCTAGCTCAACGGGAGAGGTGCTCTCTTCGGGCTGAGAAGGCGTGCTAATGTTGCTGACAACCTCAAATGTGCCGCTGGTTGTGCTGCTGTTTCCTGCGATGTCGCTAATCTCGAGCGTGTATTCATGACTGCCCAAGGGAAATGGCGTGTTGTGTTGGTAATGCCAACTGCCATCGGGATTGAGCGTGACATCATATTTTTGTTCGTCACCGGCGAAGGAGATGGTTATTTTCACCTCCGTCTCGCTAGCCGTGCCGCTGAATATAGGTATTGAGGTATCGGTGATATCACTATGATCCGCGTTGGCTACCGTAATATCCTCCACCTCCGGCGCTATCGTATCGATCACAAGATGGCCCGAGGTAGTCGCCTGATTACCGGCGATATCGCTCACGGTGATGGTATAGGTGTTATTCCCGTTGGGCAGCGCGTCACTGATCGTCAATGACCACGTCCCATGCTCATCGGCGCGGGTAGCGTAGGTATAGTTATTGATGACCAGCGTGACTGTTGCGCCGGGTTCCGTGCTCCCGGTTAATGTTGGGGTGGCGACATTGGTGATATCGTCGCCGACATTGCCGCTGTCATCGGCCGGACGTAGCGTGGCCGAGGCGTTGGGGGGGAGGGTATCCAGGGTGATATGGCCCGTGACGGCGCTTGAGGTGTTGCCCGCGCTATCGATGATGCCGATCGAATAGGCGTTATCCCCTTCGGTCAATGGCGTGGGAACAACGAACGACCAGGAGCCATCGTTGCCCGCCGTGATGGTATGGGTGATGCCATTGAGCGTTAGCATCACTTTGGCATTCGGTTCGCTGATGCCCGTTAGTGTCGGCGTGGTGACATTGGTGATGTAGTCACCGATGACTCCGCTGTCGCTGTCAGTGGCGAGGTTCAGCGTGGGGGGGAGTGCGCTGGTGTCGATCACCACCTCTCCCGCGGCATAGTTGACTTTATCCCCTAAGGTGGCGCTTACCGCATAGTGATAAGTATTGTCTGGCAGCGTGCTGTCCAGCGTGATGGACCACTTACCGTTACTGTCCGCCGTCGTAGTATATTTTTCGCCATTAATTACCAGGCTGATCTCCGCATTAGCGGCGGTATTTCCAGCAAAGGTCGGCAGGCTGACATTGGTGATATTATCGTGCGGATTGCCCGAGTTACTGTTGATGGCGAGATCGGCGCTGACGTCGATGGTATCAATCATAAAACTGCCATTGATGGTCGTTTTATTGCCGGCCGCATCGCTGGCGGTGACCTGGTAATTAATCGTGCTGTTGATGGCGAATGCGCCGTTATCAAACGTATAAGACCAGTTGCCGTTGGCATCGGCGGAAGTCTGATAGGTGATGCCGCCGATTAAGATGGTTACTAGAGCCAGAGCCTCGGTTTTTCCCTGGAGCGTGACGTCGGGATGGTTGACGACGTTGTTGCTGCCACTCGCCGGGGCCAGTACTTCGGCGGTCAATACGTCTGGCGTCTTGCTATCGACGATGAAATGGCCGTTGAAGGTATTGGTAACCCCGGCGGCGGTCTTCTCGACTAAGGTGAAGGTATATTTGCCGTTGCCCAGGGCATCAGGCACCTTAAATGTCCAGGTGCCTAATGCCGTGACGGGCACATGATAACTGTGGTTGTTGATATAAAGGGTCAGCGTAGAGCCAGCTGTTGCCGATCCCGATAAGGTTGGCGAGGCATCGGCTGTCTCCGTCATGGAGTTTTCGCCGGTGATACTGACGGCATCCAGCTTGCCGGACAGGGTATTAATGGTCACATAGGAGGTATAGCTATTGGTGTTACCGACAAAGTCGGTCACGCTGACGGTGTAGTTATAGCTGTAGCCCGGCGATAGGGTAACCGGTAGCGTGAAGGACCAGGAACCGTTGCTATTGACTGCTATGCCGGAATAGGTGATGCCGTCGATAGTCAGCGCGACTTTAGACTGGGCTAACTGAGACGGGGTGAGTGCAGGGCTCGTCACCCGTCCACTCAGCATTGGGCTGGTGTCGCTGGTCGTTTTGTCGCCGATGATGCCGGTATCGCTGCCCGCGGCGATATCGGCAGAGATATCCGGTTTATCGGTGATAAAATGAAACTTGATTGTCGTTGATGTCGTGTTCCCGGCCGCATCGGTTTCTTTGAAGGTGATGTATTGAGTGGTATTCCCCGCCTGAATAAATCCGGCTGGCACATAGAAAAACCACTTGCGCGATTCCGGGATAGTGATGGTGTATGAGCGGCTACCGATGGCGATGTTTAGCGTTGCCCCAGCCTCTCCCCAACCCTCAATGGTTGGAGTATAGGTACTGCTGTAACGTCCCCCGTAGCCGTCGGAAAACTTGATCCCGGTTAGCGGTGCGACCTCTGTATCGAGGGTAATGCTGCCCGTTGCGCTGGCGTTATTTCCCGCGACATCGGTGATGGTTACCGTGTAATCATTTTGGCCTTCGCTCAGGGCGTGGGTGATGGCAATGCTCCACTCACCTGCACTGTTGGCCGTAGTCTGATATGCGCTGCCATCGATCGTAATCACGACGGTCGCATAGGGTTCGGTGAGACCGGTCAGGACGGGCTGTTTGACGTTGGTGATCTCGTCGCCGACGATGCCGGAGTCGGACTGGGCCTCTAGATTCACGGCGATACTGGGGGCGATGGTATCGATGGTGAAAGAGCCAGAGTAGAGCCCCATCGTACCGTCCGGCGCCGTAGCCGTGACGCTGTAATCATGTACGCCGTCTACAAAATCGTTGGCGAAATCGATCGACCAGTTCCCATGACTATCTGTGGTTGTGGTGTAGGTCACCCCGGCCAAGGTGAGTAGGATGACCGCATTGGCCACTGAGGTGCCCGTCAGGATCGGGCGCGGGTTACTGGTGATGTTATCGCCGAGGGTGCCAGAATCGGTGCTGGTATCAAGTCCGGCGGTGACGCCGATCTGCGCCACGGCATCTTTATTTTGGATAATTACCTGATCGTGGATGACGGTTTGATTGCCCGCGCTATCCGTTGCGCTGATCGTATAAGGCCACTCCTTATTGGCCAGAGCGACCGGCACAGAGAAGCTCCACTGCCCGTCTGGATTGACGATCAGAGTATAGGTGGCATCGGCGATGCTGAGGGTTATCGTCGAGCCCGCTTCGGCCGTGCCGGAAAAAATGGGTTGGCTATTGCCGATTACGTTATCGCCATAAAGGGTATTGCTCAAGTCGAGTTTACTGGTTAGTGCCGGCGCACTGGTGTCAATGGTCAATGCGCCGCTGTAGCTGGTGTGATTACCGGCGACATCGCTGGCATTCACGGTATAGTCATATTTCCCCTCGGCCAGCGCACTTGGCAGGGTGAAGTGCCAGTTGCCTGAGGCATCGGCGTTAAAGGTATAGGTGGTCCCATTGATAACTAACGTCATGGCGGCAC
The DNA here is from genome assembly GCF_000474215.1 of Edwardsiella hoshinae NBRC 105699 = ATCC 33379. GTDB lineage: Bacteria > Pseudomonadota > Gammaproteobacteria > Enterobacterales > Enterobacteriaceae > Edwardsiella > Edwardsiella hoshinae. The sequence continues at coordinate 18,598 of NZ_BAUC01000005.1, read as the reverse complement.
CCGCCTCTGCCGTTCCCGTCAGGGTTGGCGTGGTGTCATGTGTGATGAAATCGCCTTGCACACCGCTATCGGACTGGCCGTCCAGCGTGGCGGTAATGGTCTGGGCGACGGTATCAATCACGACCACGCCATTGATGGTCGTGCTATTACCGGCGCTGTCAGCGGCGCTCACCGTATAGCTGTTTCCTCCCTCGGCAAGATCGTGAGTGACGGCGATACTCCAATTGCCCTGCGCGTCGGCCGTGGTAGAGTAAGTCGCCGAGCCGATGGTCAGGGTCAGTTGTGCGAACGGCGCAGTAGTGCCGCTGAACAGGGGGGATGTGACGCGGGTAATGTTGTCACCGACGATCCCGGTATCGCTGTTTGCGCTCAATGCGGCGGTTAACGGTACATGTTGGCCTAACGTAACCTCATGCTGACCATTCCCGGTGGGAGAGGGCGGTTCGTTAGCAGGGGAGGACGAACCACCGCCGCCATCGTCTAGCGGTTTCTTTTTCTTTGCCGGGGCCGTTCCTGGCGGCGGTGCCGGCTCCGGCGTTTGAGGCTCAACGAGCGTTTCATTAGCGCACAGCGTCGATTTCTCGACTTGCAGTTGCACTTTCTCCTCATGCGCCGCCTGCTTTTCGCTCTCGCTCAATTGTTCTCTGAGCTGCTTATTCTCGGCGAGTAATGCGGCGAGTTTCTCGGCCTGAGCTCGCTCTTGTGCGTTATCGGATGTGGTAGGATCGGCAGAGGTTCCTGCTGCGGCATCGACCGCGCTTTCGACATCATTACCGTCGAGCAAGGAGCCGAGTACGGCGACATCGAGTCCCAGCTTAGAGGCATCGATAGAGTTGACGATCGCTGTCGTCTCGATTCCTTGTCCATCACTGTTTAAGAGTTTAAGCGTACCGGTCAGGATATCGGGTAAGCCATCGACAATTCTTATCCGCTCACCTTGTGTATCGGTGACGATGACATCGAACCCAGAGACCTTCAGCTTTTCAACACGGATATTTTCTGAATCGAAATTGTTTACATTAATTGATTTCATATCATCAACTCATCTTAATAGAATAATAAACGATGCCAGGCTGTCCCCAGGCGACAGCACGATAGTGTTGATACGTTATTCTGCTAAGCCTCCTTGTGGCTTTACCGTTATTGGCACTGTTGGACGTGGTGTGTTAATGAATATCTTTTTATGTTTTCCAGTGTTGGAAATATTGATAAGTGTGGTTGCTATGCGATTCACGTCGGCATTATGGCTGGCAATGATAAAAATGGCGTCATGATGTTGCGCGATTAAATGACGCAGAAAGTCTAGGCCCTCATCATCAGACATGAATGAGGTCGGTTCATCTAAGATAATAAGAGACGGCTGTTTCTCCAATAACATTGAGATGATGATCTTTTGCCGCTCTCCTGCCGAGAAATTAAGCGCATCGGCATCAACATCATCCAGAATGTTGATATCTACGGTCATCGCTGGACAGCAGTATTTGATAATGGCGAGAATGCGGCCAGTATCATGTATGCCGTACAAATTAAAGTTAAAGCGTAGCGTCCCCTTAAAAAACTGTAAGGCTGGTTGGTAGTAAGCTATTTGGCGTTGGAAAGTTAACGCATCAATGTTATGGATATTCACCTGATTGTAGCGAATTGCGCCATGGGGCAAGGCAGCTTGCGCGATGATTGCGCGGAGCAACGTGCTTTTACCAACGCCGACTTTACCCACTACGCCGACCACATTCCCGCGGGTAAAGTTGGCGTTATAACCTGCTAGGGTCGCGTGACCATGTGGTTCAATGGTAATATTTTCCAGCGTTAACTGCTCGATTTTATCTAAGTGGAGCTGGTTGGCATTGGCCAAAACGATATGCTGTGTCAGCTTTGTTAGGCTTGCTTTTATCTGGTGGAGATTGACTTTGACACTATAGCAACCATTGACCGAGGCTATCATTGCGGCAGAGAGACGAGAGTTAATGATCATCACTGCGATGATCGTGGCGATCGATAAACTTCCTGTGTTGATTGCTAGGTAGCAAGCGATATACATCAGGACCATAGAGATAAAAGTATTTAACTTAAGGATCTCCGCCCAACGATTATTATGTAAATCTAGTTGATGGCTCAGTTTTTCGCTGGCCAAGGATTTTACGTAGAAAGCATGACGTAAGGTGTCAAAATTAGTAAAGCGGACTTGCTGCCGATTATTGTGCAGGGAGATGCTATCAATTAAACGGTCATTGTTTATGGCGATACTTTTGAGGCTGCTTTCATAGGACTGAAAGCGTGCATAAACGCAGAAAATGGCAAACCCAAGGTAATATAAGAAGAGGATGATACTATATTCTCCGAGGAGCAGGACAATACAAATCAGAAAGACCAAGAGTAAGGCGACGTCAACCATGAGCGAGGAGATAGCTTTCCAATAGCTTACGCTGGAGAGCTCGATGGCTCGAGTGGTTGATGGGGCGCTATCATCGCTAGTTATCGTGAGAATGTACATAAGCAACTTGCTGATTTTTATTGAATTATCATGAGTTGCTCTTACGACAGTCTTATATACCGAGGTCTTCAGGAAAGCTTCCAGTAGAGCGAAGAAAATAAAAAAAATCGTAATGTAAAGCACGGATGTCAATGATGAGCTGTAAACCAGTCTAGAGTTAAATAAGTTACTGTAGAATGGCAATAAAAGGGAAAATGCCACCAGTGGTAGAAAAAATAAATTCGCGCCACTGATTCTTTTCTTTATTGTGGCGTAGAGCGCTTCAGCCTCTAAGGTTTTCGGTTGTTCTCTTAATATGATGATCTTCTTGCCAATGAAAGACTGGGGTGCCTGCTGTTTATGTTGAGATAGACAACAAAAATCACTGATGATACGCTCATAAACAAGAAAGTCATTACCCTTCTCCTCAACGATGAAGATCTCTGGTAATTCAGCATGACTACGGCAGATGAAGCTATGCAACTTATAGTTGAAATAGTCATCGGAGATGTAATCATGAGGATGTTCAAAAAAATCGGCAGCAAGTGTTTTATCTCGCGTAGATAATTGAATGCCGTTTTTTTGACAATAAATACGGATGGCGTCTATTAACATAGTTATTACTCCCGATCCTTAGTATTCACCCAGCAATCGTTGATTCCATTTTCATCATAGTTCGGTTTCTGAATATATATTTTCACATCGCTGGATGCATAGGCTTTTGCCAGAATAATATAATTAAGTGCCGCGAGTTTTGAGGCGACATCGTAACTAAAGTTATTACCGTAAGAGCATCCCGTCTCTATTTCGGCGAGGTTGGACTGCGCCGGTGGTAGATCTTGAGGCGAGATGACATATTTACTAATCATTCGTTGCGGATCACTATTGTCTCTGCCCGTTCCTGCTCCGAATTTATCGGATTGCCCTTCTTGATCTCTATTCTTTCCGCCATTTTTTCCGCTCGGCTCACTATCGATAATTCCTGAAAATTTTATCTGAAAATTTTGCTTGCTCTTCTCTAGGCTGACAGATAATAAATTAACGAGCATGACAGAGGCGATCAGTACAATGATCGCGAGTGTCGCCGATAAAGCAGATACAAAACCAAGCATACAGTTACCACACGTTAAAAGTCATATCGGATTTGAGTGTTGCGATCATGTATTCGAGAATAGAAACTTTTTTCGAAGTGGCAAATACATTGACTTCGATGCCTTCGGGTAGTTTGCTAGTATCAATATCCTGAAAACTATCAATGGTCACACTATAATAACGGTATTCAGTATTGCCACGGGTATTATCCACGAATGAATCTGGGCTGATTTTCGCGATACGCGCAGAAAAATTCTTTTTAAAAGCGGTCGAATTAACGGAAATCTTGACACTGGCGCCCTGATAGAGATATGGACGATACTTGGTATCAAACTTTGCTTCGATAACCTGGCCGTTGGTATCCTGTTTCACGGTCATAATGCTCTGGTATTGCTCTATAAATGATCCTTGTTTGAGGTTGTTTTCGATCTTTAAAATTTTACCGGAGAAAGGAGCTGTAACGATATTGGTGGATACCTTATCGTTCATCAACTTAAGTTCTCCCTGGTTCTCTATATTGTTTTTTTGTAGCGTATCTATTTGCTCACGGATACTATTGATTTTATCGTACAGTTTAGTTTTAAACTGTGTCTTGGCGTTCTCTAAATCATTACGCAAGGTGAGAAAACTCATCTTTACATTAATTAGTTCAGTCTTTTGTCGATCGATATCAGAGAGGTTATTAATGATATCAATATCGCTGGCACCACCTTTTTTCAGGAGGCTATCTTTGCGTTGTAGATAGGAAATTTGCTTTTCCCGTAACTGTACTTCCTGCTGGAGTAATTTCTCTTTTTCGTTCAGGCTCTGCTCATCAAGCAGGATGGCATCATATTCTGCTTTGAATGAAAAATAGCTCAGATCTGCATAACCGCTGGATGATAATGTTTCTTGTTGTTGTGGCGATGACGTTGAGGTGATGAGCAAACTCTTGAGCAGCGCGCTGTCCTTTTTCAGGTAGTTAATTTTGTCACGATTGAAATCAATAATATCCTTTAAGGTCAATCCCTTATATGTATAGTCGAGGTTAGTATAGGAAAACAAAACCATTCCCTTCTCGACGCTATCGCCTTCATGCAGGTTGAATTTATTAATAAATCCAGAGTTAGGACTCTTTATCTCCACCTTATCATTTTCACCGGTGATCACGCCTTGACCGGGAGAGACGATATCGATCTTGCTGAAAGAGATATACAGCAAGACCGCAACGCCGACGGTGCCGGCGAGCAAGGGTTTCTGCACGGCTTTAACGCTTAGGTAAAAATGCTGTTTAGTCATCAACGGAAATTCTCATTAATAAAAAAAATCAAGTACCTGGCCATACAATTGAAGTAGGCCGATTTTATTTCTCGCTTCAGAGACCTTGATGTCAGCAATCGATTTATCGAGTTGAAAGAGGTCGAAACGAGTATTTAACATCTCATAGACCGAAACTTGGTTGATGCTATATTCACGCTCTTGATTTTTTACTAACTCCTGGGTTGTGGCTAATTGTTGCTCAAGGTTGGTGATCTCGCGTGTATTGGCTTCGGTTGTCAATCTAGCCAACCTAACTTGGTTCTTTAGCCATTTATATCTATGGTCATAGTCGAATGAGAGTGAACGGTATGTTGCCATTCCCGCGGCTTGCGCTAACTTATTGTCAAGGTTAAAAAGATTTAATGAAACTTTAACCCCAATATAAGAATCATCTTTGACCAAGTTGCTGTTGGCGTACTTGTTTTCTGCGAGCAGAGTGATCGAGTACAAGGAATCTTGTGCCGCGGCGTTTTCTTTACTCTCATATTTATTCAACGCGATTTTTTTTAAGTCAAAGTTCTGGATTAGGTTTTTGTCTTTACTGGTAAAGGTGAGTAAACGCTCGATTTTTACTCTACTGATCTCTACGCCCTCGGCAGGGTAGGGATACAGTGCGTTAGATTCAATATTTAGCTTCAGTCGATCGATAACCCTATCGATATTATCGATTTCATTGTTGATTTTTTGCACTAATAGTTTAGCGAGTTTGACATCACTTTCTTTGATGATGCCGAATTCATATTTAACATTGATCCTCTGATAGAGTGCCTCAGATTCATACTTTAGTTTTAGTGCATTTTCACGTAACTGTTCATAGAGGGTGATGTTAATCTGATCACTCATTATCGCTACCGTGATCCGTTCTTTTTCCCTATCGAGATCGACCAGGGTCGCGAGCAGTTTATAATGCTGTGCGCGCAACGAATTGAACGTCGCATCATCAAATAACAGTGCGCTCAAGGTGATCTTGCTTTCAACATAGTTACTGCTACGTTTGGCCCTGGTCGACTTAGGTTGAGCATAGGCCGAGAGCTTAGGGATCGCGTAAAGTTGAGCACTCAGTTGATTTAACTCTTCGGCATCAACCAGAGCCTCTTTTGCTTTAACGCTCTCAGTATTTTCAATGACAGTATGTAAATAGTCTTGATAATTATCGGCTAACGCGAAGCACGGTATCGAGGTAAAGGATAACAGCAAAAAACACAGCCAATGACGGATCATTTTGTAATAAACTCCAACATTTTCCGTAACTTATCCTTGAATCGAAGAACGTTGTCTTGCAGTTCCTTCACGTTCTCTTGACGGAGTCGTTCGGCGTCCGCTAACTGCTGTTGGAGCCTATCCATACTATGGGCAACATGCGTTAGTGCAGATAGCATCTCTTGATGTGCCTGCCGCGTTTGTTCGCCGAGCTGTAGCTGGCGATCTAATTTGTCATTGAATGCAGTCAACTGCGTATCGACTAAGTCGAAATTAGTCCGAATACGCGCGTCATAAGTCACCGTGAGATTACGTGCCTTGGTTGCCTTTGATGTGGCATTATCCTTAAAGTAGAACAGCCAAAAATTGAGACTGAGTAGCAAAAGTACCGAAATCGTCACCCCGAGGATTGAGGTCAAAAACGCGTAAGACATCGCGGAAAGTGCAGAGGATATCGCGCTTAACATCGCGTTCATTTTCTCGGCCATATCGCTGCTACCGCCCATGGATTTCGCGATGGAGGCGACCATTGCCGTGAGTCCTTGAAAGGTACCGATGAGGCCGAGAGAGACCGAAACAGACGCCGCCAGCTTTGTCTGGGAATCGATGAGCTTTTTAGCTTTTTCGTTTTTTAGCGAGCATGCACAGATAACGATAAATATCAGTAGAGGGTAGAGATAAAACGCCCCCATGATGATCGTTAACGCTTGCGCCAGCAGGTATGACTGATTAATGATCTCATATATCTCATCGACAAAATAATAGGAAAAAACTATCAGCGCATAGAACAAAAAACCGACAAGATACATTAATTTACACTCCACTTAATACATGATGATCGCGTTTTGCAAAAGTCATCATTGGCTATCTTCAATGTCACACGCATATTGTTGAGATTGAGATATTTCTTAAATTCCAGCAGGTTATAGGTTAAGTCGCGCTTGACTCGAGTGGCTGCGCTACTATTAATAGCTGGGTCTGAAGCCTCGATGATGATATTTTTTTTGGTGCTGCGGCGAATACCATCATTGATCCGCGCATACTCTTCCTGCGATAGCGACAGAACGCTAACGAAATAGACAGTATTGTTAAGGTAGTCCACTCGACTTGCCTGACCGGTATAGGCTCTACCGATACCAGTGACGACGCTATCTATACCGCTAATCATAAAAACCGTAGTAATCAGGATAAAGATACACAGCGCACCGCTTAAACCATCAACCATTGGCGCCAGTTCTTCATCGCCAGTCTGTTCATTGTTATCATTGCTTGACATATTTAATTTTTGGCAATTTTATAAAAATGTTATGTGACGTTTAGCGAGCCACTGGTACATAATAGTCAATGTTAAACTGATAGGTTTCAGGATGGTGGATCTCACCAGAGTAGAATATGTGTTCGATGTCGCGTCCTTTGGCTCGTTTAAGTTTATGTTTGGGGAGAGCCTCGAGATATATTCTCTGGGAAATATCGGCATAGGTTTCCCAAGTGCCAGAATAAGAGAACTTAGCGTACAGCCCCGCAGGAAGATGTAACTCTTTGGCCATCTTGCCCGTCGTCATCTGGCTCCTTTTTAGCCCTGTAATCATCTGTATCACCACCTTGTTTTCGCTGTTAGTTGAAGGAGAAACCCTCGATATAAGATAGAAGTCGGCGTGATAAGAATTTATATTTTTTATGATGATATCCAGTTTTAGCTTTCCGCCCCTAGGGGGAGACCCAGTGAGGTTTTCGCTATATTTGAATTCATCTCCTACATATGACAGTGCCTCGCGAGCGACCAGTTTTAATTCGGGTAACGTTGTCTGGTTCAGCTTCAATGGGGCATGGATATTGCTCATATCCCAGTCATCTTGGCACCGGTATGCGCGTGGTGACAGGCCAAATCGTTTCTTAAACTCGCGCGAGAATGACTGAATAGAGTCGAAGCATAAATAATGCGCAATTTCTGTTATTGATTGTGAACTTAAGCGTAGCCTGACTGCTGCACAGGAAAGCCGTCGGTATTGGATATACTTTCCTGGTGGTAGTTTTGCGTAATTATCAAACAAGCCATAGATATATCTTCTAGAGTATCCTGAGTATCTTACGATATCGTCTGGTGTAATCTGTGATGATAAGTTTTTCTCGATCCACTCAGAAATTGCTTCAATTATCTGCTCCTGCATTTATACCCCAATGCACTCTTCTGATGCCGAGCGAGGCTAAATCATTAGAAACCATAAAACTTAGCTTAGGGTGCAAACCTGACCCTTTTAAATCTCTCGCTATTTCCCTCCTAGCATTATCGATGAACTATTTTTATGTTTTTTATAAAAAGGCTAAGAATGATAATTTTCTTTCGTGCTGCTAGATGAACAAAAATGGTATTTAGTATCTTTAGCTAAGTGAGAGAAAAATATATAAAAATTAGCGCTAAATAATCAGTATATCGTTTTAATGGCAGCGTGCTGAGGATCATTGGCGACGATATAAAATGGATAGTATAGAAGGGAGCCTTAGCGATGTCGGTGTTTTCACGCTGGGTGTAGGTAGCAAGAGGCGGAGCGATGCTGATTGTTTAGCGACCAGCTCACGCTTGCAGAGATAGCGATGCGCAACTATCTGTCATCAATGGCGCCATATAAAGCTGATGGCCGCTGGAAAGACGGTGGATGAGCGCTGCTAGCGCGCGGTATGGCCACAGCATTGCCGGTCGTTGACGAAGGTAGCGCAGAAACAGCCTGGCATCCGCGCCATCGGTTGCCGCCTTGAGTTTAATTCAGTGGCAATGAGGCGGAAAAGTCAGCGTGAGCACTGACATCGTTATCCTGCGGGCTGGTCGATGTGGACGGCGCTGGCGTTTTGATTTTACGATGGCGCGTTGCGTATCACATTATTCCGGGCAAGTCACCATGATTTGGTCGAGCAAATAGGCTATGCAGCGCTGAACCTGGCTCCCTCATTTGTCCTGGAGCGGGCACCTCGAGGCGCGTGACGACGGCTACCCCGTCGGAACGGCGAGCCACCAGTATGGACGCTAGGGGCTTATCCCCGTCACATGCCCATGCTATGTGCATGAGTCTGGGACGCAATCTTTTGCATATGGCGAGCCAGGATATCCTGGCAAGGTACGCGAGGTGGTGAGTCTTTAACCTATTGCCATCCGCTAATGATGCTCAGGGCTGGTGAAAACGATTGCCTGCGTGAGGGGGAGTCTGCTCGCGCGACCTGGGTATTGGCCACGAGCATGCCAATGAGAGGCGGTACGAGGGCGAGGTGAGGAATGGCGTGTTGATACGCTAGCTGGCGGGCTTGATGATGGTGGGAGGGGAAAAGTGCTTGTTATGCTTGGCACGAACCTGCGTTGAGCGTTTGTTAGCAGCAGGCTTGGCGCCGTGATAAGGGAGTAACACCTCGCAGAGCGGATAATCATTGAATGACTACAGCGGGGGAATTAGCTATCGGCGTACGCCGGAAACAAAAAAACCAACCATAACGGTTGGTTTTTTAGGGAATTTTGGTCGGCACGAGAGGATTTGAACCTCCGACCCCTGACACCCCATGACAGTGCGCTACCAGGCTGCGCTACGTGCCGAACTGGTTTTGTATACTACCGTTTTCCTCACCATTTGCAAGCCATAGCGCGATTGATCGCTGTAGTTTTAGGCAGTTAGTTGGCAATAAAGCGTTTTACGTCGGTCAGCACTTGCAACAACAGCGGAAGCGACAGCCGTTCGCCCGTCAGTTCGCGATCATCGGGGCCATAGGTACGGTAGCTACCGTTGCGGTTGAGTACGATAGTCTGTTGCGGGGTGATGATCACCAGATCGCGGCCATTACCGAGCGTCAACCAATCATGGCGCCGACTGGCGGCGAACAGATCTTCACCCTGGGTGTAGTTGAGCGCGCGGCTGTCGACATGCAGTAGGCGTTGCATCAGGGTCGCCATCACATCCTCGTGGCTGGTCATTTTGGCGATCGACTGCGCGGTGGTGCCGGGCCAGTGGACGACCAGGGGGACCTGTAGCTGACGACGGCGATAGGGGGGACTCGTCTCCTCATTGTCAGCGCTTAAACCGTGGCTGGCGGTGATCACCACCACCGTGTTATCCAAATCATGACGTGCCCGTAGGGTATCGATCATCGCCCCGATCTGCTGATCGAGTTGCTGGGCGGCGCGCGCATAGCGGTTGGCGGTGCTCCCGCCTTCGGCGGCGTTACTGGTAGTGCCGTTCAGGTTGACGTAGGCGAACCATGGATGTTGCGAGGTTTGGGTGTCCAACCAACGCTCCCACTGACGTACTGTTGCCGCGTCACTCTGCTTTTGTGGCGTGGGCAAGGTAAAATCGCTAAACAGCGCCTGGCGGTATAAAGGGGCATTGAACCCATCGGAAGAGAACAGGCCGAATTGATAGTGTTGGTGTGCCAGCGCGCTGATCAGCGCCGACGACTTACGCCCGGCGAGGATGCTGTCCAAGTAGTTAGGCGAGATACCATAAAACAGGCCAAATAACCCGCTATCGACGTCGTTGCCGGTGCTGTAGTGTTGGCTAAAGTTGAGACTCTGATTAGCCAAAGTCGTCAGGTTCGGCATGGTCTGCGTCAAATCATCGTTGCGTAGGCCATCAGCGACGATCATCAGTAGATTCAGCCCAGCGCCCTTGTCGCTGTAACTCAGCTCACCCAATGGGTATTCGATGGCGACTGCCTCAGGATCACCGGTACGGATCAACCGTTCTTGGTAAGCTTGGGCGTTCAGCAGGCCGTGTTTCTCGAGGAAGCGTCGTGCCGTCATCGGATAAGAGAGCGGCAGATTCGCTCGCTGCATGGTGATCGGGCGATAGAAGTTGGCGTCCGCCCAGATATAGATCAGATGTGACGCGAGAAACGAGACGATGAATAGCGCCGCGAGCGGTTTACCGAAGGTCTGCCGGTTCAGGCTACGTAGCTTCTGCCAGCTCCAGGTTCCGAAGAGCATTTCGATCAGAAACAGCACCGGGACGCAGATGAACATCAACTGCCAGTCGCGGGATAACTCTCCCTGCGCTGGGTTGACCACCAACTCCCACACTAAGGGATTCAGGTGGAGGTGGAAGCGCGTGAAGACTTCGCTGTCGATCAGCAACAGCGTAAGTCCGGCAGTGGCGACCGCCGCCGAGAGAAAGCGCAGCAGACGCTGCGACATGACGATAAAGGTTAACGGAAAGAGCGTCAGCAGGTAGACGGCGAAACCGAGAAAGCTGAAATGCCCCAGCCAACTGACAATCGCGTAGACGCGTCCCGCCAGGGTGGCGGGCCAGTCGGCGATAAACAGATAACGGCTGCCCAGCAGCAGCGCCAGCAGAATGTTAAAGAGGGCGAACCAGTGCCCCCAGCTGATCATCTGGGAGACTTTTTCACGATAGCGCTGACGGTTGGTTACCATAAACTCTGTCTATTTCCGTCGAATCCATACCCGGTGGGTTTAGTGGGCGTTGTCTTCCCGAATGGAAGCTTGCAATGCCTCGGCAAAAGAGCGAGCGATCATACGGCGTTGTGCGGGCGCAACGCTGCTGTTAATCAGATTGGTTACCATGTTGCCCAGCACCATCAGCGACAGATCGGTGGGGGCATGTTGCGATTCTAGTACGTTGACCAGATCAGTGAGCAATTGTTCAACGCGTTGATCGCTGTAACGGGATGATTGTGGCATAAAAAAGACCATCGATGACTGACAAAGTCACACATATTACCCGATGGACGGCGGATTTTCCGCAGTTTTCTGCATCTGCCGCCGTGATGAGGCGCGAGCCCCTTGCGGGTGCCGGACAACGGTGTTTGAATACGCGCCTATATCAGGCTGAGGATAACAGGAGTAAACAATGAGTCTGGATCTGGAGAGCATTGCGCTACATCAATTGGTGAAGCGTGATGAACAGCAGTTGGAGGTCGTGCTGCGCGACTCGTTGCTGGCGCCGAGCGCCGTCGTCGACGAGACCATGGCGGAGCTGCATCGGGTCTACAGCGCTAAGAGCAAGGCCTACGGCACCTTTACTCCCGACAGCGAATTGGCGCAGGCGCTGGCCAACTACCGTAAAGGGGAGGATACCTTCTTGCAATTCAGCCGGGCGGCGACCGGACGGTTGCGTGATGAGTTGGCCAAGTATCCGTTCGCCGAGGGCGGGATTGTGCTGTTCTGTCACTATCGCTATCTGGCCGTGGACTACTTACTGGTAGCGGTGCTCAACAACTGTAACAGTATGCGCGTCAACGAACAGTTGGATCTCAGCGCTACCCACTATCTGGACATCATGCACGCCGACATCGTCGCACGCATCGATTTGACCGAGTGGGAGACGAACCCCGCATCCCAGCGCTATCTCTCTTACCTGAAGGGGCGAGTCGGGCGTAAGGTCGCTGACTTTTTTATGGACTTTCTCGGCGCGCAGGCAGGACTGGATGCCAAGGCGCAAAATCGCGGGTTGCTCCAAGCGGTGAGTGACTACTGCAATGAGGGACAGTTGGACAAGAACGAGCGTCAGGCGTGTCGTCAGCAGGTGTATGACTACTGCAACGAACAGTTGCAAGCTGGCGAAGAGATTGCCTTGGAGGCGCTATCCCGCGAGATCCCGACCGTCGGAGAGCAGAGTTTCCAGCAGTTTACCACCGAGCGTGGCTACGAGTTGGAGGAGCATTTCCCGGCGGATCGTAGTACCTTGCGTCAGTTGACTAAGTATGCTGGCAGCGGCGGAGGACTGACAATCAACTTCGACGCCATGCTGTTGGGGGAACGCATTTTCTGGGACGCGCAGACCGATACTTTAACGATTAAGGGGACACCGCCGAATCTCCGCGATCAGTTGCAACGTAACGGCGGCGGACGCTGAGCGCTCATGGAGGCGGACTACCGCCTCTTTAGGCGCGGATGACAGACGAAAAAAAACGCCGCAGAGCGGCGTCTTTTTTACTGACCGGAATCGGAACGGCGATTAAGCGCGAACGAAGTCGATGTGAGTCAGTTTCGGCTTGTACGGATGACGCTGTACAGCCTGGATTTTTACTTTGATTTCTTTGCCGTCGACCACCAGGGTCAGCACTTCGCTGTAGAAACCGTCTTTTTCAGACATGTTCATGGTGGAGTCGTGGTCCAGTGTGATGGACAGCGCGGCTTCTTTACCACCATAAACGATTGCCGGGAATTTGCCGGCGCTACGCAGGCGGCGGCTCGCACCCTTACCCTGCTCGTTACGTACTTCTGCGTTGATAGTGAACATGGTTCTATCTCGATAAAAAAATGAAGTCCGCCACAGGCGACCCAGCAGCAGACGGGATAGTGTGCCTTGCCTCGGCAAAGCGGGCGGCATTCTAGCCGATCTACGCCGGGACGGCAAATAAATTAGCCGCGCAGCTGGTAGGCCTTGCGATAGCGTCCTTGGTAATCAAACACCTTCTGCCGTATTTGCCAGAATTGCCCCTTGCGGCGAGCCACCACAAAGTCAGGTGCACGCAGCGCGTCTTGTTGGGCGATGATGTCTGCCACCTGGCGCCAGACCAGCTCGCAGCCCGGAGCTCGCTGGTGAGGGCGTAAAAACAGTTGGGCGAAGGCGGTGCGCTGAGCCGGCGTCGTCAGACGGAAGCGCTCACTGACATCGGCGCCATCCTCGTCGTAATAGGTGATGTGGAGCCACTCGCCCTTGGTGTCTTCGCCACTGCGCAGTTGCATGCCGGCGCAACGCAGCACCAAGGCGTCTTTGAGCTTCAGCGCCGCCTTGAGCATATCGTCGGCATCCACGAGCAACGCCGCGCACTGATGGCAACGCCGGGCGGCGATGTCATTTTCCGCGTTGCACTGCGGACACTGCTTGAAGCGGAAGCGGTAGTCGCACTGCTCACGCCTCCCCTCGTCATCCTCGAAGTAGCCTTGGCAACGGCGTCCATAGTGCTCGATGATGTGTCCCTGAGCATCGCATTTGCCCCAGAATGTGTTGGCGAAACCGCAGGCGGGGCAGAACACCTGCACCGGTTGACTGTCTGCGTGCGGTTTGTGGCTGCCCACTTCGGGGGTGTACAGGTCGTGCGGGTTGCCGGCGTAGTCGAGGATCAGACAATCTTGCTTGCCCTCGCACAGGCGCAGCCCACGGCCGACGATCTGCTGATACAGGCTGACGGATTCCGTCGGGCGCAGGATGGCGATCAGATCGACATGAGGGGCGTCGAAGCCGGTGGTCAACACCGCCACATTGACCAGGTAGTGCAGGCGCTGCGCCTTGAATGCAGCGATGATCTCATCCCGTTCCTGATGGGGCGTGGTGGCGCTGATCAGCGCCGCGCTGCCCGTTGGCAATAGCCCCAGCACCTCTTGGGCATGTTCAAGGGTGGCGGCGAAGATCATCACTCCCCGTCGGCTGGCCGCATATTCTTCGATCTGGCTGACGATGTGCGGTGTGATGCGTTGTTGGGCGCGCAGCTCGCGGTTGAGATCGTCCTGGCTGAATAGTCCGCTCTCCGAGGGTTGCAGGCGACTGAAATCGTACTGCACTACCGGCATATCTAGGCGTTCCGGCGGCACCAGGAAGCCGTGGCGGATCATGTAGCGCAAGGGTAATTCGTAGATGCACTCCTGAAACAAGCAGGCGGCATCGCCCCGCACCATGCCATGGTAGTGATAGCGGTAGATCCAGCCTTTACCGAGACGGTAGGGGGTGGCGGTTAGACCGAGTAGGCGTAGCCGCGGGTTATACTGCCGCAGGTGTTGCAGGATCTGCTGGTACTGTCCCTCCTCGCCGTCACCGATCCGGTGACATTCGTCGACGATCAGCAGCGAGAACGTACTAGCAAAGTCGTCCAGGTTGCGGGCGACCGATTGCACGCTGCCGAATACCACCTTGGCTTGGCTCGCCTTTTGGTTTAGTCCGGCGGCATAGATATCGGCCTCTTGCCCCCAGGCCAGGTATTTGGCGTGATTTTGCGCCACCAGCTCCTTGACGTGAGCTAGCACTAACACGCGTCCTCGTGCCAGGCGGGCCAGTTCGGCGATCACCAAACTCTTCCCGGCGCCGGTTGGCAAGACGATTAGGGCCGGCTCGTCATGCCGTCGAAAGTAGGCCAAAGTGGCTTCGACGGCTTCGCGCTGATAGGGGCGGAGCGTAAAGGCCATCAGTGATGGCAGATCTTATTCGCTTGGGTGGTGAATCCCCCGTCGGCGGGAACGAACTTACCGCGCGCCGCCAGCAGATCTACCAGCTCGGCGGCGCTGAGATCGTGCGCGGAGCAGGTGTGGAAGCGCGCGTCGGCACCGAAACGCTGTGCGATGGCGGCGATCAGCGAGTCGCGGGTATAGGGCGTCGCGCTGGCGAGCATCATATGCATGACTTCGTGGCCGTGGATGGATGCAGTCATTGGATAACCTCGATAGTGGCAAGAAGCGGTGCCCTCGCAGGGCTGGGCATATCCAGTTTACTCATGGCGCGCGCCAAATCCAGTCGTATGACCGTGAGGGGCGATGGCTGCCAGGGGGCGCATTGTGTTAGACTGAACGATCTGCGTTCGCCGCGATGCCTGCGGCCCCGCTTGATCCTCGCCGTAGGCTTACGCTTACGCCGGAATCGGTTTTTATTCGCCTAGCAATAACAGAGCAGACTTAATGAGACTGGATAAATTTATCTCCCAGCAACTGGGGATCAGCCGTGCGCTGGTCGCGCGGGAGTTGCGCGCGCGTCACGTCACCGTCGACGGCGTGGTGGCCCGCAGTGGTTCGCTACAGATCAGCGCGGAGCAGGAGATCGCCTACCAAGGCAATGTGTTGACCTTCATCAGCGGGCCACGCTACTTCATGCTGCACAAACCGGAAGGGTATGTCTGTTCGACGAACGATCCTGATCATGCCACCATTCTCTACTTTATCGACGAGCCGATGGCCGAAAAGCTGCATGCCGCAGGGCGCTTGGATCTGGATACCACGGGCCTGGTGCTGTTGACGGACGATGGCCAATGGTCGCACCGCATCACCTCGCCGCGCCATCATTGCGAGAAGACCTACCTGGTGACATTGGCGCGGCCGTTGGACCCCCAGACGGCGGTGCAGTTTGCCCAGGGCGTGCAGTTGCACGGAGAGACGGCGCTGACCAAACCGGCGCGTCTGGAGGTGTTGGATGCGCAGCAGGTGCGCTTGACTATCAGTGAGGGGCGCTATCATCAGGTGAAGCGCATGTTCGCCGCCGTGGGGAATCACGTGGTGGCATTGCATCGTGAGCGCATCGGTGCCATCGCGCTGGATAGCACGTTGGCGCCGGGCGAGTACCGGGCGTTGAGCGATGCCGAAGTCGCCAGCGTACTGGCTCCTGGAGCGTAAGGATGGCGGAACGTAAGGGATCTTATCTGGGATTGATCTTGATCTTAGGGCTGTTGTCGATGTTGATGCCGTTAGCCATCGACATGTATCTGCCCAGCCTGCCGGTGATCGCCGCACAATTCGGTGTGTCCGGTGGCGAGGTGCAGATGACGTTGAGCGCCTACACCTTGGGTTTCGCCGCGGGTCAGCTGCTGTATGGGCCGCTGGCTGACAGTGTGGGGCGCAAGCCGGTGATCCTGTTCGGTACCTTGTCGTTCGCTTTGGCCGGGGCCGCCTGCGCCCTGGCGCAGAGTATCGATCAATTGATCGTGCTGCGCCTATTGCACGGGCTGGCCGCCGCTGCCGCCAGCGTAGTGATCAACGCCCTGATGCGCGATATGTTCAGCAAGGATGAGTTCTCGCGCATGATGTCGTTCGTGGTGCTGGTGATGACCATCGCCCCGTTACTGGCACCGTTGTTGGGCGGGGCGTTGATGTTATGGTTTAGCTGGCATGCTATCTTCTGGGTGATGGCGGCGGCGGCACTGTGCGCGACGCTGCTGGTGGCACGCTTTATTCGAGAGACGCTGCCGCGCGAGCGGCGCCAACCATTTCGCCTGTATACCACGCTGACTAATTTTGCCACGCTGTTTCGCCACCGTCGGGTGTTGAGCTACATGTTGGCCGGCGCCTTCTCCTTTTCTGGCATGTTCTCCTTCTTTAGTGCTGGTCCATTCGTCTATATCGAACTACACGGCGTTTCACCGCAGCATTTTGGCTACTACTTTGCCCTGAACATCCTGTTTCTGTTCCTCATGACGACCTTTAATGGCCGCCATGTACGCCGGCGTGGTGCCCAAACGATGCTATGTTTGGGCCTGGCGGTGCAATTCATCATGGGACTTTGGCTGTTGGCCTGCGTCTCGCTGGACTGGGGTTTTTGGGCACTGGTTCTTGGCGTGGCGGCCTATGTTGGCTGTATCGCTATGGTGTCATCGAATGCTATGGCGGTGATCCTGGACAGCTTCCCGCATATGGCCGGTACGGCTGCCTCGTTGGCCGGGACCCTGCGCTTCGGTCTCAGCGCGCTGGTCGGCGCGTTGTTGGCACAGTTGCCGATCACCTCGGCGTGGCCGCTGGTTGGGTCGATGGCATTGTGCAGCACCCTCGCGATGGCGCTGTTTCTGTATGCGGCGCGGGCACCGACGGCAGGATGACCCTTTACCCCGTGGGCGTTGGTAAGGTGAAAAGGTCGCTTCTGTTAGGAGTATGTAATTAAGTTCGGTCAATCGCTGGCGGAAAAATCGGATATTTGACAGAATTTACGCGATTCAGCATTTACGTTGTGATTTTTTTGTGAAAAAATTGTGCCGTGTTTCCGAGCAAGGTATCAATGTGAACAATTTCCAGCTTTCGATCGTTCATCGGTTGCCGCGACCTTACCGTTGGGCATCGGGGCGTGCCGGTGTCCAGGTGGAGCCGCTCTCCGAGCCGGAGTCGCAGAAGGCGGATGACCGGTTAATCGGGATTAAACTGCTCAGTCAGCGTGGCGAGGCGGCGTGGCAGGTGATGCGCGATTTGGATCTGTCCCTACAAGAGGTGCAGGTCGCCAGCACTATCGTTGCGCTGGAAGGTGAGCCATGTCTGTTTGTTCATGCCGACGATGAGAGCACGGTGATGTGCCGGCTGAAGAATGCCGGTGTGGTCATCGCCGAACCCGTCGTACAACCCGTCTTTCTCTGATCCTCATTGACTTCCCTCGCGAGTCGGCGTGCCTGAGGCGCGCCCCAGACAGGGGGATGGCGTCGGTGCCAGACGTGCGGCGCGATTCACATCATACCACCAGTAATCCCATTCCTCCCCCCGCAGTGGTGCCTGCGCCGGCATGGCGAAGCGATCCCAATAAGCGATGCGCCGCTGTGGGGCATACCACAGCGGTAGCATGAATGCATTCCAGGTTAATACTCGATCGAGCGCGCGGCCTAACGCCAGTAGCGCCGTCGGATCATCTTGCCGGGCGACGATGGCGGCGAGTAGGGCATCTACCGCCGGGTTGCGGACATTGGCAAGGTTAGCGCCGTCATCGGCGTAGCGCGAGCCCCAACGCGCCAGCAAGGCGGGCGAGGGATAGGGGGTGGCAGGATAGATGACGGGGAGCATGCCGAAATCATGGCGCCGAGCCAGCGCTGCGAACTGGCCGCGCGGGGCATAGCGGATATGCATGACTATCCCTAGTGTGGCCAGGC